>NZ_AUFE01000002.1 GCF_000426345.1 Cupriavidus phytohabitans | reverse complement strand
CTATTTCAAGGACCAGATCGTCCCGGTGGTGAGCAAGGGCCGCAAGGGCGATGTGACGTTCGACACCGACGAGCACGTGCGCCATGACGCCACCATCGACGACATGACCAAGCTCAAGCCGGTCTTCGCCAAGGAAAACGGCACCGTCACCGCTGGCAATGCCTCGGGCCTGAACGACGCCGCCGCCGCGGTGGTGATGATGGAGCGTGCCGAGGCCGAGCGCCGCGGCCTGAAGCCGCTGGCGCGCCTGGTGTCTTACGGCCATGCCGGCGTCGACCCCAAGACCATGGGCATCGGCCCGGTGCCGGCGACCAGGATCGCGCTGGAACGCGCCGGCCTGCAGGTGTCGGACCTGGACGTGATCGAGGCCAACGAAGCCTTCGCCGCGCAGGCCTGCGCCGTGACCAAGGCACTCGGCCTGGATCCGGCCAAGGTCAACCCGAACGGCTCGGGCATCTCGCTGGGCCACCCGATCGGCGCCACCGGCGCGCTGATCACGGTGAAGGCGCTGTACGAACTGCAACGCGTGCAGGGCCGCTACGCGCTGGTGACGATGTGCATCGGCGGCGGGCAGGGCATTGCCGCCATCTTTGAGCGGATCTGAGGTTGGCCTTGCGCCTGGATTGCCGATCAGGATGTAAAGGCGATCCAGGCCACCGGCGCCCTCACTCTGACATGCCAGTCGTCAGCGCAACCCTGGATGGTGCCTGCGTAGCGGCTTTTTCCGTTGGCTGGCGGGTCAGGTTGTCCCGCACTCCGTGCTGAAGCCAGCGCTCAACTCGGCACGCAGATAGTCAACGAAAACACGCACGGTCCTGGGCAAGTAAGGACTGTAGGGGCGGATCGCGAACAGTTGGTCGCCGAAGGATCCCACGGGTCGCCATTGAGGAAGGACCTTGACGAGCTTCCCATCCGCCAGATCTGCCTGAGCGGTGAAATCCGGCAGCAATGCTATGCCCAAACCGCCGGCTCCCGCCTCCCGAAGCGCTTCACTGTTATTCGCAGCGAAACTGCCGCGAATGGACACGCTTCGACGGGTTGCCGCACTACTCTTCCGGACCGACTCAAAGCTCCATGTAGGAGTCTCGCCACGTCGGAAATAGTGCAGGCATGTATGCGCTGCAAGGTCTTCGGGTTGCCCAGGCGTACCGTGACGGCGCAAGTAGTTGCGAGTGGCCACCAGCACGGAATGTGTGCGGCACAGTGACCATGCGACATGCGTGTCCGGCGCAGTCGAGGAATGCCGTATTGCCAGGTCGAAGCCCTCTTGCGCCAGGGACGTGAAGCGGTCGGACAGCTCGAGCTCAATTCGCATTTCCGGGTAGCGCCGAAGGAACTCCGGGATGCGAGGAACTATCTGCTGGCGCCCAAGCGCGACTGGCGCAGTCACACGCAGAAGCCCTCGCGGCTCGCCGACATGGTCTTTGACACTCGCAAAGCTTTGTGCGATTTCCTCGAAGGCGCCCCGCATGGAATCCACCAGGCCCTGGCCTGCCTCTGTCAGCCGCACGCTGCGCGAGGTACGCACAACCAGGGCGCATCCGGCCGCGCGCTCCAGCTCCGCGATGCGTTGGCTCATGGAGCCTTTCGTGACCCCCAATCGCTCCGCTGCAGCCGTGTAGCTTCCGAGCTCTCCCAGGATCACCAGGGAATAAAGATGCGCCCAACGGGTTTCTTTATCGACGTTTTCCATGCGTAGATTGTTTAGTTTGCTAAACGATGTGTCAAGCCAAAGGCCGTAGCCGGGGTCGACAAGTCACCCTACACTGGCCTCCATGTTCATGACGCAACCCCAGGAGATACGCATGACTTCGGCCCCTTACACCGACGCCAGCCAAGTTGGTCACTACATCAACGGTTCCAATGTCGAGGGACATGGCGGGCGCCGACAGGATGTCTTCAACCCTGCGACCGGCAAGGCCGCGCGGACGGTAGCGCTGGCGACCGTGGACGAAGTGGGCACTGCTGTGGCAGCTGCCGCCGCAGCTTTCCCTGCATGGTCCGAAACGCCGCCGATTCGCCGCGCACGGGTCATGAACCGCTTCCTGCAATTGATGAACCAGCACCGCGACGAGCTTGCGGCAATCATCACGGCCGAGCACGGCAAAGTATTTAGCGACGCCCAAGGGGAAGTCGCCCGCGGCATCGATATCATCGAGTTTGCTTGCGGCATCCCGCAACTGCTTAAGGGTGATTACACGGATCAAGTCAGCACCGGCATGGATAACTGGACCATGCGCCAGCCGCTGGGCGTCGTCGCGGGCATCACCCCTTTCAACTTCCCCTGCATGGTTCCTTGCTGGATGTTCCCCATTGCGCTCGCCGCCGGGAACACCATTGTGCTGAAGCCGAGTGAACGGGACCCCAGCGCCAGCCTGTTCATGGCTAATCTCCTCGCGGAAGCCGGCCTGCCGAAAGGCGTGTTCAATGTCGTCCAAGGTGACAAGCTTGCGGTCGATGCGCTGATTGAACACCCGGAAGTGCGCGCGGTAAGCTTCGTCGGTTCGACCCCCATCGCCCAGTACATCAGCGAACGCGCAGCCCATCACGGCAAGCGCGTCCAAGCCCTGGGCGGCGCGAAGAATCATCTGGTGGTAATGCCGGATGCGGATATCGATCAAGCCGTGGATGCGCTCATCGGTGCTGCCTACGGATCCGCGGGCGAACGCTGCATGGCGATCTCCGTCGCTGTGCTGGTTGGCGAGGTCGCTGACAAGATCGTCCCTCTGGTTGCCGAGCGCGCTCGCAACCTCGTCATCGGCAACGGTATGGACGCCACCTCGGAAATGGGCCCCGTCGTTACCCGACAAGCGCTTGAGCGTATCGAAGGGTATGTGGCCCTGGGTCTTGAGGAAGGCGCCAGCCTGGTCGTCGACGGTCGCGGCTTGCGCGTAGCTGGCCACGAGGAAGGCTTCTTTACCGGCGGTACGCTGTTCGACAATGTCACGCCTGAGATGCGCATCTACAAGGAGGAGATCTTCGGGCCAGTCCTCGCCTGCGTTCGTGTCAAGGACTTCGCTGAAGCCGTTTCCCTGATCAACGCTCACGAGTTCGGCAATGGCGTCTCTTGCTATACGCGGGACGGCGGCGTGGCCCGCGAGTTCTCGCGCCGCATCCAGGTCGGCATGGTCGGCATCAACGTACCGATTCCCGTGCCGATGGCATGGCATGGCTTTGGTGGCTGGAAGCGTAGTCTCTTTGGCGACACCCATGCATATGGCGAAGAAGGTGTTCGCTTCTACACCAAGCAGAAGTCGGTCATGCAGCGCTGGCCGCAGAGCATCGGCAAGGGCACCGAGTTTGCGATGCCGACGGCGAAGTGACGACAAGACCCATATCCGTCGAAAGCTCATTCCACGGGGAACTTCAATGGTCCCGGCTAGCGCGTCTCACATAACGAGCCAGTAGCAACCGCTGTCGGTGCAACGGATTCATCTCCACCGTTATCGAAACGCACCGCGAAGGGTGGTCCGCTCCCAGGCTGAAAACTGCATTGGGAGCGGTCCGCACAGGACTCATCGCCTGAACACGAGCCTGAGTCTCTGCTCGTGTGTCTGGTTCGAATGGCCGATGGTGCTGAACGGGAACGTCACACTTTGCCCTTGCGTGGCGCCAATTCAAGGACGGCTCCCCTGTGGGCAGCGATGTGGTCGGTCTTGTCGCTCTTGATCTCGTACTGGGGATCGTCTTCCGAAGCGCGATGCCTATGCCCTTTATAGTCAAAATCCTCGGTATGGACAGCGATTATCGTCCCCGTAACATGGCCTGCCTCAGAATTCCAGGAGACATGCTCCCCAACCTTGAATCGCTTCGTCATCTCAAGACTCCTTGGATCATTCGTGTGGCGCGAGATCCGTTGCGCTGACCTCCGAAGTAGTTTAGCCCCCGTAGACGAGAATGAAGGTTCATTCGCCCTACCCTGCACGGCGATCCAGGCCAGCGCCTCATGCTGGCAGTGCGAAGGGATTGAACCCGGCTTCGGTGGTGTCGAAGCTGAGGTAGTCAAGGTCCGCGGCAGCACCACAGTCGGTGCATTTCGCCCGCACCATGTGCCAGGCGCTCTCGCAGCGCATAAGAGATTGCTTAAGTAGCGCGGCGGCTACCTCGGCAACACGGCGCGTGCCAGGCTGGCCGATTGTGACGCCGTGGTCCGCGCGCCCAGGCGAGGGCAGAGCGCCGGCGTGGGCGCCTGGCTGCAGGGCTTCACCGGGAACCCGATGAAATGCTGGCTGGCGCGTCCAGTCCCGCGCCGCGATACCGTCGTGTCCGGCTCACCCGGCCAGGTGCCGGGGTCTTACGCCGGGCACCGACATGCCAACCTGCAGAATCTCGCCCGCGGTGGAGTCGGTAACATACAGCGTGCTTCCATCCGGTCCGCCAAAGGCGACGTTAGTCAGCGAATGGCCGGGGGTGCCTCGGATCACCTCGACCGGCTCGGCGCGATGATTGAGCACCCAGACATAGGCAAGCCCCGGATTGGCGACAAGGAGGCGGCCATCGATGTCCATGGCGAGTCCGTCCGGCCCGCTGGGGCCGTATGACGTAAAGAACTGCCCGGCCTTGGATACGCTGCCGTCCTCCTGCAAGGGCATGCGCCAGACGCAGTTGCCCCGGGTGACGGCAACGAACAGGAAGCGCTCGTCGGGCGACAGCACGATGCCGTTCGGGCTCGGCACGTTGTCGAGCAGCAGTTCGAGCCGCCCTGCCCGGGTCAGGCGATACACCCGGCCGCTGGGGTCATGCAAACCCGTTTGACCCTGGTCGGTGAAATAGATGTTTCCTTGCGAATCCAGCGTCAGGTCATTGACGCCCTTGAAGCTTTCGGTATTACGGCGCGGCAGGTACGGCCGGACACTGCCGGCGCGCAGGTCGACTTCCATCAGCCCGTTGCGGTAGTCGGTAACCAGCAGACGCCCCGCATCCAGGAACTTCATTCCATTGGGCTCGCCGTCCCATTCGGCAACCAGGTCCCAATCCCCCTTCTGGTCGATCCTGAAAATCCGGCCATTGGGAATATCGGTGACGTACAGGTTGCCGGCATCGTCGACGACCGGGCCCTCCAGGAAGGAATCGACCTCGCGCCCGCCCTGGTTGGCGCTGGACCATTCGCTCCGCCGCGGATGGCGATAGCGCGCAGGCAGGCTGGAAAACTGCGACGCCTCACGTATGACCGGCGAATTCAGCAGAAACATGTCTCGACACCCGTTGATCGTCCTGTTGCAGCGGCGCTGGCCATTACTGCTTCTGAAACCCCGTGCCGCGGGCAACCTTCCCCCAGAATGCGGTCCTGTTGGCCACTTCGGTCCTGAAAGTGCCGGCATCCCAATAGCCCGGTTCGGCACCGATACTCTCAGCATAGGCCTGCATGTCCGGCGTCGCCATCGCCTTGGACACTTCCTTCTGGATTCGCCCCAGCACGTCGGGGGGCGTGCCGTTGGGCGCCCACAAGCCGGTGAAATTGGTGACACCGTAGCCCTTGACACCAGCCTCGGCAAAGGTGGGCACGCCGGCCAGCGCGGGCAGGCGCTTCGTGCCGCTGACGGCCAGCACCGCCAGCTTGTTGCCCTTGACCTGCCCGATCACACCCGGAATGGAAGCCATCTGGAAGTCGACGGTGCCGCCCAGCAGCGCGACGGTTGCTTCGCCGGCGCCCTTGAATGGCACGTGCATGAAGTGCGCTCCCGCTGCGAGCCCAAGGGCTTCGCTGGCGAAATGCGGGGTCGAACCTGGCCCGCCCGATCCGTAGGAAACCGTGTCGTCGGACTTCGCCGCGGCAATCAGGTCAGCCAGCGTCTTGTATTTGCCGCCGGCCTTGACCACCACGCCCATCGGCGCGAACACGTATGCCGCGACAGGCTGCAGGTCCTTGGCCGGGTCGAAGGGAAGCGACTTGAAGATGTGGGGCAACAGCGCGTAGGTTGTATCGTTGGCGAGCAGCGTGTAGCCATCGGGCGTGGCGCGCGCGACCTGGCCCGAGCCGATCGTTCCGGTCGCGCCGGCCTTGTTCTCGACATAGAAACTCTGGCCGGTCTGCTCGGAGAGCCGCTGCGCCATCTTGCGGGTGACGGCATCCACGGCACCGCCAGGCGGATAAGGGACGATGATCTTGACCGGCTTGGCTGGCCACCCCTGGGCTTGCGCCGCCATCGACATGGCGGCAAGCGCGGCAAGCGCCAGCGCCCGGAGCAGCGAGGCTCCGACGTGCTTGTGTTTCATGTTGTCTCCATTCCTGCGAACGTTCTTTTCAAGGTACTGGGGCTAGTGCCGTCCCAGCGCCGGCTCGGCCATCTGGTCCAGCACCGCCAGGGTATTGTTCGCCGCAGCAACCCCCATATTGAAGTAGGCCGCACTGGTCACGCCACCGATATGCGGACTGAGCACGAAGCCCGGCTGTCCCTGGAAAGGATGCGGCACTTGCAGCGGCTCGCGCGCAAGGCTGTCCAGCCCGGCTGCGGCCACGTGGCCCGAGCGGACGGCTTCGAGCAACGCCGCTTCGTCGACCAGCCCGCCGCGCGCGGTGTTGACGAGGATCACGCCACGCTTGCACCGTGCCAGTGTGCCGGCATTGACCATTTCCCGGTTCTCGGCCGTCAACGGACATTGCAGCGAAATAACATCCGATTGCTCCCAGATTTTTTCCAGCGGGACCGCTTCGATATAGTCCGGCAGGTCCGTGGCAAACGGATCGAAGCCGATCACGCGCATGCCGATGGCATCGCACATCCTGGCGAACCGTCGCCCGATCGCACCCAGGCCAATCAGGCCGATGGTGAGGCCATTCAGCTCCAGGCTCTTGTGCGTGGCCTTGTCCCAGTGGCCGGCGTGCATGCGCGCATCCAGTTGCACCACCGACTTGGCGCACGCAAGCATCAGCGCCAGCGCATGTTCTGCAACGGCCGCGGCGTTTGCCCCGGCGGCGGCCGTCACCCTGATGCCGCGCGCCTCGGCAGCGGCCTTGTCGATGGTGTCGGTGCCGGTGCCGTGCTTCGAGATCACGCGCAAGGCCGGGGCCGCGTCCATGACTTCCGCCGTCACGCTGCCGTAGCGCACGATGATGCCGACAGGGTTGTGCTTCGCCGCCAGCGCGGCCAGATCGGCGGCCTGGGGCGTCTTGCCGGCGAATACGACCTGATAGTCGCGCAGCAGCGCCATGGCTTCCGGTGCCAGGTCCGCACCCGTGACGATAATGACTGGCTGGTTCATCACAATGCTTCTCCCGCTTTCAGGACACCGGCGGTCACCAGCGATGCCATCAGCCACGGCGCGGTGGTGTTGCCCTCCTTGATCTGGGCAATGCGCCTGGCTTCGGCCTCTTCCTTCCTTGCCGCGGCGTCGAGCAGGGCTTCGATCTTCTCGCGCTCCACCACGACCAGGCCATCGGCATCGCCGCAGATATAGTCGCCCGGGTTCACCGTCACGCCGCCGACGGAAATCGGGTGCCCGATGCGGCCGCCGACTTCCTTGGTCGGGCCATTGGGGTTGGTGCCCACCGAAAACACCGGGAACTGCATGTCTTCCAGCTCGAGGCTGTCCCGGACCGCGCCATCGATGACGACACCGGCCAGGCCGCGCTGGCGCGCGGCATGCATCATGATCGTTCCCATCAGCGCGGAGGTCTGGTCGCCCTTGCCGTCCACCACCAGCACATCGCCGGGCTGCGCAAGCGCCAGCGCTGCATGGATCATCAGGTTGTCGCCCGGACGCACTTCGACAGTGAAAGCCGGGCCGGCGACTTTCATGGCAGGACGCAAGGCCCCGATACGGCCATGCAGGGCGCCGCGGCGTCCCCCGACATCCGACAGGATGGCGGGCTGGAAGCGGGCGGCACGCGCGACGATGTCGGCAGGCACGCGATCGAATGATTTGATGATGTTGGGCAAAGTCATGGAGAACTCCGGCAATATGAGAGAGATAGTGGATGCGAGGGATAGATGCGAGGGTCGATCAATCCAGCTTCGTGCCGGAGGCCTTGATGACCGCTGCCCAGCGTCCGATGTCCTGCCTGATCAGCGCCGTGAATGCTTCGGGCGTGCCAACCAGCACCGACGCGCCTTGTTCGTTCAGCTTCCTGGCGAGCGCCGGGGACTGGAGCGCCTTGTTGAACTCGGCATTCAGCCGCACGACGATTTCCTTCGGTGTCGCGGCAGGCGCGACAAAGCCGAACCAGGTCGCCGTCTCGAAGCCGGGATAGCCCGACTCGGCGATGGTCGGGACCTGGGGCAGGTCCGGCACGCGCTTCGATGACGTCACCGCGAGCGGCCGCAGCTTGTTGTTCTTGATATGCCCGAGCAGGGTCGGCACCGATGCCATGTACAGGTCGACCTGCCCGCCCATCAGGTCGTTGACCGCCTGTGCCGCACCCTTGTACGGCACATGGGTGAACTTCACTTTCGCCGTGCTTTGCAGCTGCTCGCCACCCAGGTGCGCAACGGTGCCATTGCCCGGCGAGGCGAAATTCAGCGATCCGGGCTTTGTCCTGGCGGACTGCATCACGTCCTTCATCGTCTTGTACGGCGAGTTGACGTGCGTCACCAGCACCAGCGGCGCTGAAGCGACCAGGCCGATCGGCGCAAGATCCTTTAGCGGGTCATACGGCAGCCGCTCATACAGCGAGGGGTTGATGGCAAGATTGCTGCTCTGACCCATGGCGATGGTGTAGCCATCGGCGGGCGCCTTGGCTGCGGCGTCCACGCCCAGGTTGCCGCCTGAGCCCGGCTTGTTCTCCACGACAAAGACCCAGCCCGTCGACTTTGCAACGGTATTGGTCACTTCCCGCGCGATGATGTCGGTGCCTCCGCCGGCGGGAAACGGCACGATGACGCGAATAGGCTTGCCGGGATACTGCGGTGCTGCGTGGGCCGTGGCGCATGCCATCAGGAGGCCGGCAAGGGCCAGAACGCCACGGCGGGAAGTTGCCTTCATGGGTGTCTCCGAATCTGGTTTCGTTGTGATTCGGATTGTGGATGGCCGTTTCACGGCATACAATGCCGTTTCACACAGTGCACCGCATTTCGTGCCATGAACCGAAAAAGTGATACAACGGCCGCTTCATCGGGCGACGAGGGGCCGAGCGCCGTGATCGCTGTGACGCGCGCCCTGCGCGTGCTGGAAGCCTTCGGGGTCAACGACCCGCAGCTGTCGCTGGCCGAACTGAGCCGCCGCACCGGCATCCACAAGACCACGGTGCTGCGGCTGGCCCGCACGCTGGCAGCGGACAATTACCTGGTGCAGAAGGAAGACGGCAGCTGGCGGCTCGGGCGCGCGGCGGGATGGCTGGGCGCGTGCTACCAGGCAACGTTCAATGTGCAGGAAGTGGTGGAGCCAGTGCTGCGGGAACTGACGATCAAGACCGGCGAAAGCGCTTCGTTCTACATCCGCGAGGGTCAGCAGCGCACCTGCCTGCTCCGCGTCGAAGGACCGCAGGCCATCCGCCATCACGTCAGGATCGGCGCGGCGCTGCCGCTGGACAGCGGCTCGCCCGGCCGGGTCATATTGGCGTTCTCAGGCGAGCCGGGCGAACTTTACGAAACGATCCGGCGCCGCGGCTTCCACCTGTCGCTGGGCGAGCGCGAGGCCGAGGTCTCCAGCGTCTCCGCGCCGGTGTTCGGATTGCACTGGCGCCTGCTGGGCTCGATGTGCATTTCGGGGCCGACTTCCCGGCTCGGCGAAGAGCGGCTGCTGGAACTGGCGCAGACCGTTGTCGACGCGGCGACCAAGCTGTCGTATGCGATGGCAGGCAGCCAACGGCCCGCCATGCAGATTGAAAAACCGTCGACCTGGCATCCCTGACGGGGCAAGGGCGACGGATGCCGACTCAGAAAAAGTGCCGGATCCCGGTGCGCAGCAACAGCTGGTTCCGGTTGGACGAGACATTGGCCGCGCCGGCGATATACGCGGTATCGAGGACGGTGCCGGTGGCATCGCCGCCAACGTGCTGGTACACCCCCTGCACATAGACATCGGTCCGCTTCGACAGCTGGTAATCCGCCATCATGCCGATCGAATGGTAGACGGGATGCTGCCTGCCGGATGTCGCACTGACGCTCGCGCGCGTATAGCTGTACATCACCCCCGCCCAATACGCGGTGCCAAACTGGTACTTGGCGTTGACCTCGAAGTTCTGGAACCTGAGCGAAGACAGCGACCCCGCCGGCGGGACGATCGGCCCGACGTAGCCGGAGCTCTGCGGATTTTCCACATCGGTATCGGAATATACGACTCCCAGCGCTGCCTTGCCGATGGAATAGGTTGCCCCCGCGCCAAAGATCCTCAGCCTGCCGCCCAGAAGGTTCTGGTCACCGCTGTTGTTGATCGCACCATAGGACGTGGCCGACGGATTGTCGGCCCGGAGAAAGGCCGCGGACACGACCAGCCCGCCACTGGCGTATTGGCCGCCGACACTGTACTGGCGGTTGTTCGACCAGCTGGCATCATCGCTGAAGCTGTACGTTGCGCCGAACTTCAGTCCGCCCAGCGTCGGACTGGTGTACTTGACGGTGTTATTGACGCGGAAGGTGTTGATCAGGTTGTCGTTGTCATACGGGTGGGCAAACATGTAGCCGCCCCACGTGCCACCCGCGGAATTCTGCGCCAGGAAATCGACCACCGAGTCATATTGCCGCCCCGCGGTTAGCGCGCCCACGCTCTCGCTGGAAAGACCCACGTATGCCTGGCGTCCGAACAGGAGACCGCCCTGGTACGCGCGGCCGCTATCCACGTCGAACCCGTTCTCAAGCTGGAACACGGCCTTGACGCCGCCGCCCAGCTCCTCCGTCCCCTTGAGTCCCCAGCGGCTGCCATGCGGAAATCCGCTTGCCATCTCCACCATGCTGTGGCCGCCGACGTTGCTCGTATAGTTGAGGCCCTCGTCGAGCACGCCATACAAGGTCACCGAGACCTGCGCGAATGCCGGTGCGGACAACGCACACAGCAAAGCGGACAACCGAATCTTCATCTTTGTCTCCGCGGACATGTTCTTGTCCTGTTTCTGTTTCTATATCGATTTCACTGCCCAGGGACGCGCTCAGGCACTGCGCCCGGTTCCGGCGCAGCCGGTGCCTTGGAACGCTGTCCGCGCATGGCGAGCCAACACAGGATCGAGCCGGCGCAGACCATCGATGCGCCCTTCCAGAAGGCGATCGACAGCGGCGTGCGCAATATGACGGCCGCCAGCGCAGCGGAAAGCACAGGGATGAAATAGGAGGCGCCCGCAAGGATCGTGACGTTGCCGTGCAGGATGCCGACGTTCCAGGCCGCGTAGCCAAACCCCATCGCGCAAGCTGCCAGCGCCAGATACACGATGGCCTGGTAGCTGAACACCATCGTCCCGCCGTCGCCGGTGAAATACTTGATCCACAGGACCAGCGCTGTCAGCACGAAGAACAGCGTGATGCCATTCTTGCCATTGGCGATCCGGCTGGTCACGGTGCAATAGGCGGCCCAGATCACCGCGCCCGCAAAGGCCAGCCCGTAGCTGAGCGGGTTGTCCTGGACATTTGCCGCCATGCCGGCGAAGTCCAGCCCCTGGTCGCCGCCGAGCACCCAGCAAATGCCAAGAATGGCAATCGAAAACCCGGGAACGATCAGCAGGTTCGATTTCTGGCCGTTGAACGCCATGGCGCACAACATGGTAAAGCTCGGCCACAGGTAGTTGACCATGCCGACCTCGATGGCCTGCCTGCCGCTGTTGGCATAGCCGATCGACAGCGACAGGCACACTTCGTAGGAAACGAACAGGATGCTTCCCCAGATGAGATAGCGCCGGGGAAATTCACCTGGCCTGACGAAGCCAACCGTCAGCCAGAGCAGCACCGAGGCAACGGTATAGAGCATGGCCGCGCCGCCGGTTGCGCCAAGGCTTTCACTGACGCCACGAATCAGGCCGACGATCGCACTCCATAACAGGATCGCGATCAACCCGATAAGTGTTGCCTGACGCTTGCTTCGGATGAAACCTGCTTGCATGGAACCGAGAATCTATGAGGGACGATGGATGGACGGAATACCGGCGCGAGCTCCGGCGAGTCGCGCATGATACGTGTGTTGCACGGTGCCAGGGCAGCATGCGAGCGCCATGCCCGGTCCCAGACGGGACTCGCGGCATGGCTGGCCTTTTCACTTAGCTGTTGCCAACGTGGTCCGGTACGTCGATCCAGATGGTCTTCTGCTCGGTGTACTGGTCGTGCGCCCAGATCGATTTATCGCGTCCGCCGAAGCCCGACTCCTTGTAGCCACCGAACGGCGTGGTGATGTCACCCTCGCCGAAGCAGTTCACCGTCACCACGCCGGCGCGGATTTCCCGCGACAGCCGGATCGCATGGTTCAGGTTGCTCGTATAGACGGAGGCCGCGAGTCCATAGACCGAATCATTCGCCAGCGCGATGGCTTCGTCGACGGTGTTGAACGTCGTGACCGAAAGGAT
Source organism: Cupriavidus phytohabitans (assembly GCF_000426345.1). GTDB lineage: Bacteria > Pseudomonadota > Gammaproteobacteria > Burkholderiales > Burkholderiaceae > Cupriavidus. The sequence continues at coordinate 261,752 of NZ_AUFE01000002.1, read as the reverse complement.
GGGACCGAAGATCTCTTCCCGGAACAGCTTGCTGTCCTGGCCCACGCCGTCGACCACCGTCGGCTCGACGAAAATGCCGCCTTCCGTGCCGCCGCCAAAGGCCACGCGCAGTTTCTCGATGCCGGCCTGCTCGATGTACGAACTCACCTTGCCGAAATGGGCTTCGCTGACCAGCGCGCCAATCCGATGCTCCGGATCGAGCGGATTTCCCATCTTCCATTCGCGCATGTGGACACCGATGCGCGACAGCAGCGCGTCCTTGATCTCGGCATGGACAATCAGGCGCGACGAGGCCGAGCAGTTCTCGCCCATGTTCCAGAAGGCACCGTTGACCACGTGCTGCGCGACGACATCGAGGTTCTCGACGTCTTTCAGCACCACCGCGGGATTCTTGCCGCCGCACTCGAGCACGATGCGCTTCAGGTTCGAATCGGCCGCGTATCTGAGGAACAGCCGGCCGGTAGCCGTCGAACCGGTGAAGCTGACCATGGACACATCCATGTGCATCCCCAGCGGCTCGCCCACTTCCTTGCCGCCGCCCGGCAGCACATTGAACACGCCGGCGGGCACGCCCGCCTCATGCGCGAGCTCGGCCACGCGCAACGCCGTCAGCGTGGTTTCCTTGGCCGGCTTGACGATGATCGAGCAGCCCGCGGCCAGTGAAGGACCGATTTTCCACGCCAGCATCAGCAACGGGAAGTTCCACGGCAGCACCAGGCCCACCACGCCGATCGGCTCGCGCACCACCAGCGACAATGCGCCCGCCCCGACTGGCGCCGTGCTGTCATAGATCTTGTCGATCAGCTCTGCGTGCCAGCGGATCGTATGGATGGTCTCGGGGATATCGGTGTTCTGGCATTCGCGGATCGGCTTGCCGCTGTCGAGGCTTTCCATGACGGCCAGCTCATGGGCGTTCCTCTCGAGCAGGTCGGCGAAACGCAGCAGGACTGCCTTGCGCTCGGCCGGGGAACGTCGGTGCCAGCGTCCGTCCTCGAATGCGGCTTTGGCTTTCGCCACCGCGATATCGACATCGCGCGCGTCGCAGGCGGCGATGCTGGCCAGCACTTCGCCGGTCGCGGGATTGGTGGTCTGGAACGTTGCGCCCGACACCGCGGGCACACAGGCGCCGTCGATGAATGCCTGCGTCGGCAGTACGATATCCCGGGCCATCGCTGCATATTCATCAGCCGTCAGTAGCCGCGCCATCAGACCTCCCCCCCGACGACCGCGGCGACATCCTGCCTGAGCCTGGCGACAATCGCCTGCAATGCCTGTTGTTCCCCTTCGTCGAGCCCTTGCAGCGGGGCGCGGACGCCACCCGGACGCAGGCCGGCGAGCTGGCAGCCGAACTTGATCGACTGGACGAACTTCCCGCCTTCCAGGAAATCCATCAGCGGCAGCATCGCGGCCATGATGCGGCGGCCCTTGTCGAAATCCTTCTCGATGACGCACGCTTCATAGAGCGCAACATGCTCGCGCGGGATAAAGTTCGAGCCGGCGCAGACCCAGCTGCGCGCGCCCCAGGCAAAGAACTCCAGCGCCTGGTCGTCCCAGCCGCACGAGATATCGATGTTTTTGAACTCCGTGGCCAGCATGTGCAGCTGTGCCGCCTGGCCCGAGCTTTCCTTGATGGCCACGAAATTGGCGGACGCCGCCGTGACGGTGCGGAAGAACTCGCGGCCCATCGACACGCCCATCCGGCCGGGATAGTTATAGAGCATGATGGGCAGGCCAGCGGCGCGGTCGATGGCAAGCGCGTGCGCGGCGTTTTCCTGCTCGGTCGGCAGCGCGTACGGCGGCGAGCCGACCAGGATGGCATCGGCGCGGATGGCCTTGGCCGCCTTCGCATACTCGACCGAATCTTCGGTGCGCACAGCGCCGGTGCCGACCACCAGCGGCACGCGCGTGCCGATGACCTCCCTGGCCAGCGCGGCAAGGTCGAGGCGTTCCTGCGCCGTATGCGCATAGTATTCGCCGGTCGAGCCCCCGATGACGATGCCGTGGACCCTGGCTTCGATCAGGGATTCGAGGACTTCCGCAAAGGCGGCGTTGTCGATCTTGCCTTCCGCCGTCAACGGCGTGATGGCAGGCGTATAGATGCCTTCGAATTTCATGGTTTCTCCGTGGAGTGATGTTGGTGAGAAGGAGCGGCCTAGCGAGTCAGCGATGCCGCTTCCTGCAGGCTGAGCGAGCGCGTTTCCGGAGCCAGTGCCAGCGATACCAGCAGGCCGAGCAGCGTGACCGCGGCGGCGGCGAACATGGTGTTGCCGATGCCGATGCTCTGCAGCGAGATGGGCACCAGCCACGTGCCGATGGCTGCGCCGATGCGTGACAGCGAGGCGCCCAGGCCCACCGCGGCGGAGCGGATCTCGGTGGGGAACAGTTCATTCGGATAGACCAGCTGCAGCACCTGGGCACCGCCGATAAAGACCGCGTAGGCGCCGAAAAACGCCAGCACCAGCATCTCCGCGCCATTGGAGAACGCGCCCAATCCCAGCAGTGCAAGACCGGACCACAGGAAGCTATGGATCAGCATGCTGCGCCGGCCGATGACATTGATCAGCCGCGTGGCGATGAAGCAGCCAACCACGAACAGCAGCGTGATGGCCACCGAGCCATACGACGCCCACGCGCCTTTCAGGTTGAGTGCCTGCAATACCGTCGGCGCGAACGCATACACCGCAAAGACCGGAATGACCGAGCAGCTCCAGAACACCGACACGAACAGCATGCGCTTGCCGTAGCCCGAGTGCAGCAGGCTCAGGATCGATACCTTTTTCTCGGGCGGCTGTTCCGGCAGGTTCCGCAGCGAGAACGACGGGCCATAGACCTTCCTGATGACGCGCTCGGCTTCCGCCGTGCGCCCCTTGCTCAGCAGCCAGCGCGGCGATTCAGGCGTGCCGATGCGCAACAGCACCAGGACCACGCCGATCGCTGCCGGGCTGGCCAGCACCAGGCGCCATGCATCCGGCCACCCGCTATCCAGGATCGCGTTTCCGACGATATAGGCGAGCGCGGCACCGGCGAACCACAGGATGGTCAGCATCGCCAGCCGTGGGCCGCGGTACTTCTTCGGCAAGAACTCCACCAGCAGGGATCCTGCGACCGGATATTCAAAGCCGACACCCACGCCGATCAGGAAGCGGAAGAAAAACAGCGCCACGCCCGAATCGGCCCAGAACTGCGCCACCGAGCACAGCACGAAAATCGTCGGCCCGAAGAAATACAGTTTCTGGCGGCCCAGGTGCCCGGTCAGCAGGCCGCCAAGAAAGCCGCCGAAAAAGATGCCGAGCAAGGCGGAGGCCGCCACCATGCCTTGCCAGAAGCCGTCCAGCACCCAGCCGCCGCCGGAGCGCACGCAGAGCAGCTGGTGGAATTTATTCAACGGCACGTCTTCGATCGAAACATTGTTTGCCACGCTTTGTCTCCTGCAATGCCCAGGCCGCCCTGATGGAATGCGGAACCTGAGTCTTTGAATGAAACCGAAGGGTCCGGGGACCCATGGATGAACGATCAGATCTCCCTGCCCGCGCGACGCTGTCCCAGCCATAGATTGGTGTTGACGCCCAGCGACAGGAACGGCTCGGGCGGATTCCTGTTCGGTCCCGGCGATGACAGCAGGAAGTCGATCAGGTCATTGCGCTCGCCCGCCAGGTAATCCGCCAGCAAGGTCCCGGTGACGGTGCCGCGCGTCACCCCCAGGCCATTGCAGCAAAGCGCGCCGTAGACATTGGGAGCGAGCTGGCCGAAATGGCCCATGTGGTTGCGCGAGAGCGCCAGCGAGCCGCCCCACGTGTATTCGAATTCGACGCCGGGCAGCATCGGGAACCGGCGCTCGAAGGACTCCCGGTGGGTCCTGACAAAGCGGTCCAGGTATTTCTGCTGGCTCCGTCCGTCGCGATTGAAGCTGAAGCTGTTCCTGACCAGGATGCGGTTGTCGTGGGTGCGGCGCAGCGTCGTGCCGAACGGGTCCGCGGGGATCAGGCCCCAGAACGGCTTGCCGCCGAGGCGCGCCTGCTCGGCCGGTGTCAGCGGCCGGGTCAGGCTTGCATAGGTGAAGATCGGCAGCATGGTCCCTTGCAGGAAGCCGAAGCGCATGCCGAAGGCGTTGTTGGTCAGGACCAGCTGGTCCGCGACGATGCGGCCATGCCGGTGCGTCAGCACGGTCTTTTCACCGTATTCCACGTCGGTGATGGCCGTGTGCTCGTAGAGCTCCACGTTTGCGGGAAGGCTGCTGGCCAGGCCCTTCACCAGCGCCGCCGGCTGGATCAGCGCGGTGCCGGGGGTGAACAGCGCCTTCCGGTAGTAGGACGTGCCGATGTGATCGGGCAAGGCCTCGCCTTCGATCATCTCGTACGGCTGGCCAAGCTTGTCCAGGCCGCGGCGATAGGCGTCGAGTACGGCGACGCCGCGATCTTCGATCGCTGCCTGGTATTTGCCGGAGGCCCGGAACTGGCAATCGATCTGGTGTGCCTCCACCAGCGACCGGAGGATCTGCTGCCCGGTCAGGTTCAGTTTCAGGCTGGTCTTCGCCGTTTCAATCTCGCCGATGTAGTCCTCCGCACCGATGTCATGGGGCAGGTCGATCGCAAAGCCCGCATTTCGCCCGGACGCGCCCAATCCCACCTCCTGGGCCTCCACCAGCACCACCCTGTCGCCCGGAAAGTTGAGCGCCAGTTGCCGGGCCGCGGCGAGGCCGGTGAATCCCGCGCCGATCACCACCCAGCGCGCCCTGGTCTCTCCCGAATGCGATGGCTTCGGCTTGCGCGGCTGGCTCAGGTGAAACCAGCCGCAAGTCGAATCGTCGGCGGGAATGGAAGTTACTTTGGTCATCTCGAAAACTCGCTGTCGCCCTTGTCTCCACCGCTCGCAACCCGGCGCCGGAGCGCGTGTCGCAGTCGTCGTGGTCATTGCGTTCGTCTGTCTACAAATTGTAGACATAGAATATTCATACGCTAGACATGCCGCCATCAGGGTAAACACGGCAGCGAAATGACGACTGAAGCGCCTTACAATCCACTTTTTGCTCCGGCAATCGGGCTGGCAGCACCGCGCGCCCGCCCGCCTGCTATAAAATGTCTACGATTGATAGACAAAGGCGATGAAGATGGCGAAGACAAAGGCAGCCGCGGAGAACGAGTCCCTGCAGGCCGATCCCTCCGTTGACCGGAAGGCGCTGCTGAACGAAGCCCTGCGCAGGCGTATCGTCAGCATGGAGATGGCGCCGGGCGCCGTGGTGGACGAACTGGCGTTAAGCGAGGAGTTCGGCTTGTCCCGGCCACCAGTCCGTGAACTGATGCGGCAGATGGCCGCCGAGGGATATATCGAGCTGGAGGCCAACCGGGCGGCGCGCGTGTCGTCGATGAACCATCAGTCGCTGCGGAATTTCTTCCAGGCCGCGCCGCTGATCTATATCGCGACCACGCAGCTGGCCGCGACGAATGCAACGCGTGCCGAGATCGATGAACTGAAGCAGATCCAGCTGCGGTTCCGCGAAGCCATCGAAAAGAACGATGTCGAGAACCGCGTGCTGTACAACGACCAGTTCCATCTGCAGATCGGCAGGATGGCGCACAACCCCTACCTGATGCCCAGCCTGCGCCGGATCCTGATCGACCATGCCCGGCTCGGCAAGATCTTCTACCGCCATCCGACCACGCACGACATGGAGGCGGATCTCGGCAAGGCGGCCGGCCAGCACGAGCAGATCATCGAGGCCATCGAGCGTCACGATGCGCAGGCCGCCGGAGATATCGTGCGCGCGCACATGGAACTGTCGCGGCGGCGGATCACGGAGTACGTCGCGCCTGTCGGCGTCGAGGTGCCGCTCACGTAGTGATGCCCGCCTGGCCGCACCGCAAGGCTGCGGGCTACCCTGCCGGCAAGCAGGTATTTCTTGCTGTGGCGCCCGCCCAGAAGTCCGAACACATAGATGCCTGCCACATTGGCAAGCGCGAAGATGGCGAGCGCGGCCACCCCGTCGGCCGGACGCATGCCGCGATCGATCAGATAAGCGGGCAAGTGGCTGGCGATGAAGGCCAGCTGGAAGCCGCAAGCCAGGAAGCCAAGGTTCAGCAGCCAGAAGCCGGGATGGCTGAGGGCCTCGTACCGCGGCCAGCAGCGGCAGCTCGCCGGCCGGCTTGCCTTCGCCACTGCGTGCCGAGGCGACGACGGCGGCGCGAGCCTGGAAAGGCAGCGCCGTCGGCAGCGCCACGGCCAGCGCAACGGCGAGGATCAGCAGCGTGGCCGCCCATCTATTGCAGCCGCCCCGGCGTCCTGCCTCAAGCGATCATTCTGTCGTTTTGCCATGCGCACCACGCATGGCAGAGGCGTCGCGGATCGTGCTGTAATGGGGTTTCGCGCGTCTTTATGCCGTGTTTGCCTGGAGGCCCCGCATGTCTGTCCCGCTCGTCCGACTGTTCCCGCTCGACCTGCTCAAGGGCTTCGTCGCCGTCGGCCGGCGCATGAGCATCACCCAGGCCGCGGACGACCTGTGCCTGACGCAGTCGGCGGTCAGCCGGCAGATCCACGCGCTGGAAGAGCAGCTGAAGGTGCCGCTGTTCGTGCGCAAGCATCGCGGCGTCGCCTTCACCGCCGAGGGCGAACGGTTGTTCCGCAGCGCCGACAGCGCGCTGCAGCAGCTGCAGGACGTGGTGGCCGAGGTACGCCGCATCGAGGGCCAGCGGCCGGTCACGGTCACCGCCAGCATCGGCGTGACGGGCTTGTGGCTGCTGCCGCGGCTGGGCAGCCTGCAGAAGACGCATCCGCACCTGGACGTGCGCCTGTCAGCCAGCAACCGCATCGGCGACCTGCGTGCCGAGGGCATCGACCTCGCCGTGCGCTATTGCCGCGACGCCGCGGCGCCGCCCGGTGCCATACGCCTGTTCGGCGAGCACATCGCCCCGGTGGCCCATCCCTCGCTGGTGCGCGAGATAGCCGAAGCCGGCGGGCACGACGAGCCGCTGCTGAGCCTGCCGCTTCTGGAATTCGACGATCCCCGCACATGGCTGCAGTGGCGCAGCTGGCTGGAGCCGGGCGGCTACCACCAGGCGAGCCAGCGCGGCATGCTGCGCTTCAACCAATACGACCAGGTCATCCATGCCGCGCTGGCGGGCCAGGGCATCGCACTCGGGCGACTGGAACTGGTGCGGCCGCTGATCGATGGCGGCCAGCTCGTGATCGTGCCGACGGCGCTGCAGGCGCCGCCGAGTCCGAACGCTTACTGGCTGGTCCATGCCTCGGACCAGCCGCGCGAGGATGTCAGGCGCGTGGCCGAATGGATCTGCCAGGAAGCCGCGCACACTGTCACGACGCGCGCGCGCGCCACAGCCACCTGAAGCGCCTGACCCACGACGATCCCGCGCTGCGGGAGCGTGACGGCGCTTCAACCTGGCACAACGCGGGGCCGGCGCCATGCAGCGCGGCGACAAACACATCGGCGTCACGATGCAGCCGGTAGCGTTCGCCCGGCGCAAGCATGACGTCAGGCGATGGCCGATCCCCGTCTTCGAAGGTCAGCCACAGGCTGCCCGCGCGGCAGGCCAGCTCCGCGCCGGCAGGCAGTCGCAGGCGCCGGCATTCCGCTTCGAGGGAAAGAGTGCATGAGGACATGGAAGGCTCCGGTTGGCCCTTCCATTGTGTGAACCGGTGAAGTGGCCTGCCATGAGCATTGCGTCGGCATGGCATGCCTGGCCGGCATGCCGCGCATGCCGCCCCGCCCCCGCCCCCCGGCCCTCAAAACCGATGCCGCAAGCCCACGCTCACCGACCTGGCATCGTCGCCGCTGCCCGGATCGATCGCGATGCTGTTGATGCTGGCGCTGCCGCCCGGACTGTTATGCACCCACACCGCCCGCATGTACGCCGTGGTGCGCTTGCTCAGGTCATGATCCCAGCCGATGGTCATGGCCAGCGGCCGTTCCCCGCCGCCCAGGATCTGCCGCTTGATTGCCGCGGCCTTGAAGATGTCGCGCGGCGTCACTGTCCAGCTGAAGGTCACGCCATAGTGGCGCGCCGACCGCGTCTCGGGGCGGTTGCTGCTTGCCATGCTGAACAGCAGGCCGACTTCCACCGGCTTGAAGCGGTAAGAGCCGCCGACAAAGTGGTTCGACGTCAGCGTCGGCTCCACCGGCACGTTGGCGCCGGTGTACATGCCCTGGTAGGTGTAGAACGCGTAGACGTTGCCGGCTTCGTAGGTCGCGTTCATGCCGAAGTTCAGCCCCGAGCGCGGCGAGCCCGGCACCTCGCCCGGCGCCACCGCCGCGCCGAAGGCGAAGCCGCCCCAGTTGGGCGAGAAGTACTGCACGGCGTTGTCGAAGCGCGCGCCATAGGCGACATGCCCGGTGCCCTGCGATGCCGTGGCGCTGAGCAGGTTGAATGGCGACACCGCGCCGTTGAGCAGGAACGGGTCGAGCCGCAGCAGCGCATAGAACGACGGCGTGTACTGGCGGCCGAGGCGGAATTCGCCCCACCCGTCGGACAAGCCCATGTACGCCTGCCGCCCGAACAGGCGGTTGTTGCCGAAGAACTCGGCGCCGTTGTCGATATTGAAGCCTGACTCGACCAGAAAGTTGGCCTTGAGGCCGCCGCCCAGGTCCTCGATGCCGCGGATGCCCCAGCGCGATGCCGCCTGCTGGCCTTCCCGCATCCGCACCACGCTGTCGGATCCCCGCGCGTATTCGATCGAGGCATCGACCACGCCGTACAGCTGCATCGTCCCCGCGGCCGTGTTGCCGCCGTAGAGCGCCGCCCCGGCCAATCCCATCGCCATCCACTGTCTAGCCTTCACGCTGCCTGTCTCCCGTCCTCGTTGTTGTCTTCGTGTGTTGCGTGTGTTGCGCTTGTTGCTTGTTGCTTGTTGCCCTCATTCCGCCTTCAGTCCGCCTTCAGTCCCGCCACCTTCACCACCTCGCCCCATGCCGCAAGGTCGGCGCTGACGAGCTTCGCCAGTTCCGCCGCGCTGGCCGGCGTGGCCGGCTTCAGGTTCATCGCGGCGAAGCGTTCGCGGTCTTCGGGCGATTGCAGGATGCGGTTCACCTCCGCGTTGAGCCGCGCGACGATCGGCGCGGGCAAGCCCCTGGGCCCGAACAACGCGACCCAGCTGGCTTGCTGGAACGGCACGCCCTGCTCGGTCATGGTCGGCACGTCGGGCGTGGGCAGCAGCCGCTCCGGGCCCGACACGGCAATGCCGCGAATGCGGCTGGATTTCAGGTGCGGGATGGACGAGACCGAATCGGTGATGCCGATGGTCACGTGGCCGGCGGCCAGGTCGTTGCTGCACTGGGTCGCGGTCTTGTAGGGGATATGGCGCAGGTGGATGCCGGTCTTCGCCTTCAGGTACTCCATCGCCAGGTGGCCGCCAGAGCCCACGCCCCACGAGCAGTACGCCAGTTCGCTCTTGCTGGCCTTCACATAGGCCAGCAGTTCCTGCAGGTTGCGCACGGGCACGCCGGCGCTGACGGCGAGCAGGTTGCCGCCCGGCGCGCTGGGGCGCGCGATCGGCGTGAAATCCCTGACCGGGTCATAGGGCAGCGACGGCGTGGTCCACGGGTTCACCGTCAGCGTGGCGGAATAGGTGAACAGCAGCGTGTATCCGTCCGGGGCGGCGCGGGCCACGGTCTCGCTGGCGATGATGCCGTTGGCGCCGGGGCGGTTGTCGACCACGACCGGCTGCTTCAGCGCCGTGGTCAGGCGCTCGGCGACCAGCCGTGCGGTCTGGTCGGTCACGGTGCCGGCGCCCGAGGGCAGCACCATGCGGATCGGCCGGTTGGGGTAGGCGGCCTCGGCGTGCGCGCCGGGGGCGGCCGCCAGGGCCAGCGCCGCAATGAGGGCAGAGCCGGCCCGGCGGGCGCCGGTGGAATGGTTCAACATGCTGCTGTCTCCGTGCGGCGCATTGGCCGCGCTGTGCCGGTGCGTTGCCGGCTTTCTTGTGAACGGGCGCTCGCCGGCGCCCCGGGTAAGGTCGGATGGCGCCTCAGGCTGCGTGCGCCTGCGCCGCCTGATCAGACTCCGCCAGCCGTTCGTAATGCCAGTCTGCATCGCCGAACAGATTCGCCAGCGCGGCCAGCCGCTTGTAGCAGTGGCCGATCTCCATCTCGTCTGTCATGCCCACCGCGCCGTGCAGCTGCACCACGTCCTCGCCAAGCGCCCGCCCCGCGACCGACACGAAAGCCTTGGCGAGCGAGACCGCGCGCCGGCGCGCGGGCACATCGCCGTGCAGGGCCGCAGCGGCGGCCTCGGTGATGGCGCGCGCCTGTCCGACGCTGACATACAGGTCCACCAGCCGATGGCGGATCACCTGGTTGGCGGACAGCGGGCGGCCGAACTGCTCGCGCGTCGTCACATAGTCGCGCGTCAGTTCGAAGGCACGGGCCATGGTCCCGACCGCTTCGGCGCAGGCCATCGTAGTGGCATGGTCGATGGCCGCTTCGACCAGCGGCCAGGCGCCATCCACCACCCCGATGCGGGCACTGTCCGGCACGCTGACGCGGCGCAGCGTCACGTTCGCGGTCTGGCGGCCGTCGTAGGTCGGCAGCGATTCGATGTGGATGCCGCGCGTTGCGGCCGGCACGGCGAACAGCGTCAGGCCGTCGCACTCGCGGCGCGCGCCGCTGGTGCGGGCCAGCACCAGCAGCACGTCGGCGCTGCCGCCGGCGAGGACCAGGGTCTTGCGGCCATCCAGCGTCCACCGGCCAGTGGCATCGTCGTGCTGCCGCGCGGTGGTGGCAACGTCGAAGGCGTCATGGCGCCCCTGCGGCTCCCACGCGGCCAGTGCCAGCAGCGTGCGTCCTTCCGCCATCGCCATCGCAGTGGCCACATGCGCCGGATCGCCGCACGCGGCCAGCAGCGGCGCGCACAGCGCGGCATTGGCCAGCCACGGTTCGGCTGGCTGCGCGCGGCCCAGCTCCTCGGCCAGCAAGGCCTGGTCGCTGGCATCGCCGAGGCCGCCGCACGCTTGCGGCAGGCCCAGCGCCAGCCAGCCGAATTCCGCAAAAGCCTGCCAGTGCCTGCGCGAGAAGCCGCCCGGCCCGGCCAGCGCCGCGCCACGCTGCGCGAAGCCGTAGTCGCGTTCGACATAGCGCCGCACGCTTTCCTGCAGCATGCGGCGATCGTCCTGATCGTCCTGAAAGTCGCTCATGGATTGGTTCCTGTTGCAGCGGTGCGGGGACTAGAGTCCCAGCACCTGCCTGGCCAGCAGCTCCTGCTGGATCTCGCTGGAGCCGCCGGCGATGGTGTAGCCGCGGGTGACGAAGCGCCGGGCCGAAGCCGCTGCCGCGTAGGCGGATTGCCCCGGTTGCGGTGCCGCCGGCTCGAAATGCGCGGCGCGGTCGTAGGCCAGCGTTTGGGGGCCGAGTGCATCGACGGCGAGGTTCTCGATGTCCTGGATCAGCCGGCTGCCCAGCAGCTTGAGCATGCCGGTCTCCGGGCCCAGCCGTTCGCCGGCGCGCGCCCGCTTTCGAAACCGCAGCACGGTTGCGGCCAGCGTTTCCAGACGCACCTCCAGTTCGCAATACCGGCGCGCAAACCACGGCCGCTGCAGCAGCGGCTGCCCGCCCTCTTCCAGCTCGGCGGCGACGGCGCGTACCTTGGCCAGCCGGCGCCGGTTCTCGGCCACGCGAGCCAGGTTCAGGCGCTCGTGCTCCAGCAGCGACTTGGCGATGGCCCATCCGGCGTTCTCGTCGCCGACGCGGTTGTTCACGGGCACCTCGACGTCATCGAAGAACACCTGGTTGAACAGGTGCCAGCCGTGGATCCCCACCAGCGGCCGCACGCTGATGCCGGGGCTGCGCATGTCGACCAGCAGGAAGCTGATGCCTTGCTGCGCGCGTGCTCCGCTGTCGGTGCGCACCAGGCAGAAGATCCAGTCGGCGTACTGCGCGTAGGACGTCCAGATCTTGCTGCCGTTGACCACGTACACCTCGGTGCCGTCGGGACGGGTCTTGCGCAGCGCGCGGGTCTTCAGCGAGGCCAGGTCGGAGCCGGCGTTGGGCTCGGAATAGCCCTGGCACCACCAGTGCTCCAGATTGAGGATGCGCGGCAGGAAGTACTGTTGCTGCGCGGGCGTGCCGTAGCGGATCAGGATCGGCCCGATCATCTCGATCGAGATGCCGCCGGTCTCCGGCGCGTGGGCCAGCACCAGTTCCTCCTGGAACGCGGCGCGGCGCCCGGCGCTCCAGCCCTGGCCCTCCCACTCGCGCGGCCAGTGCGGCGCGAGCCAGCCGCGTTCGGCCAGCCGGCGCTGCCAGTCGATCATCTCGTCCTTGCTTACCTCCAGGCCCAGGCGCACCTTCTCGCGCACGCCATGCGGCAGCGCCTGCGCGACGAACGCGCGCACCTCGCTGCGGAAGTCCAGCAGCGACGCTTCGCTGTCAGGGATAACGGATACGCTCATGCGGGGTCTCGCTTCAGTGATGGATATGGCGGCGGGTGCTGGCGGCGCGCATGCCGCCCTTGATCGCAGCGACGCCGTCGGCGGGGAAGCCGGCGATGGTCGCGGCCAGTTCGCGCGCGCGGTCCAGCACCTGGGCGTCGTCGGTGACTTCGGTGGCAATGCCCAGCCGCAACAGTTCGGCGGCCGGCACCCGGTCGCCCAGCAGGCACAGCCGCGCCGCCACCGCTTCGGAATGCCGCAGCGCGAGCCACGCCGCGTTGCGCGGTGCGGCCATGCCGAGGCGGATCTCGCCGATCTGCAGGAAGGCGCCGGCACCGCAGACCATCAGGTCGCCGGCCAGCGCCAGTGCCGCGCCGCCGTTGACCGCATGGCGCTCCAGCGCGACGATCCAGGCCTTGCGGCTTTGCAACAGGGACTCGTGTACCCGTTCCCAAATCCGCGCAAACGCGGCCATGCCACCGGGCTCCGCCTGCAGGGCCTTCAGGTCCAGGCCCGAACAGAAGGCGCCATCGGCGCCGCGCAGCAGCACGGCGCGCGTTTCGGCATCGGCGTTGATGGTGTCGACGGCATCGGCCAGCGCGCGGGCCAGCGCAGCGTCGATGGCGTTGCGGCGCGCCGGGCGGTTCAGCACGATCTCGGCCCAGCCGGCATGGCGCACCAGCAGCACCGGCGATGTGGCCGGGGTTGCGCTCATGCCGCCTCCGTTTGTTCGCAGCCGATCGCACCGGCGCGGACCAGATCGTTGATCTGCGCGGCGTCGTAGCCGAGTTCGGCCAGCACCTCGGCAGTGTGTTGGCCGAGCCGTGGCACGACGGCTATGTCGTCAGTCTTCATGCTTGCCAGCGTGAACGGCAGTCCCGGCAGCTCCAGCTGGCCGCCCTCGCCGTTGCCGACCGCGCGCAGGATGCCGCCGGCGCGCACGTCGTCGCTGGCGCCGACCTGGCGGTAGTCGCGCACCACACCGACGACGACGTGATGGTGCTCCAGCAACGCTCGCGCGGCATCGCCACTGAGGTGGCGCAGCGCTTTCCGCAGGATGGCCAGCAACGCGGGGCGGTTCTGCACGCGCAGCGCATTGCTGGCGAAGCGCGGGTCATGCGCCAGCGCGGGCTGGCCGATGGCCTGGCACAGGCGGCCGAAGTGCTCGTCCAGGTATGCCGACAGCACCACGTGCCCGTCCGCCACCGCGATCACGTCGGCCGCGGGCGCGGCCTTGGGCTGGCTGTTGCCGCTGCGCACCGGCAGCGCGCCGGAACACTGGTACTCGGCCCACAGCTGCGCCTGCAGCTGGATGCCGACCCGCAGCAGCGAGGTCTCGACGGTCTCGCCCATGCCGGTGCGCACGCGGCGGAACAGCGCGGCGAGGATGGCGTTGCCAGCGGCCAGCGCGGTGGCCGCGTCGATCAGCGCGAAGCCGGCCTTCAGCGGTTGCCCGCCGGCCTCGCCGGTGACGGACATCATGCCGCTTTCGGCCTGCGCGGCGATGTCCAGCCCGGGGCGCGAGCGCGACGGGCCGCGCGTACCGAAGCCGCTGATCGCGGCATAGACCAGTTCCGGTTTCGCTGCGCGCAGCGTGCCGGCGTCGAGGCCCAGCGCTTCCATCACCCCGTGGCGGGTGTTATGCAGCACCACATCGCTGGACAGTGCCAGCCGGCGCGCCGCCTCCACGCCAGCGCTGCTGCGCAGGTCCAGCGCGATGCCGCGCTTGCCGCGGTTGTACGCCAGGAACATCGGGCTCTGCGGGCTGGTGCCGTCGAAGCGCCGCGCGCTGTCGCCGCGCAGCGCTTCCACCTTGACCACGTCGGCGCCCAGGTCGGCCAGCATCATGGCCGCGCCTGGCGCCGCGATGAACTGCCCGAACTCCGCTACCCGAATGCCTGCCAGGGGCAGGTCTTGCCGGCTTGCCATGCGTTCCACTCCCGTTCCGTTGATGCGGAGACATCATGTGGCAGCCGCGCCTTTTGCGGCAGATGCCCGGATCGCGGGGGCGTAAACCCACGGTTAGCACCGCGGGCAATCCCGGGCTTCGCTGCCGCCTTAGCGCACCAGGCGACAACCGGGAACTGCCGCGCAACGCCGGCTGCTAACCACCGGTTCACACCGCGCCAGCGTGGCCGGCTCCCGCACCGCGCCGGCGCTGGCCCGACGGGCGATGCGCGTCGGCTTGCGGGGAGTTTCCCCAATCCCATGCGCCATCCGCTTGCGCGACATTGCCGTCAGGGCAAGCCGCATGCATCCGGCCGATGGCGGCAGCCGCATCCATTCTTTTGCTCAGGGAGCCACGCATGCAGGATTTCGAGGACAGGCCCGCCGCGCTGGTCACCGGCGCCGGGATCGAACCGGTCGAGGACGGCGTCTGGCTGTTGCACGGACAGGGACAGAGCTTCGTCGCCGACGTTGGCGGCGGACTGCTGGTGGTCGACAGCGGCCCGGGCGGCCGCGTCACCGCCGGCATGATCGAGGCGCTGCGCACGCAGACCAGCCTGCCGGTGCTGGCGCTGTGCTACAGCCACGGCCATATGGGCTACAACGCCGGCGTGCGGCAATGGCTCGACCATGCCGCCGCGCGCGGCGAGCCGGCGCCGCGCGTGCTTGCCCACGTCAACGTGCTGGCGCGCCAGGCGCGCTATCGCGAGACCGCCCGCATGCAGGAACGGATGGCGGAGATCCAGTTCCGCCGCCCGGCCGGCGCGCTGGCGGGCAAGCTCAACCATACCGCGCCGACCGAGACCTTCGCGGATGGCCTGACGCTCGGCCACGGCGAGCGTCGCGCCGAGCTGCTGTGGGCGCCCTCGGAGACCGACGATGCGATCGCGGTCTGGCTGCCGGGGCGGCGCGTGCTGTACGGCGGACCGGCCGTGATCGATTCCATTCCCAATGTCGGCACGCCCTTCCGCACGCTGCGCGATACCGTGCGCTGGGCCGAGACGCTGGAGCGCATGGCCGCGCTGCAGCCGCGTATCGTGGTGCGTGAGTTCGGTCCCATGCTGCATGGCGAAGCGGAATGCGAACGCGTGCTGGGCCAGACCGCGCGCGCGCTGCGCTGGCTGCGCGCCGAGGTGGTGCGGCTGATGAACGCCGGGTGCAACGAGCGCCAGATGCTGGCCGCGCTGAAGCCGCCTGCGGAGCTGTTCGAGCAGCCGTGGATGCGGCCGACGTACGGCGATCCCAGCTATATCGCGCGCGACATCTACCGCTCGGAAAACGGCTGGTGGGACCGCAACGCGACCACGCTGCACCCGGCCGCGCCGCAGGATGCCGCCGCGG
Organism: Cupriavidus phytohabitans; assembly: GCF_000426345.1. GTDB lineage: Bacteria > Pseudomonadota > Gammaproteobacteria > Burkholderiales > Burkholderiaceae > Cupriavidus. The sequence continues at coordinate 246,095 of NZ_AUFE01000002.1, read as the reverse complement.
AGATTGCCGCGGCGGTGGCCGACCACGGCGCGCTGATCCGCCATGCGCAAGCGCTGGCCGAACGCGGCGAAACGCAGCTCGCGCTGCATGTGATCGACGTGCTCGCGCTGGCCCCGGGGAATGCGCCCGCGCTGGCCGAGGCGCGCCGGTTCAAGGCCGCGTGGCTGCGCCAGCGCGCCGGACAGGTCAGGAGCTATGTGTCGCGCAGCCTGTATGGCGCCGCCGCCGACATGCTGGAACACGGCGCGGACGACACCTTCGGCATCCACTGAATGCCTGCCCGCACGCCACACGCACGCCTGCGTGCGGCGTGCATGCCGCTACTCCAGCACCACGCCGCTGGCCTTGATCACCGCCGCCCACTTGCGCACTTCCGCATCGATGAACCGCGCAAAGCCGGCACTGTCGCCCGGCTCGGGCTGCAATCCCAGCCCCGCCAGCTTGCTGCGCACGTCCGCGCCGGACAGCACCGCGCTGGCATCCTGGTTGAGCTGGCGCACGATCGCCGCGGGCGTGCCTGCCGGCGCCATCAGGCCGAACCAGCCGTAGCCGGTCACGCCGGGATAGCCCTGCTCGACGAAGGTGGGCGCATCGGGATAGACCGGCGTGCGCTGCTCGGACGCTACCGCCAGCACGCGCAGCTGCCCTGCCTTGATGAACGGCAGCGCCGTCGTGATGGCGGTGAGCGTGGCGTCGACACGGCCGGCCAGCAGCTCGGTATAGGCAGTGGCGTCGCCACGGTAGTGCACGTTCAGCACCTTGAACTTAGCCTGCGCGCCGAACAGTTCCGCGGTCAGGTGCGGCCCGGACCCGGCACCGGGCGAGGCGAAGGTGACGCCGTCCGCCTTGGCCCGCGCCAGCTTCACGAAATCCGCCACCGAACGCGCCGGCGAATCCGCCTTGACGATCAGGAACACCGGCCCGAGCACGCGCGGCCCCACCGCGACGAAGTCCTTGTGGATGTCGTATTGCTGCGGCAGGCCGGCCGCCGTATTGATGGCAAACGGCGCGGCCGCCCACAGCAGCGTGTAGCCATCGGGAGCGGCGCGGGCCAGCGTTTCGTTGGCGACCCGGGTGCCGGCGCCCGGCTTGTTCTCGACCACGAACTGCTGGCCATACTTGCGGCTCAGCGCTTCGGCCAGCAGCCGTGCCGAGGTGTCGTTGGACCCGCCGGGACCATACGGGGAAAGCAGGCGCACCGTGCGCGCCGGATACGCCTGCGCCAGTGCAGCCAGCGGCGCCAGCGCCGGCGCCGCGCCCAGCAGCGCCACGTCGCGCATGCGTGCCAGCAGGGCCCTGCGCGATATCTTGTCAGCAGTCATCGTCATGCCTCCATGGCCTGGATGCCCGGGTACGGGAAGGTCTTGCCAAGGTGCGCCTCGCCGGGCACGTAGAGCCGCAGCGCCACGTAGAAGGGCCCCGCCGGCGCCGGCAGCCAGTTGCCGTGGCGCGCCGCGTCGCGCGGCGCCGCGGCACCCAGGTGCAGGCGCAGGCTGCCGTCCGGCTCGTAGCGCAGGCTCGGCGAGCGGTCGCCCAGCGAATAGCGGCCGATCGGGTTCTCCACCAGCATGCAGTCGCCCTTGTCATACATGGTCAGCGACCAGAACGCGCCCACCTGCGGCAGCTTTCCGGCGGGGAACACCAGCTCGTGCGGATCGTTGCCGTCAAGCGGGCGTCCCTGCGCGTCGCAGTCGGCGATGATGTACATGGCCTCTTCCATGCCGAGCGCGCCGATGTAGTTGCGCGCCACCTGCGCGCGCTCGGCATAGCGCGTGCCGAATGACGCGCCGATCTCGACCGGCAAGCTCCAGCCGCCACCCAGTGCGGAAGGCATCGGCCGGGCCAGTTCGGCCAGCACCTGCTCCATGGCAGCGGCCAGCAGCGCCACCTGCGTTTCTTTCAGCGGCACGCCCTCGCACGCGGCACCGAGGCCGAGCGCGGCGAAGGCCTGCACGGTCGCCGCCTCGTCCGCCGGGGGCGGGTTCTCGCGCAGCGCGCGGTTCACCACTTCGGCGTAGCGCCGCACCTGCTGCGCCGACGCGCCGAGGTGTTCGTTGGGCTGCATGCCGACGTCGCAGGCGCGCACCGGGTCGCCGCCGTCCGGCAGCGTCAGCCGGAAGCGGTCCTGCAGCGCATGCACCGCGGGCAGGTCGTCGGGCCCGTCCACCAGCAGCCGGCCCAGCAGCCACACCGCATCGGTAGGACAGGCGATGGCGGTGGCGCCAGCCGGCGCTTCGCCCTGCCAGCCGGGACCGTGCAGCAGGAAGCGCCCGGCCTGCGTGCCGGTGGTGCGGCTGCCAATGTAGGCAAAGGGGTTGGTGTAGAAATCGAGCAGCCCGAGCACGTAGTAGCGGCCGGCGCTGTCCGGCACCTCCAGCAGCAGCGGCCCCTGCGACAGGTCGAGCCAGGCGTTGCTGTACAGCGTGTCGTTGTTGGGCGTGACCACCTGCCGGTGCTGCGGGCCCAGCAGCTGGCGCGTGTGGAAGAACTGGTTGACCCAGCGCAGCGTGCCGTCGGGGCGTGCATCGGCAAAGGCGCCTTCGCGGCGGCGGCGCGGGCAGGTGGCGGCGCGCATGCGCGCCATTTCATACAGCGGCAGCGTGTACAGCACGGCCTCGCGGGCAAGGGCGAGCGTGCGGGAATCGGCGGTGGATGGCGTCATGGAATTTCGCTCCTCAGGCAACCCGGCGCACCGGCGGAATGCGGTACTCGCCCGCGATAAAGGCCGGCGCGGGATGGTACAGGCGCAGGATCAGGTAGAACGGGCCCGCGGGCGCCGGCAGCCAGTTGTCGGCCTGTTCGGGCCGCCGGTGCGAGATCGGGATGATGAGGCTGCCGTCGGGCTCCATGCGCAGGCCCGGCGTGCGGTCTCCCACCGCGTAGCGGCCGATCTCGTTGGCGCAGAAGAAGCGGTCCTCGCCGTACAGCGAGACCGACCAGAACGCCTGCGCCGGCGGCAGCATGCCGGGCGGGAAGCGCAGTTCGTACGCCCGTGCCCCATGCAGCGGCTCGCTGTCGGCATCGAAATCGGCCATCGCGTAGATGGCCTCGTCGGCGCGCAGCGCGCCGAGGCCCTTCATCGCGGTGCAGGCGCGCTGCAGCCAGTCGTCGCCATAGACGCCGAGCTTCAGGCTGTAGCCCCAGCTCTTGCGGCCCTGGCTGCGCGTATGCGCCTCGATCAGCTGCATGGCCTGGCGATATGCGTTCTCCAGGCCGGCGCGGACCTCCGCGCGCAATGCCGTGACATCGATCTCGCCCTCCAGCTTCAGGCCGGCCTTGCGCAGCAGTGTGAACGCGCCCAGCTCGCGTTCGGTGGGCGGATACTCGCGCATCGCGTTGAACAGGTTCTGGAAGAAGTCGAGCGCCTCGTTGCCGGACTCGCACCAGTCGCGCACGCAGTGCGGCATGGTCTTGCCCGCTGCGTCCAGCGCAAAGCCGCTTTCGAATGCATGGGCCGCGGCCAGGTCGTCGGGGCCCTCCACCAGCACGCGGCCCAGCAGCCAGACCAGCGAGGTGGGGCACGCCACCACATGCCCGCCTTCGGCATGCTGGCCCGGGCCGACCAGGGTCACCGTGCCGCCTTCTGCCGGCACGTTGCGCGGGCCCAGGTTCTCGAAGTTGTTGGTGAAGGCATCCAGCAGCTCCACCACGTAGTAGCGGTCGCGTTGCGGCAGCGGCGGCACCCGCAGCGTGACCGGCCCGTCGGCCAGGTTGGCCCAGCCGCAGAAATACAGCAGGTCATTGGCGGGCGTGACGACGTCGCGGTCTTCATGCGTCCACTGGCGCTCGCTCGCCGACAGCGTATTGACCGGCGCGCGGCCATAACCGGTGGCCTCGCTGACCGCGGTCTGCACCTTGCAGGTACGGATCGTTTCGACCAGCGGATAGCCGTAGATCGCCAGCGGGATGGCGGCGGCGGCGACCAGCGCTTCCTGGCCGGAACTGTAGACAGGTGCGGAGAAGAGCTGTGGCGCGGGATGGTTCATGCAGGGACTCCGGAAAAATGGGCGGAAATAGCGGAAATGCGTGGCGGCTCATTCCTGGGCCGCGCCGCTCGACTTGACCAGCGCGGCCCAGGCGGGCACGTCGCTGCGCATCTGCGCGGCGAAGGCGCTGCGCGGCTGGGGGGTGTAGCGCATGCCGAGCGCTTCTGCCTGCGCCTTGATGGCGGGATCGCGCATGGCGGCGTTGGTGGCGCGTTCGAGCTTGTCGACGATCTCGGCCGGCGTGCGCGCGGGGGCGAACAGCGCAAACCAGCTGTCCACGCCGAACGCCACGCCCGCCTCGGTAAAGGTGGGTACGTCGGGCAGCGCGGGTGAGCGCTCGGAGCCGGTGACCGCCAGCGCCCTCACCTTGCCGCCGCGGATCAGCGGCAGCGTGCCGGCAAGGTCGGACATGGCCACGGGCAGCGTGCCGCCCATCACGTCGGTCAGCATCGGGCTGACGCCCTTGTAGGGAACGTGGCGCAGATGGATGCCGCCCAGCACGTTGAGGCTTTCGCCGGCGAGATGGCCGCCGGAGCCGTTGCCCCACGAGCCGTAGGTCAGGTCGGCGCCCGGCCGCTTTGCGGCAGCGATCAGCGCGGGCAGGTCGCGGCCGGTAAAGCCGGGGCCGGCGATCAGCACATTGCCGCCGTAGAAGAGGCGGCTGACGGGCACGAAGTCGCGCAGCGGGTCATAGGGCAGCTTGGGGAAGATGGCCGGTGCAATCGCATGCGTGGCGGAGATGCCCAGCACCAGCGTGTAGCCGTCGGGCGCGGCGCGCGCGACCTGTGCCGAGCCGATGGTGCCGGTAGCACCCGCCACGTTCTCCACCACCACGGTCTTGCCGAGTTCCTTCGACAGGCCCGCCGCGAGCAGCCGGCCGACCACGTCGGTGCCGCCGCCCGGCGGGAACGGTACCACCAGCCGGATCGGCTTGTCGGGATAGGGGCCGGCGTGCGCGGGGGATGTTATCCCGCACAGCGCCACGGCCAGCGCGCCCAGTCCGCGCAGCGCCATGCGCCGCGCCGGCAAGTGCGTGTGCCTTTGCATGCTTGTCTCCTGTCTTGTTTGAGGTATGACGTCCTGCCGCGGTGGCGGCGCCCGTCTGCGCGGGCATCCTTGACCACCGCGTTGCGCGCTGTCGCTATGAAGCGCTGCAACGATCCGCGCGAAGCGTGACCACCGCGTCGGCGGCGACCAGCCCCTGCGCGGTGACGATGAAAGGATTGATCTCGAGCGTGTCCAGGCGCTCGCCCAGATCGGCGGCGAGTTGCGATACCGTGGCCAGCACCTGCGCGGCGGCATCGAGATCCACCTCGGGGTTGCCGCGATGCCCTTCGCACAGCGCGGCGGCGCGGCTGTCGCGCAGCATCGCGCGCGCCTGCGCGCGCGACAGCGGTGCCAGCCCGCAGGCGGTCTGGCGGAAGATCTCGACGGCGGTGCCGCCGATGCCCGCCAGCGCCACCAGCCCAAACACCGGGTCGCGCCGCACGCCGACCATCACCTCGCCCCAGCCGCGCACCATGCGCGCCACCAGCACGCCCTCGAACGGCACCGGAGCGCCGCTTTCGGTGCGCGCCAGGGCGATCGCTTGCGCCATGCGGGCAAAGGCTTCGCGCACGGCCTGCGCATCGGCGAGGTTGAGGGCGACCCCGCCGACATCGCTCTTGTGCAGGATCTCGCGCGAGCACAGCTTGACCACCACGGGATAGCCAAGGCCCTCGGCGATGCGCACCGCCTCGTCCGCATCGCGCGCGAGCCCGTGCGGTGCCACTGGCACCCCGGCGTCGGCGAGCAGGCGCATGGCCTCGTATTCGGACAGCGCCGTGGCTTCGGCTGGCAGCTCGCGCACGAGGCCATCGCGCCGCGGCTCGGTCCCTGACGACGTACACGGGCCGGCTCCCAGCGCCGCCGCCCGCGCCAGCGTGGCGACGGCTTCGACCGCATGGCCCGGTTCGCGGAACACCAGGCAGCCGCGCGCTTCCAGCCATGCGCGCTTGTCGTCGTCGACGATGCCGGCCAGCAGCAGCGGCGCGGCATTCGCGTCTTCGCTCAACGCACCGATGGTCTGCTGCAGTTCCGGCCACAGCCGCGGCGCATTGGCGCCCCCGGCCAGGAAGGCCGCCACGCAGCCATAGGCGCCGCTGCGCGCCACGCCCGCGAGGGCATCCATGAACACGCGCGGCTGCGCCACCACCTGCCCCGTCACGTCGATGGGATTGGCGGTGCTGGCGAACGGGATCGCGGTGCGCAGCGCCTCGGCCGCGTCATCCGGCATCGGCGGCAGCGGCAAACCCAGCTGTTCGGCGCGGTCGGCCATCATGATGCCCACCCCGCCCGACACGGTGACGATCGCCAGCGGCGTAGCGGCGCCGCCATCGGCACCGGCCGCGCGCTGCGAGGTCGCCGGCCGCCGGCCGCGCGACAGCACGTAGCCGAGCCGGAAGAACTCTTCCAGCGTATGGGCCCGGTGCACGCCGTAGGCGTCGAACACCACCTGGTAGACCGCGTCCTCGCCGGTCAGGCTGGCCGTGTGCGACTGGGCCGAGCGCGCGCCGGCCGCCGTGGTGCCAACCTTAGTGACCACCACCGGCTTGCCTGCCGCGCGGGCCGCGGCCAGCGCCTGGCGCAGGCGCGCGCCATCGCGGCAGCCTTCGATGTAGGCGAGGATCACGCGCGTGTTCGGGTCATTGGCCAGCCATGCGATCACGTCTGCCACCTGCAGCCCGGCCTCGTTGCCGGTGGTGACCCAGTGGCTCAGGCCCAGCCCCGCCTCGCGCGCCAGCGCGTACGCATAGGCACCGAAGGCACCGCTCTGGCTGACCAGCCCGACTTCGCCGACCGGCGGCACGCCGCTGAGCGGGATCGGCGAGAAGGTGGCGAACATGCGCTCGCGCAGGTTCATTGCGCCGAGGCAGTTCGGGCCCAGCAGCGTCACGCCCGCATCGCGCGCACTGCGGGCCAGCATGTCCTGCATGCGCACGCCGCCCTCGCCGGCTTCCGCGAAGCCGGAAGTGAAGACCACCGCCGCGCGCGTGCCGTTGCCGGCCAGCTGCGCCATCACGTCCTGGCTGGCGCTGGCGGGCACCGCCACGATCGCCAGGTCGACGGGCTCGCCGATGTCCGCCAGCGAGCCATAGGCGCGCAGGCCCTGCACTTCGGCAGCGGACGGGTTGACCGGATAGACGCGTCCCGCATAGCCCAGTTCGCGCAGCAGCCGGATCGGCATGCCGCCCACCTTGTCCGGCTGGGTGGAAGCACCGACCACCGCGATCGAACGCGGGTACAGCAGGGAATTCAGGTCAACCATGTGGCAGTCTCCGGGTCTTGTTTTCTGGATAGTTTCGGTCGGGCCTGGCGGGCTATTGCCGCAGGCCGGTGGCGGCCTCGATGGAACGGACCATCTCCATCAGCAGCGGCGCCACCTTCTTTTCCATCATCCCGCGCTTCACCTGCGAGCCGGGCACGGCGCAGTTGAACAGCAGCGGACGGTTCAGGTATTTGATGCGCGAATAGACGCCCACGCCGTACACGCCGATGCCGGCATCGCCCTCGTTGAGCGCGAAGCCGCGCTTGGGGTAGTGCGCCACGTTGTGGCACAGCGTGTCGTAGAACGCCGCGTATTCCTCGGGCCGCTCCTCGCGGGCGGCTGCCATCAGGTTTTCGAACTGCGCCTTCGACAAGGTGCACAGGTAGGCCCGGCCCATGGCCGTGCTCAGCACCGAGCGCACGGCGCCGGTTCCCGGCCGCGCCGGGGTGCCCTCGTTGTGGGTGCAGGACTGCAGGTAGGTCACGTCGAGCCGGTGCGCCACGCCCATCGACACAGCGCCCTCCACGCGGTCCGCCAGCGCCTGCATCAGCGGACGAGCCACGTGGCGCACCTGCAGCCCGGTCAGGTACGGGTAGCCCAGCGCCAACACCTGGGCGCTGACGAAATACTTGTCGAGCTTCGGGTCCCAGTCGAGGTAGCCCAGCTCGAACAGCGTGCGGCAGATGCGCGAGACGGTGGCGCGCGGCAGCTGCAGCCGCTGCGCCAGCTCGCCGTTGCCGAGCGGGCGCGGCTCGTCGATAAAGCAGCGCAGCAGGGCAAAGCCCTTGGCCAGCAGGCCGCCGAAGGACGGGTCCTCGCGGCGGCGTTCGGCGATGAATTGTTCGACTGGCAGGTTCATGGCGTTTTCCTCTTTACCCAGTCTGGACAGCACGTCATCCAGTGTCAAAAAGCGGAATCAATTTCCACATATTGGAAATATAGGCCATCGTGTTGACCCCTCCGGCGCGCCGACCATAAGGTTCTCCGCATCGGACACAGATTCGAAAAGGAGACAAAACAATGAAGCAACGCACCCTTGTCCGCGGCCGGCGTGCCGTGCTGATCACAGCCGCGGCCTTGTGCCTGCTGCCGTCTGGCGCAGGCGCCGAGGATGCCTACCCGGCCAAGCCCGTGCGGCTGGTGGTGGCGTACCCGGCAGGCGGCCTGACCGACACGCTGGCGCGCGCGCTGGCGGACGGCCTTGGCAAGCGGCTGGGCCAGACCATCGTGGTCGAGAACAAGGGCGGCGCGGGCGGCATCATCGGCACTGACCAGGCGGCCAAGGCAGCGCCCGACGGCTACACCCTGCTGCTCACCATTCCCGGCCCGATCACCGCCAACCTGGCGCTGTACAAGAAGCTGCCCTACGATCCGCGCACCGACCTGCGGCCGATTTCGGATATCGCCACCGCACGCACCGTGCTGGCGGTCAATGCCGCCGTCCCGGTGAGGACCGTGGCCGATCTGATCGACTATGCGAAGAAGGAACCCGGCAAGCTGCGCATGGGTTCGTGGGGACCGGGCACCCAGCCGCATACCATCCAGACCTACATGGCCAAAAAGTATGGCGTCGACATCCTGCACGTGCCCTACCGCGGCGAGGGACCGATGGTGACCGACCTGCTGGCTGGCCAGGTCAACGTCACGGTGGGCTCGGTCACCGCGCTGCAGCAGCACTTCGCGGGCGGCAAGCTGCGGCCGATCGCCGTGACAGGCCCGCGCCGCGCGAGGTCGCTGCCCGACGTGCCCACCTTTGCCGAGGCCGGCTTTCCCGATGAAGCCTACCGGCTGACCGGGCCGATCACGTTGATGGCCCCTGCCAGGACACCACAACCCATCATCGACCGCCTCGGCCGCGAGGTCAGCGCGCTGGTGAAAAGCCCGGCCTTCGCCAAACGCGTGGAAGACATGGGCGCCGAACCCATCGGCAACATCCCGTCCGAAGCGGCCAGCGCCTACACGGCCTACCTGCCAGTGGTGCTGAAACTGACCGCCGACACCGGGGTCACGCTCGACTGACGCCCCAACCGGAGCGCCTGCCATGCGGCTCAGCCAGATCCAGGACTTCATCGCGGTGGCGGAAGGCGGCAGCATCCGTGCCGCGTCCCGGACGCGCGACGTATCGGCGCCCGCGCTCACCAAGAGCATCCGGCAACTGGAGGACGAGCTGCATGTGCCGCTGCTCACGCGCACCACGCGTGGCGTGGTGCTGTCGAACTACGGCGAGGCGTTCCTGCGCCGCGCACGCCTGATCGCAGCGGAGGCCCGCAGGGCCGCCGAGGAGATGACGCAGATGCTGGGCGCCCGCACCGGCACGGTCCGCCTCGGCGTCACGGGCGGACCGGCGCACCTGCTCGTGCCCGCGGCGCTGAACCGCTTCCGGCGGCAACACCCGGAAGTCCAGCTCTGCATCGACAGCGGCCGGTATGCGGTGCACCTGCAGGATTTGCGCGCGGGCCTGATCGACATGGCGGTGAGCCCGGTTCCCGACGCAGGCATCGACCACGACTTTATCTGCGAGCCGCTCTACAACAACGACTCGGTGGTCGTTGCGCACCAGGAGCATCCGCTGCGCCATGCGCGGTCGCTGCGCGAGCTGGTGGGATCCGAATGGATCCTGACGACCGCCGGCATGCACGGCCCGGGCGCGGCCATCATGGATGCGTTCCGGGCGCGCAGCCTGCCGCTGCCGCGCGTGGCGGTGCGCTGCGATACCTTTGGCATGATCCAGGCGCTGCTGCAGGACCGGAAGCTCCTGTGCATGGTGGCGCGCCAGCTGATGCAGGCCCGGGCTTCGGCTTCGACCGGATTGGCTGTCCTGCCGATCGAGGACGTCCTGCCCAGCCATACCGTGTGCCTGATCTACCGTGCCGACTCGCCGCTGCCGCCCGTCGCGGCCAGCTTTGCCGCGCAGCTCAGGCGCGAGGCGCACTACCTGGTCAACATGCCGGACAGTCCGCTGCGGCGGCCCGGCGCTGCGCCGCCGGCGTGCGACCCGGCGCCGTTTGCAAGTGGCGATCTGGTGACATGAGGCCGGACCGGCACGCCCCGAGGTGATTTGCAGGCCGTTAAACTCAGTTGTGACATTTTTTCCCACGGCTCAGCCGAAGTACCCGCGGGCACTACAATGCTGCGAAAAATGCACCGGCAGCGCCCGCCTCCATGATCGACCTTGCAAGACGACGCCTGCGCGTACGCCTGAACCCCGCTGCGATGATCGTCCCGGCGACCATCGTCCTGGCGATTGCCATTGCCGGACTGGGCGCCGCGGCACTGGCCCAGATGCGAAGCGACGCCCTGGCCAGCGCCAGCGAAGCCTCGGCCAACCTCGCGCTCACGCTGGAGCGCAGCATCTCGCGCAACCTGCATATCTACCAGTTCGCCATCGCCGGCGTCGCCGATGCCATGCAGGACCCGGAAGTGATGCAGCTGCCGACCGCCTTGCGGCAGCGCGTGCTGTTCGACCGTTCGATCAATGCCGAAGACATGGGCTCGCTGCTGGCCACCGATACCAGCGGCAATCTCGTGCTCGATTCGCACAAATGGCCGCCCCGCGCCGTAAACCTTGCGGACCGCGACTATTTCCAGGCCCACGTGCACAACGCCAACGCCGGCATCTTCCTCAGCCAGCCGTTCCAGCCACGGCTCACCGCGGACAACAAGTCCATCGGCCTGAGCCGCCGGGTGTCAAGGCCTGACGGCGCTTTCCGCGGCATCGTCGTCGGCACCCTGCGCCTGAACTACTTCCGCAAGCTGTTCGATGGCGTCAGCCTCGGCGCAGGCGGTACGCTGACGCTGCTGCGCAACGACGGGACCATCATCATGCGCCGCCCCTACGACGATTCGTCGGTGGGCCGCAATATCTCGGCCAGCCCTTCCTTCGCGCCGCTGCTGCGGGGCACCGAAGGCAGCTTTATCGGCGTCGCCGCGGTCGACGGCGTGCGGCGGCTGTATAGCTACCGGCGCCTGCCCGACTTCCCGCTCATGGTGGTGGTCGGGCTCTCGGTCCACGACGTGCTGGCCCCCTGGTACAAGCGCGCGTGGTGGTTCGCCGGGCTGATCGCCGTGGTCGATGGGCTGATCGTGGCGCTGGCAGTGCTGCTGTCGCGCCAGTGGCGCCGCCGCCTCGACATGGAAGCGCACCTGCGTCTGATGGTGAATACCGATGGCCTGACAGGCCTGGGCAGCCGGCGCGCGCTGGATGACGCCGCCGACAAGGAGTGGCGGCGGGCACGGCGCGAGGGCCAGCCGCTGTCGCTGCTGATGGTCGATGTCGACCACTTCAAGCAGTTCAACGACCGCTATGGCCACCTTGCCGGTGATGATGCGCTGGCCGCGGTCGGCGACAGCATCCAGAGACATATCCGCCGCCCGGGCGACTATGCCGGCCGCTACGGCGGCGAGGAATTCGCGATCCTGCTGCCCGGCACGCCTGCCGCCGGCGCCGCCAGGGTCGCCGAGGCCATTCGCCATGCGGTGCAGGCACTCGAGATCCCGAACGCGGCCAGCCCGCTCGGCGCGGTGACGGTCAGCATCGGCGTTGCCACCAGCTCGGCCAGCGGCGGGGACGCCCAGCCGTTCGCGGACCTGCGCGCCTTCCTGCATGGCGGCGACCAGGCGCTCTACCTGGCCAAGCGCGACGGCCGCAACCGCGTGGTGGTATTGGGCGAGGCCACGCCGGCGGCGCTGGCCATCTGATGCGGCGCCTCAGTGCGTCCGGTGCAGGCAAGCTTCGACGTAGCTCACGCCGAACTTGATCAGGTTGCGGGTATCGCCTGAATGATGCCCCGCCTCGGCAGACACGACCAGTGCCTGCGCCAGTTCCCGCAGGCGGTTACGCAATGCCTGCCTGTCCGAGCCCGCGGCGCTCCTGAAGTGGGTAAAGGCTTTCTCGGCAGCGTCCGCGATGGCGACCGCCGTCGCCTGCCCCTGCTCTCCCGCCTTGACGGCGGCGGTCACGATCTCGTCGACATAGAGCGCCACGATCGGCGTCACGCCGTCGTCGCCGGCCTTTACCGGATGGCGTGCCGCCTCGCCTTGGGCATGCTCGTCCACGACCACCTGCGCCCGCCCACGTATCGGCGCAGTCGGCTGCGGCTGGCCGCTGTGCCGCAGCGAGCCGAAACGCTGGGCAAAATGCCAGGTAAATTCGGCACCCAGCAGAAAAATCTGCGCGGCGTAGTACACCCATAACAGCAACACCACCAGCGACCCGGCGGCGCCATACCCGCTGGCCACGCCACTCTTGCCGATATACAGGCCGATCAGGAACTTGCCCAGCGTGAACAGCAGCGCCGTGACGACCGCGCCCAGCCAGACGTCGAACCAGCGGATCTTGGTGCGCGGCATGATCTTGTAGATCATCGCGAATACCACGGTCGTCAGCACCAGGCTGATGACGGTGTCCAGCGCATGCCCGACCGCCTCGTCGATGCCCAGCAGCGGCCCCCACTCACGCCCCAGCGCCGAGATGCCGGCACTGAGCAGCAGCGAAACCACCAGCAGGAAGCCGATGCCCAGGATCATGCCGAACGAGAGCAGCCGAGCGCGCAACAGCGAAAACAGGCCCGAACTCTTCTGGCGCTGCGGCACGCGCCAGATGCGGTCGAGCGCCGACTGCAGTTCGGCAAACACCGTGGTCGCGCCCACCAGCAATGCCACCACGCCCAGGGTGGCGGTAATCGTGCTGGTGGCCGGTTCGCTGACCGCGACCAGCATCTCTTCGACCGCCTCCGCCCCTTCGGCGCCGATCAGCCCGTTCAGCTCGCTGACGACCTCGCCGCGCGCCGCCTCCGCGCCGAATATCACACCCGCCACGGTGATGACGATCATCAGCAGCGGGGCGATCGAGAAGACGGTGTAGTACGCCAGCGCCGCGCCCATGCTCGGGGCATAGTCGTCGATCCACGACTTGATGCTCTCGCGGATCAGCTCGAAGGCGGCGCGCGGCGACACGGGGTCAAGGGAAGGCATGCGAGGTGCTGTCGCGACGTGTCCTGCATGGGAATAGCAAATCCCATTCCAGAGCACCGGCACCCGCAATGCGCCGCCTGTGGCGGCATCCTCGCGTTCCAGGTTGTAACGAGCACTTCCAGAATTACCAGCCGTGCCTTTTTACCTGTGCGGGATGTGCCTGCCAGAATACCGTGCGGGCGGTTCCTGTCAGTCCAGCGACACCCCAAGCTTGCGGATCAACTCGCCCCAGCGCTTGCTGCCGGCGGCCAGCCACGCCGTGGCCTGGGCGCCGTCGGTGGCCTGCGGCCTGACGCCTTGCGCCAGCAGCTTCTTCTGGAATCCCGCGTCCGCGAAGATCGTCTTCAGCTCCTGCTCCCAGCGCGCGCGGATCGGTGCGGGCGTGCCGGACGGCACCAGCATCACAAAAGCGAACTCGGCGTCGAAGCCGGATACGCCGGTCTCCGCCACGGTGGGCACGTCGGGCAGCAAGGGATCGCGCCGCAGCCCGGATACAGCCAGCGGCACCAGCTTGCCGCTGCGGATGTACTGCACCGCGGTCGGTGTCGCCAGGAATCCGGCCGGCACCTGCCCGGCCAGCACGTCGCTGAGCGCCGGGGCGTTGCCCTTGTATGGCACGTGCGTGCCCTGGATCTGCGTGCGCGCTTTCAGCATTTCGAAGGCGACATGCCCCGGCGACGCGATTCCTGCCGAGGCATACGACAGGTCCTGCGTCTTCGCCATGGCCAGGAAGTTGTCCAGGCTTGCGACCTTGATGGCCGGGTGCGTCACCAGCACCTGGTTGAAGGTGCCGGCCAGGCCCACCGGCTGCAGGTCGCGCAGCGGGTCGAACGACATCTTGCGATAGGCGAACGGGTTGACCGTCACCAGCGTGTCGGTCGACATCAGCAGCGTGTAGCCGTCAGCGGTAGCGCGCGCGGCGGCTTCGGCACCGACGTTGCCGCCGGCACCGGCGCGGTTTTCCACCACTACCGGCTGCTTCAGGTCACGGCCCGCGCGCTCGGCGACCAGCCGGGCCACGCTATCGAGCGGCCCGCCGGCAGGGAAGTTGACGATGATGCGGACCGGCCGCGACGGGTAGGCGTCCTGGGCGTGCGCGGGCAATGCGGCCAGCAATGCGATGCCGGCAAGGGCGGCCAGCAAGCCCCGTCGGGCGCGGTGCGAAGCGGTGGGGAAACCAATGGGGCGGGTAGCCATGGGGCGGGTCATGCGTTGTCTCCGTTTCTCTCGTTATCGGTGGGGCTGTTACCGGCTGGGCTGTCATCGGTGTCGCCGCAGGCCGGCGGGCTGGCCCGGATGTGTCAGGCCAGTGCGGTCGGGTTCGGGCTGGCATCACTGTGCGCGATCATCGCCAGTACCAGCTGGTGCAGCAGTTCCTGGCGCACGCCCGCCAGGGCGGGCTCATACCACAGGTTGTGCGATTCGGCCGGGTCGCTCTCCAGGTCGTACAGTTCGCCCCAGTCCGCGCCTTCATAGAGGCTGAGCCGGTAGCGCGCGGTCTGCAGCGTGCGCATGCGGGTGCGCATCGGGAAATCGAACAGCGTGCGCTGGTTTTCTTCTTCGACCAGCACGGCCTTGCGCGGCAGCGGCTCGCCCGCCATGGCCGGCAGCAGCGACAAGCCCTGCATGCCGTTGTAGGGCAGGCAGCCGGCGCGCGCCAGGATGGTCGGCGCGATGTCGATGGTCGAACACAACGCCTGGCTGCGCACGGCCGGTGCCTTGTGTGCGGCCCGCGCGGCCGGCTCGGACCACAGCAGCGGCGTGCGGATCAGGCCCTGGTAGTGCAGCGGTCCCTTCCACAGCAGCTGGTGGTCGCCGAAGAAATCGCCGTGGTCGCTGGTGAACAGCACCACGGTATTGTGGTCCAGCCCCAGGGCCGCCAGCCGTGCCATCACCCGGCCGATGGTGTCGTCGATATGCGCAATCGAGCCATAGTTCAGCGCCAGCGCCTCGCGCGCCTCGCGCCCGGTGCAGGCGAACATCGCCGGCGTGTGCTTGACCGCGCGGCCGGCATCGCGCTGCGCGTGCATCCATTTGAGGTGCGGCGGCGCCAGCGCGGGATCGTCATGGAACGACGCGGGCAGCACCATGTCCTCGGGACGGTACATGTCCCAGTACCGGCCGGGGGGCGTGAACGGGTGGTGCGGATCGGGGAACGAGCACTGGATCATGAACGGCGCGTCGGCACTGGCGTATTGCTCCAGCAGGTCGATGGTGCGGTCGCCGATCCAGGCGGTGGTCGACAACGTCTCCGGCACGCGTGTGCGCCAGGCCTGCCGTGCGGCGCACAGCGCGTATTCCGGCGTCGGGATGGCGTGCTGCTGCCCGCACAGCGCAGCCACTTCCGGATGGTGTTGTTCAAGCCAGCGGCGGTAATGGCCGCCGGCCGTGTCGCCATGGTCGATGACCAGCTGCACGTCGCCGAAGCCATAGAACGGCAGCGACATGTCGAAGCTGGCATCGTCGCGCCACGCCGGCCCCCATTCCTGATCGAAGCGCCCGGCCTCGGGCCGGCGCGCCTCGCCTTCGGTGCGCGGATCCTGCGGGCGCGGCCACACCGGCGGCAGCCCCGTCATGTTCTGCAGGTGCGACTTGCCGACCAGTCCGGTGCGGTAGCCCGCCTCGCGCAGCCGCTCGACGAAGGTCACCTGCGACAGCGGCAGCGGAATGCCGTTGTGGCGCGCGCCATGAGCCGACGGCATGCGCCCGGTCATCAGCGACGAGCGGTTGGGCATGCAGATCGGCGAGGCTACGTAGCAACGCTGCGCCACCCAGCTTCCCAGGCGGTCGATATTGGGCGTGCGCACGACATCGTTGCCATAAATGCCGAGGTGGTCGGCGCGGTGCTGGTCGGTGATGAAGAGCAGGAAATTGGGGCGCGGATCGGGACGCGAGTCGGGACGCGAATCGGTGCGCGGAAGCGGTGTCGGGTCGGACATGTGGGGCGGCTCAGGGGGCGGCTCAGGGGGCGGTCGGGGACGCTGTCGAGGCGACATGGCGCCACGTGCGAAAAGTATGGCATTGGCCGAGATGACATTGAAATGATTAAAATAGGCACTGCTATAACCTCTCTGGCATACCGGAAACAGAGCCATGGAATGGACCCAGCGCCTGCGCATCCGGCAACTGCATGTGCTGGTGGCGCTCTACGAAACCCGCAATGTCAGCCATACCGCGGAGCGGCTCAGCATGACGCAGCCGGCGCTGTCGCGCTGGCTGGCCGAGCTGGAAAGTGAACTCGGCGTCGCGCTGTTCGAGCGGCATTCGCGCGGCCTGATGCCGACGCGTTTCTGCGAAGCGCTGGTGGTCCACGCGCGCACCATCCTCAGCGAGATCGAACGCACCCAGGCCACCATCCGCGTGATGGCGGACGGCGCGGCCGGCCAGCTGGCGGTCGGCGCGACGCCAACGGTTGCGGTCGACCTGCTCCCCGCAGCGGTACGGCAATTCCGCGAGGCGTTTCCCGAGGCGCACCTGACGCTTTCCGAGGGCACCGTGGAAGACATGCTGCCGGCCCTGCGCGAAGGGCGGCTGGATTTCGTGGTCGGGCGCACCGAGGTGCAGGGCATCGACGCGCCGCTGCGCTGCGACCTGCTCTATCCCGAGACCATCCGCGTCATTGCCGGCCCGGCGCATCCGCTGGCGCGCCGGCGCAAGCTGCGCTGGGACGAGACGCGCGCCTATACATGGATCGGCCCGCCCGCCACCAGCCAGATCCGGCGCGAGCTGGACTACGAACTGGCACTGGCGGGCGAACCGGCGCCGACGGTGCGCATCGAGAGCGCCACGGTGCTGGCGAACGTGGCGCTGCTGCAGCAAAGCGAATTGCTGGCGGTGATGTCGGGGAGGATGACCGAGTTCTTCCGCGCGCTGGGACAGGTAGTGCCATTGCCGCTGCCATACCGGCGCGAAGGCACGGTAGGCGTGCTCCGGCATCGCGATGCCGAGCAGACGCCACTGCGGCAGGCCTTCATGGCGGCACTGGTGGCGGCGGCACGCTAGAGCTGCCGTCCTCCCAGGCTAAGAGGCGCTGTCGTGCGGCGCAGCGGTGGAGCCGCGCACGATCAGCTGCGGCGTCAGCTGCACGGTGACGGCATCGGATCCCGGCTTGTCGATCTGGCGGAGCAGCAGCCGCGCAGCCTCCTCGCCCATTTCATGGACGGCGATGCGCACCGTGGTCAGCGGCGGGGTCAGCGCATCGGCGAACGGCATGTCGTTGTGGCCCACCACCGAAATGTCGGCGGGGCAATCCAGTCCGCGTTCGCGCAGCAGGTCGTAGCAGCCCATCGCCACCAGGTCGTTGCCGGCGGCGATGGCGGTAACCGCCGGAAAGGCTTCCAGCAGTTGCGCGCACGCCAGCTTGCCGGCCTCGCGCGAATAGCTGGCGGCCTCGATCACGTGCCAGGCGTCACGGCGCAGGCGATGCCGCCTGACCGCCTGGACAAAGCCCTCGCGCCGCAGGAAGCCGGTCGACAGCGCGGCCGGGCCCGCGATATGGCCGATATGGCGATGGCCGAGGCCGACCAGGTGGTCTACCGTCAGCCGCATCGCCAGCAAGTTGTCGCTGACCACGCACGAGACCCGTCCCGCCTCTTCGCCGCGGTTGACCGTGACGACCGGGATATGCTGCCGGATGCAGTAGTCGAGCACCGCGTCCTCGCGCTCCGCCGTCGCCAGCACCAGCCCTTCGACCTGCCGGCCGATCATCTGGTCGATGATGAAGCGCTGCCGGCTCTTGTCAGTGCCTGCGTTGACGACGATGGGCACGTAGCCCTGTTGCGCCAGCACCGACTCGATCCCCGCCAGGATTGGCGGGAACACCGGGTTGGCGATATCGGGCAGCACCACGCCTACCAGCCCCGAACGCTGCGTGCGCAAACCCGCGGCGATGCGGTTCGGGCGGAAGCCGCGCGCCTCGGCCACCTCCAGGATGCGCGCCGCCACGTCCTGCGCGACCAGGTGCCGCGTGGCCGGATTCATGACCCGCGAGACCGTCGAGTAATGCACGTCGATCTCGGCGGCCAGGTCTTTGAGGGTGAGGCGCTTGCGCTCGGACATGACGGCAGGTGGCTGGGCGGCGGCCCGGGAATGGTGGGATGCGACATTTTACGGTGCATTAGCCGTGGGAATGAATTCCAGCGCTTCACTTGTAGGACATGGTCTGCTCTTGCGTCCTGGCGTCGCTGCGGGTGGGCATCTGATGGCTATTTGATATGCCCAGGTTTCGCCCCTGAAGGGGCGAGTCACTTTTGCCCGAGCGGCAAAAGTAACCAAAAGCGCGTTTTTTGCCCTGGGCGGGCGGCCACTTTTATCGTCTTGTGCCCGGGCTTTCGTACGGGGCTGGGCTTCGTCGCGTGCAGGGCTGCCTGCCGCAAGGTGCACCACGGCGCTTGGGATTGACGCGGTGATTGAACGAGCCCGGAGCTGTGCGTGGCCCCTGCTGCTGATGTCAACGTAGGAACGCCTACGGCTGCGCTGCGCACCGGCAGTATCTCAGGTCACTGGCCCTGGCACGGAACGCATCGCTGCGCTCGCTAGGCGCTATCGCTGGTGAACCCAACAGCTTGTCCTGACTGCTTGTTTGCTCCCCTCTCCCGCTTGCGGGAGAGGGGCCGGGGGTGAGGGCCGGGGCTTCCACGAAGTGCAGCGCGTTACTCTCCCGCCCTCACGCCGGACTGCCGCACCACCGGCGCCAGCTTGCCGATTTCCGCCTGGATATGCGCGGCAAACTCCTGCGGCGACGAACGCCGCGGCTCGGCGCCCTGCGCGGCCAGGCGCTCGCGCACGTCGGGGGACGACAGCGCCTTGCCGATCTCGGCATTGAGGGCGTCGACGATCTCGCGCGGCGTTCCGGCCGGCGCAAGGATGCCGAACCAGGAATCGAAGGCATAGGCGGGGAAGCCCGATTCCGCGACGGTCGGGATATCCGGCAGCGCGCTGGCCCGCCTGGCCGTGGTCACCGCCAGCGCGCGCAGCTTGCCTTGCCTGACGAATGGCATGGCCGAGACCGTCGGCGCAAACATCATGTCGCCGCGGCCGGCCATGACGTCGGTCAGCGCTTCGCCGGTGCCCTTGTACGGGATATGCGTGATGTCGATACCGGCCTGCATCTTGAACATCTCGCCGCTCAGGTGCGTGGAGCTGCCGGAGCCCGCGGAGTCGAAGTTCAGTGCGCCCGGCGTGGCCTTGGCCGCCGCCACCACGTCGCGCACCGACTTGTACTTGCTGGCCGCATTGACCACCAGCACGTTGGGCACGCTCGCCACCAGCGAGACCGGCGCGAAGTCCTTCACCGTGTCATAGCCGAGTTTCGGATACAGCGTGGCGTTGATCGCGTGCCCGACCGACACCAGGATCAGCGTGTAGCCGTCCGGCGCCGCCTTGGCCACGCCGGTGGCGCCGACGGTGCCGCCCGCGCCGGGCCGGTTGTCGACGATCACCTGGTAGCTGCCGCCCTCGGCCATCTTGCTGCCGAGGATGCGCGCCAGGATATCGGTGGCGCTGCCGGCGGAAAACGGCACCACCAGCCGGATCGGCTTGCTGGGGTACTGGGGCTGCATACTGGCGGCGGAGGCGGCGGGGGCGGCCGCCAGCATCAACGTCGAAGTCAGCGCCAGCACGGCGCCCTGGATGGATCGAATCATTCTTTGTCTCCTCATTGCCGGTTGGGGCGCGTGTGCCGCGCCTCAGAAGAAATGCCGCATGCCGAGCGCGACGGTCTGCGGGTCGGCGCCCGCGCTTACGCCCAGCTCATTGATGGCGAAGTCATAGATGGCGTTGCGCTTGTTGTTGATGCGGCTGTAGTACGCATACAGCGCGGTGCGCTTGGACAACGGATAGTCGTAGCCCACCGTGACCTGCGTCGCGCCCGTCTCCGCGCCGCTGCGAAAGAAGCCGACGGTCTCGGTGGCATTGCCGGCGCCGTTGCTGGCCAGGCCAAAGCCGACCCGCACGCTGCCGGGCCCGAGCTTCTGCACGACCGACGCGTAGTAGCCGTTGCGCGTCAGGTCGCCGGTGGCGGTGCGGTAGTGCAGCCGTTCATAGAGCAACGCGACGGTGGTGCTCGGGAACTTGTAGGAAACGCCCGCCTTCATCGCATCGTCGTTGCGGCCCGCGGTCTGGTAATGCTGGTGGATCTCATAGGCCAGCACCACGTTGAGCGGACCGTTGTCGTAGGCGGCGGAGAACGAGTACAGCCCCGGATTGCGCGGCACCGTGGTCTTTTCCTCGTTGATGCCCCACGCGGCCGCGCCGCTGAAGCCCGCCAGCGACGGCGTCTTGTAGACGATGATGTTTTTCTGCCGGCGGTCGAACGCGCTGGTGTCCTGCACGTTGTCCGAGCTCGACGTGGAGCCGTTGCCGATCAGCGCCATATAGCCGGCGGTGGTCGGGTAATACGGATCGTAGGTCGACGTCGCCTCGGTATAAGGCGTCTGCCAGTGCCCCATGAACAGCGTGCCGGCGCTGCCCTGCAGCCCGATGCGCGAGTTGCGCCCGGCAATCTGGCCCTGGCCGGTGTCGAGCGAGACGTTGCTCTCGATCTGCCAGATCGCCTTGAGGCTTCCGCCCAACCCTTCCTCGCCGCGCATGCCGAACACGGAGCGGTTGTTGGTCAGGCGGCCCACGCCGCCAAGGCGCGTGCCGTCGGTCGCCGTATTGGCATAGGAATACTCCAGCGCGGTGTTCAGGCGCCCGTACAGCGTCACGGACGACTGCGCGCCAGCGTGGCCGCTGCAGGCCGCGCCCATGGCAAGCAGCAGCAAGCGGTACCGCTTCGGAACGGATGTCATTGGTCTACCCCTTTGGTTGTGGTCATTCTTCTTGTAGTCACTTCTGTGGTCAGTACTGTGTACGTTCGGCACTGCAATCGTTTGCATTCCGGGGCAAGGAATCACGCCTTCGGATATGGCATCGCCAGCAGCAGCATGGCAGGCCGGTTGCCGGGATTGGACACCTGCCGCGCCTCGCCCGGCGCGAGCCGCACCGAGTCGTACTGTCCCAGAGTGACGGCCTGTTCCGGCGTGCGCACGCAGACTTCGCCTTCGAGCACGACGTAGTGCTTTTCCACCGGTGAGGCATCCAGCGCGGTATGGCCGCCTGGCAGCAGCACCGAGACCCCGAGCCACAGTGCCTCCGACGGCCCGGCCTCGTGCCCCTGCAGCCGCAGGCAATGCATGCCGTCGTGGTTGGGCGGGAAATACGCCGGCGCCTGGACAAACCGGGTCGTGTTCATGGCTTGAGCACCACGCGCTCGGTGGCGCCTTGCAGGACCGCGCGGTACGCGTCCTTGGCATTGGCCAGGGCATAGGTGTAATCGGACAGCACCGGGAACGGCCGCAGCGCGCCCGAGGCGAACATCGGCGCAAGCTGGTCCAGGATCTGCGCGCAGGCGCCGCTGTCCAGCGCCAGCGTGTCGACACCGACATAGGTATGCTGGCCACGGTAGAAGGCGAAGATGTCGAACGGCACCGGCTTCTCGATGGTCGAGATGAAGATCTGCGTCGCGCCGACGGCCATCGCCTGGTTGGCCTGTTCGAAGTACGGGCTGCCGACGGTGTTGTACACGATGTCGGCACCATGGCCGCCGGTCTCGTCGCGCACCACCTCGGCGATCGCTTCGCGGCTGGCATCGATCATGCGCACTTCGCCGCTGGCATGGCCGCGGTAAGTCTCGGCCGTGCGCTCGACGGCAAAGACGCGCGCGCCCAGTGCCGTGGCGATCTGGATGGTGGCCTGCCCGACCTTGCCGTTGCCGCCGCAGACCAGCACGGTGCTGCCGGCCTGCGGCATGCCGGCGCGGCGCAGGCCCTCATAGGCCGTGATGAACGGCACGCCGACGGCTCCGGCCTCCAGCAGCGACACCGAGGCCGGCTTGGCGCGCACCGCGCTGGCCTGGATGCGCAGGTATTTGCCATGCGTGCCGTCGCGGCGGATGCCCAGCTCTCCGCCGCTGCCCCACACCTGCAGGCCCAGCAGCGCCGCGGGCCCGTCGACCACCAGGCCGGCATAGTCGCGGCCCGGCGTGCGCGGCCACACCGCATGCGGCATCAGGCCCAGCGTTGCCTTCACGTCGCTGGGATTGACCCCGGCACTGGCGACTTCAATGATGCATTGGTCCGCCGCGGCATCGGGGCGCGCCACGCCGAGCAGTTCGATCTGTAGCGCTTCGATGTCGGCGGCTTTCTGGTTCACTCGGATGGTGTTCATAAGGTTTGTCCTTTCAGGGTTCGGCAATACGGTTGGCGGGACTCAGGCTTCGCGCAGCCCCAGCGTGCGGCGCGCCTCCGCCGGCGACGCGATTTCGCCGCCGAGCGAGCGCACGATGTCGCGGGCCTTGGCGACCAGCGCGGCGTTGCTGGGTGCCAGCACACCCTTCTCCAGGTAAATGTTGTCTTCCAGCCCGACACGCACGTGGCCGCCGGCCAGCCATGCCTGCGCCACGACGGGGAACTCGGCGCGGCCGATGCCGAAGGCAGACCAGTGCGCGCCGGCGGGCAGCATGTTGCGCGCGTAGAAGATCGTCTCGGGCGTGGGCGCGAAGCCGTACTTGACGCCCAGCACGAAGGTCCACAGGCCGGGCCCTTCAAGCACGCCGTCGCGGATGAAATCGAGCGCCATGTTGAGGTCGCCCGAATCGAAGATCTCCAGTTCCGGCATGACGCCGGCGGCGCGGATCGCGGCAGCCATCTTGCGTACGTTGGCGGGCGTGTTGATGACCACGTCGCCGCCGGAATTCATGGTGTTGAGGTCGAGCGAACACACGTCCGGGCGCAACGCGGTGATGTGCTCGACGCGCTTTGCCGGATGCAGCAGCGTGGTGCCCGGCGCCGCCACGCGTGGCTCGTCTTCGCTGGGCACGAAGCGGCCGCCGGGACCCGTGGTGAGATTGATAATGAGCGTGCGGTTGCGCGCGCGGATGCGGTCGATGACATCCGCGTAGTACTCGAGCGCCATCGACGGGCGGCCCGTTTCGGGATCGCGCACGTGGATGTGGGCGGCGGCGGCGCCGGCTTCGGCGGCTTCGAGCGCGGCATCGGCGATCTGCGCCGGCGTGACCGGCAGGCCGGGATGCTGCTCGGGTGTGACGATATTGCCGGTCACCGCGCAGGTGATGATGGTCTTGCGTGCGTGCATGAGCGAACGTTGGTTAAGGACAAGAGAAAAAGGAGCGTGGCGCCGGCCTAGCCGAGTTGCCGGCCGCCGTCGACGACGATGGTGGTGCCGGTGGCAAAGCGCAGCGAGGTCGCGCACGCGGCGATGGCATCGGCCACGTCCTGCGCCTGGCCGATACGCTGCAGCGGCGTCGTCCTCGCGGCGCGCTCATTGAAGCCGCTGTCGCGGCCGGGCACGAACGCGCTGTCGACCACGCCGGGCGAGACATTCAGCACGCGGATCTGCGGCGCCAGTGCGCGCCCGAGCGACATTGCCATGACGTCGAGCCCCGCCTTGGCCGCGCAGTACGCCACGTTGCTGCCCTGCCCGTTGCGCCCCGCGATGGAGCCGACATTGACCACCAGCCCGTCGCCGTTGGCGCGCAGGTGCGGCGCAAAGGCGCGGATCGCGGCGAACTGGCCGCGCCAGTTGATGGTGAAGAGTTCGTCGATCAGCGCGTCGTCGAGCGCGTCGAGGTCGGCATGCGGGATCGCCCGCGTAAAGCCGGCGGTATTGACCAGCATGTCGACGCGGCCGTAATGGCACATGACTTCGTCGGCCAGCGCGCGCAGCGAGGCGCTGTCGGCGATTTCCGCGACGGCGGCAAGGTGGTTGCCGGCCGGCAGCGCGGCCGCCGCGCTGGCCGCCTTGTCGGCGCCGCGGCCAGCCAGGACGATGCACGCGCCGAGGCGGGCCAGCGTTTCACCGGCGGCAAAGCCGATGCTGCCGGTGCCGCCGAGGATCACGGCAACCTTGCCGGAAAGTGGGGATGGGCTCATGTTCGGAGTTGAAATTCACGTGAAAGAAGATCGGCCGACGCTCAGTCGATCGGCGGCTTGGGGAACGTCTGCTGCCCCGGCTCCAGCGTGAAGTCGAAGTCCAGCGTGTAGAACGGCGCCGGCACCTCGCCCCACGGGCTGCGGCCCTGGTCGTGCAGCTGCAGGGTGCCGACCAGTTGCCGGTGCACGCCGAAGGTGACATCCGAGGCGAGCTTGTCGGGCTCGTCCGCAAACACCTGCGTCACCAGGGTCCGATAACCCGGCGCCGCGACGATGAAGTGGATATGCGCCGGCCGGTACGGATGGCGCTGTTGCGCGGCCAGCAGCGCGCCGACCGGGCCATCGGTCGGCACCGGATAGCCGGCCGGGCGCACGGTGCGGAAGCGATAGCCGCCGTCGGCATCGGCATGGAAGCAGCCGCGCAAATTGCGGTCGGGCTGGGTCGGGTCCTGGTTGTCGTACAAGCCCACCGGAGAGGCCTGCCATACCTCGACCAGCGCGCCGGCCAGCGGTGCGCCGTCGGTACCACGCACGGTGCCGCTGACCAGCAGCGGCAGGCCGGGCGCATCGTCCTGCACTACGCAGTCGCCGCAGGCATAGCGCGGCGCGTTGGCGCGGTAGAACGGTCCCAGCAAGGCACCCGGCGTGCGGCCGTCGCGGGTGCTGTTGTTCATCACCGTCACCAGCGTCGACAAACCCAGCACATCGGCCGCGAGCACAACCTCGTTGTGCGTGGCGTGCGTAGCCTGGCCAATGCTGGCGAGCCATTCCAGCGCGAACTCGAACTCTTCATCGGTCAGGCGCGCCTCGCGCAGGAAGCCGTGCAGATGCCGGACCAGCGTGTCCATGACGAAGCGCAGGCGCGGGCTGGCGGTGCCCGCCATCGCCGCCTGGACGATGCCGGTGACCGAATGCTCGTCGTCTATCAGCGTGGGGCGCGGGGCCGGCCATACCGGCGATCCCTGCCGCGCGATCGATGTCTCCATGTCATACCTCCTTTGCAAACGTTTGCAGTGATTTGCAGCATTATCGGCGGCCGGCGCCGGAGGTCAAGGCAAAAGTTCGGCCAGGTGGCCGCCCGAGGCCCCTCGCGTCGCCAGAAATCGCAATCAAAACAAGCCGCTACGCGTTGTTTTCAGGACAAACCCTAGGCGGGTTCCGCCTGGGCGGAGGGTGGTATTTGTGAGTACAACTGCCTATATATGCCTTAACAGGCACTCATTGACGAATCGGGATGAACTGACATGCCAGCGAGCGCCGGCCGCGCCACAATGCAACGGCAGCGTGGCCCTTCCCGCTCAAACAAGCGTTGAACTGGTGGAAGCCGGGTCACAATCGACACCGAGGACTTGCCACAGTGATCGCTGACGTGCAGACGCCCCGACTTGCCTGCAATCCCCAGGTCCCTGGCAATGCCGCCAGCGATCCTCTCCGACAAGCCCTACCTATCAGAGGAAATCCGATGTTCTCTGCCGTCCAGCGTCCGCAGCCGACTCACCCCGTTCCCTGCTCCCCCCGCAGCGTGGCCACGCCGCCGCTGCCGCAGTGGATCGCAGCCCGCATGTCAGAGCACTTCGATGCCCGGCTGGGCAAGCTGTGGGGCGGCGACCACCTGCTGCACGGGCGCAAGCCGGGTTCCGACGCGCTGCACCTGAGCAGCAACGACTACCTGTGCCTGCTGGGCGAGCGGCCGCTGCTGGAGGCGCAGGCCCGCGCGCTGCTGGATGAGCCGCCCGAGCTGCTGATGTCGTCCGTGTTCCAGTACGGCGAGACGCCGCAGCGCCACGTCGAGCGCAAGCTGGCCAACCTGATGCAGGCGGAGGATGGGCTGATCGCGCAGTCCGGCTGGGCCGCCAACGTCGGCCTGGTGCAATGCATCGCCGGGCCGGGGGTGCCGGTCTATATCGACATGAACGGCCACGCCTCGCTGTGGGAAGGCATCACCGCCGCCGGCGCGCAGGCCGTGCCGATCCGCCACAACGACGTGGGCCATGCGCGCCGCCAGGCCGAGCGCTTTGGCCCCGGCGTGATCATGGTCGACGCGGTGTACTCCACCACCGGCAGCGTAGCGCCGCTGGAGGAATACGTCGCGGTGGCGGAAGCGTCGGGTTCGGTGCTGGTCGTGGATGAGTCGCACTCGCTCGGCACCCACGGGCCGTCGGGCGGCGGGCTGGTGCCGGCGCTGGGGCTGTCGGAGCGGGTGCATTTCCGCACCGCGTCGCTGGCCAAGGCCTTCGCCGGGCGCGCTGGCTTCGTCACCTGCTCCAGCATGTTCAAGGACTTCTTCGCGGTCGAATCGCGGCCGGCCATTTTCAGTTCGGGGCTGCTGCGCCACGAGATCGCGTGGTTCGACGGCGCCATCGACTTCATCGCCGCGGCGGACCACCGGCGCGAACAGCTGCATGCGATCACCCGCGCAACCCGCGAAGCGATCAGTGCCCTGGGATACAACATCAGCGACGGCTCCGAGCAGATCATCGGGCTGGAGGCCGGCACCGAGCCGCAGGTGATGGTCCTGCGCAACGCGCTGCAGCAGCGCGGCATCTTCGGCGCGGTATTCTGCTCGCCGGCAACCCCCAAAAATCGGGCATTGATGCGACTTACCCTGCATGCGAAACTTAGCGCCGGTGAAATCGACCGGCTGGTCAGCGTTCTCGCCAGTATCCGCGACGAGGTGCGTCTGGAAGAATGGTCATCGACGCGCCGCAGCCGGCGCAAATCCCCCAATCCCAAGGAGGAGCTCGCCGCAAGCTCCCGCGAGGAGTAGCCGTTGGAGATGGAAGCAGAGTTGGCGGACCCGGGCGGCCGCAAGCGCCGCGCCGGCCTGTCAGGACTTGCCGGCCTCGCCCGCCGGACCTGGCAGTTGGTGTTCGATACCGCGGCACGGGCCATCCTGCTCGACGAGGAGAGCGTCATCCGCCTGCGGCGGATCCAGATGGTGGGCGCGCTGGGGGTCATCGGCCACCCGCTCTACTACCTGATCTGGTCGTATGTATTCCCGCAGCCCTACGAGAACCTGTGGCTGCGCCTGGTCTGCACCGCGCTGTTCGTGCCGCTGCTGTTTGCGAGGGCGTTCTCGCACCGGCGCTGGCTGCCGCCGTACGCGCTGTTTGCGATCACGGTGGGCATGCCGTTCGCCTTCATCTTCCTGTACCTGGAGAACGGCGGGTCGATGGCCTGGGCGGAGTCGGTCATCATTGCCGTGGTGATCCTCTATCACTTCAATACGGCGTTCGCGACCATCTCGCTGCTGTCCGGCGCCGCGGCCGCGGTGGCGCTGTTCGTGCTGGCCGGCAATTCCATGGGCGGGATCCCATGGCAGCCGGTGCTGCTGCAGCTGCCGATCATCGGCTTCGTGATCTCGGTGCTGGTGGTGATCAAGCTCGACCGCCAGTTGCTGGTCGAGCAGAAGCGGCGCGGCATGGCGGCGGCGCTGGCCACCGTCGCGCATGAGCTGCGTACGCCGCTGACCAGCCTGAGCATCAGCGCGAGCGGCCTCAAGGCGCGGCTGCCGGCAGCGCTGGACCAGGACGCGCCGCGCCGCGAGGGGCTGATGCAGGCGGTGGCGCGCATGGAGTCCGACATCGCGCACATCAGCAACAGCATCGAACTGCTGGTGGCCAACTCCAAGAATCCGGAAAAGGCCACGCGAGAGCTGTTCGATCTGGGGGGCGTGATCCGCGACACCATCGCCCGGTTTCCGTTCGATGAACCAGGCCGCGACATCGTCACGTTCGATCTGCCCGGCCCGGTGCGCGTTTTCGGCAACGCGCAGCTGTTCGGGCTGGTCATGACCAACCTGCTGAAGAACGCGCTCGAAGCGATCAAGCGCGCCGGCAAGGGTGATATCCGGATCCACTGCGAGGTGCGGCCGGACGGGGTGCACGTCACCTTCCGCGACACCGCGACGGGGGTGCCGCCGAAGGTGCTGGCGCGCATGTTCCAGCCCTTCTTCTCCTACCCGGCGCACCGTGGCACCGGCATCGGGCTGGCGTTCTGCCAGAACGTGCTGACCAGCTGGGGGGCCGGCATCAGTTGCCGTTCCGTCGAGCACGAGTTCACGGAGTTCGACATCCGCTTCCCGCACAAGGACTACTGAGAAGGACCACTGAGCGGCGTCAGCCGGACAGCGCCAGCGCCACCTGCTGCCGCAGCAGTGGCAGCACGTCGGTGTCGAACCACGGGTGGCGCCGCAGCCAGAAGCGGTTGCGCGGGCTGGGGTGCGGCAGCGGGAAGAATGCCGGCAGGTAGTCGGCGCAGGCGGCGACGGTATCGGCCAGCGTCGCTCCGGCCCGGCTGCCGAGGTAGCAGGCCTGTGCGTGGCGGCCGACCAGCAGCGTCAGCCGGATATCCGGCATGGACGCCAGCAGCGGCGCATGCCACAGCGGCGCGCATTCGCGCCGCGGCGGCAGGTCGCCGCTGGCACCCTTGCCCGGATAACACAGCCCCATCGGCACGATCGCCACCTTGCCGGCGTCATAGAACTGCTCCGGCGTCAGCTGCAGCCAGCTGCGCAGCAGGTCGCCGGAAGGGTCGTTCCAGGGGATGCCGGTTTCATGCACGCGCCGTCCGGGCGCCTGGCCGACGATCAGCAGGCGCGCATGGGCGCCGGCCTGCACCACCGGCCGCGGTTCGTGCGGCAAGGCGCAGGCGCGGCAGGAAGCGATGTCGGCGAGGAGCCGGTCAAGCCCGGCGGATCGGGGTCGAGGCAAATCGGAGGGCCGGGTCAATGCGGGTCAATGCGGGTCAATGCGAAAGGCTTCCCAGTGTAAGCGCGTCTCCCGCCAGGGCACGTTCGCCCGCCACGGTGCGCTGAGCGCACCAGGCAAGCATCAACGGCTGAGCCCGCGCGCTTCGATGGCCCATACCGCTTCCACGCGCTCGCCGCGCACGCAGGCATAGGCATCGTGCAGGTTGGCGGTGGGATCGCAATGGCCCGGCACCAGCCACAGCCGCTCGCCCAGCAGGTCACGGCTGTCGGCGCCGGTTACCGCCAGCACGCCGTGCTCGTCGTTGGCGGCAACGTACTCCAGCCCGCCATCGGCATCGCGCGGCCACACGTGCGGCAGGCCGGAATCGACCGCGACCGACTTCAGGCCCACATCGCACACGGCCACGCCAGCGCGCGCCGCGCTCATCACGGTCGATGCCACGAACAGGGAATGCAGCGGCCGCAGCGCGCCTTCCCATTCGAGCGAGCCGTAATGGCCGTCGAGAAACAGGTACGAGCCCGGCTGGATTTCGGTGTAGACGCCGCTCTCCAGGTCGAACTCGGCGGTGCCGGTGCCGCCGCCGGTCACCACCGGGCAGCGCAGCCCGCGCCGCTCCAGCGCGCGCAGGTAGCCGGCGGTGGCCTCGGCCGCGCGCTGAGCGGCCTCGCGCCGCTGTGCCCATGCCTCGATATGCTGGATGCCGCCGTGATAGCCCTGCAGGCCGCCAAAATCCAGCGCGTCTTCGGCGTCGATCGCGTCGATCAGCGCCAGCAAGGCCTCGTCGCTGGCCACGCCGCAGCGGCCCTGCCCCACGTCGACCTCAGGCAATACCGCGATGCGAACGCCGGCGCGCGCCGCGGCGACGCCGGCCTGGCTGACCTGGCGCACATCGTCCACGCAGATCGACAGGCGCGTGTGGCGGGCCAGTTCGGCCGCCATCGCGGCCTTGTCGGCGCCAACGAATTCATTGCTCAGGTGGATGCTGCCGATGCCGGCGGCGGCAAAGGGATACGCCTCGGACAGCTTCTGGCAGCAGATGCCGACCGCGCCCGCATCGACCTGCCGCTGCGCGATCGCCACGGACTTGTGCGCCTTGGCATGGGGGCGCAGCGCCACGCCGGCGCGTTCGGCAAGTTCCGCCATGCGCGCCAGGTTGGCTTCAAAGGCATCGAGCTCGATCAGCAGCGCGGGCGTAGACAGCGCTGACAACGATTGGCCTGGCGCCGCGTGCGGCGGCCTGAGAACGCTGGCTTCATGCATGGTGTGAGGGCCCGGTGGCGGCAGAGCTTGCCGTGAGCCCTCACGATAACACCGGCGTGGCCTTGCGCACAGGCTTGCGCGCGCAGCAGCGCTAGCGGCGCGTGGCCAGCAGGCGGTAGCCGCGTCCGCAGTGCTCGGCGGCAGCGGCGCGGGCCACGTCGGCATCGTCGAACAGGCCGGCCTGCGCGATCGACTTCACCATCACCCCCTCGCCGCGCTCGTTGGCGAGGAACCGCCCGTCCCAGCCTTGCACGATGTACAGCACGTCGCCGGCCGGGGAGCCGACCTGCCGGCGCTCGCCGGTGGACTGGCCGACCCGCTGCTCACCCTGGCCCTGGCCCTCGCCATGCGCTGCGCCGCCGCCCCGCTCGCCGATCTTGCCCATGCCGCCGCTGTCGGCGCTGCTGCCCGGCCGCGCCATCTGGATGTTGTTGCGCACTTCACTGACGCCCAGCACATCCTCGGCCATCTGCTCGATGTGGAACTTGGCGTCGCGGTCCCGGACGGTGCCGGCCAGCGTGACGATGCCCGAGACGACGTCGACGGTGACATCCGAGACATCGTCATCGGCGTGTGCGAGCCGTTCGCACAGATCATCGCGAATGCGGGCGTCGGTGCGCTGGTAGCCCCTGGGCATGCGGCGCGACCCCGCTTGCGCGGCCCAGCGCGAAGGACGCGTGGGCCGCTCGTCGTCTTCATCCTCCATGCCATAGCGGGCCTCGCCATAGCCATACGGCGAGCCGCCGGTGTCGCCACTGCGCCAGTGGCGTGCCTGGCGGGTATCGTCGGGCTCATCGTAGCCGCGGTGGCGCCAGGTTCCCCGGATTTCCGACGGTGGGTAGTCTTTCATGGATTGCCTCCGATCTGACGTCCTAGCCTGATACCGGAAGCAGGAAACATGCCCTTGCGCCGATGCGGCCGCGTGGCGCTCCGGCGAGCGCCGCGGGACGCAGTTTTTACACAATGCGCAACAACGTCATGCGCTTCGTCCGTCCGCGGCGGGCCGGTCGAGATACTGGCCGACAATGCGCACCAGGCAACGGCAGCTTGCCGGTACTCCCATGAATGCTCCTTGCACTGTCGCTGCGGGCCGCCGGCCCGCGAATGCCGTGATGGTAGTGTGATTGTGGCGAACATGCCGCCCGCGTCAGCGCTGCGCCCGGCGCCGTTGCGCAAAATTCTGCCCCGCGGTGCTTCATGCGCCGCCCGTACGGGGCATGTGACCTGAACGCTTTCGTATAATGGCCCGAGCCGCGGCGGCTCCGGGGAACGGACCTGCCGCGATCGGTCAGCACGACCCGTGCCACGCATTGCCGGCTTGCGGCTTCGCCCGCAGGCCTTTCTCGTGGCTGACCCAAATTCGCCGAAGCGATGGACTGTACGCAGCCCTCGCTTCCCGTGTTCATCGCCGGTGTCCCGGCCGTTCCGCAGCGCAATCGCGACGCAGCGCCATGTGGCCCTGCCCGCAACGTGCCTTGCCATTTCCATCCGCCGCCGGAGCGCCCGCAAGCCGTCACCATCCGCCGAGAATCCGCCATGAACAAAGCTTCACGGCTCGCACTGGGCGTTGCGCTCGCTGCGCTATGCCACCTGATGCCGGTCACGCTGCCCGCCGCCTATGCCGCAGAGACCGCATCGGAAGCCGAGGCCGCCGCGCAAGCGCCCGCGCTGACCCACGCCGAGGCCACCGCCGAACTCAAGCGCCTGCAGACCGAGCAGGACAGCGTCAAGCAGCAGGCTTCAGACCCCGACGGGAATACCAAGCTGCATGACCTGCAAGAGACGCTGCGGCAGCTGGATGCCGACGCCGACAAGCTCAGCGCGGCCCTGGCGCCACAACGCGAGCAGTTGCAGGCACAGCTCGACGTGCTCGGTCCGCCGCCGGTCGACGGCACCACCAGGGAAGCCCCCGCGGTGGTAAAGCAGCGCGCCGGACTGAACACGCGCCGCACGCAGCTCGACGCGCATCTCAAGCAGGCGGCGGAGAGCAAGAAGAATATCGCCAACCTGAGCGAACAGCTGGCTCGCCTGGAGCGCGGCCACCTGAAAGACCAGCTCGCGCTGCGCTCGGAAAGCATCCTGAACCCGCAGTTCTGGCAGCCGCTGTTCAGCCCGCCGCCGGAGGACCAGGCGCGCCTGGACGGCTTCCGCGACCAGGTGGTGCCGATGCTGCAGCTGGCGTGGCAGCCGTCGCAGCGCGCGGCCACGGTGGCGCTGCTGCTGCTCGCGCTGGCGGTATGGACGCTGGGACGGCGCCTGGCCGAGCGCGCGCTGGCGTGGTTCTGCCTGACCCGGCTGCCCGAGACGCGCCTGCGCCGCAGCGCGCTGGCGCTGGCGACCACGCTGGCGACGGTCTGCACCACCGGGCTGGCGGTGCAGTTGGTCTACCACGCCTTCGCGCGCAACTATGAATTGCCGCCCGACGTGATGGCAATCTATGCGCAGCTGGTCAAGCTGACGCTGACCAGCGCGCTGATCGTCGGGCTGGGGCGCGCGTTGCTGTGCACGCGGCATCCCAGCTGGCGCCTGCCCGCGCTGGCCGATCCGGTCGCGCTGGCGATGAAGCCATTCCCCGCCGTGCTGGCCGGCCTGTTGCTGCTGGCCGGCACGCTCGAGCAGATCAACCGCATCGCCGACACCACCGTGCAGGTCACGCTGCTGGGCCGCGGGCTGGTGTCGCTTGTGGTGGTGCTGACTATCGGCGCGGCGCTGCTGCGCGCCAACCGCGTGCGCAACGAACTCGCCGCCGCGGGCGAACGCCCGGAGGCGCGCGCCACGCTGGCCGGCATGATCCACGCCGCCGTGACGGTGCTGGTGATTGTGTCGATGGTCGCGCTGCTGGCCGGCTATATCAGCTTCGCGCGCTTCCTGACCTATGAGCTGGTCTGGTTCGACATCGTACTGTGCAGCCTGTACCTGCTGACGCAGGTCACGCGCGATGTGTGCGAGGCCGTGCTGTCGACCAACCACGCCAGCGGCCGCGTCATCAAGCAGCTGTTCGGCGTCGACGATTCGCACCTGGAGCAGGCCTCGACCATCCTGTCCGGCATCGGCGCCAGCGTGCTGCTGCTGGTCGCGGTGGTGGCGCTGCTGACCGGTGGCTTCGGCACCACGCCGGCGGACCTGCTCAACAGCCTGCTGATGGTGCTGGGCGGCGAAAAGCTGCGCAGCCTGAACATCATGCCGGAGCGCATCCTGAATGCGGTGCTGGCGCTCGGCGTGGGCATCTGGCTGCTGCGTTCGGTGCGGCGCTGGCTCGACGCGGAGCTCCTGCCCAAGGTGTGCAAGGAGCCGGGGCTGCGCGCCTCGCTGATCACGCTGTTCAGCAATGTCGGCTATGTGCTGCTGGTGCTGCTGACGCTGTCGCTGCTGGGCGTGCGCTGGGACAACCTGGCCTGGATCGTCAGCGCGCTGTCGGTGGGCATCGGCTTTGGCCTGCAGGAGATCGTGAAGAACTTTGTCTCGGGCCTGATCCTGCTGACCGAGCGCCCGGTCAAGGTCGGCGACATGGTCAGCCTGTCCGGCGTGGAGGGCGACATCCGCCGCATCAACGTGCGCGCAACCGAGATCCAGCTGGGCGATCGCTCGACCGTGATCGTGCCCAATTCGCAGCTGATCTCGCAGAACGTGCGCAACGTGACCATGAGCAACAGCACGCAGGGCGTGGCGTCGCTGCAGCTGACGTTCCCGCTCAATACCGATCCGGAACAGCTGCGCGACCTGCTGATCGATGTCTACAAGGAAAACGAATCCATCCTGGACGTGCCGGCGCCGTCGGTCATGTTCAGCCAGCTGGCGCCCAACGGCATTACGCTGTCGGTGACGGGCTACGTCAGCAGCCCGCGCATCGCCGCGACTACGCGCAGCGACCTGCTGTTCGAGATCCTCAAGCGGTTGCGCGCAGCCGACATTGCGCTGACCGAACCGCAATCGCTGCGGCTGGAGAACCTGCCGCCGTTCGGTGAAGCATCGCAGCGCGCGTACGCGGCGGGATAAGTCCGCCGCTCGCTGTGCCCCGCTGGTCCGGCTCAGAACATCGGTACGCCCGCCCTGCGCGGGCGCGCGCGGGCTGGCCCAAACCCTGAGAGAGGGCTTCCGGACAGGGCCCGTTAGAGGGGGTGTATTACAGCCCGTTAAAAACCGGTCCGGTAAAAAGCCCCTGTTACAAAGCTAACAAGTCGGCATCCGCGGCGAAACACCTCGCCGGGCAGTTTGCATCCATCATTCAGGAACACGAGCTGCATCACTAGGAGTCCGACATGCGCCCCTCCACCCGAATCGTCGCCGCGGCCGCCATCATGGCGGCGGGTCGAATGCCGGCGCGGTCCTCGCCGTCGGCGCACTGGTCGGCCTGGCCTTCGGTGCGGCGCTTGCATCGGCGCCAGTCGTGGCCGCCCCGGTCGCGGTGGCGCCGCCGCCGGTCACCTACGCCCCCGCGCCGGTCTCGTATGCGGCGCCGGCGGTGCCGCCGGGCTATTGCTACCGCGACTACGACCGCGCGTACGTGCCGTGCGGCCCGCAGCCGTCCGGCTACTACCAGCAGGCGCCGTACTACGGCTATTGATCATGCCGGTCGACCGCGATTATTTCAGCCGGCTGTATGGCCGGCAGGACGACCCCTGGGGCATGGGCACGCGCTGGTACGAGGCACGCAAGCGCGCGCTGCTGATGGCCACGCTGCCGCGCGAACGCTTCGCACGCGCGTTCGAGCCCGGCTGCGGCGGCGGGCATCTTACCGTTGAGCTGGCACCGCGCTGCGATGCGCTGGTGGCAATGGAACTGGCCGACAGCGCGGCCGGGCAGGCGCGCCAACGCGTGGCGGAGTTTGCGCACGTGCAGGTGCTGACGGGGGAACTGCCGCAGCAATGGCCCGAGGGCTCATTCGATCTGATCGTGTTTTCCGAACTGGGGTATTACTTCCCGAAGTCCGACTGGCATGAGGTCGCGGCGCTTGCGGCGGGGGCATTGAGCGAAGATGGCGTCGTTGTCGCCTGCCATTTCCGGCACCTGTTCGCGGAGCAGCAGATCACTGCGCAGGCGGTGCATGATGCGATCGGTGCGCAGCCTGGGTTGTATCGGCATATTCATCATCAGGAGCCGGATTTCACGATGGATTTGTGGTCCAGGCGGTTGGAGATGAGGTTGGCTTGAGGGGGGAATTTGGGGCTCGGGCTCGGGCTCGGGCTGCGGCTGCCAAGCCGCAAGGCACCAAAACCCAGCAAAAAAAACGCCCCACACACAACCAGCGCATAGGGCGTTCCACGACATAAACACAAGGCAAACCTTAAACCGGCACATCCCTCGTCGGATCCGGCTTGCTGTCATCGAACCACCGGTACAGCGTGGGCACCATCACCAGCGTCAGCAGCGTCGACGTAATCAGCCCGCCGATCACCACCACCGCCAGCGGACGCTGCACCTCGGATCCGGGGCCGGTAGAGAACAGGAACGGCACCAGGCCCAGCATCGCGATGGTCGCGGTCATCATCACCGGACGGAATCGCTGCGTCGCGCCCTGCACCACCGCCTCGTCGAGCGACAAGCCCGAATCGCGCAGCGAACGGATATACGACACCAGCACCACGCCGTTCAACACCGCCATGCCCCACAGCGCGATAAAGCCCACCGAGGCCGGCACCGACAGGTATTCGCCGGTGACGAACAGCCCGATGATGCCGCCGATCGATGCGAACGGCAGCACCGTGATGATCAGCGTGGCAAAGCGCAGCGAGTTGAACAGCAGGAACAGCAGGAAGAAGATCGCGGCGATGGTGACCGGCACGATGATCTTCAGGTGGCCCATGGCGCGTTCCATGTTCTGGAACTGGCCGCCCCATTCGAGGTAGTAGCCTTCCGGCAGCTTGACCTTGGATGCCGTGGCCTGCTGCAGCTCGGCCACGAAGCCGCCGAGGTCGCGGTCCTTCACGTTGATCATCACCACGACGCGGCGCTTGGCCATTTCGCGGCTGATCTGGGCCGGGCCGTCGTTGACCTCGATCTTCGCCACGCTCTGCAGCGGCACCTGCATGCCGGCAGGGGTGTTCACCAGCAGTTGGCGGATCGCCTGGACATTGTTGCGGAAATCGTCCGGCAAGCGCACCGACGCTGCAAAGCGGCGTTCGCCTTCGAAGATATCCGTGGCGCGCTTGCCACCGATCGCGATCTCGATCACATCGTGGATGTCGGAGACGTTCAGCCCGTAGCGCGCGATCGCCTGGCGGTCGATCTCGATCGACAGGTACTGCTGGCCCGAGACGCGCTCGATACGGATATCCTGCGACCCCTGGATGCCGCCGGCCACGCGCGAGATCTCGCCGGCCAGCTCGCGCAGCTTGTCCAGGTCGTCGCCGAACACCTTCACCGCCACGTCCGAGCGCACCCCGCTGACCATTTCGTCGACGCGGTCCGAGATCGGCTGCGCCATCACGATCTGCACGCCGGGGATGGCCTTGAGCTTCTCGCGGATCGCGTTGGCGATATCGTCCTGGGTCCAGCCGTCGGGCCACTGGTCGCGGTCCTTCAGGCTGGCGATCGGGGTCGATTCGTTCTGGCCCTGCGGGTCGGCCGGGCTTTCGCCGCGGCCCACGCCGGACACCACCGACTTGACGCCCGGCACGCCCAGCACCAGCTTGTTGGCTTCCTTCTCCAGCTTGATCGACTCTTCCAGCGAGATGTTCGGCACGCGGTCGATCGCGGGAACGATCGAGCCTTCCTTCATCTCGGGGATGAACGAGGTACCCAGCAGCGGCACGATCAGCAGCGTGGCGACAAACGCGCCCACCGCGCTGAGCACGGTCTTGCGGCTGTTGCCCAGCGCCCAGTGCAGCATCCGCAGGTAGTGGCGCTTCATGAAGGCAATCAGGAACGTGTCATGCTCGGCGCCGCCCTTGAGCAGGTACGACGACAGCACCGGCGACAGCGTCAGCGACAGGAACAGCGAGATCGCCAGCGCGATCGAGATGGTGAACGCCAGCGGCGCGAACATCTTGCCTTCCATGCCGGACAGCGTCATCAGCGGCAGGAACACCAGGATGATGATGCCCACGCCGACGATCACCGGCGTGGCCACTTCCTGCACGGCCTTCACCAGGATCTCGGTCTTGGTCAGCCCCGGCTCCTTGTGCCCCAATCGCTCGAACGCGTTCTCGACCACCACCACCGAGCCGTCGACCATCAGGCCGATAGCGATCGCCAGCCCCCCCAATGACATCAGGTTGGCCGACAGCCCGACGTGGTTCATCACCATGAAGGTCAGCAATGGCGTCAGCACCAGCGTGGCCAGCACGATGACCGACGAGCGCACGTCGCCCAGGAACAGGAACAGCACGATCACCACCAGCACCACGCCTTCGAGCAGCACCTTGGTCACGGTCCACAGCGCGGCATCGACCAGCTCGCTGCGGTCGTAGTACGGCACGATCTGCAGCTTGCCGGGCAGCATGCCGCGCTCGTTGATCTCGGCCACGCGCGCCTTCACGCGGCTGACCACTTCCTTGGCATTGCCGCCGCGCATCATCATGACGATGCCGCCGACGGCTTCGGTCTGGCCGTTCTTGACCAGCGCGCCCTGCCGCACCTCATGGCCGATGGTGACATTGGCCACGTCGCGCAGGTAGACCGGCGTGCCGTCGACTTCCTTCAGCACGATGCTGCCGAGGTCCTCCACGCCCTTGGCCAGGCCGACGCCGCGGATCAGGTACTGCTCGGCGTAATGCGGCAGCACGCCACCGCCGGAGTTGGCGTTGTTGCGCGCCAGCGCCTGGTAGACCTGCTGGATCGACACACCGTAGTGGCGCATGCGCTCCGGGTTGACCAGCGCCTGGTACTGCCGCACGTAGCCGCCCTGCGAGTTGATCTCGGCCACGCCCGGGATCGAGCGCAGCAGCGGGCGCACCACCCAGTCCTGGGCGATGCGGCGCTCGGCCAGCTCTTCCTGGGTCAGTTCGCGGTTGCCGTCATCGGCACGATCCAGCGTGTACTGGTAGACCTCGCCCAGGCCGGTCGAGACCGGGCCCAGCACCGGCGACACGCCTTCCGGCATGCGCCCGCCCACTTCGATCAGGCGCTCCATCACCAGCTGGCGTGCAAAGTACACGTCGGTGGCGTCGGTAAAGACCAGCGTGATCAGCGACAGGCCCGCCTTGTTCAGCGAGCGCATCTCTTCCAGGCCGGGCAGGCCCGTCATCGCCATTTCCACCGGTACGGTGACAAAGCGCTCGACTTCCTCGGGCGAACGGCCCGCGGCTTCGGTGGCGATCTGCACCTGCACGTTGGTCACATCGGGGAAGGCGTCCACCGACAGCTTGGTGGCAGCGCGCAGGCCGAAGAAGAACAGCACCACGGCCAGCACGCAAACCACCAGCCGCTGCTTGATGGCGGCTTCGACTAGGGATTTCATCATGTCCGATTACCCTTGCTCGATGCGCTTGCGCTCGTTGTCCAGGTGGAACGCGCCATCGACCACGATGCGGTCGCCGGCCTTCACGCCGTTCTGCACCACGCGCATGCCGTCGCTCTCGGCGCCCAGCTTGACCTTGGTCAGGCGGAACTTGTTGCCCGGCATCTCGACATAGACCAGCTCGTCGTTGCCTTCGCGCACCACCGCGGCGGCGGGAATCACCAGCTGGTCCTGCGGCTTGCCGGCGATCAGCATGCTGGCCAGCATGGCGGGCTTCAGGCGCCCTTCGCGGTTCTCCAGCTCGGTACGGACCAGCACCGTGCGCGACTGCGGGCTGACCGTGCGGCCCACGTAGATCAGCTTGCCGGTGATGGTGTTGCCGCCCTTGCCGTTGGCCAGCGACGGCACCTCGATCTCCACGCTCTGCCCTTCGGCGACCTGCGCGGCCTGCTGCTCGGGCACCTCGGCCACGACCCACACGCGCGACAGGTCTGCCACGGTGTAGAGCGCGTCGGCCGGCTGCACCACCTGGCCCTGCGCCACGTTGCGCTCGACCACGGTGCCGCTGATGCTCGAATACACCGGCGAATGCGAGTTGATGCTGCCATTCTTCGCCAGCTCGGCGATCGAGCCTTGCGACATGCCGAGCACGCGCAGCTGGTCGCGGTAGGCGCGCATCTCGGCGGAGGCGATCGCCAGTTCGCTCTCGCGGCGCTGCAGCTCGCCGCGGCCGATCACGTCGGCGGCAAACAGCTGGCGTGCGCGCTCGGCGTTGCGCACCTGCAGGTCGTGCTGCGCCTCGCTCTTCAGGAACGACATCTGCGCCGCGCCCAGCTCGCTGCTGTGCAGGCGCGCCAGCACCTGGCCGGCCTTCACTTCCTGGCCGAGCGTGGCATACAGGTCGGTGACGCGGCCGGTCACGCTGGCGCCGATACGCGATACGCGCTGTTCGTCGAAGTCGATGCGGCCGGCCACGCGCAGCATCTCGCTGAACGGGGACGTGGTGACCGGCGCCACCTTCAGCGACTGCTGCAGGTTGCCTTCCGGCTGGATCACGCCGGGCGGCAGCTTGGGCGCCTCGGCAACGGGTTCAGGCTTGTCGGAACAGGCCGCCAGGCTGAACGTCAGGACGGCAGCGGCCGTCAGCGAAAGCAGGAAATTGGGACGCATGGTTATTTCTGTTCGATGGTGGAGGTCGGCGGCAGGCCTGGCGCGGCGGTGGCGCCCGGGGCGGTCGACATGAGCTTTTCGATCTGGATGGCGGCCAGCTGCTGCTCGTACTGGGCGGCGATCAGCTCGTTGCGCGCACTGCGCAGCACGCGCTGGGCATCGATGAAGTCAAGGATGCCGCGCTCGCCGAAGCGGTAGGCGGCCTCGGCCACGCCCAGCGCCGACTCGGCCTCACGCACGATGCCGGACTCCAGCGCGGTCACCTGCGCCTGCGTGATCTCGTACTGGCGGTAGGCGGATTCCAGTTCCTGCGCCAGCTCGAACTCGCGCATTTCCAGCGCGCTCTGCGCCTGCGTCGCCTGCGCAGTGGCCTCGCCCATCGGGCCGCGGCGGCGGTCCCACAGCGGGATGGTCATGACCAGGCCGATCTGCGAGACGTTGTTGTCGGGCTGGCGGTCGGTGCTGGCGCGCACCGCCACTTCCGGCCAGCGCAGCGAGCGCTGGTAGTCGACGCCCAGGCGGGCGCGCTCCAGTTCCGTGCGGCGCTGGACCAGCTCGGCATTGCTCGCGGTCATGGTGTCGCGCAGCACCGGCAGCGGCGGCACGTCCGGCGACTGTGCCAGCGTGCCGTCCAGCGAGAACTGGCCCGGCATGGCGCCGCCGACCTGCTGGCGCAGCGCGGCCTTGGCCTGGTTCACGCGCAACTCGGCGGTCTGCTGGTTCTTCTGCGAGGCCAGCAGTTCAGTCTCGGCCTTGATCAGTTCATAGCGCGGCGCTTCGCCCACCTCCACGCGCAGGCGTGCGCGCGAATGGATCTGCCGCATCATCGCCAGGTCTTCCTCGGCGGCATGCAGCTCGCTTTCGCGCCGCAGCACGTCGTAGTAGGAGGTCTTGACGCGCGCGGCGAGGTCGGCGCGGAAACCCTGGCGGGCCGCCTGCGACGACTCCAGGCCGCGCGAGGCCATGGCCTCGCGCAGGCTGCGCTGGTGCGGGTAGTCCAGCTTCTGCACCACGGCGTAGCTCGGCGCATTGCCGCTGGTCACGCCGGGTTGCTTGCCGGACAGGCGGCCGTACATCACTTCGACCTGCGGATTGGGATAGGCGCGCGCGCTGCTGATGGCGGCGCTGGCGGCATCGACATTGGCCTCGGCCACGGCGACGCCCTTGTTGGTCGACTGCGCCATGTCGAGCAGTTGCGGCAGCGAGAAAGCGGGGCCAGCCGCGGCACCCGCGGGGCGTGCGGAGGCAGCCTTGGGCACGGCCGTGGCGGCCAGCAGCTCGGCGCCGGGAGTGGGCGCCGTGGCGGCGGAAGTCCTCGAAGAAGGCTTGGAGAGCGGTGCGGCCGGGGCGGCGGGCACGGTGCCCGCCGCCCCCGCGGCCTTCGCCGTGGCGGCGCCCTGCTCACCGGCATGGGCCGGGGCAGCGGCGAACGCGAGCAGCGAAAGCGACGCGATCAGGGTCAGCTTGGTTGTTGTCATGAGTCCGGAATGCAAGCAATGCGACGCCTGCGCCATGCCGCCGCGCGCCCCGGCGCGAGTCACGGCGGGACGAACTACGGCAGCGGCTTGCCCGCGCGCGATGGCGGCGGGCAGGCTGGCGATATCAGGCAAGGGGGCGCGGCCCGCGGCACGGCGGCTGCGGAGGCAGCGCGTGCGTGCGGGGGAGCGGCAAGGCGTGTGAACGCCCGGCGCTCAGGAGCGGGAAATTGGCGGCCGGAAGAAGGCCGAAGGCGGCGGTTCGGCGCGGCCGTGGGGATGTTGCGCGACCTCCCCGGCGGGCAGCAGAAACTTCACCGGGGGCAAGGCAATAAGGGCGCTGGATTCCTCGATTTCATCCAGCAGGTCCAGCGGATCGAGCAGGTCGGCCGACCAGATATTGCAGTACCCGGGCGGCGGCTCTGCGCAGATGTCGTCGTCACTCAGGCCATCGTCGCCAGGAACGATGACGCGGCCCATGTCGTCCACCGACTGCAGCGCGGCCAGTTCGTTACTGGCTGCCTGGACCTCCGGCTGCACGGACGCGCGCGCGTCCGCCACCGCTCCAAAGGAGAGCAGTGACAGGCACATGGCAGTCAGCAGCAGGAACAACAATCGCATGGGTCGGGGGCGTCGGGCACGAGGCGGCCGCGCCGTTTCGGACGGGCGCCGGTCGTGCTGCGGGACAGCATTGTAACGTAGCGATTACGATTGACAGAGAATCGTTACGTTCGTTCCGCAATGCAGCGAAAAGATGCATGTCAATAGGCGAATTTTACCAGCAGATCGTTGGAGGGCCCGGGATAACCCTAGGCCGGGCGTTTCGGACAGCGCGCGCCCCCCGGAGAACCAGGTTTGCTATACCACCCTGAACCCATGTGTGCCGTCGCGCTCCAGTTGCGAGATCAGCCCGAACTCCCAGTCGAGATAGCCCTGCATCGCTTCCCGCGGATTGTCGGTGCCTTCGTACGGCCGGCGATAGCGGTCGGTGCGCTCTGACGCCAGGTGCGTCTCGCCAGACTCCAGCGGCAGCCCGGCCGCGATCCACGCCCGCGTGCCGCCTTCCAGCACCGCCACCTCCGCGTCCGTCAGCCGCTGCAGGTCGGCGGCGGCAAAGCGCGCGAGCAGGCTGGAGCCGCACGTCAGCACATAGCGCCGTGCCTGCGGGATGCGCGCCAGCGCGTCGGCCAGCTGCGCGCGGATGACGAAGTACGCGCCCGGGACATGGTGCTTGACGTAGTTGGCGCTGGCGGTGAAATCGAGCACCACGGTGCCGCCGTCCGCGTTCTTGCCGAGCCACGCCGCCAGTTCGGCGGGCGTCACCGTCGGCACCTCTGGCGGCACCGGCACATTGGCCGCCACCGCGCCGGCCTCGCCGCGCGCGGTGGCATCGACCGGCTCCACCACCCAGACCTCCCAGCCCATCTGCGCCAGCCATGAGCTGGTCATGCTGGCGCGCACGTCGTCGTCATCGGCGAGCACGATGCGCGCGCCGCGCACGGGGGCGTTGTGGTCGGTTTCCTGCACCAGCTGCCCGCCCGGCGCATTGACGAAGCCCGGGAGGTG
The DNA here is from genome assembly GCF_000426345.1 of Cupriavidus phytohabitans. Lineage (GTDB taxonomy): Bacteria > Pseudomonadota > Gammaproteobacteria > Burkholderiales > Burkholderiaceae > Cupriavidus. The sequence continues at coordinate 203,317 of NZ_AUFE01000002.1, read as the reverse complement.
GCCCTCGGCAAATTCCTCTGGCGTGCGCACGTCGAAGCGGTACACGGTACGGCCGGGCTCCTGCAGCGAAGGCAACGCGGCCAGCGCAATGCGGCGCACGCCGGCGCGGTCGGCGATCTCGCGTGCGCCGCGACGGGCGCTGTCGCGGTTGTCGGCGCCGACCGCGGCAGGCGCGCGGCGGCTGGCGCCGTGGTCGAGCTGCTGCCCCGCCAGTGTCCAGCCGATGGTGCCGTTGCGCAGCGCCGCCACCGGGTTGGGAATGCCGGCGTTGACCAGCGACTGCGTGCCGATGATGCTGCGCGTGCGGCCGGCGCAGTTGACGATCACCTGCGTGCGCGGGTCGGGCGCCAGCTCGCGCACGCGCAGCACCAGTTCGGCACCGGGCACGCTGGTGGCAGTGGGAATGCTCATGGTCTGGTACTCGTCGAAGCGGCGCGCGTCGATGATCACCGCATCGGCCTTGCTGTCGATCAGCGCCTGCACTTCCTCGGCGGACAGGGACGGCGTATGGCGCTTTGCCTCGACCACTTCACCGAACGACTTGCTCGGCACGTTGACGTCGCGGAACACTTCACCGCCGCCGGCGATCCAGGCCGCCAGTCCGCCTTCAAGCCGGTGCACGTTGGTATAGCCCAGCGTTTGCAGCACCGACGCAGCGCGCGGCGCCAGGTCCTCCCCGGCATGTTCGCCGTAGACCACGATCAGCGTGTCGCGGCGCGGGATGCGCGGCCACGCTTCCAGTTCGAGCTTCGACAGCGGGAAGTTCGCGGCCCACAGCGGATGCTCCTGCGCGAAAGGATCTTCCTCGCGCACGTCGATCAGCGCAATCTCGGCGCCGGCCAGCAGGGCCTGGCGCACCTGCGCGCGGGTGAAGGTCGGGAATGCCGTGGTAGCTGGCGTGGCGGCTGGCGTGGCGTGCTGGATGGTCATGACTTCTAGGCTTCGCGGGAACGGTCCCAAAGGTTGGGCAGGGTCGGGTTGGAATACCCGGAAATAAAGGGCTTGCGGGTGCCGTCCTCGGCGTAGACCGAGCGGCGCACCGCGCCGATATTGGCGCCGTACACGTGGATGCTGACCGAGACGCGGTCGTCGTGCACGTTGTTGACGCGATGGATATCGCCTAGCGTCGGCGACACGGCTTCGACCTGCCCGGGCAGCAATCGCACCGGTTCGCCCTTCGGCACGGGGCGGCCTGCGGCGTCGAGCACGAAGGGCTGCGACTCCTCCGCCCCGCGCAGCATGCCGATTAGCCCCCACACGGTGTGGTCGTGGATGGGCGTGCGCTGCCCCGGGCCCCAGACAAAGCTGACGACCGAGAAGCGCTCGGCGGAATCGCAATGCAGCAGGTGCTGCTGGTAATACTCGGGGTGCGGCTCGGCCCATGCCTCGGGCAGCCAGTCGTCGCGTGCCACCAGCCGCGCCAGCAGCGCCCCGCCTTCGCGCAGGATGCGCGGCTCGTCGGGATGCTGGTCCAGCAGTGCGGCCAGGCCGGTGATGAAATCGCGCAGCGGTGCGAGCCCGCTGGCTTCGGGAGAACTGCTCATGGAATGCCTCCGGGGGTGGTTCTGTCTTCGGGCCCTCTGCGGGGCGCTGCCGCTGCAAACATAACACGGCGCGGCGGCCAGGTTCATGCCAGTGGCGCACATCCCGCATGTCCTCCCTGCAAGCCCCGCCCTGCAAGCCCAGGTGGTGCTTGCCGGCGGCGACCAGGATCGAATCGTTCTGCGGCGTATGGATGCGGCTGCACAGCACGTCGCGATAGTGCCGCTCGAGCGGATGGTTGCGGCTCAGGCCGTGGTTGCCGGCCAGCCGCAGCGCCAGTTCCACCGCGCGGATCGCATTGCCGGTCACGGTGAACGTGAGCAGGCCGCTGTCGGGGCGGCGGCGGGCGGCGCATTGGCGTCGGTGCGCGCGGCGGCATCGTCGAGCAGGACCTGGTTGGTCCGCAACAGCGCGGCGATCTCGCCGATGGTTTCCTGCACGCGCGGCGGCGTCGCCAGCGGCGCGCCCAGGCTGCGGCGCTGATCGTGATGGCGCTCCTGTTTTCCGGGGTGATTACGCTGCTGTTCGTGGCGCGGGACCGGGTGTTGTCGTGGCAGAAGGGGACGGTGAAATGGTGAGTGTGGTGGAGCGGTTGAAAGCCGCAGGGACTTACGGAGGCGCTGTTACTGCGCATCGACGCCGAGCCGGTACGCTTCGTCAAGGGCGGATTCATCCATTGAGTGGATTGTTCGCTGGCAGCGAATTCTGACTTTCCAGCCGCAGCCGCCATCGGCCTCGCCCGGGACAGTACCCTCGGCTTCATGAAGGACCAGCCTGGAACGCTGACATGTTGTGGTTGAGGGTGGCGCCATGAGCGCCATGGGAAGTTCGCGGCCCCTGCAGGGCATCGCACTGATGGTTGCCGCGGTGGCATGCTTTGCCGCGCTCGATACGATGACCAAGATCACCGGCGCCGCCGTGCCGGTGGTGATGGCGCTGTGGGTGCGCTATCTCGCGCAGGCAGCACTGACCGGCGCGGTGCTGCTGCCGGCGCGCGGCCGCATCCTGCTGCGCACGCGCCGGCCGTGGCTGCAGGCCACGCGCGCGGTGACCATGCTGCTGTCCAGCGCTTGCGCGTTCTTCAGCCTGCAGGTGCTGCCTGTGGGCGAGTTCACCGCGGTGGTCAGCCTGACGCCGCTGGCGATCGCGCTGGCGGCGGCGACGCTGTTCGGCGAGCGCATGTCGGCGCTGCGCTGGCTCTGCCTGCTGGCCGGATTTGCCGGCGCGCTGATGGTAATCCGGCCCGGCGCCGACCTGGAGCCGGCCATGCTGCTGCCGCTCGCGGCGGTCTGCCTCAATGCCGCCTACCAGTTGCTGACCAGCGTGCTGACCCGGACCGACGGCGCCGGCACCACGCATTTCTATACCGGCTGCATTGCTGCGCTGCTCCTGTCGGCGGCGCTGCCGCTGGCCTGGACCTGGCACGTCGAGGCGCTGCACTGGTGGCTGCTGGCGGGCATGGCGCTCGCCGGCTGCGCCGGGCACATGTTCCTGGTGCTGGCCTATGCGCGTGCGCCCGTTGGCGTGCTGACGCCCTATCTCTACCTGCAGATTGCCTTCGCCATGCTGGGCGGCTGGCTGGTATTCGGCTGGCTGCCCGACGCCTGGTCGCTGCTGGGCGTGGCGATGATTGCCGTCAGCGGCGTGGCCGGCACTGCGGTGGCGGCCCGCGAACGCGCCTTGCCGGCAAGGCCGGCGGCGCAACATGCGGGCGCGGTATAGCGTGTCGGCGTGTTGGCCTTTTAGCGTGCCGCGAGGGCAGCGCCGCCGGCGCGCGCTGCGGCCATGGGCACGCCGTTCGTCACCGCCTCCAGCCATTCCAGCGAGCGCAGCCCGTCCTGCGCGACCGGCAACGGGGGCGCCACGCGGAAGGCATCGTTGAACACCTCGAGCGACAGCGGTCCGCAATAGCCGGCCCGCAGCACGGCACGCGTGAAGCCGACCACCGGCAGGTCGCCCTGGCCGGGGAAATTGCGGTGGTGGCGGCTCCAGGTGCGCACGTCCAGCGACATGCGCGGCGCGTCGGCGAGCTGGACGAAGAAGATCCGCTCGGCCGGCACGGCGTCGAGGCCATGCAGCGTATCGCCCAGCGCGAGCGTGTGGAAGCTGTCCAGCATCAGCCCCAGCGCGGGATGTCCGGCGCGCTGCACGATGTCCCAGGCCTGCCGCCAGCGGCGCACATGGCGGCCCCAGGCCAGCGCCTCGTAACCCAGGCGCTGGCCGCGGCGGGCCGCGGCTTCGGCCAGCGCGTGCAGGTCGGCGGCGGCGCGTGCGGGATCGTCTAGCGCCGCTTCCTGCACGTTGCTGCAGACCAGCGCCAGTTCCACACCGAGTTGCTCCATTGCGTCGAACTTCCGCTCCGCGCGCGCCAGCTCCGCGGCGGACAGGCCGCCCGGCATGGCCTCGAAATCGCGCAGCGGCTGGTAGAGCAGGATCTGCAGGCCGAGGTCGGCGGCCATGCGCCGGACCTCGGCAGGCGTGCCGGGGAATTGCAGCAGGTCGTCCTCGAAGATCTCCACGCCGTCGAAACCAGCGCCGGCAGCGGCTTGCAGCTTCTCCGGCAGCGATCCCGACAAGGTGACGGTGGCGATCGATTTGCGCAGCGGGGCAGGAAAGAGGGTCATGGCGGTCAGTCGAGGTTGCGGCTTGGATGTCCCAAGGTTATGAGCCATCATTGCCTGCAACAACCGTCATTCGCGCGTATGCGTGCGACAATCGCTCCACTACGGTCATATATCGCGCGAAGCAAGGGTTAACCATGGAAAACGAACCGCTGAACCGGCGCGACTGGATCGCCGGGCTGGAGAAAGGCCTGGCCATCCTGGAGGCCTTCGACCACGACCATCCGCGCCTGACCCCGACGCAGGCGGCCGAGCGCACCGGCCTGACGCGCACCGCGGCGCGCCGTTACCTGCTGACGCTGGAGCACCTGGGCTACACCACCAGCGACGGCACGCTGTTCAGCCTGACGCCGCGCGTGCTCAAGGTGGGCTGGTCGTACTTCGATTCGGCGCGGCTGCCACGCACGGTGCAGCCGTTCCTGCAGCAGATCACCGCGCAGCTTGGCGAGGCCGCCTACCTGAGCGTGCTCGATGGCTGGGAGCTGGTGTTCATCGCCCGCACCAGCACCAACCGCGTGATGAGCACGGGCTTTGTGTTGGGAGCGCGGGTGCCGGCGCCGCTGGGCTCGGCGGGCGTGATGATGCTGGCGTCGCGGCCGGAAGAGCAAGTCAGGACATGGCTGGAAAACGTGGTGCTGGCGCCTTACACGCCCTACACCATCCTGCAGCACGACCGGCTGCTGGAAGAGATCCGCAAGGCCGGCGCGCAGGGCTACGCGATGCTGGAGCAGCAGCTGCAGACCGGCGTGCGCGGCGTGGCGGTACCGCTGCGCGATCGCCACGGCAAGGTGATCGCCGCGCTGTCGGTCAACATGCCGATCGGCGACGAGACCCCGCAGCAGGCGCTGGACCGCGTGCTGCAGGTGATGCAGGACACGGCGCTGCTGATCATGCGCGTGCTGTAGCGCGCCTAGCCTTCCAGCGACGTCGCCAGCGCGTGCGGCCCTTGTGTCAGTTGCGCCTTCAGGAAGGCCAGGCACACGCGCATGCGCGCCGAGGCCGATGCCCGCGCGCTGGTCACGGCCCAGATGTCGGACGGATGCTGCCAGCCGGGCAGCACGCGCACCAGATCGCCCGCGCGCACGGCGGCGGCCACGTCCCAGACCGACGCCATGATGATGCCGTAGCTCTCCAGGGCCCACTCGTGCGTCACGTCGGCAACATTCGATGCCATCGGGCCGGTGACTTTCGTGGTCTCCCAGGCGCCGTCCTGTCCCTGCAGCCGCCACACGCCGAAGGCCTGGTCGCGCTCGCGCAGCAGCAGGCAGTCATGGCGCGGCAGGTCGGACGGATGCTCCGGCATGCCGCGCCGCGCCAGGTAAGCCGGCGCCGCGCACAGCACGCGGCTGCCGGTGGCGATGCGGCTGGCGATCAGGTGCGGCTCGTGCACCTCGCCCACGCGGATATCGAGGTCGAACTGCTCGCCGATCAGGTCGACGCGGCGGTCGAGCAGCTCCAGCCACACCTCCAGCCCCGGATGCTGCTGCCGCAGCAGCGACAGCACCGGCGCCACATGCCGGCGCCCCAGCCGCAGGCTGGTGGCGATGCGCAACTGCCCGCGCGCTTCGCCACCGGCACCGCCGACCGCTTCCAGCATGCCATCCACGTCTTCCAGGATCTTCTGCGCCCACGCAAACGCGCTCTCGCCTTCGGCGGTGACGCTGACGCGGCGCGTGGTGCGATGGAACAGCCTTGCGCCGAGCATTGCCTCCAGCATGGCGATGCGCTTGCTCACATGGGCCGGCGAAATGCCCGTCTCCTGGGCCGCGGCGATAAAGCTGGCGCGCCGCGCCACCGTGCAGAACAGCCGCAGGTCGCGCAGGAACGGGTCATTGTTCGCGCTGGGCGCATGCTGAGTTTCCATGGCAGTGGATGATGGGACGAGGGCTAAACGATAGGCTATCGGCCGTGGCCGCGCCAGCATCGCGGCCGATGACACGGGACATGAAGGAGACATGATGAAGACAGTACTGGTGCTCAACGGGCCCAACCTCAACCTGCTCGGCACGCGCGAGCCGGCCGTCTACGGCAGCGAGACCCTGGCCGACGTGGAACGCATCTGCCAGCAGGCCGCGCAGCGGCTCGGGCTGCAGGCCGAGTGCCGGCAAAGCAATCACGAAGGGCAGCTGATCGACTGGATCCATGAGGCGGGCAAGCTGTGCGCGAGCGGCGAGATGGCCGGCGTGGTGCTGAACGCGGGCGCGCTCACGCATACGTCGATTGCACTGCACGATGCCATCAAGGGCGCAGCAGTGCCGGTGATCGAGTACCACGTCTCCAACGTGCATGCGCGCGAGGCGTTCCGGCACAAGTCGTGGATTTCGCCAGTGGCGGTGGGGGTGATGGCGGGGCTGGGGGTGAACGGGTATGGGCTGGCGGTGGCGGCGGTGGCGCAGGTGACGGGGGTGGCGGCGCAAACAGATCCGGCGTGAGCGCTGTCCGGCCGCCGTCGCATGCCGGCGGCTTGCTCCCCTCTCCCGCGTGCGGGAGAGGGAGCACACCCGCAGCGATGGATAGGCTTGCACTGCGCGCTCAGAACTTATGCCTCACCCCCGCCATCACCCCCAGCCGCGTCTTGTTCCCATACGTATTCCCGCTGCTCACAAACCCCGCTCCGCTGTTCAGCGCAATCCACTGCCCCTGCAGGTGGGTGTAGTCCACCTCCACATACACATCGGTACGCTTGCTGAAGTTGTAGTCGAGCATGCCCGCGGTGGTCAGCCGCTTGCCGCCCTGCCCCGCGTGCCGCAGCCAGTCGACCTGGAACGTGCCGATAAACGCCAGCGCATCCGTCAGGCTGAAACGCGTGCCGACATAGCCCACGTTGTTGCGGTAGTCCGCCACGTCGAGCCGGTTGTTGGTGTAGCCCAGGTAGTATTGCGACCGCGCCGCCTTCCACGTCCCGCCCACGCCCCACACCGTCTGCTTGCTCGCCTGCGCCGCCGGCACGGCGCCGAAGTAGGCCGAGGTGACGTTCTGCGTCTGCTGGTAGACCGCGCCGATCTCGAGCGGGCCCGAGCTGTACACCAGCGAGCCGGCCGCTGCGGAACTGGCCTTCATGCTGCCCGGCACCTCGCCGAAGGTATAGGCCGCCGCCACCTGCAGGCCGCCAAAGCTCTTGATGTACTTGAGCGTGTTGTCGTAGCGCAGCCCCGTATAGTTGCCGCCCTGGTAGCCGACGATGGAGTTGTTGGCAAAGGCCATCGCCTCGTACGACGACAGCACTTCATGCGCCAGCGTGTATTGGCGGCCGAGCGCGAGCTTGCCGTAGGGACCGTCGAAGCCGACTACCGCGGTACGCCCGAACAGCCGTCCGCCCTGCTGGCTGGTCCCCGTGTCTGGCGAGAAGCCTGATTCCAGGATGAACCACGCCTTGTTGCCGCCGCCGATATCCTCGGTGCCGCGGATGCCCCAGCGGCTGCCGGTCAGCACGCCGTCAGTCATCTGCGTGCGGCTGTGGCCGGCCGCGTCTTCGTTGGTGCTGTAGCGGATGGTGGTATCGAGCAGCCCGTAGAGCGTGACGCCACCGGAAGTCTGGGCGACAGCGGGCACGCTGCCCGCGCCCAGCGCGAGCAGCGCAATGAATCGTTTATGCATTGGAGTGTTGTCTCGGTCTTTGTTGTCGTCGCGCGGCACGAGCCGTGCCGCCGGGGGATGTGGTCAGACGGCGTCAGGCACCTTGCGCGGCGCGAGGAAGAACATCCACGTCAGCGCGATGAAGTAAGCGCACGGGATCATCGTGAACAGCACCGCATAGTTGTTGTTGGTCACGGTCAGCACGTAGCCCACCAGTTGCGTCATGAACATGCCGCCGATCGCGCCGATCATGCCGCCGAAGCCGAACACCGAGCTGACCACGTGCTTGGGCGTGTAGTCCATCACCATGCTCCAGATGTTCGCGGTCCATGCCTGGTGCGCGCCGATCGCCACCGAGATCGCGGCCACGGCCATCCACAGGCTGCTGGCACCGGCGGCCATCACCACCGAAATGATGCACACGGCAAAGACCAGCATCGACAGCAGCCGCGCCCGCACCGCGGGCATGCCACGCGCGATCAGCCACGACGACAGTGCCCCGCCGCCCACGCTGCCCACATCAGCGCACAGGTAGATCACGATCAGCGGAATGCCCATCTGCGTCACGCTGATGCCGAGCTGGTATTGCTGGTTGAGGAATGGCGGCAGCCAGTACAGGTAGAACCAGAACACCGGCGCGGTAATGGCGTAGGCCAGCGCAAAGGCCCAGGTGCCGCGCATGCGCAGGATCTGCGCATAGCGGATGCGCTGGGCCGGCGGATCGGTGTCGCGGGTGACGTGCGCCAGTTCCGCGGCGGTGACGGTCGGGTGCTGCTCCGGGTTGTGGTAGCGCTTGAACCAGAACGCCAGCCAGATCGCGCCCAGCGAGGCGATCACCAGGAACGCGGCCTGCCAGCCCCATGCCTGCAGGATCAGCGGCAGCATGATCGGCGTCAGCATCGCGCCGACGTTGGTGCCGGCATTGAAGATGCCGGTGGCGATCGCGCGCTCGCTGGCCGGGAACCAGATGCGCGTGGTCTTGACGCACGCCGGGTAGTTGGCCGCTTCCGACAAGCCGAGGAAGAAGCGGCAGATCATGAAGCCGACCGCCGACGCCGCGAACGCATGCGCGCCGCAGGCAATGCTCCACAGCAGCACCGCCAGCGCAAAGGCGCGCTTGACGCCGACCAGGTCGATAAAGCGGCCCTGCAGCGCGAAGCCGATGGCATAGCCGACCTGGAACCAGAAATTGATATTGGCGTAGTCCTGCGCGGTCCAGGCCATGGCCTTGGCCAGCACCGGCTGCAGCACGCCCAGCGCGGCGCGGTCCACATAATTCAGCGTGGTTGCGAAAAACACCAGCGCCAGCATGCCCCAGCGCACCTTGCCGAAGGCAAAGGCGGCACGCACCTTGTCGCCGAGCGAGTTGCCGAACGCGGAAGCCGCTGGCAGCTCCTTGTGAGTCGTTGTCATGTTGTCTGTCTCCACCAATGGAAAAGAAGTCTTGCTTGCCGGCGTGCCTTTTTGATGGTGGCCCGCGCGCGGCTTGCGGCAAGGGCTTGCGCCCCTGCACCAGTCGATGCGTCAGTAACGGATCTGCGCCACCTCCCGCAGCGCGTCGGGCGTTGCCGTGCCATAGCCGAAGAACTCCAGGTAGGCCGGGATCATCTCGAACAGCATGTCCGTGCCCACCTGCACCTTGCAGCCGCGGGCCAGCGCGGACTGCAGCAGCGGCGTGTATTCCTGCTTCATCACCACCTCGCCGACCATGGCGCCGGGGGCGATGCGCGCCACGTCGAACGGCAGCGGATCGCCGGGCTGCATGCCCAGCGGCGTGGCATTGACCACCACATCGAAGCCCGCCGGGTCGGCCGAGCCGGTACTGACGCGCAGCGCCGGGTAGTGCGCGGCGAGGCGCTGCGCCAGGGCGCGCGCGGCTGCCTCGCGGGCGTCGAACAGCGCCAGCTCGGCCACGCCGGCCGCCGCCAGCGAGGCGGCGATCGCGCTGCCCACCCCGCCGCTGCCCGACACGATGGCGCGCGCGCCTTCCAGCCGGCAGCCTTTGCGCCGGATGCCGCGAACGAAGCCCTCACCGTCGAACTGGTCGCCGACCAGCGTGCCGTCGTCGCGCCTCAGCACGGCGTTGCAGGCACCGGCGATGCGGGCGGCGGGCGTCAGTTCGTCGACCAGCTCGACGGTGGCAACCTTGTGCGGCATGGTGACCAGGGCGCCGCGGATATTGGTCATGCGGAACAGCGCCGGGAACACCGTCGCGTAGTCGTCCGGCTTGATCCCCATCGGGATCACGGCGGCGTCGATGCCCTGCCGGTCGAACCAGGGGTTGTAGATCATCGGCGCCTTGAACGATTCCGTCGGGTAGCCGATGTGGGGGATTAGCGTGGTCTTGCCGTGGATCATGGTGTGCCTGGGTTCCGGTGATTCGCGCTTCCCGGACTCCGGCATGCGTGGCCTCTGTATGGACCTGGCAGGGAGGACGGGGGCGCGTCGTTGACCGGAGATTAGTAGCCGCCTCGCGCACAGCCAACTGTCTTATATGGCACTTGGCGCGATTAATGAACGCCCATGCGCGATCAAGGCGCCGAATGCGGGTTTCTACGAGTCCTTGCGCAGGGGGCCAATGCGCGGGTTGCCGCGGCGCCGTTGCTACTATCGGTCGTCGCCGCAAGGCCCGGCACCGCGCCCGCAATGCGCCGCCCCCGCAATACCCCGCAATACCCAGACAGGAGCCCATACCATGAGCGCCGCAACCGACTCTTCCCCGCGCGCCGATGATGTCCAACCGTGGGACAACCCGCTCGGCATCCGAGGCTACGAGTTCATCGAGTTCGCTTCGCCAGATCCCGCCGCGCTGGGCCGGACGCTGGAACGCCTCGGCTTCGCCGCCATCGCGCGGCACCGCCACAAGGCGGTGAAGCTGTACCGGCAGGGCGAGATGAATTTCATCGTCGATGCCGAGCCGGAGTCATTCGCCACGCGGTATGCGGCGCGGTACGGCTTGTCGATTTGTGCGATCGGAATTCGCGTCGACGATGCGGCGCTTGCGTTTGCGCGAGCGCTGGAGGCCGGCGCATGGCCGTTCGAGGGCGGCACGGTGGGGCCGATGGAGCTCAATATTCCCGCCATCCAGGGGATCGGCCAGTCGGTCTTGTATTTCATCGACCGCTGGCGCGGGAAGGAGGGGCGGCCGGGAGATGTCGGGGATATCTCGATCTACGACGTGGATTTCCGGCCGCTGCCGCCAGCCGGCGACATGTCCGACGCCGGCCTTGTCCGCGTCGACCACCTGACCCAGGCGGTCGATCCCGGTCACCTGGATGAATGGCTGGAGTTCTACCGCAAGGTGCTGGGATTCCGGGAGCTGCGAGGCGGCGGCGAGTCACACGCGCTGGTATCGCCGTGCGGCCGCATTCGCATCCCGCTATACGAGAAGGGAACGCCGCGGCACGACCAGATGCGGCATTACCTGTCAGATCAGCATGGGGAAGGCATCCAGCACATTGCATTAGCCAGCGAGGACATCCTGGCCAGCGCCGCGGCACTGGCCAGCCGTGGCGTGCAGTTCGTGCAGCCGCCGCCGGCTTACTATGATTCCGTACCAGCGCGCGTGCCAGGCCATGGACTGGACCTTGCCGCACTGCAACGCTACGGCATCCTGGTGGATGGCACCGGCCCTCGCGAGCGCTTCCAGCAAGCCTTCCTGAAACGCGAGGCAGGCGAGTTTTTCTTCGAGATCGTCCAGCGTGACGGTCATGAGGGCTTCGGCGAGGGCAACCTCCCGGTACTCGAAGCGCTGTCGACGCGCTGACCCCCTGCGCCGCGGCGTAGGCGCGGCACCCTCCTCCCCTGCTTTCCCCCTGCGCCGGCTCCTGCCGGCGCTGTCTTGCTTCCCGCCCCTGCTCTTGCAAACGTCAAAGTGCCCCACACGGCACTCAGTAACGCATTTCGTCTCATTTTTTTGCTCAATTCATTCCGTAAACCAAAACTTCTTATTGACGCCAGACGATCTTCCACCTACATTTCGACCAACGCATCAATTTTCCGGAACGTACTGTTCCACTTTATAACACCCCAACCAGGAGACACCCGCCATGCGCGACCTCGAAACCACCAAGCAGCCCGCCGTTTCCGGTGGCTCGGCCGCCGCGAAGGACAGCCAGGTTCCGGCTGGCCCGCAGACCATGACCCCGTCCGAAGCCTTCGTCGAAACGATGGCCGCCAACGGCGTGACCGACATGTTCGGCATCATGGGCTCGGCCTTCATGGACGCCATGGACATCTTCGCCCCCGCCGGCATCCGCCTGATCCCGGTGGTGCACGAGCAAGGCGCCGGCCACATGGCCGACGGCTATGCCCGCGTGTCGGGCCGCCACGGCGTGGTCATCGGCCAGAACGGCCCCGGCATCTCCAACTGCGTGACCTCGATCGCCGCCGCCTACTGGGCCCACAGCCCGGTGGTGATCGTCACCCCCGAAGCCGGCACCATGGGCATCGGCCTGGGCGGCTTCCAGGAAGCCAACCAGCTGCCGATGTTCCAGGAGTTCACCAAGTACCAGGGCCACGTCACCAACCCGGCGCGCATGGCCGAGTTCACCGCGCGCTGCTTCGACCGCGCCAAGGCCGAAATGGGCCCGACGCAGCTGAACATCCCGCGCGACCACTTCTACGGCAAGATCACCGCCGAGATTCCGAAGCCGCAGAACCTTGATCGCGGCCCCGGCGGCGAGCAGAGCCTGAACGAGGCGGCCGAGCTGCTGGCCAACGCCAAGTTCCCGGTGATCATCTCCGGCGGCGGCGTGGTGATGGCCGATGCGATCGAGGAATGCAAGGCCCTGGCCGAGCGCCTGGGCGCGCCGGTGGTGAACAGCTACCTGCATAACGACTCGTTCCCCGCCAGCCACCCGCTGTGGTGCGGCCCGCTGGGCTACCAGGGCTCCAAGGCCGCGATGAAGCTGATCTCGCGCGCCGACGTGGTGGTGGCCCTGGGCTCGCGCCTGGGACCGTTCGGCACGCTGCCGCAGCACGGCATGGACTACTGGCCGAAGAACGCCAAGATCATCCAGATCGATGCCGACCACAAGATGCTGGGCCTGGTGAAGAAGATCTCGGTGGGCATCTGCGGCGACGCCAAGGCTGCCGCCATCGCGCTGACCCAGCGCCTGGCCGGCCGCACGCTGGCATGCGACGCCAGCCGCGATGGCCGCGCTACCGAAATCGCCAACGAGAAGGCGGCCTGGGAGAAGGAGCTGGACGACTGGACGCACGAGCGCGACCCGTACAGCCTGGACATGATCGAAGAACAGAAGCAGGAACGCACGCCCACCGGCGGCCACTACCTGCACCCGCGCCAGGTGCTGCGCGAGCTGGAAAAGGCCATGCCGGAAGATGTGATGGTGTCCACCGACATCGGCAACATCAACTCGGTGGCCAACAGCTACCTGCGCTTCGAAAAGCCGCGCAGCTTCTTTGCGGCGATGAGCTGGGGCAACTGCGGCTACGCCTTCCCGACCATCATCGGCGCCAAGGTCGCGGCGCCGCACCGCCCGGCGGTGTCGTACGCCGGTGACGGCGCCTGGGGCATGAGCCTGATGGAAACCATGACCTGCGTGCGCCACAACATCCCGGTGACCGCGGTGGTATTCCACAACCGCCAGTGGGGCGCGGAGAAGAAGAACCAGGTGGACTTCTACAACCGCCGCTTCGTCGCGGGCGAGCTCGACAACCAGAGCTTTGCCGGCATCGCCAAGGCAATGGGTGCCGAAGGCATCGTGGTGGACCGCCTGGAAGACGTGGGCCCGGCACTGAAGCGCGCCATCGACCTGCAGATGAATCATGGCAAGACCACGATCATCGAGATCATGTGCACGCGTGAACTGGGCGACCCGTTCCGCCGCGATGCGCTGGCCAAGCCGGTGCGGTATCTGGACAAGTACAAGGACTACGTCTGATCCTGAGCTAGCCCAGAACCCTCGCTTGCGACCGGGGTGCTCCCTCTCCCGCTTGCGGGAGAGGCTTGGGGTGAGGGCCGGCATGTCCACAAAGTGAACCGCTGCCGTGCTTGCCACAGGCCCGCCCTCACCCCCGGCCCCTCTCCCGCATGCGGGAGAGGGGAGCAAACCACCGGCATAGCAAGGGCTTCGGCCCTTTCTTCATTTCTGAAAGAAGAACCATGAAACCCATCCTCCGCATCATCGACCGCGCCCGCGCCGCCCCCCGCCGCATCGTGCTGTGCGAGGCCGAAGACCCGCGCATACTGCAGGCCGCGCAACGCGCCACGCAGGAAGGCATCGCGCGCATCGTGCTGGTCGGCAACCCGCGCCAGATCAACGCGGCTGCCGCTATCCACGGCATCGCGCTGGACGGTATCACGCTGGTCGATCCCGCCACCTCGGCGCTCGCGCCCTCCTTCGCGCAGCAGCTCTACGCGCTGCGCCAGAAGAAGGGCATGACGCTGGACGAAGCCAAACGCGCGGTACTCGACCCGCTGTGCTTCGCCAACCTGATGGTGCGGCTGGGCCACGCAGATGGCTCGGTGGCCGGCGCCGACCACACCACCGCCGACGTGGTGCGCAACGCGATCCAGCTGATCGGGCTGGCGCCCGGATTCCGGCTGGTATCCAGCTTCTTCCTGATGATGCTGTGCGAGCCCTTCCATACGCTCAAGGGCGGGCTGATCTTCTCTGACTGCGGACTGGTGGTCGATCCCGATGCCGATGCGCTGGCCGATATCGCCATGGCCGCCGCCGACAGCGCACGTGCCCTGCTGAACGACGAACCGCGCGTTGCGATGCTGTCGTTCTCCACCAGCGGCAGCGCGCACCACGCCGCCGTGGACAAGGTCGTAGCCGCAACCGAGCGCGTGCGCGCGCAGCGCCCCGGCCTGGCCATCGATGGCGACGTGCAGCTCGATGCCGCCATCGTCGCCGAGATCGCCGCGCGCAAGGTCGCGCATTCGCAGGTCAACGGCCGCGCCAACGTGCTGGTGTTCCCCAACCTCGAGAGCGGCAATATCGGCTACAAGCTGGCCGAGCGCGTCGGCGGCGCCAAGGCCATCGGGCCGATGCTGCAAGGACTGAGCAAACCCGCCAACGACCTGTCGCGCGGCTGCAGCGCCGACGATGTGTTCCATGTCATCGCCGTCACCGTGGTCCAGGCGCAAGCCAGCGCGGAACAGGCCACCAAGGGCGAGCAGGCGGCATGAAAGCGGAGTTGTTATTGCCGCTGCTGGGGCTGCAAGCCCTGCTTGGCGCGGGTACCTATTTCCAGACGGTGACCGGCTTCGGCCTGGGCATGATCGTGATGGGCGCCACCAGCGGGCTGGGACTCGCGCCGGTGGCCACCGTTGCGGCCGTGGTCAGCCTGGTGACGCTGGCCAACAGCGCCTGCGCGCTGCCCGGCAAGCTGGAGCATATCGACTGGCGCGCCGTGGGCGCGGCCGCCATCGGCATCCTGCCGTCGGTGCTGGTCGGCGTGCTGGTGCTGGAATACCTGAGTTCCAGCGCCGCCACGCTGCTGCAACTGCTGCTCGGCGCGGTGATCCTGTACGGCGGCCTGAGCGCCGCGTTCAAACCCGAACCGCTGCCGCAACGCTCCGGCGACGGCAGCTTCTTCATGAGCGGCGTCTTCGGCGGGCTGCTGAGCGGCATGTTCGGCGTGTCCGGGCCGCCGCTGATCTTCCAGTTCTACCGGCAGCCGATGAAACCGGTGGAGATCCGCTGCGCGCTGATCCTGGTATTCACCGTCACATCGAGCGTGCGCACGCTGTTCTCGGCGTGGCAGGGCCAGCTCGATGCCGCGATCTGGCTGCAGGCGGCGCTCGGCGTGCCGGTAGTGGTGGTCGCCACCCTGCTGGGGCGGCGCTTTCCGCCCCCGTTCTCGCCGACCACGACGCGGCGCGTCGCGTTCGGCGTGCTGATCGGGATCGGCGTCAGCCTGATGCTGCCGGCGATCTCGGCATGGGTGCGGTAAGTGCGCTAATTTGCGGCAAGGGCGCCGGCGGCGCCCTTCCCACTCGATCAGGCGACCGTGCCCGCGGGCTGCGCCAGCGGTGCGGCCTCTTCCTTCTCCCCGCTGCCGCCGGCCTGCTCCAGGTCCATGCCGGTGGTTTCCGGCAGCAGCACCGCGGCGACCACGACCATCGCATAGCCGACCCCGGCCACGATCGCGATCGCGATCGGCAGCGAGGTGTGCCCCGAACTCAGCCACCCGACCGAGAGCGGGAACAGCGAGCCGATCACGCGGCCGGCGTTGTACGAGACGCCATAGCCCGTCGCGCGGATATCGTTGGGATAGGACTCGGAGATGGTTGCACCGATGCCGGCGAACACGCCCTGCATCAGCACCCCCAGCGGGAAGCCCAGGAACAGCATCGACGTGTTCGACACCGGGATCACCATGTAGACCAGCGCGGCCACGAACGCGCCCGCCGCGAACACGATGTAGGTCAGCCGCCGGCCCCAGCGGTCCGTGGCGTAGGCCCCCGCCACGTAGCCGACCAACGAGCCGATGATGGTGACCGTCAGGTAGGAACTGGTGCCGAACACCGACAGGCCGCGCTCAGTCTTGAGGAAGGTCGGCAGCCACGTGGCAATGGCGTAGTACGCCCCGAGCATGCCGCCCGAAAGCAGGCTGCACAGCAGCGTCTTCGACAGCAGCGGACCGCGGAACAAGCGGCCGAGCCCGGCCAGCGCAGAGCCTTGCCGGCCCGCCGCGCGGCTCTTCAGGAAAATCTCCGGCTCCTCCAGGTTGCGGCGCAGGTAGATCACCACCAGCGCCGGCAGGATGCCGAGGAAGAAGCAGACGCGCCATGCCGTTTCCGCCGGCAGCACGCTGAAGGTGATCGCATACACGATTGCCGCCGCGCCCCAGCCGAAGGAATAGCTGCTGGCGGTAAAGCCCGAGTACTTGCCGCGATGCGCCGGGTTGCGGATCATCTCCGTCACCAGCACCATGCACAGCGACGACTCGCCGCCGAAGCCCAGCCCCTGGATCATGCGGAACAGCATCAGCTGCTCTGGCGACTGCGCCAGCCCGCACAGGAAGCAGGCACCCGCGAACACGATGATGGTCCAGCGCAGCACGCGCACGCGCCCGTAGCGGTCGGCCAGGATACCGGCGCCGATCGCGCCGACCAGCGACGACACCAGCGTCCACGTGACGATGGCGCCTGCCGTGGATTTGCTCATGCCCCACTGCCCCAGCAGCGTGGAGATGAGGAAGGAATAGATCATGAAGTCGAACACGTCGACGGCATGCCCCAGGAACGCGCCATAGAATCCCTTGCGCTCCATGCGCGACAAATCACGGAACCAATCGAACATGATTCCCCTCCCCAGTGGTGTGTGATGTGGTGTGGTTAGTTGCGGTGGTCCGCTGGCCAGGCGGCTGGCACCGGCGGCGGCCGGCAGGCATGGCCCGCCTGCTCCAGCAGGCTGGCAAAACGCAAGGCAGTGAGATCCTGGTAGCGGCCGGCGACAATCTGCACGCCGACCGGCAGGCCGCTGGCGCCCGGCCCGATTGGTGCAACGGCCGAAGGCAAGCCGCACAGCCCGGAATGGCCGGCCCAGAACAGCTGCGTGGTCATCGGCTGCGGGCGGCCGTTGACGGTGATGGTGCGCTGCCAGGGCTCGCCCGCCTCGTCAAGGGGAAATGCCGTGGTGGCCGCGGCCGGGCACAGCAGCACGTCGTAGCCCGTGAAGAAACGGCGCCACGCGGCGGCAAAGCATTCGCGCGCAACCTGCAGGCGCAGCCAGTCGCGGTGGCTCAGCGTCGCGCCGGTGTACTGCAGGGTGGCATAGCCATGATCGCCCGCCGTAGCCGTGGCGCTGCGGGCCAGCGCATCGGCAAACGCGGCGTCGTCCATGTGCACGGAGGTGGTGGCGCGCAGCAGCGTCACGTAGACATGCCACAGCTCGCCTGCGTCGAAGTCGGGCCGCACGTGCCAGTCGACGCGCGCGCCCTTTCCGGCCAGCCAGTGCCCAAGCTGCTCGATCTGCCCGGCAACCTCGGCGTCGGCTTCCGCCTGGGCATGGGTGGGCAGCACGGCAACGCGGAAGTCGGAAAGCTGGCGATGCGGGCATTCCGGCAACTGCATTCTGTACGGCAGCACCTCGTCGCCGGCCGGTCCGGCGATCGCGCGCAGCACCAGTTCCAGGTCGCGCGCGCTCCGGGCCAGCGGGCCGGCGACATTGATGTCCTGCTCCCCGAAGCGGGCCGCGCCGGTGCCGTGGCCCGCCAGCGGCACCAGTCCGTGGCTGGGCTTGAGCGAGAAGATGCCGCAGTAATGCGCCGGGTTGCGCAGCGAGGAACCGATGTCGGAACCCACGTCGAAGAACGACAGGCCCGCGCACACCGCCGCGGCGCTGCCGCCGGACGAGCCGCCCGGCGTGCGGGACGGATCGTGCGGATTGCGGGTCGTGCCGTAGATGGCGTTGTAGCTCTGCCAGTCGCGCAGGCCGAGCGGGACGTTGGTCTTGCCGAGCAGGATCGCGCCGGCATCGCGCAGCCGTTGCACCACTACGGCATCGCGCCGGGCGACATGCCCGCGCAAGGCGGGATTGCCGCAGGTGGTCGGCCAGCCGGCGACGTCGAACGATTCCTTGACCGAGAACGGCACGCCATCGAGAACGCCGCGCGCCTTCCCGGCGCGACGGCGCCGGTCGCTGTCGCGCGCCGCGGCACGCGCGGCGTTGAAATCCGACAGCACCAGCGCGTTGATGACGCCGTGCCATTGCCGCCAGGCTGCCTCGCAGGCGTCTACGAGTTCCTCCGATGCAATCGTGCCGCCGGCGAGCCGTTGTGCCACCTCCCATAGCGGCGGAAAGCCGCCAGTCGTCCAGTCCGGCAGGTTCACATTGGCTCCTTGTCGTTATCCGCGCGGTTCAGGCGCGGTGGGGGCGTATGGGCTCAGGAGGTGCTGCGCTTGCTTTGGTATACTATATTCCGTTTTTCGCGCAGTGCAAGGGCTAATGTACGTGCGGGTACCGCGCTGGCCACCAGAAGGAAACGGCAGTTGCGGGAAGAGCGGCGCGCAGGACGCGTGCCAGGAGGGAAAGGGGAAGGGAGCGGCGCGCTGCGCCGCCCTGTCATTCAGGCTGGATCAGCAATGGCTTCGGCGCGGCGCGCGGCCGCGCAGTGCCAGCAAGAAACGGCCGATATCGCGCAGGCGCAGCGGCACCAGCGGCGAGGCGTGACGCACGGCGTCGCGCGCTGCAAAGTGGCGCAGCAGTTGCTCGCCTACAGGTTGCGACAGATGCGTTGCTCGGGCGACTGCATGGTAAATCCCAATTGACCTTGAATGCCTACAGTATACACATTCTTGGTGCGATGCGTCATGCGAGGGCATGCAATGCCCTGTTGCGGGGCATGCAATGGCAATGGCAACGCGGATTGGGGAAATACCGGCCGGGAGCGGCTGGCAGCCCGGGGCCGCAGCCTTCGCTCAGGCCGCCTGCGCCGCGCCCTGCCCGCCCACCGGCAGGTCGGCCGCCTTGGCGGCGCTGTAGACATGGCGCGCGGCCAGCAGCGCGGCAAGGTCGGCGTCGCCGGCGATCACGGCCTGCAGGATCTGGGCATGCTCGTCCCAATTCTGGCGCGCGCGCACCACGTTGGCCGGGCCAAACAGCACCGCGGTGCGCTCGCGCAGCGAGCGCATCATTTCCTGCAGCACGCTGTTCGCGGCGATGGTGCCGAGCACCTCATGGAAGCGGGTGTTGAGCGCCAGCAGCTCATCCGCGCGGCCCTGTGCGGCCGCTTCCATGCCCTGGCGCAGCACCGTTTCCAGTTCCGCCACCAGCGCCGGGTCGCGCCGCTGTGCGGCGAGCTTGGCGTTGAGGCCTTCCAGCGTGGCGCGCACCTCCACCATCTCGCGCGCGATCACCGGCGACAGGCTCGCCACGGTCGCGCCGCGGCGCGGCTCGATCAGCACCAGCCCCTCGCTCGCCAGCGCGCGCAGCGCCTCGCGCACCGGGATGCGCGACACGCCCAGTTCCGCCGACAGCTTGTTTTCCACCAGCCGCTCGCCTGGCGCGTACTTGCCGTTCAGGATGCCTTCGCGCACCTTGTCGGTGACAAGGGCGAACAGCGGCGAGTGGCTGGCGCCGAGGCTCAGCGGCTCGGCGGGCGCGGCGGAAGACGGAGTGAGGGACATGGGTCGGCAGAGGCGTAAGCGGAAAGGCTGGCGTCATTGTATACCAGCCTTCTTCTTGCATACCGCCATGTCTTAACAAGGGTGCTGGAAGGTAAAGCTGTCCGCGTAGATATGGTCCGGACTGGCCCCGTGCGCCAGGAAAGCGGCACGGCCGTCACGGATCATGTCGGGCGAGCCGCACAGGTAGATGGCGTGTTCGCTCAGGTCGCCCAGATCAGCCAGCGCCGCGTCGTGCACATAGCCGCGCCTGCCCTGCCAGTCCGCCCCGGCACGCGACAGCACCGGAACATACTGGAAGTCATAGAGCCGTTCGCCCCATGAGGGGATGTCGTCGTGCAGGTACAGGTCCTGCGGCCGCCGCATGCCCCAGTACAGCGACACCGGCGGGCAGTCGGGATCGCCCATCAGCGATTCGAGGATCGCCTTGATCGGCGCCAGGCCGGTGCCGGTGGCCACCATCAGCAGCGGCCGGTAATCGCGGGCGCGATAGAAGAAGTTGCCGAGCGGCAGTTCGACGTCGATCGCATCCCCGGCCTTCATGCGCGGCAGGATGCCGTCGGTAAAGGCGCCGCCCGGAATGCGGCGCACGTGCAGGTCGACGCGGCCGTCGCGAGGCACCGATGCCATCGAAAAACTGCGCACGAGCCCGTCGGCGCTCAGCAGCTTCAGGTACTGGCCGGGGCGGTAGTCGAGCGCGCCAGCGTCCGGCACCTCCAGCTCGACGTGCATGACGTCCGCCGACAGCGGCCGCACCGCCTGCACCACCGCGCGGTGCCGCGCGGGCTCGGCGCAGGCCTCGTCCTCGCGCGCGGTGCTGATGACAAGGTCGGCCAGCGGCTGCGCCTGGCAAGCCAGCGCGTAGCCGGCGGCGGCTTCGTCAGGCGCGAGGCCGAACGGTTCCTCGTCGTAGCGCACCTGCCCGTCGAGCAGGCGGATGCGGCAGGTGCCGCAGCCGCCCAGCTGGCAGTCGTGCGGCAAGGCGATGCTGGCGCGCTGCGCGGCCTGCAGCAGCGTCTCGCCGCGCTCGACAAGAAAGACCTGCTGCGTTTCGGCGATCTGGATGCGGTACGACATGGAACCTCCGCTGAGACTGACTTGGACTTACTTCTTGATGTCGGCCTGCACCAGCACCTTCAGGTCCTGCGGCGCCAGCAGCTCGGCCAGCGCCTGCAGCGCCGCCAGCCCGGCCTGTGTGTCCTGCTCGCCGTTGCCGCCGGACAGGCCGATGCCGCCGATCACCTCGTCGTTGACCACGATCGGGAAGCCGCCGACGAATGCCGCGAACTTGCCCTCGAAGCTCCACTGGATGCCGAAGGCCTCGTTGCCCGGCAGCGCCGGCCCGTTGGGCGGCGTGGTGAACAGGTGGGTGGAGCGCTTGTGGCCCGCGGCGGTAAAGGCCTTGTTCCATGCGATCTGCGGCCCGGTGATGCGGGCGCCGTCCATGCGCTCCAGCGCGAGGGGGTAGCCGCCCTCGTCGACCACGCAGATCGACTCCAGCACGCCGATTTCCTCCGAGCGCCGGATCGCGGCGGCAACCATGTGGCGCGCTTCGCGCAGTTCCAGCTTGATGGCTTTCTTCATGTCTGTGACTCCTTGCGACGGCCGGGCTCAGGCGCCCCGGTAGACCGTCTTGACCTGCGTATAGAACTCCAGCCCGGTGCGGCCCGACTCGCGGAAGGTCGAAGTGCTCGACCGCTTGACCCCACCGAATGGCGCGTTGACCAGGTTGCCGGTGGTGGTGCGGTTGATCTTGACCGTGCCCGCTTCGATGTCGGTGGCGAAGTGGTGGATATAGCGCGGGTTGCGGGTGACGATGGCCGCGGCCAGGCCGTACTCGGTATCGTTGGCCTTGGCGATGGCGTCGGCGTAATCGGTGAAGCCGATGATGGCGATCACCGGCCCGAAGATCTCCTCGCGCGCGATCCGCATCGGTTGCGTCACGTCGGTGAATACCGTCGGCGCGACGTAGTAGCCCTTGTCGAAGTCGCCGCCGGCCAGGCGTGTGCCACCGCACAGCAGCGTCGCCTCGGACTTGCCGATGTCGATGTAGCGCAGCACCGTTTCCAGCTGCTTGTGCGAGGCCAGCGGCCCAAGATCCATGCCCGGCGTCATGCCGCTGCCGACCTTGAGCGTTGCGACCTTCGCCAGCAGGCGTTCGGTGTATGCCGCCTTCACGGATTCGGCCACCAGCACGCGGCTCGTGCCGGTACACGCCTGCCCCGACAACGAGAAGCCACCCTTGATGGTCAGGTCGACGGCGCGATCCAGGTCAGCGTCTTCCATCACGATCAGCGGGTTCTTGCCGCCCAGTTCCATCTGCGTGCGCGTGGTCAGCGGCGCGGCGCGGTGGATCTGCTCGCCGGCGCGCGACGAGCCGGTGAACGAGATCGCGCGCACGGCCGGCGCCTCGGTGATGGTTGCGCCGATCTCGGCGGCGCTGCCGGTGATGAAGTTCAGCACGCCCTTGGGCAAGCCGGCCTTGATCAATGCCTCGGCCAGCCGGTAGCCCGAGAGCGGCGCCTCGGACGATGGCTTGAACACCACCGTGTTGCCGGTCACCAGCGCCGGCGCGATCTTGCGCGCGGGGATCGACACCGGGAAATTCCACGGCGCAATCACCGTCACCACGCCCAGCGACTCGCGCTGGCTGTAGACGAGCTGGTCAGGGTCGTCGTTCGGATACACCTCACCCGTGAAGGTCTGCCCTTCCACGGCGTAGAAGCGCAGCGTCTGGGCCGAGCGCAGCACCTCGTCGCGCGCCAGCGCCAGCGCCTTGCCCTCCTCGCGGGTCAGCTCGGCGGCGATGCTGTCGGCGTTGGCTTCCAGATGCTCCGCCGCGCGGTTGAGGATGACGGCGCGCTTGCCGACCGGAGTCTTTCTCCAGCCGGCAAATGCCGCCGCCGCGGCCGCCACGGCCGCCTGCGCGTCCACCGCGGACGACGCCTGGAAGCGGCCCACGATGTCGGCGGTGTCGGCCGGGTTGACGTTGTCGAAGGTGCGGCCCGACTGGCAGGCCGTCCATTCGCCGTCGATATGGTTCAGGAATATGGTCATCGTCGGTGCGGGTGCGCGGCGCCGCTCAGGCGGCCATCTCCAGTTCGGGCAGCGGCAGCTCTTTCTCGACGTAGTCGTGATAGAGCGCCGTGGTGTACAACAGCCGCATCTGCGCGCCGATCTCGCAGATCTTCAGGCAGCGCTGCTGCAGTTCCGGCGTGTTGGCGTGCTCCAGCACGATCTGGTAGCCGCGCTCGCCGTGGATCTCGTCCGAGACGATATGCAGGTCGAAGAATTCGACCTCTTCGTCGGTGAACTGGTACTTGTCGCGCAGCGTCGGGGTCTGCTTGCGGTAGATCGACGGCACCTGCGACTCCAGCCCGACCACCAGGCCGGCCACCGCCACGATCGGATCCTCGCGCATGGCCACCGCATAGCACCAGCTCTGCAGGCCGCGCGTGGTGGGCGACATGTTGTCCGGGTCGATCACGCGCTCGCGCGTGGTGCCGCAGGCTTCGGCAAAACGGATCAGCAGGTCGGTGTGACGGTCGCCGCCGATCTCTTCCTCGTACATGTTGGCAAGCAGGAAGTCCTTGGCCTCGGTATAGCGGTCCGGCGTGCGGGCGTAGATGTAGCCCAGGTAATCCGCGAACGGGCCGACGTAGTGATAGTGGTTCTCGGCCCAGCGTGCGAGATGGGCGCGGGTCAGCTTGCCGCTGGCCCAGGCCACGCTGAACGGCGCCTTGTTGGCGCTCTTGCCTTTGATGGCTTCTTCAAGGGCGGCACGGAAATCTTCGCGGTTCATCAGTTCGGCCATGACGGGGGCTCCTGGTTGGCGATGTGGGGCGATTCGGTGGGTTGGATGCCGGGCCCGGGTTGCAGACAGATCGGCCTGGCATGGTTGTATACTATATACAGTCAACCAGCGACGACAAGGGTTGTGTTGACTAATCACGTCAGTGTTTACCCGGCGCTGGAGCGCTCGGCGGCGCTCACGCGGCGCGGCGCTCCGCTCCGCCGGCGATGCGCGACCAGGCGAGGCCGGCCAGCGCCACGTCTTCCAGGCCCACGCCGACCGACTTGTAGATCACGATGTCGTCGTCGCACTGCCTTGGCGACACCTTGCCGAGCACGACGTCGGCCAGTTCGACGATCTTTTCCGCCGGCAGCGCCTCGGGATCGGCCAGCACGATATCGCCGGCCTCGCGGGTCGATTGCGGCCGCCACTCCACCACCACCGCGGCGGCGCGGCGCAGCGCGGCGTCATCCAGTTCGCGCGTGTGCGGCAAGCTGGAGCCGATGGCGGCCACGAAGGCGCCCGGCCGGATCGACGCGCCGGCGAACAGCGGCGTGGTCGCGCGCGAGGCCGTGACGATGACGTCGGCCTCGGCCACCGCGGCATCGGGCTCCGCCAGCACGACCGGGATGCCGCACAGCGCCGACAGCCACGCAGGCATGCCGGCGTCCGCATGCGGATCGGACACCAGGATGCGTTCCAGCCCCAGCGTGGCACTGAGCTGGCGCGCGTGCTGCGCGCCCTGCGTGCCCGCGCCGAACAACGCCAGCGTGCGCGCACCGGGACGCGCCAGCCTCTGCGCGGCCAGCGTGGTGCACGCCGCCGTGCGCAGGCGCGTAATGGCGCCGGCGTCGAATGAAGCCAGCGGGCTGCCGTCGTCGGTCGAGAAGATCAGGATGACAAAGGAGAACTGGCCGTTGATGGTGGTGTAGACCTTGGCCCCGGCCACCCCCTGCTGGGGGATCACCGCCCCCAGCGTGGACAGCTTGACGCCGCCGGCCTCGGTGCGGATACGCTCCTGCATCGCGGCATCGCCACGCCCGAAGCTGGAAAACGCCGCCTCCATGACCTGCCGGGCATCTTCCGGGGTGACGTGGGCATCGATCATCGCGTCTGTGATGTGCTGCATGGGAACTCCGCTGGTTAGGTTGACCTGGAAAGCGAAAGAATCGGAGGCGCCGCGGGGGCGGCGGCATCAGGCAAAGGCCGCGCGGCCGAGCACGCCCAGCGCGCCGGCCGCGCACAGGCCCAGCAGCAAGCGGCGCACCACGGTGGGCGACACGCGCCCGCGCAGCCGGTTCGACAGCGCGAAGCCGGCCAGCAGGAATGGCGCAAGCACCAGCGCCAGCACCAGTTGCGGCAGGCCGAAGCGCCCCGCCAGCGCCAGCATGGCGAGCGACAGCACGGCGCCGCCGGACAGGATGCAGCCCATGGTCGCGCGCATCGGCGCGGGCGCCATATGCTGCATGACCAGCGCGAACGGCGGCGCGCCCGCCGAGGTGATGGTTCCCATGAAGCCGGACAGCGTGCCCGCGATGACCACGTTGCGCGCGCCAGGCAGCAGGCGCCAGCCCAGCAGGCTCAATGCCACGGCGGCGAGGATCGACAGCGAGAACAGCACCGCCAGCGGTTCTGGCGCCAGCCATGCGATGGTCAGCACCGCCGCGGCCCCGCCGAGGGCGCGGCCTGTCAGCGCAAAGCCGGCGATGTCCCAGACGATGGCCTCGCGCTCGCGCAAGGCGCCCATCAGCGACAGGCAGCAGCCCATTGCCAGCAGTGGCCCCGGCACCAGGTCCGGGAAGAAGATCGCGCCCAGTGGCGCCGACAGCATGGCAAAGCCGATCCCACCCACACCCTGCAGGCAGGCGCCCGTCAGGATGAGCGCTCCCATCGACAGGTAGGCCGGGACGGACAGACCGGCGGGCAGCAGCGAAAGCAACGAATCGGGCATGGCGGAAGGCACGGTGGCGAGGCCTGGTTGACGGACGGCCGGGCTGGCTTGGAGCACGGTCCGGGACGGCAGGCACGCGTCCTGCTCATCTGGCTCGCTTGTCCGGCCAGAATCAATATTAAACGGTATACAGTCTACATATCGTAGTGATGCCGAGCAACCGGATTGCGCCGCCATGCACCATCGAAAGGAAAGCGGATCGGGCCAAATTCCCAATAAATGTGCGGTCTTGAGCGAATCTGCACCGCCTTCGTCTAGGCGTAATTCCGGATGAGAAATCGCTTGGCGCGGCGACAGGCTGGAATATAGTATACCGAAGCGGATGCAGCACAGTCCGATGGAATCCGCCCTCCACAAACCCCTCCGCCCCCAGGGAGTCTTCATGTCACAACAAGTCGTGATCGGTGCCGCGCACTGGATCTATCTGTCAGGGGTAGCAGTCATCGTGCTGACGATGATCCTGCGCGCCAATGTTGTCGTCCCGTCGATCGTCGGCACCGCCCTGGTCGTCTTTGCGCTGACCGGCAGCCCGGTGTCGGCACTGGGCGGGGTGTTTTCCGCGAGCCTGGTTGCCGCCAAGGAGCTGTTCAATATCTTCCTGGTGATCGCCTTCATGACGGCGCTCCTCAATGCGCTCAAGACGCTGCGCTCCGACATACGCATGGTCGAGCCCTTCCGCGTGGTGATGAAGAACGGGCATTCGGCCTTCTTCATCCTGGCGGGCATCACCTACGTCATCTCGCTGTTCTTCTGGCCGACGCCGGCCGTGCCGCTGGTTTCGGCCATCCTGCTGCCAGCCGCGATCGCGGCCGGGCTGCCGCCGCTGGCCGGCGCGATGGCGATCGCCATTGCCGGGCAAGGCATGGCGTTGTCGTCGGACTACGTGATCGGCGTCGCGCCGGGGATCAGTGCCAAGGCCGCCGGCGCGGCGGTCAGCGCCGCGGTGGTGGCCGACCGCGCGCTGGCGTTGTCGATCATCACCGGCTGCATTGCGCTATGCCTGGCATACCTGTCGATGCGCAAGCACATCGTGCCGGCCTGCGGCACCCTGCTCGACCGCTGGCAGGCGCAGGCCGGCGGCACCGCCGAGGCGATCGACGGCGGCATCACCTTCGACAAGGCCGAGATCGCCAGGGGCACCGCCCACAACGAACCGCTTGCCACCGACTGCAATATCGAGGCAAGCCTGTCGATGGTCGCCAGGCGCCGGGTGAAGTGGTCGAAGTGCTTCGCCATCGTGACGCCGGTTGCCTTCCTCGCCGTGGTCGCCGTGATGGTGCTGCCCAAGCTCGGCGCCGGCGTGCAGGATCTCAAGGGCGGCGACGCGGCCGCGCTGGTCGGCGGCGTCGCGGCGGTGCTGATGATGCTGGCGACGCTGGCCGCCGAAGGCCCGCGCCGCATGCTCGACGTCTGCCCGGAGCACATCACCGATGGCTTCGTCTTCGCCTTCAAGGCGATGGGGTCGGTGCTGCCGATTGCCGGCTTCTTCTTCGTGGGCGCGGGCGAAACTGCCGCGCAGATCCTCGGCCTGCCGCCGGGCAAGGCGCCGAGCCTGCTGTTCGAGCTGATCCAGGCCTACCAGCACATGATCCCGGACAACCACGTGCTGGTCGCCTTCGGGGTGCTGCTGGTCGGCATGATCACCGGCATCGACGGCTCCGGTTTCGCAGGCCTGCCGCTGACCGGCACGCTGGCGGGCGCGCTCGGGCCGGTGGTCGGCTTCGACCCGGCCACGCTCGCCGCGGTGGGCCAGATGGGCGCGGTCTGGACCGGCGGCGGCACGCTGGTGGCTTGGTCATCGCTGATCGCGGTGGCCGGCTTCGCCCGGGTGCCGGTGCTGGAAGCGGTGCGCGCGCTGCTGATCCCGGTGCTGATCGGGCTGGGCTGCTCCACCGTGGCGGCAATGGTGTTGTGGTCGTAGGCGCGCGCGAGCATCGCCACCGCAGCCGGATTTCCCTGATTATTCCCAGACCGAACGATGCCCAAAGTCACCTTCCACAAGCGAGGCGAAACCTTCACCGACGAGGTCAAGCCCCAGACCAACCTGGTTGTCCGCGCCGGCATCCGGCAGTTCCCCTACCCCAACCTGCGCTACGAGTGCGGCATGGGCAAATGCTCCAAGTGCGCCTGCCGCGTGCTCGCCGGCGCCGAGCACCTGCCGCCGCCCAACTGGAAGGAAAAGAAGCAGCTCGGCGAACGGCTGGAGCAGGGATACCGGCTGGCGTGCCAGCTCTGGATCGAGCATGACATCGAGCTGGCCCAGGACGACCTGCCTGCCCCCGCCGCGCTCGCCACGGCAATCGCGGGAGCCTGACATGTTCGTGCTGCTTACCAGCCGCCCCGGCCAGTTCCGCACCGAGCCTACCGGCGGCATGACCGCGGTCGAGGCGTACGACTACGTCTTCTACGGCAAGCGCACGGCCCGCTTTGTCATCGCCGAGCTGGCGGCCGATACCAAGGTACGGGTGCAGGAGGAAACCCCACCCGGCATCATCAACCTGGTATCGACCAAGTTCCTCGACAAGTACGCCACGCTGGAGGCCGCCCGCGCCGCGCTGCGCGAGCTGGCCAGCTTCGGCAGCATGGACATCGCCCTCGTGCCCACGCCGGTCGCCGTGGGGGCCGATCCTGAAGCCTCACGCGCGCACGCTACGCATTCATCGCCATGATCCAGATCACCTTCCTCACCAACCACGGCAAGACGGTCAGCACGCCGGCCAACAGCAACCTGCTGCGCGTGTCGCTGCGCGAACAGGGCGGCATTCCGTTCAAGTGCGGCGGCGGCCTGTGCGGCACCTGCAAGTGCCGCATCGACAAGGGCCGCGAACATACCGATGCGATCAAGCCGAAGGAAAAGAAACTGCTGACGGAAGACGAACTCGCAGCGGGCTTCCGGCTGGCTTGCCAGACGTTCATCGACGGCGATATCGCGGTGTCGTGGCAGCCGAAAGACGCGGTGGATCGAAGACAGGCTGCCGCCGCCGGCGAAGGCTAGAAGGGCGCGGACAGTGCTCGGGCTCACCCGGCAACGTGTCCGACTGTCTCGACACTTCGCGCTATTCCCATACCCATCGGGTATGGGAAACAACTTTTTCTGTCTTGGACGCCTGCAACTCCAGGGCCCATACTCCGGCCGACTGGCAATTTGGTTCAGTCATGGTCGCGAATCCATGAGTGACAGACCTCGCTGCTGTCCTGATCGATCCTCCGCCGCAGTGCTGCAGCGTCATGCATGAAGCTGCCTGAAACCCCTCTTTTGGATTGCGAAATTGGCGAGGCGACGAAGATCGCCGATGCTCGATGCCTATCAAAGCCGGCGTCGGCCATGCCGCAAGCGGCCTCGCCGCTGGGCACTCACAACACCAAACGGAGACAAGCCACATGATGCAAGCGCGCGCCTTCGGCGACCTCAAGATCACCCGCATCCTCGAATATGCGGGGCCGACGCACGATCCCGCGTTCCTGTTCCCCGACATCGACCGCGCCGTGCTTGATGCCCATGCTGACCTGATGGCGCCGCACCATTGGATACCGCACATGAACAAGCTGATCGTGACGATCCAGTTCTGGGTGGTCCATGCGGGGGACAGCATCATCGTGGTCGATACGGGCGTTGGCAACTTCAAGCCGCGTGCCGGCATCGCGCGCATGCACAGGCTGAACACGCTGGTGCGCGAGTGGCTGATCGCGGCTGGCGCACCGCCGGAAAAGGTCACCCATGTCGTGATGACGCACCTGCACGCGGACCACGTCGGATGGAACACCACCTGGCAGGACAATCGCTGGGTGCCTACCTTTCCCAACGCGCGCTATTACATCCCCAAGGATGACTTCACTTTCTGCGACGAGGGCCGGAACAAGGAGCCGGGCGTGGTGGACGTGTTTGGTGAGTCCTTCCTTGACAGCGTGATGCCAGTGGTCAGCGAAGGTCTGGCGGAAATGATGGTGGCCGGGCAGGAGATCGCGGGCTGCCTGCAGGTTGAACCCGCTGCGGGCCATAGTCCCGGCCAGGTGGCGTTCCGCATCCGTTCGCGCGGCGAAGAGGCGATCTTCTGCGGCGATATCCTGCACAGCCCGCTGCAGATCGTTCGCCCTGACGTGAACTCCGGCTATTGCATCCGCCCCGACCTGGCGCGCAGCACGCGCCTGGCCTTCCTGAATGACGCCGCCGAGCGCGAGGCGTTGATCCTGCCAGTGCATTTCGGCGAGCCCTATTGTGGCTACGTCAGGCGCCAGGGCCCAGGCTTCCGCTTCGAGCCCGCCACCTGGTAGCGACGCGGCGGCCGTTATCCCGCCGCCGCATGCCCGCCGACGCGGGTATCGGTGGCACAGTCAGTACGCCGCGAGACCAGCAGCATGGCCGTTCCCTTCGACATCACCGATTTCCGCCTCTTCGTCAATGTGGCGGAAACGCGCAGCCTGACCCGTGGCGCGGAGCGTTCCTTCCTCTCCGTGCCGGCGGTCAGCAACCGCATCAAGAACCTTGAAGACACGCTGGGGGTACGATTGCTGGAGCGCTCGCCCCAGGGCGTGACGCTGACGGCAGCCGGCGAGGTTTATCTGCAGCATGCCCGCGTGGTGCTTGCCGAGCTGGAACGGCTTACGGGCAACCTCCAGCCGTTCACCGCAGGCCTTTCCGGGCAGCTCAAGCTGGTGGCCAATACCACGGCCATCACGGAGTACCTGCCCCCGGTGATCGGTGACTACCTTGTCAGCCATCCGGATGTACGCATCGATGTCCGCGAGCGCCTGAGCGATGACATTGTCCGCCTGGTGCGTGAAGGCGGCACCGACCTCGGCATCATCTCCGGCAATGTGCCCACCGCCGGCTTGCAGGCCGTTCCCTTTGTCAAGAGCGCGCTGATCCTGGTTGCACCGCTAGGCCACCCGCTGCTGACGCAGCGCGAGGTCTGGTTCGAGCAGTCGCTGCAATATGCCTTCGTCGCGCTGCTCGAAGGCAGCGCCTTCCAGATGTTCATGACACGCGCCGCAGGCGCGCTGCACAAGCCCATGACCATCCGCGTGCATGTGGCCAGCTACGATGCCATCTGCCGCATGGTCGCAGCCGGCGCCGGCATCGCCATCATGCCCAAGGCCGCGTTCGCGCGCCTCAAGGGCGAGCAGCCGATCGGCGCCTGCGACCTGCGCGATGACTGGGCCGTGCGAACCTTCCAGGTTTGCGCGCGCGACCTCGACGGCCTGTCCAGCTTCGCCCGTGATTTTGCCAACCGGCTGATCGGCCGCTATGCACCGGGGGTCAGCGGCAGCTAGCTCGCGCGCTCCCTTCGGGGCCTTAAGCCAGCGCTAAGGGTGCTTGCAGAACCCGAAATTGTGAGGCCGCCGGCTGCATGGCAACCTAGTCTCGCCAGACAACAACGAAGCGAGACATGATCGATAAGCTCTGCAGAACGACGCGCGAAGCGGTGGACAACATCCCCGACGGCGCCACCATCGCGATCGGCGGATTCGGTGGCGCCGGCATGCCCGATGCATTGATTGACGCCCTGATCGAACAGGGCGCCACCGATCTCACGGTAGTCAGCAATAACGCCGGCAACGGCGACACCGGGCTGGCTGCGCTGCTCAAGGCGCGTCGCGTGCGCAAGCTGGTGTGCTCGTTCCCGCGCCAGCGCGATGCCCATGTCTTTGAAGCCCTGTACCGCGCCGGCCAGATCGAGCTGGAAGTCGTGCCGCAGGGCACGCTGGCGGAGCGCCTGCGCGCCGCCGGCAGCGGCATCGGCGCGTTCTACACGCCGACCGGCTTTGGCACGCTGCTGGCCCAGGGCAAGGAGACGCGCCAGATCGACGGGCGCGGCTACGTGCTTGAGCATCCGATCCATGCGGACGTTGCGTTGATCAATGCGGAGGCGGCCGACCGCTGGGGCAACCTCGTCTACAACAAGACCGCGCGCAATTTCGCTCCCGTCATGGCGATGGCGGCAAGCCAGACGATCGCCGCGGTGGCGCGGGTCTGCGAGCTGGGCGAGCTGGACCCGGAAGCCATCGTGACGCCCGGCATCTTCGTCAGCCGCGTGGTGCTGCGCGACAGCGCGCACGCACAAGCTGCGCCCATGCAAGCGGATTGAGAACCATGGACCAAGTAGCCAAGAACCTTCTGGCCGCGCGCGTGGCGCGCGACATCCCCAACGGATCGTATGTGAACCTGGGCATCGGCCTGCCGACCCTGGTGGCCAACCACCTGCCCCGTCACCGCGAAGTCATCCTGCACAGCGAGAACGGCGTGCTCGGGCAATGGTCGGCTGCGGAGCCCGGGCAGGAAGACTGGGACCTGATCAATGCGGGCAAGGAAGCCATCCGGCTGGAGCGAGGCGCGGCCTTTTTCCATCATGCCGACGCCTTCGGCATGATGCGCGGCGGCCATCTGGATATCTGCGTGCTTGGAGCATTCCAGGTATCGCAACGCGGCGACCTGGCCAACTGGCACACGGGGGCAGCCGACGCCATTCCCGCGGTCGGCGGCGCCATGGACCTGGCCATCGGCGCCAGGCGCGTGTTCGTGATGATGGACCACATGACCAGGGACGGTGCCAGCAAGCTGCGCCGCCAATGCAGCTATCCGCTGACGGGGCTTGCCTGCGTGAGCCGCGTCTACACCGAACTCGGCACCTTCGCCATCGGTGCGCAAGGGGTGTCGGTCATCAAGATCATCGGCGACATGTCACCGCAGGCGCTCCAGTCAGTCACAGACGTGGATCTCGATTTCTCCACGCTGGCCATGGCCGAGCCTGCCTGAATCCCGCCGGGAAGGCCAGCGCCCCCGGGCATCGATGCATGCCGGGGCGCCGGACAAACAAAGAACGAAACGCAATACAGGAGACAACCATGTTGACTTGGTACAAGACCGGGACTGCCCAGCAGAAGAAGACGTTCTGGGCATGCTATTCGGGCTGGGCGCTGGATTCCTTCGACATGCAGATGTTCAGCTTCCTGCTGCCCGCCCTGACGCTTGCATGGGGGCTGACCAAGGCTGAAGTCGGCGTGCTTGGGACGGTGGCGCTGATCGTTACCGCCATCGGCGGCTGGGGTGCCGGCATACTCAGCGACCGCTATGGCCGCGCGTGCATCCTGGTGGTGGCGATCGTCTGGTTCACACTGTTCGGCGTACTCGCCGGCTTCGCCCAGACATACCAGCAACTCGTGGTCGCCCGCATGCTTCAGGGCCTGGGCTTCGGCGGCGAATGGGCGGTCGGCGCGGCGCTGATGGCAGAAGTGATCGACCCCAGGCATCGGGGCAAGGCCATGGGCTATGCGCAATCGGGCTTCGCGCTGGGCTGGGCGTTGGCGGTCGTCGTGGCGACGGTGCTGCTGGCCTGGCTTCCGCAGGAGCTGGCATGGCGCGTGGCGTTCTGGAGCGGCATTATCCCCGCGTCGATCGTGCTGTTCATCCGGCGCCATATCAAGGACGCGCCGATGTTCGAGCGCGCCCGGCAAAGCCGCGCGCCGCGCGCTTCGCTGGCCTCGGTGTTCAGCCGCAAATACGCGCGTTCACTGATCCTGTCGAGCGTGCTGGTGATCGGCCTGCAGGCCGGCTGCTATGCCATCCTGGTCTGGTTGCCGTCCCTGCTCAGCCAGCGGGGCGTCGCACCGACATCGATGATCGTCACGGTCTTCATCATGGCCTTCGGCTCGTTCTGCGGCTTCGCGTTCGCAGCCGACCTGTGCGATCGCATCGGGCGGCGGCCGACGCTGATCCTGCTGTCGGTCTGCGCGTGGATCGTCACCGTCAGCTACATGCTGCTGCCGCTGAACACCACGCTCGCCGCCGTCCTGGGGTTCCTGGTCGGGTTCTCGGCAATCGGCATGTTCGCCGCCCTTGGGCCTTTCCTCAGCGAACTGTTTCCGACCAATGTGCGCACGACCTGCATGGGCTTCGCCTATAACGTGGGCAAGTCGGTGGGCGCGGGTTCCGTCGTCGGCGTCGGCGTACTCTCCACTCACATTGGCCTGGCCAATGCCATGGGGACATTCTGCCTGGTGGCCTATGCCTTCGCGGTATTCGGCATGCTGCTGTTGCCCGAGACCCGCGGCATCGCCATCGAGTCCATCGGCGAAGACGGCGATCGCTTCGCGCCGGAGCCCCTGGCCGAACCCGCGCGGGCGCATCCCTGACAACGCGGCGCGAGCGCCAGCAAGGCGCGCAACGGCCACGCGTGAACCAATACCGAACCAAGAGGAGTCAATATGATTCGACTGCTGTACCTGCTGGTCAAGCCGGAAGGCATGTCCGACGAAACCTTCCGCGCGGAATGCCTGCGCCACGACGAGATGTCGCACGATGTGCCCGGCCTGCACAAGTATGAGGTCCGCCTCGTCGCCGGCCAGCCCACCGATACCCACGTGCCCTACTTCGACATCGGGCACGTCGATGCCATCGGCGAATGCTGGTTCGAGAGCGAAGCCGCCTACGCCACTTACCTGGCGTCTGATGTCCGCAAGGCCTGGTTCGAGCACGGCAAGACCTTTATCGGCCGCCTCAAGCCATTGCGCACGGCGCCCGTCACCGGCGACGCCAGCGCGAGCTGACCGTCCAGGCACACTGCATCCCGACAAGCGAGGAGACCCCCATGCTTTATTGCGTACAGATGGAAGTGAAGATCCCGGATTCGCTTCCGGCAGACCGCGCCGAAGCGATCAGGGCCGCCGAGAAGGCGCGCGCCATCGACATCCAGAAGTCCGGCAAATGGCCCCACCTGTGGCGCGTGGCCGGCCGCTATGCCAACATCAGCATCTTCGACGTGGAAAGCAACGATGCGCTGCACGACTTGCTGTCTTCGCTTCCGTTGTTTCCCTATATGACCATCGCGGTCACGCCGCTGGCGCGCCATCCATCGGCGATCTAGCGACGGCATGGCAGCGGTTTCAACGACGGGCGGCTACCGCCGCCTCGTCGCCACCAACCCCGCCACCTCATCCAGCATCGCCATATCCACCGGCTGCGACAGGTCCAGCGCCAGCGTGTGCCGGTAATACGGGCTGAGGTCCAGCCCGACCCCCAGCCCCAGCACCTCCACGTCACGCAACGTCTCGTGCCGCGCCACGACGGCCTTGAGATGGTTGTCGAGATAGCAGGCATCGTTGGCCAGCCCGGTGGCGGTATCCATCGGGCTGCCATCGGACACCACCACCAGGATGCGGCGAGTCTTGCCGGTGGCGTGCAGCCGCGCGCAGGCCCACTCGACCGCCTCGCCGTCCACGCCTTCGCGGAACAGGTCGGCCTTGAGCAAGGCGGTCATGTCGGTGCGGGCGCGGCGCCAGCTGCGCGCGGCATCCTTGAACACCATGTGACAGGTTTCGTTGAGCCGGCCAGGGTGCGCCGGCCGGCCGCGCGCGAGCCAGTCGGAGCGGGCGCGGCCGCCGTTCCAGGCGTTCGTGGTGAAGCCCAGCACCTCGGTGGCCACGCCGGCCTGGTCGAGGGCGCGCGCGAGCAGGTCGAGCAGCAATGTCAGCGGCTCCGCCCGCGCCTTCATCGATCCCGAGCAGTCCACCAGGAAACCCACCACGCAATCGGCATGCGCCTTGTACGCTTCGCGGCGGAACAGGCGCCGCTCGGCGGGCGAGCTGACCAGTTGCGCCAGCCGGCGGCCGTCGATGCGGCCGCTTTCCTCGCCGAAGGACCAGCCGTCGACACGCGGCTGCGCCAGCGCGGCGCGCAGCTTGCGGGCCAGCCGCGCCACGTTGACGCCGGCGCGGGCAATATGTGCATCGAGGCGCGTGCGGTATTCATCGAGCAAGGCGCGGCGCACCAGCGTGGCCCCGCGCACTTCGCGGTCGTAGCGGGTGGTGAAGATGCGGTAGCCATCGGCGGCGTCGGCCAGCACGCGGCTGTGGCCGCTGTCGGCGAGGGCGAAGGCTTCGGCGGGTGGCTCGTCGAAATCGAGCCATAGCGCAAAGCCGGCGCGTGCGGAGGAAACGGCATTGTCGTCATCCTCGCCGGCACGCGGCGCTTCGCTGCGTACCATGTCCGCGACGGCCCGTGCCAGCGCCAGCGCATGCGCGGCAAACGCGGACTGGTCGTGGCGATGCGCGCGCAGCCCGGCCAGCGCCGTGCCCAGCACGGGGACGATGGCGGCGCGCGTGGCCTCGATCAGGTCTTCGGTGTCTTCGAGCACCGGCTCGCCGCTCAGCCGTGACCACGCCACCTGCGCCACCGTGTAGAGCAGGATGCCGAGATGGCCCTCGGTCAGCCCCGAGCGATGGAACGCGCGCGACCACGCCATGAAGCGATGCCGCAGGTTCGCTGCCACGCCGGCCATGCCGCGCGGCAGGCGGGTTTCGCAGCGCAGTTGCTCGAGCAGCTCGAAGACCAGGCGCTCGACCGGATCGGCGGGACAGAGGCTGCGGTGCAGCGGGGCGTCGGAATGCGCCTGCCGCAGCGCGGCGCCATCGGCGGCGCCGCGCAGGCAGGCCGCCGTGTCGGTATCCGGATCGGTACGCAGGTGCGGCGCGTGCTGCGGCACCGGCCGCATCGCGCGCCAGAGCTGGCCGTCGCGGAAATGCAGTGCCGCGTCGCCGGTCAGCGCGCGCACGGCGGCGCCGGAGAGCTCGTCCTGCCGCTGGCGCCGGCGCAGCTGCTGCGCGGCCGACGCCGTGGCCGACGCCGCGGTCATCGCGCGGACTCCGACGCGGCCGCAACCGCGGCGGCCTCGCCGGGCAGCTGTCCGAAGCAGCGCTGGTAATACTCCGCCACCACCGGCCGCTCGGCCTCGTCGCATTTGTTCAGGAAGGTCAGCCGGAACGCCAGGCCCGGATCGCGGAAGATCTGGCAGTTCTCGGCCCAGCTGATCACGGTGCGCGGCGACATCAGCGCCGATAGGTCGCCCGCCGCAAACCCGCGCCGCGTCAGCCCCGCCATGGCCACCATGGCGTCGACCAGCGCGCGGCCGGCGTCGTTGTCCAGCTCGGGCACGCGCGCCAGCACGATGCCCGCCTCTTCCTCGTGCGGCAGGTAGTCCAGCGTGGCGACCACGTTCCAGCGGTCGATCTGCGCATGATTGAGCAACTGGGTGCCGTGATAGAGCCCGTTGACGTTGCCGAGCCCCACGGTATTCGACGTGGCAAACAGGCGGAACGACGGATGCGGCCGGATCACCCGGTTCTGGTCGAGCAGCGTGAACTTGCCGTCGCGCTCCAGGATGCGCTGGATCACGAACATCACGTCGGGCCGGCCCGCGTCGTATTCATCGAAGATCAGCGCCACCGGCCGCTGCAGCGCCCACGGCACGATGCCTTCCTGGAACTCGGTCACCTGCCGCCCGTCGCGCACGACGATGGCGTCCTTGCCGACCAGGTCGAGCCGGCTGATATGCCCGTCCAGGTTGACGCGCACGCACGGCCAGTTGAGCCGCGCCGCCACCTGCTCGATATGGGTGGACTTGCCGCTGCCATGCAGCCCCTGCACCATCACGCGCCGGTCGCGCATGAAGCCGGACAGGATCGCCAGCGTCACCTCCGGCTGGAAGCGGTAGGCCGGGTCGACCTCCGGTACGTGGTCGTCGCGCTCGCTGAAGGCTGGCACCATCAGTCCGGAATCGATGCCGAACACCTCGCGGACCGGAATCATCCGGTCCGGCTTGCCATACTGCTCTTGCGTCACCTCATGCTCCTCGTTGGT
Organism: Cupriavidus phytohabitans; assembly: GCF_000426345.1. Lineage (GTDB taxonomy): Bacteria > Pseudomonadota > Gammaproteobacteria > Burkholderiales > Burkholderiaceae > Cupriavidus. The sequence continues at coordinate 166,099 of NZ_AUFE01000002.1, read as the reverse complement.
CGCCATGCCTTTTTTCACATTGGCACCGCGACCAGCGGAGCTACCCGCGTGACGCCGTGCGCGCTATTCGTCCTCTTCGGCGCTTTCGGCGCTTTCCGCGCCGCCCTGCCAGCTGCTGGCGCTTTCGGCCTCGATCGCCGCCAGCGCGCTCGCCGCGCGCTGCAGCGCGGGCAGCAGCTGCACCACCTTGTCGCGCGCCACGCGCATGACCGGGGCCTGCAGCGCCAGTCCCAGGTTAGACTTGCCGCCGTCCACGGCAGGCACCAGCACGCCGATGCAGACCAGCCCGGGCAGGAATTCCTCGTCGTCCAGCGCATAGCCGTCGCGCTTCACGCGCTCCAGTTCCGCTTCCAGCTGCGCGTGGTCGGTCAGCGTGTTCTGCGTGTACCGCTCCAGCTCCGCATGCGCCAGCAGCCGCTGCCGCTGCGCCGGCGCCAGCTGCGCCAGGAACAGCTTGCCGGTGGCCGAGCAGTGCGCCGGCACGCGCGAGCCCGGATGCAGGTAGAAGCGCAGCGGCGCCGCGGTTTCCACGCGGTCCAGGTACAGCACCTCGCCGCCCGAGAACGCGGTCAGGTTGCAGCTCTCGCCCACCTCTTCCACCAGCCGCCGCAGCACCATGTGGCGCGCGCCGTGCGAGGTGCTGTTGAGCAACAGGTTCTCCGCCAGCCGGCGCAGCCGCAGGCCGGTGCCGTATTGCCGCCCGTCGCCGTTGCGCTGGATCAGTCCGGCCGCCTCGAGCTGCTGCAGCATGCGGTGCAGCGTGGGCTTGGGCAGGCCGGTTTCTTCCACCAGCGCCTGCAGGTTGAAGGACTGGTCCTTCTCCGCGATGACTTCGAGCAGGCCGAACAAACGCAGTGCCGGCGTGTCTCCGTCGAGCTTGGCGTCACTTTTGGCGAGGCGCATATCGTTCATGCCTGGCTCCATCATAGGTAAGTTTCATTTTCAGAGTCAAATCATATCAATTATCGAAACTTCCGGTTGACCTTCCGCCGAGGAGGGCCTACATTTCGGTGAAACAATAATTTTTCGGAACAACTGGTTCCGGATTTTTAAGCAGACACCGGAGACTAGTCGACATGGACGGATAAGCATCCCGCACCCGGGATTGCACACACTGAACCGACCACGGCCCTGGCTGGCGTTTCCCGCGCCGCCATCTATACAGAAGAGAAGCCGTGGCGCCTGCCAAAAACGCTGGTCTGGCTGCAAGTAGCACCGGCAGCACGCGCAGCACAGGAGACACACCATGATCCAACAACCCCAGTCCGGCAACGGACTATCCCACGGCCTCAAGCAACGCCACATGACCATGATCGCGCTTGGCGGCGTGATCGGCGCCGGCCTGTTCGTCGGCAGCGGCGTCGTCATCAAGTCGGCCGGCCCCGGCGCGGTCCTTTCCTTCCTGATCACCGGCCTGCTGGTCGTGCTGGTCATGCGCATGCTGGGCGAGATGGCGTGCGCCCTGCCCGGCACCGGCGGCTTCTACGAGTATGCGCGCGAAGCCTGGCGCGACCGCCCCGCGGTGGGCAACCTCGCCGGCTTCCTGACCGGCTGGATGTACTGGTACTTCTGGGTCATCGTGGTGGCGCTCGAAGCCGTCGCCGGCGCCGATCTGGTGCGCTACTGGCTGCCGGACGTGCCCAACTGGACCATCAGCCTGGTGCTGCTGGTGATGCTGACGCTGACCAACCTGGTGTCGGTCAAGTCGTTCGGCGAGTTCGAGTTCTGGTTCGCCTCGATCAAGGTCGCGGCAATCATCGTGTTCCTGTTCGTCGCCGGCGTGTATGTGCTGGGCCTGGCTCCCGGCGCCCAGGGCATGCAGGTGGCCAACCTGACCGCCAACGGCGGTTTCCTGCCGAACGGCATCGTGCCGGTGCTGACCGGCGCGGTCGCGGCCACCGGCTTCTACTTCGGCGCCGAGATCGTCACCATCGCCGCGGCCGAGACCGCCGAGCCGCAGAAGGCCGTGGCCAAGGCCACCAGCTCGGTGATCACGCGCGTGCTGGTGTTCTATGTCGGCTCGATCCTGCTGGTGGTATGCCTGGTGCCGTGGAACTCCAACAGCATCGCCACGCCGTACGTCAGCGCGCTGAACGTGATGGGCGTGCCCGCCGCCGCACAGATCATGAACGCGATCGTGCTGACCGCGGTGCTGTCGGCGCTCAACTCCGGCCTGTACGCTTCGTCGCGCATGCTGTTCGCGCTGACCCGCCGCGGCGATGCGCCGCAGTCGCTGGCCCGCGTCAGCCGCAACGGCGTGCCGGTGCGCGCGATCCTGGTGGCCACGCTGTTCGGCTACGGCGCGGTGGTGATGTCCTATGTCTCGCCCGATACGGTGTTCGCTTTCCTGGTCAACTCGTACGGCACCGTCGCCATCTTCGTCTACATCCTGATCGCGATCTCGCAGCTGCGCCTGCGCTCGCGGCTGGAGCGCGAAGCGCCGGGCCTGCTGCGGGTGCGCATGTGGTGCTTCCCGTACCTCACCTATGTCGCGATCCTGGGCATGCTGGGCATCGTGATTGCCATGGCCTTTATCCCCGACCAGCGCACGCCGCTTGCGCTGGGGGTGGTCAGCCTGCTGATCCTGCTGATTGCCTACGGTGCGCGGCAACTGTTTCGCCGAGGCGCTGAGCCGGTAGTACCGCTGGCGGAGATGCCAAGGCCCGACCTCCACAAGTATTGATGTGCCACGCGGCGCGCCAGTGCAGTAAGCTGGCGCGCTGTGTCGTTTAGCTGCCCCCGCACCATGAGCCTCAAGTCCCCCGCCACCATGTGGTTCCAGCTGTTCCAGCAGCACGCCCTGTCCGGCCTGAGCCTGCAGGGCAAGATCCGCCAGATGCTGGTGTCGGCGATCCTCGACCAGCAGCTGCCGCAAGGCGAGCCACTGCCGAGCAGCCGCGAGCTGTCCGCGCAGCTGCGCGTGGCGCGCAACACCGTGGTGCTGGCGTACCAGCAGCTGGTCGATGAAGGCTATCTGGTGGCACGTGAGCGCAGTGGCTATTTCATCAATCCCGAGATCCTCGGCACGCGCGTCAGCGGCGTGGCCTCGCTGCGCGGCGAGCCGGTGCCCGCGCGCGGCGGCGAGCCCGACTGGGAGCGCCGCTTCGTGTTCCGGCCCACGCAGCAGCGCAATATCGTCAAGCGCGCCAACTGGCGCGACTACCCGTACCCCTTCATCTACGGCCAGTACGACCCCACGCTGTTCCCCACCGCCGACTGGCGCGAATGCTGCCTGAAGGCGCTCAGCGTGCTCGACATCCACGACTGGGCCCAGGACATGATCCTGCGCGACGACGAGTCGCTGGTGCAGCAGATCCGCACCCGTGTGCTGCCGCGCCGCGGCGTCTGGGCCGGCGCCGACGAGATCGTGGTCACCGTGGGCGCGCAACAGGCGCTGTACCTGCTGGCCGACCTGCTGGTCAGCCCCGATACGCCGGTCGGCATCGAAGACCCCGGCTACCCGGATGCGCGCAATATCTTCGGCTCGCATACCTCGCATCTCGTGCCGCTGCCGGTCGATGGCGAGGGCCTGGTGCTGTCCGACGCGCAGCGCGCTTGCGACTACGTCTACGTCACGCCCAGCCACCAGTGCCCCACCACGGTCACCATGCCGCTCGCACGCAGGCAGGCGCTGCTGCGCCAGGCCGAAGAAGCGGACTTCGTGCTGATCGAGGACGACTACGAAAGCGAGAGCCGCTTCGAAGGCGACCCCACCCCCACGCTCAAGAGCCTGGACCGCGGCAACCGCGTGATCTACGTCGGCAGCCTGTCCAAGAGCCTGGCGCCGGGGCTGCGCATCGGCTATGTCGTCGGGCCGGCGCCGCTGATCGCCGAGTTGCGCGCGGCGCGGCGGCTGATGCTGCGGCATCCGTCCGCGTATATCCAGCGCGCGTTTTCGCTGTTCCTGTCACTGGGCCACTACGACGCGCACCTGCGGCGCCTGTCAGCCGCGCACCGCGAGCGCGCCGAGGCGGTGCTGACCGCAATGGCCACCCATATGCCCGACTTCCGCCCGGTGCCGATCGCCGGCGGCGCGTCCTGCTGGATCGAAGGGCCGCCCTGGCTCGACGCCAACGCGCTGGCGCGGCTGGCCGAACTGCAGGGCGTGCTGATCGAGCCTGGCAGCGTCTTCTTCATGGCCGAGCCGGCGCCGCGCAACGTGTTCCGGCTGGGCTACTCGTCGATCTCGCTGGACCGCATCGAGCCCGGCATCCGCGTGCTGGCGGCTGTGGCGCGTGAACTGCAGGCCACCGCCGGCGCGGCAGGCGCGGACGCCGCCGTCACTTCCCGCGCCCGTCCGGCGGCCTGAGCCCGCCGGCGGGGCCTGGCCCAAGCGATTGTCCCGAACTGGCGCTACAGCGCCGCGGCCGCCTTCCCTATCCTCGAGTCATGGCCGGTTCCGCAGCGCCTTTTGCGCGGGCCGGTGGACAAACACTCAGGAGATCAAGTCATGTCCGATCGCAACACCGCCGCCGGCATCGAACTGCTGCAAGCCTTCAACGACGCCTGGAACCGTCACGACCTCGAAGCCCTGATGAGCTTCATGGCGGATGACTGCGCCTTCCACGGCGTGGCCGGCAGCGAACTGCTCGGCCGCAGCTTCATCGGCCGCGACGCCGTGCGCGAAGGCTTCCAGCTCGCGTGGCAGACCTTCCCCGACGCGCAATGGGTCGATGGCGACCACTTCGTCGTGGGCGACCGCGGCGTCAGCGAATCCACCTTCCGCGGCACCCGTGCCGACGGTGCCCGAATCGAGGCACGCATGGTCGACGTCTTCACCTTCCGCGACGGCAAGATCGCGGTGAAGAACGCGTACCGCAAGGACCGCCCGCCGGTGGTAGCCCCCCAGGCCGCCCCCGCGGCCTGAGCGAGGAGACGCGCGATGCAAGCCGTAGCCCCCCGCAGCAGCCTACTTGCCGGCGAACAGTCCACCGCGCCGACCCGGCCATACGACCCCGCCTACGACCCGCTGCACACCCCCACCCCCGGCCACGGCCGGGAATACGCGCCCACCTACTGGATCGGCACCGCTGGCGAGCCGCCCGCCGACGACGGCCCGATCACGCACGACATCGACGTCGACGTGGCCATCATCGGCTCGGGTTTCACCGGCCTGACCTGCGCCATCTTCCTGGCGCAGGAATACGGCATCAAGGCCACCGTGCTGGAAGCCAACCGCGTCAGCTGGGGCTGCAGCACGCGCAACGGCGGCCAGGCGCAATGCGCGTCGGGGCGGCTCAAGCGCTCGCAGTGGATCCAGCGCTACGGCCTGGATACCGCGCTGCGCCTGCACGAAGAAGTCTGCGACGGCATGGAGACCTTCAAGGGCCTGATCCGGGATATCGACTGCGATCCGCAGCCCGGCGGCCACCTGTACATCGCGCACCGCGCCAAGGTGATGCCGGCGCTGGAGAAGGAAGCCAAGGTCCTGCGCGAAGTCTTCAAGTACGATGCGCGGGTCATGGACGCGGACACCGTGCGGCGCGACTATGTCGACGACAAGGAAGCCGCGGGCGCCATGCATGAGCCCGAAGGCATCGGCATCCACGCCGGCAAGCTCGCCTTCGGCTACCTGCGCCGCGCGCGCGAACTGGGCGCCAAGGTGCATCCGTCCAGCCCCGTGACCGGGTGGGAAACCCGCAACGGCATGCACTACCTGCGCACCCCCGGCGGCATCGTGCGCGCCCGCGCCGTGGGCGTCGCCACCGGTGGCTATACCTCGCAGTCACTGCACCACGAGCTGAAGAACCGGCTGTTCCCGATCCTGTCGAACTCCATCGTCACACGCCCGCTCACCGCCGGCGAACTGGCCGCGTGCAACTTCCGCACCACGCAGGTCATCACCGACACGCGCATCCTGCGCCACTACTACCGGCTGATGCCGGACGGCCGCCTGCAGATCGGCAGCCGCAGCGCCATCACCGGCAACGACGCGCCGCAGGACCAGTACAAGCAGAAGCTCATCAGCGACATGTACCGCAAGTTCCCCGCGCTGCAGGGCATCCAGGTCGACTATTCCTGGTGGGGCTGGGTCGATGTCAGCCACGACATGATGCCGCGCATCACGCAGCCGGATCCCGCGCAGTCGATCTATTACGCCATGGGCTATGGCGGCAATGGCGTGATGTATTCCGCCCAGGCCGGCAAGCGCCTGGCGGCGCTGATCGCCGGCAAGTCGTCGGTGCTGCCGGAGCTGCCGATCTTCCGCTCGCCACTGCCGTTCCCGAACGTGCGCGAGATGGTGGAATCGCAGATGTTCGCGCCGTTCCGCCGGCTGGGACAGCGGGTGCTGTATCACTGGTATCACATGAAGGACGACGTGCTTTGAGTAGCAACCTCCCCCAAGCTTGGTGGCGCGCCCTCCCGCGCTGCCGGTCCGTTACGGATCCGTGCCGGGGGCAAACCAACCCAATGTAGCGACCCCGGGCCGCTACAGCATGAGCGGTCACAGCTAGCCGGCACCGGGCAGTCGCCTTGCCATAGCGGCCGATCACGCGGTACTCACACAGCCGAGCCTGACGGACGGTATAAGCGCTGTGCCGTCCCGATAAGCGCTGTGCCGTCCCGTCCGGGAGGCACAGCGACTCATATCCGGGCGTACTCCCTTGCGGCCGGCCGCCCTCTCTCAGCATCCCTCGGCTCCCGCGCCATCTCCACGCTTTCAGAATACCGGGTCGAGGTTTCATCCATCGAAGCCAGGCTCCGTTGTGTCTGAAGGCACGTCACCCGGCCCCAGCCTGCATTCCTTTGATCGCGTACTCCTGGGGTGGCGCAATTCGTCGCGCCAAACGGGAAAATTCCCTCCATCCAACCAGAATATTCGCATCGCGACGCAGCCTTCGGTTGCCTACCTTTCAATTACCGCACACTTTCGTGCGGCAATTCAGTGTCAAATCCAGGAGGCATCATGACCAAAATCATTCTCGAATCCGCGAAAATGGCAAACTGGACGCAAATCGGTGCGCCGATCAAGAAGTAATTGACGCAAGATGCCCCAATTCGGGGCATCTTATTGGAGGCGACAACAATGAGTGCGCATATTAATCCGAACGTCTTCCTGATCTTCACTCCGGACGGAATCGTCCTGTGGGACTTTGAGAAGCACAACCAATACTCGCTTGCACCTGAGTACACATTCCGCTTAGTGGACATCGCTTACAAGCGTTACGCTATCGCCCGCGATGACAAAATCGACATCGACTTGCAAGGACAAAACATCATCGCGGAGCATCCGTTTTCTCGTCCCGAATGGGGCTGGGATATTCTCGCCCGTATATTTCACGTTGGCACCAAGGACATTCCTCAGGAAATGATCCCTATAAATGGGCGAGAATGGGCCTCTTGCCACACTGCACTCTGCATTGAAACCGCAAAGAACAGGATCCCGCCATTTAAGCAGCCACGTTCTACAGCAATCCTTTCCCTGCCTAGACCTGACCCCGCAGTCCTGAACAGTAAAACGCTGTGGCAAAGCCTGCTTGAACGACGCACATGCCGAAAATTTCGGCAAGAAAAAATCAGTCTGCAAACGCTCAGCACCATACTTTACGCATCATTCGGATTCTTGGACGAGCGTGAGCCTGGAATTAACGAATTCGTCCCCAAATATCTGCGACAAAGAAGAAGCAGTCCGTCCGGGGGAGGCCTGAATTCCACGGAGGTTTACCTCTTCTGCAATCGTGTTAGTGATCTCGGCCCAGGCACATACCACTACGATCCCGTAACACATGGCCTGACATCAATTCGCGAAACTGCACGCGAGAATGTCCTGCCTTCATTGCTAATGGGCCAGTATTTTTCCGCCGAACTGGCATTCGGTGTTTTCATCGCAGGCAGGTTCGACCGAATGTGGTGGAAATACGGCCACTCCAGAGCCTATCGCGTTTCGCTACTGGACGTCGGCCATCTATCGCAGACGTTTCAACTTGTCAGCACCGCCTGCGGGCTAAAGACGTGGCTATCCGCGGCGTTCAGGGACAGCGAGGTTGAAGAGTTGCTCGAGATCAAGTCGCCCGCGGAACAAGTCCTTCTCTTTGTGGGGGCCGGCTATAGCGACGGCGAGGACATCGACACCGCGAGCCGCGAGATCCTTACCGAATACTCGATGACAAACGCTCATGAAACCTGAAATCGTCTCAGCGACCATCGACGGCTTCGTTACAACCGATATCCAGGAGAGGGGATATTTCTCCAATTGGAATGACGATTCGGTGGTGCGCACAAGACCCTATCGATACACCTGCAAATCAACCGACAAGGACGACCCCGCATCCGGCGACTGGTTCTTTCCTTCCGCCTTGACTTTCCTGTCGCACCCGCTATTAGCAGGGCTTCCGCAAGGACAAGTACAGGAAATTCTGGCCAGAAATCTGATCACATTTCTTGAATACACCACCCTGCTTGAGCATAGGATAGTCAATAAATCGGTCCAGTTTATTGCTCAGAACTGCCTGCCGGTCTCTATCCCGCACGGCATGCGCATGGATGCCTTACGGGTTTATACCGATGAAGGATATCATGCGATCATGTCAGCCGATGTGGCGAATCAGGTTTCCAGGATTTACGGAATAGCCCAAGAGAACCGGCAATTCAGCCGCATCGCGCGTCTTGAAGCCATGGCTGAGACCTTCCAGCTTCCAACACTTGGATGGTTCCTTATCGGCTTCGTTTCGGAGACTGCGATCACAACGGAGTTTACGAAGATGGGGCGCACGTCGCTCGTGCCAGGTGTCCACAACATGCTGATGGATCATCTGTCCGACGAGTGGAAACATAGCCGATATTTCACTGGCATGTTTTCGTATTTGTGGCCTCGTCTAACTGAATCAGAGCGGGACTTTTGCGCCACGCAACTGCCAAGCATTATTCATGAATGTTTTCGCCTGGACGGAAGTTTGCTTGAACGCGATTTTTGCGAGATGGGGATCGACAGCAACATAGCGCGAATAATCTCTGAAGAGCGAGGTAAGGAATCAGAACATCGGCTAAGAGCCCGAACTGGTGCCGTTGCGACTTTGCATGCATTGAAAAGTTGCTCGTTCTTCAACGATCCTCGCTATGTCGCAACTTTCACCAGATACGGCCTTATCGATTGAGATGGATAACAGGAGTCAGCGATGTCCGGTACAGCCAAACCAAAAATGCATCTGCTCTTGCTACTCGGCATGCTCATCCTTCTTAGCGCGATACCACTGGATGTCATGCTACCGTCGTTCCCAGCTTTGGCGGATCATTTCGACACTGAAACAAGCGATATAGCATTGTCCATCAGCATTTTCGCGATAGGCTTTTCGGTTTTTCAACTTTTTGTCGGCCCACTATCCGACCGATTCGGCCGAAAAAGATTGCTTCTGACTGGCATATTCTTCGCCCTGCTGGGTGCAATCGGCTGCATTTTCGCCCCCAGCTACAGCGCCTTCCTCGCCTGTCGGATCATTCAATCACTCGGCTGCGCCTCCTTCGTCCTCGCCCAAGCCATCGTTCAAGACGCGTTCAAAGGAACCGACGGCGTGAGAGCCAGGATCCTCACAACGACATTGTCCGGATTGTTCATCGCCTGCTCCCCTCTACTAGGATCTGTATTGCAGTCTGCCTTCGGCTGGCAGGGGAGCTTTATCTTGTTCGCCGCCATCTCTCTGATCATACTTTTTCAGACCCATTTCAAGTTCGACGAAAGCTCCACAAGCACGCCAGGCGGCGTGGGGTTCTACGCCGGCGCCTACCTGAGAATTTTTCGAAACCGCGACTTTATTGGCCACTCTGCAATTGGCGCATTAGCATTTTCATGCCACCTCGCATTTATTATAATTTCGCCGGCAGTATTCCTGGTAGAGCTAAAAATGGACCACTATCGTTATTCGATGATATTGCTCCTTTACGGACTGGCCTATCTTCTTGGTGGATCACTAGCATCATACGCCGCGAAGAAAATCGGCACCCACCAACAGATCAGACTCGGACTGCTGCTGATGACAACGGCGGGACTCCTCATGATGGCGATGTTCCACTATCAATGCAGAACCTCAATGACGGTGCTGCTGCCAATGCTCGTCTGTACGGCAGGAACCGTGCTTATCCGTCCGGCCGCCGCCACGGAAGCCATGAATCTGTTCGACGAAATCGCGGGTACCGCCGCAGCCGCAGGCAGCACTATCAGGTTCGCGGCGGCGGGTGTCATCAGCGCCGCGATCAATGCGATCGGCAAGAATACAACGCTTAATCTGTGCTGGGCACTGATTTTTTGCAGCTTCGCCAGCATCCTTCTTTTTTCTTTTCTCCGCGCGCCTGGCCCAAGCAGAAGCTTCGATGCGAAACCATCTTGACGAGATGATCACACTTCGCGCACTTACCGAAGCGGAATTTGATAATTTCTCCAGACGCTCAATTTCCGAGTATGCCGAGAACATGATAGAAAGCCATGAGTGGGACCGCAGCACCGCACTGGCCAATGCCACCATGATGTTTAATAAAACATTGCCACAAGGGTTGCGCACACCAACCCATCAGTTCTTTTCAATCCGTCCGGTGGACATGGAGTATGCCGTCGGCAATATATGGATCCGCATCGACATTCACGATAGATCGGCGTTCATCCTTGACATATTTGTTGAACCTGAATATCGGGGGCGAGGCTACGCAAGCCGTGCAATCCCAAAAATCGAGCACTATGCCAGGAAGCTTGGGGCGGCGACAATTCGACTCCACGTATTTGGGCCTAACCATGCAGCTCAAAGGCTTTATAACAAGCTTGGATTTACAGTCAGCCACGCAACCATGGTAAAAGGGCTCTAGTTCTGCTCCTTGCTTCCCTTACCTGTAAGACCGCCACCGACACCCATACCAGCCCCCACCTTCTCCACCCCGCCCCGCCTCCGCAGTATGATGCCCACGTCTCCCTCTGCGGGAGCATCGCGGCCACGCCCCGGCCGCAGTGCATCAGGAGGCACGCTTGGACCCGATCCGGCAGCTACCATCCGAGTCCGCCCGCCCTGGCGACCTGGTCGTCGCCCGGCCTGAAGGCTTGTATTGCCCGCCCGGCGACTTCTACATCGATCCGTGGCGCCCGGTCGACCGCGCCGTCATCACCCACGCCCATTCCGATCACGCTCGCTTCGGGCACGCGCACTACCTGTGCGCGGCACCGGGATGCGGCGTGCTGCTGGCGCGGCTGCCCGGGATCCACCTGAACACGCTGCGCTACGGCGAACGCATCACGCACCACGGCGTCACGCTGAGCCTGCATCCGGCCGGACACGTGCTCGGTTCCGCGCAGGTGCGGCTGGAGCACAGCGGGCAGGTCTGGGTGGCCTCGGGCGACTACAAGCTGGAGGCCGATGGCACCTGCGACCCGTTCGAGCCGGTGCGCTGCGACACCTTTATCACCGAAAGCACGTTCGGGCTGCCGATCTACCGGTGGCCGCCGCAGGCCACGCTGATGGCCGAGATCTTCGACTGGTGGCAGGCCAATGCCCGTGCCGGGCGCGCCAGCGTCGTCTACGCCTATACCTTCGGCAAGGCCCAGCGCATCCTGCACGGGGTGCTGCGGCATGCCGGCGCCGATAGCATGCCGGGGCCGGTGATCGTGCACGGCGCGCTGACGCAGCTCAACGCCGCCTATGCCGAGGCCGGCGTGGCCCTGCCGCCGATGGCGCTGGTCTCCGAGCTGCCCGCGCGCAGCCCGCTGCTGCGCCAGGCGCTGGTGGTGGCGCCACCGTCGGCGCAGCGTTCGCCGTGGCTGCGGCGTTTCGGCGATGCCTCGGACGCCTTCGCCAGCGGCTGGATGCAGCTGCGCGGCACGCGCCGCCGGCGCGGCGTCGACCGTGGCTTTGCGTTGTCCGACCATGCCGACTGGCCGGGGCTGCTGCAGGCCATCGGCGCCACCGGCGCGGGCCGCATTATCGTGACCCATGGCAACGTGCCGGTGATGGTGCGATATCTGAGCGAACGCGGCTGGCAGGCACAGGCCTTCGACACCGAGTATGGCGACGACGATGAAGCCGCGCGCCCGGACCCCGCAGCATCCGCCGAAGCGGGCCGGGAAGAGGCCGCGCCATGAAGGCCTTTGCCGACCTCTATGCCGCGCTGGACGGCACCACGTCGACCAAGGCCCGGCTGGCCGCGCTGGTCGATTACCTGCGCACCGCGCCGCCTGAGGACGCCGCCTGGGCCGTCTATTTCCTGGCGGGCGGCAAGCCGCGCCAGATCGTGCCGGTGTCGCTGCTGCGCGGCCTGGCGCGGCAGGCCGCCGACCTGCCCGACTGGCTCTTCGAGGAGAGCTACCAGGCCGTCGGCGATCTCGCCGAAACCATCGCGCTGCTGCTGCCAGACCCGCAGGACGCCGACCACGCCGGCCTGGCCGAATGGGTCGAGCAGCGCCTGCTGCCGCTGCGCGGGCTGGCGCCGGAAGCGCTGATGCCGCGCCTCGACGCGCTGTGGCGCCCGCTCGACGCGCACGGCCGGCTGGTGCTGTTCAAGCTGATCACCGGCGCCTTCCGCGTGGGCGTGTCGCGCCTGCTGGTAACGCGCGCGCTGGGCGAGGTGGCCGGTATCGACCCCAAGCGCTTGGCCGAGCGCATGGTTGGCTACACCGATCTGTCGGCGCGGCCCGACGCGGCCCGCTTCCTGGCCCTGCTGGCGCCCGAGGACGAAGATGACCGTGCCCTGCGCGCCGGCGGCCAGCCGTATCCGTTCTTCCTGGCCCACCCGTTGCAGGCCCCGCTGGAACAGTTCGACACCGTGCTGGGCGCGCCCGGCGCGTGGCTGGTCGAGTGGAAGTGGGACGGCATCCGCGCGCAGCTGGTGCGGCGCGGCGGCCAGACCTGGCTGTGGTCGCGCGGCGAGGAACTGATCACCGAGCGCTTCCCGGAACTGCAGCAGGCCGCCGCGCCGCTGCCGGACGGCACCGTGCTCGACGGCGAGATCGTGATCTGGCAGGACAGCCGCGTGCAGCCGTTCGCACTGCTGCAGCAGCGCATCGGCCGCAAGACACTGAGCGCGAAGCTGCTGCGCGACGCGCCGGCGATCCTGATGGCGTACGACCTGCTCGAATGGCAGGGCGAGGACTGGCGCACCCGGCCGCAGGCGGAGCGCCGTGCGCGGCTGGAGCAGGTGGTCGCCAGCTATATCCATCCCGCGCTGGAGCTGAGCCCGCTGGTCGACGGCGACAGCTGGGAGCACTACGCGCGCCTGCGCGACGCCTCGCGCGACCTTGGCGTGGAAGGCTTCATGCTCAAGGCCGCGGATGCGGCCTATGGCGCCGGCCGCACCAAGGACGTGGGCGTCTGGTGGAAATGGAAGATCGACCCCTATTCAGTCGATGCGGTGCTGATCTACGCGCAGCGCGGACATGGCCGCCGCGCCAGCCTCTATACCGACTTCACCTTCGCGGTATGGAACGCGCCGCAGGGTACGCCGGGGCGGACGCTCGTGCCGTTCGCCAAGGCCTATTCCGGGCTGACCGACCAGGAGATGCGCGCGGTCGATGCCATCATCCGCCGCACCACCGTCGAGAAATTCGGCCCGGTGCGCAGCGTCGAGCCCACGCAGGTGTTCGAACTCGGCTTCGAGGGCATTGCCCGCAGCGGCCGCCACAAGAGCGGCATCGCGGTGCGCTTCCCGCGCATGCTGCGCTGGCGCACTGACAAGCCCATCGAGGAAGCCGATACCCTGGCCACGCTGGAAGCCATGCTGCCTGGCGCTCAGGGAGCGACGCCGGCACAGGAGGATGCGGCATGACCCCGCCGCGTGCAGCGCGCAAGCCGGCGGAGGACACCGCCGCCGAGCCGCTCACCGTCGCACAGGGCCTGCAGGCGCTGTTCGATGCGCGCGGCTGGCAACCGTTCGCGTTCCAGCGCGAAGTCTGGACCGCCATCGCGCGCGGCCAGAGCGGCCTGCTGCATGCCACCACCGGCACCGGCAAGACCTATGCGGCATGGCTGGGCGCGCTGATGGCATTCGGCACGCCGCGCGCCGCGCCGTCGCACGACAAGCCCGCGCCGCCGCTGACGGTGCTGTGGCTGACGCCGATGCGCGCGCTTGCCGCCGACACCACGCGCGCGCTGCAGGCGCCGCTGGCGGAACTCGATCTCGACTGGACCGTGGCGCTGCGCACCGGCGACACCGGCAGCGCCGAGCGCGCCGCGCAACAGCGCCGCCTGCCGACCGCGCTGGTGACCACGCCGGAAAGCCTGACACTGATGCTGACCCGCGCCGACGCGCAGGAAACCCTGCGGCGCGTGCGCATGGCGGTGGTCGACGAATGGCACGAGCTGATCGGCAACAAGCGCGGCGTGCAGGCGCAGCTGGCGCTGGCGCGGCTGCGGCAATGGCAGCCGGCGCTGATGGTGTGGGGCCTGTCGGCCACGCTCGGCAACCTGCCGCATGCCGCCGACGTGCTGCTGTCCGGCGTGCCGCAAGACCAGCGCGTGCTGGTGCACGGCCACACGCCCAAGACGCTCATCATCGACACGCTGCTGCCGGGCGCTGCCAGCCGCTTTCCGTTCGCCGGCCACCTGGGCCTGTCGATGCTGCCGCACGTGGTCGAGGAACTCGAGCACAGCGGCACCACGCTGGTCTTTCTCAATACCCGCTCGCAGGCCGAGCTGTGGTACCAGGCGCTGCTCGATGCGCGCCCCGACTGGGCCGGCCAGATCGCGCTGCACCACGGCTCGCTCGACCGCGCGGTGCGCGAGTGGGTGGAACTGAGCCTGAAGAACGGCGAGCTGCGCGCGGTGGTCTGCACTTCCAGCCTCGATCTCGGCGTCGACTTCCTGCCGGTCGAGCGCGTGCTGCAGGTCGGCTCGCCCAAGGGCGTGGCGCGTCTGCTGCAGCGTGCCGGGCGCTCCGGCCACGCGCCGGGCCGTGCGTCGCGCGTGACGGTGGTGCCCACGCACAGCCTGGAGCTGGTGGAAGCGGTGGCCGCGCGGCACGCGGTGCAGGCGGGCCGGATCGAAGCGCGCGAGTCGCCCGACAAGCCGCTCGACGTGCTGGTGCAGCACCTGGTGACGGTGGCGCTGGGCGGCGGCTTCCGGCCCGAGGCGCTGCTGGCCGAGGTGCGCGGCGCCTGGGCCTACCGTGAGCTGACTGACGCCGAATGGCAATGGTGCCTGGACTTCGTGCGCCAGGGCGGCGCCACGCTGTCGGCCTATCCCGACTTCCGTCGCGCCATACCCGACGAGGAAGGCGTCTGGCGCGTGCCCGACGTGGGGCTGGCGCGGCGCCACCGCATGAGCGTGGGCACCATCGTCAGCGACGCCACCATGCAGGTGCGCTACTGGAGCCGCGCCGGCAGCGGCGGCGCCTCGCTGGGATCGGTCGAGGAAGGCTTTATCGCGCGGCTGGCGCCGGGCGACTGCTTCCTGTTCGGCGGCCGCCTGCTGGAACTGGTGCGCGTGCAGGAGATGACCGCCTACGTGCGCCGCGCCACCGGCAGGCGCCCGGTGGTGCCGCGCTGGAACGGCGGCAAGATGCCGATGTCGACCGAGCTGGCCGAAGCGGTGATCGACACGCTCGAAGCCGCTGCCGCGGGCCGGCTCGATGCGCGCACCACGCCCGAACTGCCGCTGATCCAGCCGCTGGTGGACCTGCAGGCGCAGTGGTCGGCACTGCCCACGCGCCAGACCCTGCTGGCCGAGTCGCTGCACTCGCGCGAGGGCTGGCACCTGTTCCTCTACCCCTTCGCGGGCCGCTCGGTCCACCTTGGCCTGGGCAGCCTGCTGGCGTGGCGGCTGGGGCAGAAGGTGCCGGCGACGTTCTCCGTCGCCGTCAACGACTACGGGCTGGAACTGCTGGCCTCGGCGCCGCTGGACTGGGGCCACTGGCTGCCGCAGGTGCTGGCCGAGGAGCGCCGGCGCGACCTGGCCGCCGACGTGCTCGGCAGCCTCAACGCGGGCGAGCTGTCGCTGCGGCGCTTCCGCGAGATCGCGCGCGTGGCGGGCCTGATTTTCCAGGGCTATCCGGGCGCGCCCAAGAGCGCGCGGCAGCTGCAGGCGTCGTCGAGCCTGTTCTACGAGGTGTTCCGCAAGCATGATCCCGGCAACCTGCTGCTCGGCCAGGCGGAGCGCGAAGTGCTGATGCAGGAGCTGGACGCGCACCGGCTGGCCGCAACCCTCGAGCGGCTGGCCGCGCTCAGGCTCGACCTGCACGAACTGAAGCGGCCCACGCCGCTGTCGTTCCCGCTGGTGGTGGAATTCCTGCGCGAGAAGCTCAGCACCGAGAAGCTGGCCGACCGCATCGCGCGCATGCTGGCCGAGCTGGAACTGGCGGCGGGTCCCGAGCCCGGTGCAGCCGCCGGCATGCAGGCCGAAGCAGTGGCCGAGGCAGCGCGCTTCGGCATGGCCGACCATGCCGGCCCGTCCGCCCGCACGCCGCGCAAGCCCCGCCGCGCGCGCAAGCCCTCCAGACCCCTGCCGCTGCTATGACACCGGAAGCCGGCACCCTGCAGGCCAATGGCGCCTGCGCCATTCAGGTGGCGGGAGAAACGCTGTGGCTCCTGCCTGAGCAGGCGGCCTGGTGGCCCGCTGCCGGCATGCTGATGGTGGCAGACGTGCATTTCGGCAAGGCCGCTGCATTCCGCGCGCTCGGGCAGCCGGTGCCGCACGGCACCACCGGCGACAACCTCGGCCTGCTGACGCAGCTGACGCGGCAGTTGCCGGTCGCGGAACTGGTCTTCCTGGGCGACTTCCTGCACGCGCGCGCGGCGCGCACGCCGGCGGTGCTGGCGGCGCTGGACGGCTGG
Organism: Cupriavidus phytohabitans; assembly: GCF_000426345.1. GTDB lineage: Bacteria > Pseudomonadota > Gammaproteobacteria > Burkholderiales > Burkholderiaceae > Cupriavidus. Next base: position 149,364 of record NZ_AUFE01000002.1, on the reverse strand, counting down.
CGCCGCAGCCTGCCGCCGCAGGTGCGCTGCACGCTGGTGCGCGGCAACCACGATGCGCGCGCCGGCGACCCGCCCGATTCGCTGCAAATACGTGTGGTGACTGAGCCCGCCGTGGCGAGCCCGTTCGCGCTATGCCATTTGCCCGGCGCGTCCCCACTGGGCTACGTGATCGCGGGCCACCTGCATCCGGCCTGCCGCTTGCGCGGCGCCGGCGCCGACAGCCTGCGCCTGCCCTGCTTCCTGTTCGGCCCGCGCGGCGCCATCCTGCCCGCCTTCGGCGCCTTCACCGGCCACGCCACGGTGCGGCCGCAGCCGGATGAACGCGTCTACGTGGTCGGCGGCGGCCGCGTCTGGCCGGTTGGCCGAGCGCCTCGGAACAGCGCTCAGAACAAGGTATAGCCGCCGTCGATGACGAAGGTGTCGCCGGTGTGGTAGGCCGACGCCGGGCTCATCAGGTAGACCGCAATACCCGCGAAATCGCTGCCCTCGCCCCAGCGGCGCATCGGCACGCGCTTGTGCACCATCTCCTGGAAGGCATCGTTGGCCTGCGCCGCGCCGGTCATCTCGGTCTTGATCCAGCCCGGCAGGATCGAATGCGCGCGGATGCCCTTGCGCGCATATTCGACGGCCAGGCCGCGCATCATCGAGATCACGCCGCCCTTGGTGGCGGCATAGTGCTCGGTGCGCGGCGCGCCTTCGATGGCCGCGACCGACGCGGTGCTGCACAGCACGCCGCCCTCGCCCTGCACCAGCATCTGCCGCACCGCGGCGCGCAGCGTGAAAAAGGCGCCATCCAGGTTGACGCGCATCGTCTTGCGCCAGACCTCCGCCGTCATCGCATCGAACGGCCCCTTGTTGCCACCAATGCCGGCGTTGGCGAAGCAGCCGTCGATCCGGCCCAGCGCCGCCACCGTGCGTTGCATCGCGGCATCGACCGCCTGCTCGTCGCCCACGTCGCACACCTCGGTGTGCACCCGGCGGCCATGCTGCGCCAGCCGGTCGGCGGCGGCAGCGTTCTTGTCCGCATTGGTGCCCCAGATGGCGATATCCGCGCCGGCCGCGGCCAGGCCCTCGGCAATGCCCAGCCCGATGCCGCCGTTGCCGCCGGTCACCAGGGCCACTTTTCCTGCCAGGTCGAAGGGGTGCTTGCTCATGTCTGTCTCCTCGGATGGGTGGGTCGCTGCCTCGACCGGACATTGTTGACCCGTCACGGCGCAAAGCTCGTCGTCGGATCCGATGAGTTTGGATGCGTGCGGGCGCACTTTCAGCCCGCTAAGGATTTCCATGATTGACGCTTGCCCTTGACACCGCTCCGCCCGGCCTGTCGCCATTTCCAGCCCCGCGACGGGGCTGGTCCCAGCGAATCCGGCCAACTGGTCCTATAGCGCCGGATCGGCGCTCACCTATAAAGCCGAGACCTTCAACCCCTTCCTTTCGAGGAGCAGAACCATGCGGTGGATCAAGCGACTTGCGACGTATTTCGCCCTGGCAGCAGCACTGGTGCCAGCCGCCCACGCGCAGAGCAAGGATGTAGTGATTGCTTACCAGGACATGGTGGTGCCCTGGCGTTATGCGCAAGACATGAAGGAGCTGGAGAAGCAGACCGGCTACAAGGTCTCGTTCCGCCAGTTCGGCGGCGGCGGCGACGTGATCCGCGCGATGGCGTCGGGCCAGATCGCCATCGGCGAGGCGGGCACATCGCCGATCGCCTCGGCGCTGTCGCAAGGGCTCGACGTGGAGCTGTTCTGGATCCTGGACGACATCAACGCGGCCGAGGCCATGGTCGCGCGCAACGGCAGCAAGATCGCCAGCATCGCCGACCTGAAAGGCAAGCGCGTGGGCGTGCCGTTCGTGTCGACCACGCACTACCACACGCTGGTCGCGCTGGAGCGCGCCAAGGTCAACCCCAAGGACGTGCGCATCGTCAACATGCGCCCGCCCGAGGTCGCGGCCGCGTGGGAGCGCGGCGACATCGACGCAACCTTAATCTGGGACCCGGTGCTGGCCAAGCTCAAGCAGTCGGGCACGGTACTGACGACCTCCGGCCAGATCGCCGCCGATACCGGCAAGGCGACCTTCGACGGGATGATCGCCAACAAGAAATTCGCGCGGGAAAACCCGGAGTTCATGGTCAAGCTGGTGCGCGTGCTGGCCGCCGCGGACGAGAACTACCGCAAGAACAAGGGGTCATGGACCGCCGATTCGCCGATGGTCAAGGCGGTGGCCAAGGTCTCCGGCGCCAAGGCCGAGACGGTGCCGGCGAGCATGGCACTGTATGCCTTCCCGACGCTGGAGGAGCAGCTCTCGGAGCGCTGGCTCGGTGGCGGCGCGGCGCGCGCGCTGCAATCGGCGGCGCAATTCCTGAAGGAGCAAGGGACCATCCAGACGGTGCTGCCGGACTACGGCAAGGGCGTCAATGCGGAATGGGCCAGGCGTGCGCTGCGGTAACGCGCGCTGTGTATGGAACGGCAAGAGCAGCGGAAATCGTCATGAACAAACTTGAAATCGATAACCTCAGCGTGAACTACGGCGCCGCCGGCGGCGCCCGCACGCTGGCCCTGTCGCAGGTCAACCTCACCATGGAGCGCGGCGATTTCGTCGTCGCGCTGGGCGCGTCGGGCTGCGGCAAGACTACGCTGCTGTCATGCATCGCCGGCTTCATGGAGCCCTCGGAAGGCGAAATCCGGCTGAACGGCAAGGCCGTGCGCGGGCCCGGTGCCGAGCGCGGCGTGGTGTTCCAGAAGCATGCGCTGATGCCGTGGCTGAGCGTGGCCGACAACGTGGCGCTGGGCCTGCGCCTGCGCGGCGTGCCGCGTGCCGAACGCCTGCGCATCGCGCGCGAAAAGCTGGCCGCGGTGGGGCTGGAGGCGGCGGCCGCCAAGCCCGTCTACCAGCTCTCCGGCGGCATGCAGCAGCGCGTGGGGATCGCGCGCGCGCTGGCCTGCGATCCGGCGGTGATGCTGATGGACGAGCCGCTGGGCGCGCTCGACGCACTGACGCGCGAGTCGATCCAGGCGCTGATCCTCAGGCTGTGGGCGAAGGAGCAGAAGATCGTCTTCTTCATCACCCACAGCGTGGAAGAGGCGCTGTTCCTGGCGACGCGGCTGATCGTGATGACACCGTCGCCGGGCCGCATCGCGCATACCTATGAACTGCCCTTCGCGCGCCGCTTCATCGAGTGCGGCGATGCCCGCCAGGTCAAGTCCGACCCGGAGTTCATCCGCTACCGCGAAGAGATCGTCGACCTGATCCATGCCACCGCCTGAGGAATTCAAGATGCCCGCTTCCGTTCAACGCATCGAACCCGCGCCGCGCGCAGCGCCTGCCGCCGCGCCGGGGCCAAGCAAGCCGATGAAAGCCGTCTCGGGCTACCGCCTGCCCGGCGAGGGCTCGAGCTCGCGCATCTCCACCGTGACCGTGGTGGGCCTGCTCGTGCTGTGGTGGGTTGCCAGCCACCTGCGCTGGCTGCCGCCGCTGTTCCTGCCCACGCCGGAGTCGATCGTCACCGCCTTCATCGATGCCTGGCAGGGCAACCTGCAAGGCGGCCAGCCGCTGACCGAGCATTTCACCGCGAGCATGGTGCGCGTGTTCGGCGCGTTCGGGCTGGCGGTGGTCACGGCGGTGCCGATCGGCGTGCTGATGGGCGTGTCGCGCATCGCGCGTGGCATCTTCGATCCGCCCATCGAGTTCTACCGTCCGCTGCCGCCGCTGGCCTACCTGCCGCTGATCGTGATCTGGTTCGGCATCGACGAGACCTCGAAGGTGCTGCTGATCTTCCTGGCGTGCTTCGCGCCGCTGGCGATGTCGGCGCAGGCCGGCGTGCGCTCGGTGACCATCGAGCAGATCAACGCGGCCTATTCGATGGGCGCCACCCCGTGGCAGGTGGTGCGGCACGTGGTACTGCCCGCGGCGCTGCCCGACATCCTGACCGGGATGCGCATCGCGATCGGCTTCGGCTGGACCACGCTGGTTGCCGCGGAGATGGTGGCCGCGACCGCCGGGCTGGGGCAGATGGTGCTGAATGCTTCCAACTTCCTGCGGACCGACGTGGTGATCATGGGGATCGTGCTGATCGGGCTGATTGCCTACGTGTTTGATTTGCTGATGCGGAAGATGGCGAAGTGGATGGTGCCTTGGAAGGGGAGGATGTAAGGTGTTTTTGGCGGGCTACCATTTCGGTGCCCGCGGGTTCTTAGCCTGCGGCTGGCATCTGGTGGTTGTTTGATCTGCCCTGGTTTCGCCCCTAAAGGGGCGAGTCACTTTTGCCCGAGATCCACCTCAAGGGTTTTGCCATGGTCTCCTCGCCTGTCGCAGTTGGTCCCTGGTAAACCTCCAATGCTACGCAACGCAGCCCGGTCCCGTCACTTGTACGAAATCCCGCCTTTTCGAACCAGCGAGGCCGGTTCCGCACTATCATCGGCACATTCCCAACCGCCAGTTGCCAGTCATGGACAAGGCCCGTGTGCTGACCCTCTTCATTGGCGTGGTGCGCGCCGGCAGTTTCCAGCGCGCCGCGGTGGAAGCCGGCGTGACGCCGCAAGCCGTCAGCAAGGCGGTGCGCACGCTGGAAGACGACCTCGGCGTGCGCCTGCTGCACCGGACCACGCGCAAGCTCAGCCTCACCACTGAAGGCGCGCGCCTGTTCGAACTGGCCGCGCCGGGCATGCGCCAGCTCGATGAAGCGCTGGACCAGGTGCGCAGCAGCAAGAGCGACGACGACGGCCTGATCCGCCTGACCGCGCCGCCGTCGGTCGGCAGCCGCGTGCTGGTGCCGCTGGTGCGCGCATTCCGCGAGTTGCATCCGGGCATCACCTTCGACGTGGTGCTGAGCGACCTCTTCACCGACCTGGTCGAGTCCCGCATCGATATCGGCTTCCGCGCCGGCACCAGCCCCGGCCAGAACCTGGTGGCGCGCCGGCTGTGCGACCTGCCGCTGGTCATCTGCGCCGCGCCCGATTACCTCGCGCGGCACGGTGAGCCGGCCACGCTGGACGAGCTGCTGCGGCACCAGTGCACTGGCTTCCGCCGCCCCGCGACCGGGCGCATGGTGCCGTGGGAGCTGCAGGTCGACGGCGCGCTGGTCTACCAGGAGGTGCCCGCCGTTGCCAGCTTCAACGACGTGGAGACCGAGGTCGAGGCCGTGCGCGCCGGCATGGGCATCGGCCAGCTGTCCGCCTACATGATCCACGCCGACCTCGTCAGCGGCCGGCTCAAGGCAATCCTGACGGAATTCAGCAGCAGCAATGTCGGCCTGTACATGTACTACCCGCATCGCAGCCAGATGCCGGTGCGGGTCCGCCGCTTCATCGACTTCGTGGTGGAAGCGGGCCGCGGCGCGGAGCAATCGCTGTCGCGGCTGGTCGGCCTGGTGGCCTGACCCTTCAGCACGCGCCGGCCACCCCGAGCCCCACGCCGGCTTCCCGCCAACACGCTTCTCCTGACGCCCCGCTCCGGCCATTCGTTTGATTTTTTCTCAATCGATGGCGCCGGAAATGTCGTTTGTCGCGCGCGCCGCCAGCGACAACCATTACGCCAAGGCCCACCAACACAGGAGACTGCCGTGTCAGACCAAGCCTATCCGCTCTGGAGTGCGGACCCCCTCCCCCACCTGATCGCCTCGCGCCACCGCGCCACCGGCGAATGGATCTTCCCGGCCGTGCCGGACGATTCGCCGCTCGCCGCCGAGCATGACCCCGTCGCCATCCGCGGCGCCGGCGTGGTCTACAGCTTCACCGTGATCCATCCCGCGCCCAAGACCGGGCAGCCACCGTACGCGCTCGGCTATGTCGACTTCGTCGGCCCCGTGCGCATCTTCGGGCGCCTGCTGGGCAAGGCGCGCCCGGTGATCGGCGACCGCTATGAAGCGCGTCCGGATGCCGAGTTCGGCTATGTCTTCGAGGCCGTCACGGCCTGACCGATCGATAGAACGCAGAAGGAAAGGGAAAGCAACATGCAGGACATCTACATCCATGGCGGCGCGATGACGCCGTTCGGCCGCCACCCCGGCGTGCTGGCGCCGGAACTGGCGCAACAGGCCATCCTCAAGGCGCTGGCCGACGCCGACGTGCCGGCCAGCCGCATCCAGGCGGTGTATTGCGCCAATGTGCTGGGCGGCATGATCCTGGGCCAGCTGATCGTGCGCGACCTGGGGCTGAAGGGCATCCCGGTCTACAACATCGAGAACGCCTGCGCCAGCGGCGCCACCGGCGTGCACCTGGCGCGGCACGCGCTGCTCGCCGGGCAATATGACACCGTGCTGGTGTTCGGCATCGAGCAGCTCACCGCGCTCGGTGGCGGCACCATCCCGCTGCAGCGCAACGACCACAAGACGGAGCTCTACGCCAAGGCCGGCATGGTGCTGCCCGCGGTGTATGCGATGCGCGGCACGCGCTTCCTGCACGAGCGCGACGCGTCGCCCGCCGACCTGGCGGAAGTGGCGGTCAAGAACCGCTACAACGGCTCGCTCAACCCGTATGCGCAGCAGCGCAAGGCCACCACCGTGGAAGAAGTGCTCGGCTCGCGCATGATCGCCGACCCGCTGACGCTGCTGCAGTGCTGCCCGTCGCAGGTCGATGGCGCCGCCGCGGTGGTGCTGAGCACGCGCCGTCCGGCGCAGGCGCGTCCGGTCAGGGTGCTGTCGTCGGTGGTGGTGTCCGGCCTGCGCGAAGAGGCCGACGACGACATCCTCGACGCCGAGATCACCGCGCGTGCCGCGCGCCAGGCCTATGAACAGGCCGGACTGGGGCCGCAGGACGTCGACGTGGTCGAGCTGCACGACGCCTTCACCATCGCCGAACTGCTTTACTACGAAGCGCTGGGCCTGGCCGAACCGGGCGAAGCGGTGTCGCTGCTGAAGTCCGGCGCGACCCGGCTGGGCGGCCGCGTGCCGGTCAATCCCAGCGGCGGCCTGCTGGCAAAAGGCCACCCGCTCGGCGCCACCGGCGTGGCGCAGATGGTGGAGATCCTGTGGCACCTGCAAGGGCGCGGCGGCGAGCGCCAGGTCGACAACGCCCGCGTCGGCCTGACGCAATGCACCGGCGGCGGCATCGCGGGCGTGGACCACGCCGCGTCTTCCGTCCACCTGCTGGGAGTCTGAGATGAGTACGCAACGATTCGATCCCACGCATGTGGCCGTGGTCACGGGCGCCGCGCGCGGCATCGGCCTGGGTATCGCCACGCAACTGGCGCGGCAAGGACTGACCGTGGCACTGCTGGACCGCGATGGCGGTGCGCTGGACGAGGCCGTCGGCACGCTCGCCGCCGCGGGGCTGAATGCCTTCGGCGCCACCGCCGACCTGACCGATTCCGCCGCCGTCAACGACGCCTTTGCGCAAGTCGCGGCACGCGCCGGCCGCGTCGACTACCTGGTCAACAACGCGGGAGCCGTGCGCGACATGCGCTTCCTGAAGATGACCGACGACGACTGGGACCTGGTCATCGATACCAACCTGCGCTCGCAGTTCCTGTGCTGCCGCGCGGCGCTGCCCGGCATGGTCGAGCGCGGCTACGGGCGCGTGGTCAATATCTCGTCGCGGGCCTGGCTGGGTGGCTTCGGACAGGCCAACTACTCGGCGGCCAAGGGCGGCGTGGTCAGCCTGACGCGCTCGCTGGCGATCGAGTTCGCCGGCAAGGGCATCACCGTCAACGCGGTCGCGCCCGGCATCGTCGATACGCCGCTGTTCCGCGGCTTTGCGCCGGAGGTGCAGGCGCGGCTGCAGAAGTCGGTGCCGGTGCAGCGCATCGGCACCGCCGACGATATCGCCAATGCGGTCAGCTTCTTCCTCGACCCGCAGTCGTCGTACGTGACCGGCCAGACGCTCTACGTCTGCGGCGGGCGCAGCCTGTCGTCGCCCAGCGTGTAAGGAGGCGCCATGACCATCCAACGCCACATCGAAGGCGCGGTCGCGGTGCTGACCATCGACCGGCCTGACGCGCTCAATGCGCTCGACGTGACCACGCTGCGCGAACTGCGCGCGCACCTGGCCGAGGTGCGCGACCGCGACGACCTGCGCGTCGCGGTGCTGACCGGCGCCGGCACGCGCGCCTTCTGCGCCGGGGCGGACCTGAAGGGCACGCGCACCTCCGCCGCCACCTACCCCGAGGCGCTGTTCCGCGCGCCGGAGCAGGCCGCGGACCTGGGGCTCTATATCCGGCTGATGGACCTGAGCGATCTCGGCCTCGGCAAGCCGCTGGTCGCGGCGGTCAACGGACACTGCCTCGGCGCGGGGCTGGAGATCGCGCTGCAGTGCGACTTGCGGATTGCGTCGACGCAGGCGACATTCGGCCTGCCCGAAGTCGCGGTCGGCTCGATCCCGGCGGTGTCCGGCCTGCACCGGCTGCTCAAGGCCGTGCCCGCGGCGCATGCGATGCAGATGGTGCTGACCGGCGAACGGATCGATGCCGCGCACGCCGCGCGCATCGGCCTGGTCACCGAAACGATGGCGCCCGATGCCTTGCTCGACCGCGCGCTGGCGCTGGCCGCGCGCATCGCCGCCAACGCGCCGCTGGCGGTACAGGCGGTCAAGAAGCTGTCGCGGCAGACCAGCCACCTCAGCGAAGCCGACGCGCAGCAGCTCACCGAACTCTACTGGGGCGTGCTGCGCGACACCGCCGACCGCGTTGAAGGCCGCCAAGCCTTCGCCGAAAAGCGGCAACCCCACTACACGGGCCGCTGACCGGCCCGACAAGAACCACACAGGAGACAACCATGGCAGGAATCCTCCGAATCATGCGCGCGGCAATGGCCGGCGTGCTGTCGGTCACGGCGCTGAGTGCGGCGGCACAGGCGCCCTACCCCACGCAGAAGCCGATCACGCTGGTCGTGCCGTTCGCCCCGGGCGGCGGCAACGACATCCTGGCACGCGCCATCGCTCCCAAGATGGGCCAGTTGCTGGGCCAGACCATCGTGATCGAGAACAAGCCCGGCGCCGGCGGCAACCTGGGCGCCGACTACGTCGCGCATGCCGCGCCGGACGGCTACACGCTGGTGATCGCGTCGAGCCAGATCACGATGAACCCGTTCCTCGGCATGAAGATCCCGTTCCAGGTCGAGCGCGACTTCGAGCCGGTCGGGCGCATCGCGTCGGTGCCGATCATGCTGGTTGCCAATCCCGACCAGCCTTTCCGCACGCTGCAGGAGTTCATCCAGTACACCCGCGCCAACCCGGGCAAGCTCAGCTACAGCAGCCCGGGGCCCGGCACGCCGCAGCACCTGGCGGGCGAGGTCTTCGCCAAGCTGAACAAGACCGAGCTGCTGCACGTGCCTTACCGCGGCACCGGCCCGTCGATCACCGACCTGATGGGCGGCCAGGTGCAGATCTCGTTCGCCACCTTTGCTTCGTCGATCCAGTTCGTGCGCGCCGGCAAGCTGCGCGCGCTCGGCATCGCCGGCAAGAAGCGCAGCGCGCTGATGCCCGACCTGCCCACCTTTGCCGAAGCCGGCATCGTCGGCTACGACGCGGAACTCTGGTACAGCCTGCTGGCGCCGGCACGCACGCCCAAGGCCGTGGTCGACAAGGTCAACGCCGCGCTGGTGGCTGCACTGAAGTCGCCCGACGTTGCCGGGCAACTGGCAAAGCAGGGCTTCGAGCCGCAGGCCTCCACGCCGGACGAACTGAAGGCGTATATCGGCAAGGAAATGTCGCGCTGGCAGCGCGTGATCCAGGACAACAACATCAAGGTGGCGCTGTGAACGCGCCCGCTGCTCCCGTCGATCCCGTCGATCCCGTCGATCCCGTCGATCTCGTCGATCCCGTCGATCTCGTCGATCTCGTCGATCTCGTCGATCTCGTCGATCGCGCCATGCCGCCGCCCGCCGACAACCCGCTGCTGGACTACCTTGGCATCCGCCTGGCCAGCGTCGGCGACGGCCGCTGCGCCTTCGAGCTCGACATCGAGCCGCGCCACCTGAACCGGCAGGGCAGCGTGCAGGGCGGCGTGATCGCCACGCTGCTCGACGCCGCGTGCGGCTACGCCGGCCTGCCGACCGGCCCCGACGGCGCCCTCGGCCACGCCGTGACGGTGATGCTGGCCATCAGCTACCTCAGCAAGGCCAACGCGGGCCGGCTGCGCGCCACCGCCACGGTGAGCCGCGCCGGCAAGAGCCTGTACTTTGCCTCGGCCGAACTGGCCACCGATGCCGGCGTGCTGGTCGCCACCGCGCAGGGCACGTTCAAACGATCCCGCATCCTTCCGGAGAGCTGACATGCTGCGCGACGCACTGGACGGCCTGACCGTCATCGACTTCACCCAGATCGGGGCCGGGCCTACCTGCACCATGCTGCTGGCCGACATGGGCGCCAGGGTCATCAAGGTAGAGCCGCCTGGCGGCGAACTGGGCCGCGGGCTCGGCCCCGGCTGGCTGGGCGACGACAGCGCGCTGTTCCACGGCTTCAACCGCAACAAGCTGGGCGTGGCACTGGACCTGAAATCCCCCGAGGGACTCGCGGTGGCGCGCCGGCTGGTCTCGGAAGCCGACATCGTGGTGGAAAGCATGCGCCCCGGCGTGATGGAGCGCCTCGGGCTGGGCCATGCCGAGCTGTCGGCGCTGAACCCATCGCTGGTCTACTGCTCGATCTCCGCCTATGGCCAGGACGGCCCGTATGCCGGCCGTGCCGGCGTCGACGGCATTATCCAGGCCGATTCGGGGCTGATGAGCCTGATCGGCCTGCCCGACGGCGAGCCGTGCAAGGTGCAGGCGCCAGTGGTCGACGTGATGACCGGCTATGTCGCCTGTGTCGGCATCCTCGGCAAGCTGGCGCAACGGGCGCGCGACGGCCAGGGCGGGCATCTCGACGTCAGCCTGCTCAACGCCGCGCTGGCACTGCAGCAATCGTCGCTCACCAGCTATTGCGCCGACGGGCAGCTGCCGGAACGTGCGGGCAGCGCGGCGCCCTACTCGGCGCCCAACCAGGCCTTCCGCACGGCGGACGGATGGATCATGGTCGCCGCCTACATGCCCGAGCGCTGGCGCCGGCTGTGCGACGTGCTGGGCCTGCCGGCGCTCGCCGACGATCCGCGCTTCGCCACTTCGCCGCTGCGCGTGGCCAACCGTGGGGCAATGGTCGAGGCACTGACCAGCGTGTTCGTGACCCGCTCCACCGATGTATGGCTGGCGCTGCTGCAGGACGCCGACATCCTGTGCGCACGCGTCGCCACCTATGAAGACCTGATGGCGCACCCGCAGGTGGCGGCCAACCGCATGGTGCAGCGCATCCCGCACGAAACGCTGGGGGAGGTCCGCATGCCCGGCTTCCCGATCAACAGCGCGCAGGAAAACGCGCTGCCGGCGCGGCCGGCGCCGGCGTGCGGGCAGCACACGCAAGCGGTGCTCGCGGAACTTGGCTTCAGCGCGGCACAGATCGCCGCCTTGCAGGCGCGCGGCGCGGTCCATTGTGCCAATGCCATCGATGCACCGCTTGCGGCAACGGCATCATGAACCGCGCCGACATCATCGCCGCGCTCCACGCCCGCCGCAGCGTGCGCGGCTTTCTCGATACGCCGGTGCCGCGCGAGACGGTGGCGGCAATCCTGGCCGACGCGGCGCGCAGCCCGAGCGCGTCGAACACGCAGCCATGGCGTGTCCATGCCTGCGCCGGCGCCGTGCGCGACCGGCTCAGCGATGCCCTGCTGGCGCTGCACGACAGCGGCGGCGACGGCCATTGCGAGGAATACGTCTACTACCCGCCCGCGTGGCGCGAGCCCTACCTTGCACGCCGCCGCACGCTGGGCAAGGCGCTGTATGGCCTGCTCGGCATCCCGCGCGGCGACGCCGCCGGCATGGCGCGGCAGTACGCGCGCAACTACGCGTTCTTCGGCGCGCCGGTGGGGCTGTTCTTCACCATCGAACGCGGGCAGGGACAGGCGGCGTGGCTGGATCTCGGCATGTTCCTGCATGCGGTGATGATGGCGGCGCTGGGGCACGGCGTGGAGACCTGCGCGCAGCAGGCGTTCGCGCGCTACCACCGGGTCATCCGCGCGCAGCTTGCCATTCCCGACAGCGAAATCGTGGTGTGCGGCATGTCGCTCGGCTATGCCGATCCCGCCGAGCCGGCCAACCGGCTGCGCTCCACGCGCGAGCCGGTGGAGGCATTTGCCCGCTTCGCCGGATGGTGAGCGGCGCTATCCCTGCGTCTCGCACTGCGCAAGCAGCCACTCGCGGAACACCGCCATGCTGGCGCTTTCCTTGCGGTCGGCGGGTGTCAGCAGGTAGTAGGTGAAATCACCCATGTCGACCGCCTGGCGGAATGGCGCGACCAGTCGCCCTGCCTCCAGGTCGGCCGCGACCAGGAAGCGCTGGGCGATGGCAAAGCCCTGCCCTTCCACCGCCGCCGCGTACGCCATGGCGGAACTCTGGAAGGTCATGCCGCTGCGCGCATCGACCTGCGTGTCGGCGCGCGCAGCTTTCAGCCAGTGCGCCCAGTCGTCCGGACGCGCAATCGAATGCAGCAGCGTCTGGTGCTGCAGGTCGGCAGGCTTCTTCACCTTCGGGCTGCCGGCCGCAACGCCGGGGCTGCAGACCGGCACCAGGATGTTGGACACCAGCCGGTAGGTATTCACGCCGCTCCACTTGCCGTCGCCAAGGCGGATCGCGCCGTCGATGTCTTCCTTGCGGAAATCGACGGGGTCCAGCGACGCGGTCAGCAGCACCTCGATGCCGGGATTGGCCGCATGAAAGCTCGACAGCCTCGGGATCAGCCAGCGCATGGCGAAGGTGGTGTAGGCGCGCACCTTGAGCTGCTTGCGCTTCGCGCGCTTGCTGAGCCGCCGCGTGGCCTCGCGCAGGTCGTCCATGGCCCGGGTCACCGCGCGGTAGTAATCCTCGCCGGTACGGGTCAGGGAGATCTGCCGGTGGCCGCGATGCAGCAGCTGCACGCCCAGCCCTTCTTCCAGCGCGCGGATCTGGCGGCTGACGGCGCCCGGCGTCACGTGCAGCTCTTCCGCGGCGGTGGTGATGCTCAGGTGCCGGGCCGCCGCTTCAAAGGCGCGCAGGGCGTTCAGGGGAGGCAGTTTGTCCATGCCGGCGAGTCTGCCACACGCTTGAGAAATGCTCAATCGAGGTCACGCGCGTTTATTGACAACTTTTGGTTGTCTTTGAATCTAGATTGCACCGCCTAGTGTTGCGGACCGTGCGCGCCTAAATTTGTCTCCGTGGCCCCCGCCATCAGACATCGCAGTCAAACCGAGCACCACGCCAAAGGAGATTCACCATGTCCGCCAACACCACCATCGCTGCCAACACCGCTACCAATGCCACCAACGCCGGCAAGGTCTGGTTCATCACCGGCGCCTCGCGCGGCTTCGGTATGGAACTGACCCGTGCCGCGCTGGCCCGCGGCGACCGTGTCGTCGCCACCGCGCGCCGCCCCGAAACGATCACCGATGCCGTGGGCGCGCACGACAACCTGCTCGCCGTAGCGCTCGACGTCACCAGCGAGGCGCAGGCGATCGCCGCCGCGGAGGCCGCCGTGGCCCGCTTCGGCCGCATCGACGTGCTGGTCAACAACGCCGGCTACGGCCTGCTGGGCGCGGTGGAGGAAGCGTCGGCGCGCGAAGTCGAGCAGCAGTTCGCCACCAACGTCTTCGGCGTGCTGAACGTGACGCGCGCGGTGCTGCCGCAGATGCGCCGCCAGCGCAGCGGCCATGTCGTCAATATCTCTTCGATCGGGGGCTATGCGGCCTATCCGGGCTGGGGCGTCTACGGCGCCACCAAGTTCGCGGTGGAAGGACTGACCGAAGCGCTCGACGCCGAGCTGGCGCCGCTGGGCGTGCGCGCCACCGTGGTCGAGCCCGGCTTCTTCCGCACCGACTTCCTCGATGCCAGCTCACTGGTCCGCGTCGGCACCGAAATCGCCGAATACGCCGAAACCGTCGGCGCGATGCGCGGCCACATGGCATCGGCCAACCACCAGCAGCCCGGCGATCCCGCCAGGCTCGCCGTGGCGCTGCTCGCCCTTGCCGACAGCGGCAACCCGCCGGTGCGCCTGCCGCTGGGCTCGGATACGGTGGCCCGCATCGCCGAGAAGAACCGCAAGGTGGAAAGCGAGCTGGCCGCATGGCATGCGTTGGCGGTCTCGACCGATCACGCCGACGGGCGCGCGTGATCCTGCTGCAGCGCAGCAGTCCGCGAATTGCTGCGCTGCAGCCAGGCGGTTAAGCGAGTGCGGTCGGCCGGCCAAGCGCCGCCCGCACCACTTCACGCCCTTGCCCATATCAGGCTTTGTCACGATGCCGACACTGGCATATGTCGTTTCCGGCAAATTTAGCCAATAATGCCCTGACAGCCATTGCCGGACGAGAGAGCCACCATGCACGACAGTCCCGATGCCATCCGCACCGTTGCCCTGCTCGGGCATGCGGGATGCGGCAAGACCTCGCTGGTCGAAGCGCTGCTGCACAAGGGGGGTGCGCTGCATACCCCGGGCAGCGTGGAGCGCGGCAACACGGTCAGCGACAATGATCCTCTTGAGCGCAAGTACAAGCGCTCACTCAGTTCCGCCATCACCCACGTCGACTTCCGCGACACCCGCATCTACCTGCTCGATACACCGGGGTACCCCGATTTCTCCGGCCTTGCGATCAGTGCGCTGGCGGCGGTCGAGACCGCGGCCATCGTCATCAACGCGCAGACCGGGATCGAGATGACCACGCGCCGCGCCATGGCCTGGGCGCAGGCGCGGCAACTGTGCCGGATGATCGTCATCAACGGCATCGACGGCGAGAAGGTCGACCTGCCGGGGCTGCTCACCGAGATCCAGGAGGCGTTCGGCAAGGAGTGCCTGCCCATCAACTTGCCGGCGGGCAACGGCGGCAAGGTGGTGGACTGCTTCTTCAATCCGGCCGGCGAGTCGGATTTTTTATCGGTGGCGTCGGCGCATGAAGCGCTGATCGACCAGGTGATCGAGATCGATCCCGAGCTGATGGAGCTGTACCTGGAGCAAGGCGAGGCCATCACGCCCGAGCAACTGCACGCCCCGTTCGAGCGCGCGCTGCGCGAGGGACACCTGGTGCCGATCTGCTTTACCTCTGCCGCCACCGGGGCGGGCATCGAGGAACTGCTCGATGTCTTCGTGCGGCTGCTGCCCAATCCCACCGAAGGCAACCCGCCGCTGTTCTACCGCGTCACCGGCCAGGACACCGAAGGCACTGAAAAGCGCAAGGCGGTGCGTGCCGAGCCGGTACCGGACAAGCACGTGCTGGCGCATGTGTTCAAGGTGGTGGTCGATCCCTATGTCGGCAAGCTGGCGGTGTTCCGCATCCACCAGGGCACGGTCACGCGCGACAGCCAGCTCTATATCGGCGAGGGCCGCCAGCCGTTCAAGGTGGCGCACCTGCTGTTGCTGCAGGGCAAGGAGACGCAGGAAGTGCCGCGCGCCGGCCCGGGCAATATCTGCGCGGTGGCCAAGGTCGATGAACTGGGTTTCGACGCGGTGCTGCATGACGCCACCGAGGATGGCGACATCCACCTGACGCCGCTGGAGTTTCCCACGCCGATCTACGGCCTGGCGATCGAGCCGGCGCGGCGCGGCAACGAGCAGCGGCTGGCCGAGGTGCTGCACAAGCTCAGCGCCGAAGACCCGTGCCTGCGCGTCGAGCATCCTGCCGGCACCAACGAGACCGTGGTGTTCGGGCTGGGCGAGTTCCACCTGCGCTGCGCGCTGGAGCGCCTGACCGAGCAGTACAAGCTGGAAGTCGCCACGCGGCCGCCGAAGATCGCGTATCGCGAGACCATTGCCGGCAAGGCCGAGGGCCACCATCGCCACAAGAAGCAGACCGGCGGCGCCGGCCAGTTCGGCGAAGTGATGCTGCGCGTGGAGCCGCTGCCGCGCGGCGAGGGCTTCGAGTTCGTCGATGCGGTCAAGGGCGGCGCGATTCCCGGCCAGTTCATTCCGGCGGTGGAGAAAGGCATCCGCCAGGTGCTGGAATGCGGGCCGCTGGCCGGCTTCGCGATGCAGGACGTACGCGTGACCGTGTACGACGGCAAGAGCCATCCCGTCGATTCCAAGGAAGTGGCATTCGCCACTGCGGGGCGCAAGGCGTTTATCGATGCGGTGATGAAGGCGCGCCCCAGCGTGCTGGAGCCGATCGTCGAGATCGAGGTCACGGTGCCGGGCACGGAGATGGGCGACGTCATCGGCGACCTGTCCGCCAAGCGCGGCCAGGTGCATGGCACCCGCGCCGGCGCCGGCAACAGCGTGATCGTTGCCGGGCAGGTGCCGCTGTCGGAGCTGAACGACTACCAGTCACGGCTGAACAGCATGACCGGCGGCCACGGCAGCTACACCATCCAGTTCAGCCATTACGACAACGTGCCGCCGGGGCAGCAGGAGAAGATGGCGTCCCGCCACAAGGCGCAGCAGGACACCGACTGAGCGCGCGGCTGGCGCAGTGCTGGCTCAGTGCTGGCTGGCACCGGCCGCGCCGATGCCGGTCATGGCGCGCACGAACTGCGCGCCGTAGCGCTGGCGTTCGGCGCTCGCCTGCGCCGAGCGGTCCAGCACCGACACCAGCCAGGCGGCGGCAAACGCCAGCGTCATCGAGAACAGCGCCGGGTTGGCATACGGGAAGATCGCCTGCTGGTGCTTGAGGATACCGACCCACACGGTCGGGCCCAGCACCAGCAGCACCACCGCCGACACCAGCCCCGCCAGGCTGCCCGCCACCGCGCCGCGCGTGGTCAGCCCCTTCCAGAACATCGACAGGAACAGCACCGGGAAGTTGACCGACGCGGCGATCGCCAGCACCAGCCCGGACAGGAAGGCGATGTTCTGCTTCTCGAACATCACGCCCAGCACCATTGCCAGCACGCCGATCACCAGCGTGGCGATCTTCGACACGCGGATCTCGTCCTTCTCATTGGCCTGCCCGCGGCGGAACACGTTGGCGTACAGGTCATGCGACACCGCCGACGCGCCCGACAGCGCCAGCCCCGCCACCACCGCCAGGATGGTCGCGAATGCCACCGCCGAGATAAAGCCGAGGAACAGGTCGCCGCCGATCACGTGGGACAGGTGCACAGCCACCATATTGCTACCGCCGATCAGCTTGCCCGCCGCGTCGCGATAGGCCGGATCCGCCCCCACCATCACGATCGCGCCGAAGCCCACCACCAGGATCAGCACGTAGAAATAGCCGATGAAGCCGGTGGCGTAGAGCACGGATTTGCGCGCCTCTTTGGCATCCGCCACGGTGAAGAAGCGCATCAGGATGTGCGGCAGGCCGGCGGTGCCGAACATCATGCCGACACCCAGCGAAATCGCATCGATCGGGTTCGACACCAGCCCGCCCGGCGAAAGGATCGCGGTGCCCTTGTCATGCACCTTGGCCGCGCTGGCGAACATCGCTTCCGGGCTGAAGCCGAAATAGGCCAGCACCATCACCGCCATGAAGGTCACGCCGCCGAGCAGCAGCAGCGCCTTGATGATCTGCACCCAGGTGGTGGCGAGCATGCCGCCGAACATCACGTACAGCACCATCAGCGCGCCGACGATGACCACCGCCGATTCATAGCTGGTGCCGAACAGCAGCTCGATCAGCTTGCCGGCGCCGACCATCTGCGCGACCAGGTACATGATGACCACGGTCAGCGTGCCGCACGCGGCGGTGATGCGCACCGGCTTCTGCGCGAGCCGGTACGAGACCACGTCGGCAAAGGTGTAGCGGCCGAGGTTGCGCAGGCGTTCGGCGACGATGAACAGGATGATCGGCCATCCGGCCACCACGCCGAGCGCGTAGATCAGCCCGTCGTAGCCCTTGTCGAACATCATGGCCGAGATGCCGAGGAACGACGCGGCCGACACCATGTCGCCGGCAATCGCCAGGCCGTTCTGGAAGCCGGTGAGACCGCCGCCGGCCGCATAGAAGTCCGACGCCGAACGGGTGCGCCGCGCGGCCCAGCGGGTGATGCCGAGCGTGAACAGGACGAACAGCAGGAACATCACGATGGCGCTCCAGTTCAGCGGCCGCTGCGCGGCTTCGCCCTGGATCGCGGGGGCCGCCGTGGCGGCGGTGGCTGCCAGCCAGCACAGGGCGGCGCCGAGGAAACGGTGTACCGGCTTCATGCTTGGCACTCCTTGCGCACGCGTTCGTTGAGCGGGTCCAGGTCGCGGTTGGCGCGGTGGACGTAGATCGCGGTCAGCAGCACGGCGGCGACGATCACCGCCACGCCGACGGGGATGCCAACCGTCATGACGCCTCCGGCAACCGGCGTGCCGAGCGTGGCGGGCGAGAAAGCCAGCAGCAGGATGAAGCCGAAGTAGACCGCCAGCATGATCAGCGTCAGCGACCAGCCCAGGCGCGTGCGTCCGTGGATCAGGCGGATAAAGTCGGGGTGGTTCTGGATGGATTCGAGTTGTCGCGCGTCCATGGTTGTCTCCTTTGGCGCAGGGGTGGCGTGGCGGCTCTGGGTGGCTGCCATCAGTTGGATTTCGTTCGTTATGTCTTGAATGTCGCCGGTTTGCTCCCCTCTCCCGCGCGCGGGAGAGGGGCCGGGGGTGAGGGCAGGCGTGTGGCAAGTGCGATGCGGCTGCACTTCGTGGAAATTCCCACCCTCACCCCCACCCCTCTCCCGCTTGCGGGAGAGGGGAGCCTGTGCTGGCGATGGTAGTGAAGCGTAGCGCTGTCAGATCGCACCCACCGGCTGTTCGTGCGTGACCTTCGGCCGCATGTCCAGCACGCGCCGTGCCTTGCCAACCGTGGTGCGCTCGATCCCCTCGGCCGCCACCACCTGCACCCGCGTGGTCACGCCGACATAGGTCTTGATCTGGTCCTTCAGATCCCGCTCCAGCGCCGCCCGGTCATCCGCCGACAGCGACGAAGACCGCTCCGGCCGGGCCTCGACCCGCACCTCCAGCTTGTCGAGATGCCCGTCGCGCGTCACCACCAGCTGGTACTGCGGCGCCAGCGCCGGCGCCTTCAGGATCAGTTCCTCGATCTGCGACGGGAACACGTTGACGCCACGGATGATCAGCATGTCGTCCGACCGTCCGGTGATCTTGCCGATGCGGCGCATCGAACGCGAAGTCGGCGGCAGCAGCCGCGTCAGGTCACGCGTGCGATAGCGGATCACCGGCAGCGCCTCCTTGGTCAGCGAGGTGAACACCAGCTCGCCCTCCGCGCCATCGGGCAACACCTCGCCGGTCACCGGGTCGATGATCTCGGCATAGAAATGGTCTTCCCAGATCACCGGGCCATCCTTGCTCTCGATGCATTCGCAAGCCACGCCCGGCCCCATCACTTCGGACAGGCCATAGATGTCCACCGCGTCGATGCCCGCGCGCGCCTCGATCTCCGCGCGCATCGCGTCGGTCCAGGGCTCGGCGCCGAAGATGCCGACCTTCAGCGAGCTTTCCGACGGGTCCATGCCCTGCCGCTCCATCTCTTCGATCAGGTTCAGCATGTACGACGGCGTCACCATGATGATGTTGGGCTGGAACTCGCGGATCA
This sequence comes from Cupriavidus phytohabitans, assembly GCF_000426345.1. GTDB lineage: Bacteria > Pseudomonadota > Gammaproteobacteria > Burkholderiales > Burkholderiaceae > Cupriavidus. Next base: position 129,921 of record NZ_AUFE01000002.1, on the reverse strand, counting down.
GCTGTACCTGTTTCTCGGTCTGTCCGCCCGACATCGGGATCACCGTGCAGCCCGCCTTCTCGGCGCCGTAGTGCGCGCCCAGCCCGCCGGTGAACAGCCCGTAGCCATAGCTGACATGGACCAGGTCGCCGGCGCGCCCGCCCGCGGCGCGGATCGAGCGCGCCACCACGCTTGCCCAGGTATCGATATCCTTCGCGGTATAGCCGACCACGGTCGGCTTGCCCGTGGTGCCGCTCGACGCATGCACGCGCGCCACCTGCTCGCGCGGCACCGCGAACATGCCGAACGGATAGTTGTCGCGCAGGTCCTGCTTGGTCAGGAACGGGAACTTCGACAGGTCCGACAGCGACTTCAGGTCGTCCGGATGCACCCCAGCCGCCTGGAACGCCTTGCGGTAATGCGGCACGTTGTCGTAGGCATGGCGCACGCTCCATTTGAGCCGTTGCAGCTGCAGCGCCTGCAGTTCGTCGCGGCTGGCGCGCTCGATCGGCTCCAGCTCGTTAGGGTTGGGGTTGCGTTGCACCATTGTCTACTCCATCTCGTTATGATGGCGCCGCGTGCGAGGGGGGGCCGGCGCCGGGGTACTGCAGGCCTTGCGATCAGATCAGATATGCGAGCGGCTCTGGATCACGCGGAAGCGGTTGGCGACGAAGGCCGCATCGGACAGCGATGCATTGGCCGCGGGGTTGGCACCCGTGGCGTGGAAATCGCTGAACGCGGCGGACTGGTTGACGAACACGCCGCCGGTCAGGTTGAGCGACAGCGCCACGCCCGCGTCTTCCGCGGCGTCGCGGATGCCTTCGGTCACGCCGGCATCGGTGGTGTAGGCCGACAGCGTCAGCGCGCCGTGCGTCTTCGCGCCGCGGTGCGCCAGTTCGATGCTGTGCGCGGTGCTGTCGGTCGCCACGATGAAGGAGATCGGGCCAAACAGTTCCTGCATGATCTTCGCTTCGTCCGTGGCATCGACCTTCAGCACCAGCGGCGTGCGGATGCGCGCGTCCGGGAATTCGGGATGCGCCAGCACGCGGCTGTCGGCAACGATCTCGCCCAGCGCACGCGACGATTCGATCCGTTCCACGACGCCGTCGTTCTGGATCGCACCGATCAGTTCCACCGCCTTGGCCGGATCAGCCGTCAGCTTGTTGACGGCTTCGCCGATCGCCGCGGCAACCTGGTCGAAGCTGACGCGCCCTTCCGGCGTATCGATGCCGTCCTTCGGCACGTAGATGTTCTGCGGCGCCGTGCACATCTGGCCCGAGTACAGCGACAGCGAGAAGGCGATATTGCGCACCATGCCCTTGAAGTCGCTGGTGGAGTCAATGACGATCTGGTTGACGCCGGCCTTCTCGGTGTACACCTGCGCCTGGTGCGCGTTGCGCTCCAGCCAGTCGCCGTTGGCGGTGCTGCCGGTAAAGTCGATCAGGCGCACTTCGGGGAGCAGCGCCAGCTTCGATGCCATGCGCTCGCTCGGGTCGTTGGCCACCAGCGTGACGATATTCGGGTCGAAGCCGGCTTCTTCCAGCACTTCACGCGCCACCTCGACGGTGATCGCCAGCGGCAGGATCGCGCCCGGATGCGGCTTGACCACCACCGCATTGCCGGTCGCCAGGCTGGCGAACAGGCCCGGATAGCCGTTCCACGTCGGGAAGGTGCAGCAGCCAATCACCAGGCCCACGCCGCGCGGCACCACGGTGTAGCGCTTTTCCATGCGCAGCGGTTCGTTCTTGCCTTGCGGCTTTTCCCACGTGGCCTGCTTCGGGATGCGGCGCAGTTCGTCCCAGGCGTAGGCCACGGCTTCCAGGCCGCGGTCCTGCGCGTGGGGGCCGCCGGCCTGGAAGGCCATCATGAAGGCCTGGCCGGTGGTGTGCATGACCGCGTAGGCGATCTCGAAGCTGCGGCGGTTCAGGCGCTGCAGGATTTCCAGCGACACGCCGACCCATGCTTCCGGGCCGGCCTTGCGCCAGGCGGGCATGCCCCTGGCAACGCCGGCAAAGAGCTGGTCGAGGTCAGGCCTGGGATAGGTGACGCCCAGTTCCGGGCCGTATGGCGAGACTTCCTTGCCGGCCTGGCCGATGGTGCCCGGCTGCGACAGCGCGAACGGCTGGTTCAGGCGCGCCTCGAAGGCGGCCTTGCCGTCGGCGTTGGCGGTTTCGCCATAGGCCTTGGGGCTCGGCATTTCGGCGAACGGGCTCCAGTAGCCGCGCGCGGCGATGGCTTGGGTGGCTTGTTCCAGCAGCGCCTGGTGGCGTTCGAAAAACGGATGGGACACGGCTTGCTCCGGGGGCGAAATTGAATCTGGGTATTTGGGATGGCAGGAGAACGCCTCAGGTTTCCTGGTCGAAATCGATCACCAGCTTGTTGCTGACGGCGTAGCTCTGGCAGCTCAGGATGAAGCCGCGCGCGACCTCGTAGTCTTCCAGCGCGAAGTTGACGTCCATGTCGACCTCGCCTTCGATGCGCTTGCAGCGGCAGGTCGAGCAGACCCCGCCCTTGCATGAGTACGGCAGCTCGATGCCCTGCGCCAGCGCGGCGTCGAGCACCGTTTCCTTGTTCTTCTCCAGCGTGAAGGAACGGGTGCGGCCGTCCTGGATCACGGTCACTTCGCACTGCTGCTGGCCGACCTGCTTGTGCGCATGCGCGGCGGGCCGCGCCGACGGAATGCTGGTGGCAAACAGCTCGCGTTTGATGCGGGTCTTGTCGACGCCATTGTCAAGCAGCGCCTGCGAGACCTCCTCCATCATCGAGTGCGGGCCGCAGATAAAGGCGACGTCGATGTCCTGCGGACTGACCCAGTGCTCCAGCAGCGCGTTGACCTTGTCGCCGTCGATGCGGCCGTTGAACAGGTCGATGTCGAGCTGCTCGCGGCTGAGCACGAACACCAGGTTGAAGCGCTGCAGGTAGGTATCCTTCAGGTCTTCCAGCTCTTCCTTGAACAGCACCGACGACGAGGCGCGGTTGCCGTAGAACAGCGTGAAGCGGCTCTCCGGCTCCGCGTGCAAGGTGGTCTTGATGATCGACAGCATCGGCGTGATGCCGCTGCCGGCGGCGAAGGCAACGTAGTGCTTCGCGTGCGTGGCGGACAGCGGCACGTGGAAATGGCCGGATGGCGGCATCACTTCCAGCTTCATGCCCGGCTGCAACTGCTCGTTGGCCCAGTTGGAAAACAACCCGCCGTCGACGCGCTTGATCGCCACGCGCAGCTGCGCGTCCTGCACCGCCGAGCAGATCGAGTACGAGCGGCGCACATCCTCGCCATCGATGCCGGTGCGCAGCGTCAGGTGCTGGCCCTGCACGTAGCGGTAGGCATCGGCCAGCTCGTCCGGCACGGCGAAGGTCACGGCCACCGCGTCGCGGGTCTCGCGCGTGACCGAGGCCACCGTCAGTTCATGGAATTTGCTCATCTCCCCACCTTTCCTTCTCAGTGAGCCTTGAAGTAGTCGAACGGCTCTTTGCAGTCGCCGCAGCGGTACAGCGCCTTGCACGCGGTCGAGCCGAACTGGCTGACCAGCCGCGTATGGCGCGAGCCGCAGTGCGGGCAGGCCACCACCAGCGCCGCCGGTCCCCTGCCTGCCTTGCGGCTGATGCCGCTGATATCGATCACCTGCTGCGCCGGCGGCGCGATGCCGTAGCCGGCGAGGCTGGCTTTGCCGCGCGGGGTCATCCAGTCGGTGGTCCAGGCCGGCGCCAGCCGGGTCTGCACGCGGACCTTGTCCACGCCCTGCGCGGCGAGCGCGCTTTCAATACCCTCGCGGATCACGGTCATGGCCGGGCAGCCGGAATAGGTCGGCGTGATGGTGACGACGCAGGCGTCGCCTTCCCACGCCACGTCGCGCACGATGCCGAGGTCCACCACGGAAATCACGGGGATTTCGGGGTCGGGCACCGTGTCGAGCCAGGTCCAGACCTGTTCCACGGCGGCACGGTCCAGCGCTTGCACGGTCATGATGCTCACCACTGCGCGCCGGGATAGGCGCGCTGCAGGAACTGCATCTCGGCCAGCAGGTAGCCAAGGTGTTCGGTATGACGGCCGTGGCGGCCGCCGCTCTGCGCCCACTGGCCGGCGGGCATGCGCAGCGTGGCTTCTTCCAGCACTTCGCCGACATGGCGCTGCCAGGGTTCGGCCAGCGTGGCGGGATCGGGAACCACGCCGTCGCGCGCCAGCTCGGCTTCGGCCGCATCGGCTTCAAACAGTTCGCCGGTGAACATCCACAGGTCGTCGAACGCATCCTGCATGCGGCGGTGGCTTTCCTCGGTGCCATCGCCCAGCCGCACCACGAGGTCGGCGCTGCGGCGCACGTGGTAGGTCACTTCCTTGAGCGACTTGGCGGCGATTTCAGCAATGCGCGCATCGGTGGAGCGCTGCAGCGCTTCGAGCTGGAAGTAGTGCCACGTATCGAACAGGAACTGGCGCGCCAGCGTATCGGCATAGCTGCCGTTGGGCTGTTCCGCCAGCAGCAGGTTGCGGAACTGGTGCGCATCGCGCAGGAATGCCAGCTGGTCGGCGGTGCGCCCGGCGCCTTCCACTTCGGCGGCATAGCCGAGCCACAGGCGGGTCTGGCCGATCAGGTCGAGCGCGACGTTGGTGAGCGCGATGTCCTCTTCCAGCGCCGGGCCGCGGCCGCACCATTCCGACAGGCGCTGGCCGAGCACCAGCGTGGAATCGCCCAGGCGCAGCAGATACTCGTGAAGATGAGCGAGCTTGTGGTTGTCCATGGTCCTGGCCGTCTCAGATGTGCTTGACCGCTTCCGGCATCGGGAAGAACGTCGGGTGGCGGTAGACCTTGCTGTTGGCGGGCTCGAACAGCGGGCCCTTGTCGCCGGGGCTGCTGGCCATCACGTCGCTGGCCTTCACCACCCAGACGCTGACACCTTCATTGCGGCGCGTGTAGACGTCGCGGGCGTTGTTGATCGCCATTTCGCCGTCCGGCGCGTGCAGGCTGCCCACGTGCTTGTGGGCCAGGCCGTGCTGGCTGCGGATAAAGATCTCCCAAAGCGGCCACTCTTTCATGGCAACCTCCTGTGTAAAACGATTCGATGTGGGGAGCGGCGCGCTGCGCCGCATGGGTCAGGCGGCGGCTTGCCGAGCCTGCCGGTCTTGCTTATCGGCGTGCGCCACCAGCGCGTCGCGGAACCATGCGCCGTCGTCCCAGGCCTTCACGCGGGTGCGCAGCCGGTCGCGGTTGCACGGGCCGTTGCCCTGGATCACGTTGTAGAACTCGGCCCAGTCGATCTCGCCGAAGTCATAGTGGCCGCGTTCCTCGTTCCACTTGAGTTCGGGATCGGGAATGGTCAGGCCCAGGTACTCGGCCTGCGGCACGGTCTGGTCGACCATCTTCTGGCGCAGCTCGTCGTTGGAGAACAGCTTGATGCGCCACTGCATCGACTGCGCGCTGTTCGGCGAATCGCCGTCGGACGGGCCGAACATCATCAGCGCGGGCCACCACCAGCGGTTGAGCGCGTCCTGCGCCATCTGCTTCTGCTCGGGCGTGCCGTTGCACAGCTTCAGCAGGATGTCGTAGCCCTGGCGCTGGTGGAACGACTCTTCCTTGCACACGCGCACCATGGCGCGCGCATACGGGCCGTACGAGCAGCGGCACAGCGGCACCTGGTTGATGATGGCCGAGCCATCGACCAGCCAGCCGATCATGCCGATGTCAGCCCAGGACAGCGTGGGGTAGTTGAAGATGCTGGAATACTTGGCCTTGCCCGAATGCAGGTCGCCCAGCATCTGGTCGCGCGACACGCCCAGCGTTTCCGCCGCGCTGTACAGGTACAGGCCGTGGCCGGCTTCGTCCTGGATCTTGGCCAGCAGCACGGCCTTGCGCTCCAGCGTGGGCGCGCGGGTCACCCAGTTGCCTTCCGGCAGCTGGCCAACGATTTCCGAATGCGCATGCTGCGAGATCTGGCGGACCAGGGTCTTGCGGTAAGCCTCCGGCATCCAGTCCTTGGCCTCGATCTTGATGCCGTCATCCACACGGGACTGGAACGCGCGCTCCTGCGGGTCCATCTCTTCCATCGCGCGGAGCCTTGTTGCTCCTGTCTCCACCAGCTGTGCGTACATGCATGCTCCGCTTCTTTGAGGTCTTGATTTGCGCTTGATCTGGGTCAATCGCGTCAGTTGCAATGCATGGTAGTGATACAATTTGATTCAAGCAACGGACAAATATGTATCACTTTCAGGCCCGCAAATGGCGACTTCTGCTGACTCGGAACAACCCTCTCCGCGCATTGCCCGGCTGGCGCGCGGCCTGAAGCTGGGCGCCAATGCCATGCTGTCGACATTGTTCGGCGACGTGGTGGCGCCGCGCCCGCAGTCGATCTGGCTGGGGAGCCTGATCCACCTCGCGGCACCGTTCGGCATCAACGACCGGCTGGTGCGCACGGCCACGTTCCGGCTGACCGCGGACGACTGGCTGAGCGCCACCAGGATCGGACGGCGCAGCTACTACGGACTGTCGGAAGCCGGACTGCAACGCGTGCTGCACGCCGGCAAGCGCATTTACGCGGGCGAGGCGCCCGACTGGGACGGCCGCTGGACCCTGGTGATGGTGCGCGGTGACGTACGCGCCACGGTCCGGCAGAAGCTGAAGCGGGAACTGCAGTGGGAAGGGTTCGGCGCGATCGCGCCCGGCGTGATGGCGCACCCGAATGCCGACCTGGCCTCGCTGCGCGAGATCCTCCACGCGGCGCATGCGCAGGAATATGTGGCGGTGATGGAAGCACGCAGCCTGGAGGCGTTCTCGATCCGGCCGCTACAGGCGCTGATGCACCAGACGTTCAAGCTGGGCGATGTGGCGCAGGCGTGGCAGGCGCTGCTGCGGCGCTTTTCACCGCTGGCGGACGAAGCGGCGCATCTGCCGCCGGTCGATGCCTATTTTGTGCGGACGCTGCTGGTGCATGAATACCGGCGCGTGCTGCTGCGCGATCCCAACCTGCCGGAGGCGCTGCTGCCGCAGGACTGGCCCGGGCGCACGGCGCGGGAGATGTGCAGTGGGATGTATGGTCCGCTGCTGGCGGCGAGCGAGGATTACCTGCAGCGCACGGTGGAGGTGGCGGAGGGGAAATTGATGGATGCGGGGAAGGTGTTGCGCAGGCGGTTTGCGCATGGCTGAGCCGTTTCGACTCGCGCCTGTTTGCACCTCTCCCGCGGGCGGGAGAGGGGCGCCTTCGGGAGAGGCGGTGGTACCAGCTGCGCCCATCACCCCTCAATACGTCTCCAGATGCAGCCGCCCGTTTCGCTTCAACCCTTCTGCCAGCGTCTCCCAATGCAGCCCAGCCTGCTGTGCCACCTCGCGCAGCGCCAGCACCACGCCCTCTTCCATGCTCTTGAGCCCGCAGACATAGAAGTACGTATCCGGTGAAGCCAGCAGCGCCGCCAGGTCCGCTGCGCGTTCGCGCATCAGGTCCTGCACATAGCGCTTGGGCTGGCCGGGCGTGCGCGAGAACGCCAGGTTGATGTCGATGAAGTCCTTGGGCAGCTTTTGCAGCGGGCCGAAGTACGGCAGTTCCTCCTGCGTGCGCGCGCCGAAGAACAGCATCAGCTTGCCGCCATCGAACTTGCCGGCCTTGCGCAGGCGGCGGCGCCATTCCGTCATCGCCCGCATCGGCGCGCTGCCGGTGCCCGTGCAGATCATCACGATGTTCGAGCGCGGATGGTTGGGCATCAGGAAGCTGGCGCCGAACGGGCCGATCACCTCCACCTTGTCGCCCACCTTCAGGTCGCACATGTAGTTCGAGCCAACGCCGCGCACGGGGTTGCCGTCGTGGTCCTGCAGCACGCGCTTGATCGTCAGCGACAGGTTGTTGTAGCCCGGCCGCTCGCCGTTGCGTGCGCTGGCGATGGAGTACTGGCGCGCGTGGTGCGGGCGGCCACTGGCGTCGGTGCCCGGCGGCACGATGCCGATGGACTGGCCTTCGAGCACCGGGAAGGGCGTCGTGCCGAAATCCAGCACGATGTGGTGCGTGTCGTATTCGCGGCCGACCTCAGTCACGCGCACGTTGCCGGTCACCGTGGCGGTGATGGTCTTCTGCGCGGACTTGGCGCCATAGAGGTTCGTGTAGGCATGCGCGGCGGACCACGGCGGCACGGTGGCGCCATAGCGGGCGCTGCTGAATGCTTCCTCGACGGTACCGGACAGCAGCGACGCGGCTGGAGGTTCCGGCGCGGCGGTCTGCAGGTCGGCGCCTGGCGCCAGGTCGGCCAGTTGCTCGGGCGACAGCTCTTCCGGCAGCGCGTCCCAGGTGAGCTGTTCTTCGATGCTGTAGGCGCGCAGTTTCGGCATGGCGCGCCAGTTGTCGATCGATCCCGTCGGACACGGGGAAATGCAGGCCATGCACAGGTTGCACTTGTCGGCATCGACCACGTAGTTGCGCGAGTCATGCGTGATCGCGCCCACCGGGCAGGTGGCTTCGCAGGTGTTGCAGCGGATGCAGATCTCGGGATCGATCAGGTGCTGCTTGATGACTTGAATTTCGGCCATGTCCATGGCGGTCTCCACAGGATGAGGGGCGTCCGGGCTGAGGGTCGTTGATGCCATGGCGCTTCGTGGATGCGCCGGCCCTCTCCCCCGGCCCCTCTCCCGCATGCGGGAGAGGGGAGCAAACAGGGAGGGATGGTTAAGACCTTGGCTCAGTTGAAGCGCACGTACTCGAAATCCACCGGCTGGCGGTTGATGCCCATGACCGGCGGCGCGATCCAGTTGGCGAACTTGCCCGGCTCGACCACGCGGCCCATCAGGCTGGCGACAAAGGCGCGGTCGCCTTCGGTGGGCAGCCACTGGTCGCGGAAATCGCGCCATTCGGCGTCGGAAACCACGCGGCCGTCGGGCGATACCTTCACGCCGGCGAGCGCGCCGATATTGCGGTGGAAGGCCTTGTGCGGCACCTTCAGGCGGAACGGGATCCCGGCCTTCTCGATCACCTTGTTCCAGCGCTCGACGCCGGCCATGCTGTCCTTGATGTAGTCATCGCGCAGCACTTCGTTGAGCGCGTTGAGCATCGGCACTTCCTTCTCGGTCAGTTGGCCGTTCTGCGCCTGCAGGATGCGGTAGGTCTGGCCCTTGAGCACGTGGTCGTCCATGCGCTTGCCTTCTTCGTAGCGCCCCTTCAGGCCGGTGCTGTAGAAGGTGGCGGCGTTGCTCGACTCATCCGCGCCGAACAGGTCGATGGTGACGCTGTAGTGGAAGTTCAGGTAGCGCTGGATGGTCGGCAGGTCGATCACGCCGGCGGCACGCAGCTTCGCCGGGTCGTCTGTCTTCAGTTCGTTCATCACCTGGCAGGTGCGCTGGATCACACGCGACACGCCGCTCTCGCCGACGAACATGTGGTGCGCTTCCTCGGTCAGCATGAATTTGGTGGTCCGTGCCAGCGGGTCGAAGGCGCTCTCGGCCAGCGCGCACAGCTGGAACTTGCCGTCGCGATCGGTGAAGTAGGTGAACATGAAGAACGACAGCCAGTCGGGGGTCTGCTCGTTGAACGCCTGCAGGATGCGCGGGTTGTCCTGCTGCCCGCTGCGGCGCTCCAGCAGCGCTTTGCCTTCTTCGCGGCCGTCGCGGCCGAAGTACTTGTGCAGCAGGTACACCATGGCCCACAGGTGGCGGCCCTCTTCCACGTTCACCTGGAACAGGTTGCGCAGGTCGTACATGCTGGGCGCGGTCAGGCCCAGGTGGCGCTGCTGCTCCACCGATGCCGGCTCGGTATCGCCCTGCGTCACGATGATGCGACGCAGGTTGGCGCGATATTCCCCGGGAATGTCCTGCCACGCGTCCTCGCCCTTGTGGTCGCCGAAGTGGATCTTGCGGTTGGCCTCGGCGGGGTTCAGGAAGATGCCCCAGCGGTAGTCCGGCATCTTGACGTGGCCGAAGTGGGCCCAGCCCTGCGGGTCGACGCTGATCGCGGTGCGCAGGTAGATGTCATGGGTATGCGAGCCTTCCGGGCCCATGTCGTTCCACCAGCTCAGGTAGTTGGGCTGCCATTGCTCGAGCGCGCGCTGCAGGGTGCGGTCTTCGCTCAGGTTGACGTTGTTGGGGATCTTGTCGCTGTAGTTGATGCCGGACATGGTGTCTCCTTCGGGACGATTCGGTTGTCGTTCGTTGCGTTGCGGTGCGGATCAGACGCGGTTCCAGTCGAAGGCGGCCTTGTCGCCCTTGCCGTAGACCTTGAGCGCACCCTTGTCGCCGACCGCGTTGGGACGCTGGAAGATCCAGTTCTGCCACGCGGTCAGGCGGCCGAAGATGCGGGTGAACATGTTTTCCTGGCCGTTGAAGCGCAGGTTGGCTTCCATGCCGGTGAGCGCATCGGGCGACATCGCCACGCGCTCTTCCAGCGCGATGCGGATTTCGTCGGTCCAGTCGATATCGTCGGGATTGGCGGTGACCAGGCCCAGCGCGTAGGCGGCATCCGCGTCGAGCGGCTGGCCGGCCCTGGCGCGCACGGCATCGAGCGCGGGCTGTTCGTCGTAGAAGCGGCGGCCGAGGCGGCTCTGGCCGGTCGCCATCGGGTACAGGCCGAAGTTGACTTCCGCCACGGTGATCCTTGGCGCGCGCGCCTCGTCGTCGGGCAGCGCCAGGTGGTAGCTGCGGTCGCAGGCCAGCGCCAGTTCCAGGAAGGTGCCGGCAAAGCAGGAGTCCGGCTCGATCAGCGCGAACAGGCTGCGCGACGACACGTCCAGGCGGCTCAGCGTGCGGCGCAGCAGGCCGATGGTTTCGCGCACGAACCAGTGGTCCTTGTGCGCGAGCAGCGTGGCGTCGGTGGCCAGCACCGCGGCGGCGTCGCCGCTGGTCTTGATCAGCCAGGTGCCGATATCCAGCTCATTGGTGCGCATCGACAGGATCGCGTCTTCCAGTTCGCGCGCCAGTTGCAGCGGGTACCAGTTGGCGCCGGCCTGCACGATTTCATCAAGATTCTGCGGCTGCGTGCCCGTCGGCGCCTTCACCGTGAAGGTAGCGGTGCGGCCGGCACGGTCGATTTCCACGGTCACGTGCGTATAGCGCAGCGCATCGGCTTCGATGGTGCGCTCGATCGGCGCGAGCGCGACGCCCTGCGCATCGGCCGGGCGGTCGCTCTGCGCGGCCAGCGCCAGCGCGCGCTCCTGCACCTTCTGCGCGAACACCGCCGGCTTGGCGATATCGTCGACCAGCCGCCAGTCCTTGGCACGCTGGCCGCGCACGCCTTCAGTGGTGGTGCAGAAGATATCGGCAAGGTCATGGCGCACATGGCGCTTGTCGGTCACGCGGGTCAGGCCGCCGGTGCCCGGCAGCACGCCCAGCAGCGGCACTTCCGGCAGGCTCACCGCCGACGAGCGGTCGTCCACCAGCAGGATTTCGTCGCAGGCCAGCGCCAGTTCATAGCCGCCGCCGGCGCAGGCGCCGTTGACCGCGGCCAGGAACTTCAGGCCGCTGTGCTGCGAGGAATCCTCGATGCCGTTGCGGGTCTCGTTGGTGAACTTGCAGAAGTTGACCTTCCAGGCGTGGCTGCTGACGCCCAGCATGAAGATGTTGGCGCCCGAGCAGAACACCTTGTCCTTGCCGCTGGTAACCACCACGGTGCGCACTTCGGGGTGTTCGAAGCGGATGCGGCTGAGCGCATCGTTCAGCTCGATATCGACGCCAAGGTCGTAGCTGTTCAGCTTGAGCTTGTAGCCGGGACGCAGGCCGGCGTTCTCGTCGATATCCACCGCCAGCGTGGCGACAGGGCCTTCGAACTTCAGCTTCAGGTGCTTGTACTGCGCGGGGGTGGTCTGGTATTCGACGCGGGGGGCGGTGGTCACGGCGGTCTCTCCTCGATTGAACTGCACCATAGTGCATGAGCGGGAATCTGTTGAAACGAACTATAGTTCATCAACAGAAATTCTTGCAAGCACTATTGTGCAGATTTTTGAGGGTATGGCGAACGCGCCACCTTTTCAGTTCATATAGCGGCTTTCGCGCCGCCCGGCCAACAAAAACGGCGGCACCGAAGTGCCGCCGCTGACAGGAGACCCGGACCAGCCCGGCTCAGCCTGGCATCTGCAACGCCGTGCGCACCAGCTCGCGCAGCGCCGCGAAGGTTGGCTCCAGCGGCTGCGCACTGGTATTCAGCGAGAACTCCGCCTTGGAATAGAACGCGGCGCGGCCGGCCAGGATATGGCGCAGGTCTTCCATCGCCTCCTTGCTGGCCGCCATCGGACGGAAGTCGCCCTGTGCCCGCACCCGCTCCATATGGTCTTCGGCATCGGCCTGCAGCCAGACCGTGGTGCAGTGGGCCAGCAGCAGGTTGAAGGTGGCCGGGTCGGAAACCAGGCCGCCAGGCGTGGCGATGACGGCTTCCGGATAGATCTGGATGGCCTCTTCCACCGCCCGGCGTTCGTAGCGGCGGTAGGCGTTCATGCCGTACAGCCCCTGGATCTCGGCAATGCTGCAGCCGGCGAACTTCTCGATTTCGCGGCTCAGCTCGACGAACGGGAAATCCAGGTCCTCGGCCAGCATGCCGCCGAGCGTGGTCTTGCCGGCGCCGCGCAGGCCGATCAGCGCCACGCGCGGGCTGCGCGCCGCCTGCACGGCATTCTCGCCGCCGGTGCCGAGCATCTCGCCCACGGCGATGCGCACGCGCCGCAACGTGGCTTCGTCGCGGTGCTCCAGCAGTTCGCGCAGCAGGATCCATTCCGGCGAAGACGTGGTCACGTCGCCCAGCAGCCCGGCCAGCGAACACTGCAGCGCGTCGGCAATGTGCTGCAGCACCAGGATCGACGCGTTGCCGCTGCCATATTCCAGGTTGGCCAGGTGCCGCTCCGACACCCCGGCGGCCTGCGCCGCGGCCTTGCGCGTCAGGCCGCGGCGCGCGCGCAGGTCGCGCACGCGCTCGCCCAACGCGACCAGGAAGGGGTTCTTCTCCGCGCCGTTGGCAACGGCCACGCCTGAATCATCTTGCAGGCGCGCATCCCGGGCTAACCCAGATTCATGCAATATAGTGCTTGACATGATTTCTCGGAGGTTCTACTTTTCATACATGCACAATAATGCATGAAGCCTTCGATAGCAATGGCTGAATCAGACGGAGCCTCCTGGATGTCTTCCCCCCTGTCCCCCAACCAGTTCCGCGAGCAGATTGCGCAACTTACTGCGCAGCTTGCCGGCCGGCCGCTCGATGCGGCACTGGACGCCTGGCTCAATGCCGAGCACGGCACCGGCAGCGCCACCTACCAACAACTGAAGGCGAGCTGCGAGGCCGGCGTGGCCGAAGGATGGCTGTGCGACCGTGAAGGCGGCGGCATCCGCTATGGCCGCATCTTCAAGCCCGCCGACGACCTGCACGGCTTCTCCGTCGACGTGGTCGACATGCAGGACATTGCCGGTCCACACCATACGCATCCCAACGGCGAGATCGACCTGATCATGCCGCTGGATGGCGACGCGCAATTCGACGGCCGCCCGGCAGGCTGGCTGGTATGCCCGGCGGGCAGCGCGCACCGCCCCACCGTCAGCAACGGCCGTGCGCTGGTGCTCTACCTGCTGCCGGAAGGCCGCATCGACTTCACGCGCTGAGAGATCTCCAATGACTGAATTGCTTTCCGACTATCTCGGCAGCAAGTGGCAGGCCGGCAGCGGTGCCGGCACGGCGCTGTTCGATCCGGTGCTCGGCGATGAACTGGTGCGTGTGGACGCCACCGGGCTGGACTTGCCGGCCGGTTTTGCCTTTGCCCGCGAACAGGGCGGTGCCGCGTTGCGCGCACTGACCTACCGCCAGCGTGCCGCGCTGCTGGCCGATGTCGTCAAGGTGTTGCAGGCCAACCGCGACGCCTATTACGAGATCGCGACCGCCAACAGCGGCACGGTGAAGAATGATTCCGCAGTCGATATCGATGGCGGAATCTTCACGTTGGGCACGTATGCAAAGCTGGGCGACACGCTCGGCGACCGGCATTACCTGCCCGATGGCGAGGCCGCGCGCCTTGGCAAAGATCCGCTGTTCCAGTCGCAGCACGTGCTGGTGCCCACGCGCGGCGTAGCGCTGTTTATCAATGCCTTCAACTTTCCAGGCTGGGGCCTGTGGGAGAAGGCTGCCCCCGCGCTGCTGGCGGGCGTGCCGGTGATCGTCAAACCCGCCACCGCCACGGCGTGGCTGACCCAGCGCATGGTGCGCGACGTGGTCGAGGCCGGCGTGCTGCCGACGGGCGCGCTGTCGGTCATCTGCGGCAGCTCGGCAGGATTGCTCGACCAGTTGCAGCCGTTCGACGTGGTGTCGTTCACCGGCTCGGCCGATACCGCGGCGGTGATCCGCTCGCATCCGGCCATCGCGGAGCGTTCGGTGCGCGTGAATATCGAGGCGGACAGCATCAACAGCGCGGTGCTGCTGTCGCAGGCGGGGCCGGACACCGCCGCGTTCGACCTGCTGGTGAAGGAGGTGGTGCGCGAGATGACAGTCAAGTCCGGGCAGAAATGCACGGCGATCCGCCGCGTGTTCGTGCCCGATGCGCTCTACGGGCAGGCCGCCGAAGCGATCGGCGCGCGGCTGTCGAAAGTCACCGTCGGCAATCCGCGCAACGACGCGGTGCGCATGGGCGCGCTGGTCAGCCGCGCACAGTTCGATGCGGTCACCGAAGGGCTTGCGACATTGCGCCAGCATGCGCAGGTGCTGCACGACGGCACGCGGCAGCCGCTGATCGACGCCGATCCGGCCGTGGCCTGCTGCATCGGGCCGACGCTGCTCGGCGCCAGCGATGCCGATGCGGCCGCGGCGGTGCACGACACCGAGGTGTTCGGCCCGGTCGCCACGCTGCTGCCCTATCGCGATACCACGCATGCACTCGCGCTGGTGCGCCGCGGCCAAGGTTCGCTGGTGGCCTCGCTCTATGGCAGCGATGCCGCGGCGCTCGCCGCCGCGGCGGTCGAACTGGCCGGCAGTCACGGCCGCGTGCATGTGATCTCGCCCGACGTCGCACAGCTGCACACCGGCCACGGCAACGTGATGCCGCAATCGCTGCATGGCGGCCCCGGCCGCGCCGGCGGCGGCGAGGAACTGGGCGGCCTGCGCGCGCTGCATTTCTACCATCGCCGCAGCGCGATCCAGGCCAGCACCGGGGTACTCGGCACGCTGGCCTGACCACCGGTTCACACGCCTTCACCGCGCCTTCACCGCTCCTTCACCGCTCCTTCACCGCTCCTTCACCGCGCCGCCCTCGCATGGCGGCGCGCAGCACACCGTACACCAGTAACGGGGAGACAAGCATGACCGCCACCACCGCAGACGTCCCGGTGCAGCCGCCGGGCGCGTCCTTCAACTTTGCCGCGCACCTGCTGGCGTGCAATGCCGGGCGCCCGGACAAGACCGCTTATATCGATGACGATGGCCGGCTCACCTACGGGGAGCTGGCGCAGCAGGTGCGGCGCATGGCCGCGGCACTGCTCGGCGCCGGCGTGCGCCGCGAGGAACGCGTGCTGCTGCTGATGCACGACTGCACCGACTGGCCGGTGAGCTTCCTGGGCGCGATGTACGCCGGCATCGTGCCGGTGGCGGTCAACACGCTGCTGACCGCCGATGACTACGTCTACATGCTGCAGCACAGCCGCGCGCAGGCGGTGCTGGTCTCGGCGGCGCTGCTGCCGGTGCTGCAGGATGCGCTCGCGCGGCCCGGGCACGAGGTGGACAAGGTATTTGTCTCGCGCGCGCAAGGCCCGTTGCCTGAAGGCATGGCGTCGCTCGACACCGTGCTCGCCGCGCAAACCCCGCTGGCGGTGCCGGCCGCGACCCGTTGCGACGATCCGGGCTTCTGGCTGTACTCCTCAGGCTCCACCGGACGGCCCAAGGGCGTGGTGCACAGCCACGGCAACCCATACTGGACCGCCGCGATCTACGCCGGTCCGGTGCTGGGCCTGCGCGAGAACGACACCTGCTTCTCCGCGGCCAAGCTGTATTTCGCCTACGGGCTCGGCAATGGCCTGAGCTTTCCGTTGAGCGTCGGCGCAACCGTGGTGCTGATGGCCGAGCGGCCCACGCCCGAGGCCACCTTCCGCCGCTGGCTGGAACACAAGCCCACGGTGTTCTTCGGCGCGCCCACGGGATACGCCGGCATGCTCGCCAATCCCGCACTGCCCGCGCGCGCGGACGTGGCGCTGCGGCTGTGCTCATCGGCAGGCGAAGCGCTGCCCGCCGACATCGGCCAGCGCTTCACCGCGCATTTCGGCTGCGAAATCATCGACGGCATCGGCTCCACCGAGATGTTGCATATCTTCCTGTCCAACCGCCCGGGGCAGGTGCGTTACGGCACCACCGGGTGGCCGGTGCCGGGCTACGCCATCGAGCTGCGCGACGAATCCGGCCAGCCGGTGCCAGACGGCGAGATCGGCGACCTCTATATCCAGGGCCCCAGCGCCGCGATGATGTACTGGGCCGACCGCGAGAAATCGCGCGAGACCTTCCGCGGCGGCTGGACCAAGAGCGGCGACAAGTACGTCCGCAACGCCGACGGCACCTACAGCTACGCCGGACGCAGCGACGACATGCTCAAGGTCAGCGGCATCTACGTCTCGCCATTCGAGGTCGAGGCCACGCTGGTGCAGCACCCCGCCGTGCTGGAGGCGGCAGTGGTCGGCGTGCCGGATCAGGACGGGCTGGTCAAGACCAAGGCCTTCGTGGTGCTGAAGTCCGGCGCGCAGCTGGGCGACGCCGAGCTGAAGGCCTTCGTCAAGGAGCGGCTGGCCGCATACAAGTATCCGCGTGCGATCGAATTCGTCGACACGCTGCCCAAGACCGCCACGGGCAAGATCCAGCGCTTCGTGCTGCGCGAGCGCGAACTGAAGGCCGCCGCAGAGCGCGCCGTAGCAATGGCGTAAGCACGCGCCATCCCACCATACCGGAGACAACCATGCGTCAGATCGATGTCCACCAGCTGGCCGACGAGGCCCGCTTCAACCGCTTCCATGCGCAGATCCTGTTCTGGTGCGCGCTGATCATCATCTTCGACGGCTATGACCTCGCGGTCGCCGGCATCGCACTGCCGTCGATCATGAAGCAGATGGGCGTTACCGCCACCAGCGCCGGCTTCATGGTCAGCTCGGCCCTGTTCGGCATGATGTTCGGCGCGATCTTCCTCGGCACCGTGGCCGACCGCATCGGTCGCCGGCGCGCCATCGCCATCTGCATCGGGCTGTTCAGCGTGTTCACCGCGGCCGCGGGCTTTGCCAGCGATCCGGTCACGTTCAGCGTCACGCGCTTCCTGGCAGGGCTGGGCATCGGCGGCGTGATGCCCAACGTGGTGGCGCAGATGACAGAGTACTCGCCGCGCAAGCTGCGCGGCACGCTGGTGACGCTGATGTTCAGCGGCTACTCGGTCGGCGGCATGCTGGCCGCGCTGCTGGGCAAGGGCCTGATCGAGAGCTACGGCTGGCAGTCGGTGTTCCTGGCCGCCGGGCTGCCGGTGCTGCTGGTCCCGCTGGTGCTGCGCGCGCTGCCGGAATCGATGCCCTACCTGATCCGCACCGGGCAGACCGCCACGCTGCAGGCCGTGGTATCGCGGCTGGTGCCGTCGCACCGACCGCAGCCGGGCGACGCCTTCGTCCTGCCCGCCGACGAGAGGGACGGCAAGACGGCCGGCGGCGCCCCGATCCGCCGCCTGTTCCAGGACGGCCGTGGCTTCAGCACGGCAATGTTCTGGGTCGCGTTCTTCATGTGCCTGTTCATGGTGTATGCGCTCAGCTCGTGGCTGACCAAGCTCATGGCCGCCGCCGGCTACAGCCTGGGTTCCGCGCTGACCTTCGTGCTGGTGCTGAACTTCGGCGCGATGATCGGCGCCGTCGGCGGCGGCTGGCTGGCCGACCGCCTGCCGATCAAGCATGTGCTGATCGGCATGTATGCGCTGGCCGCGATCTCGATCACGCTGCTGGGCTACCCGATGCCGACCGCCGCGCTGTTCGTGGTGGTGGGGCTGGCCGGTGCCTCGACCATCGGCACGCAGATCGTCACTTATGCCTACGCCGGCCAGTTCTACCCGATGGCGGTGCGCGGCACCGGCATCGGCTGGGCCTCGGGCGTAGGCCGCAGCGGCGCGATCCTGGCGCCAATCGTGATCGGCGTGCTGGTGGGGATGTCGCTGCCGCTGCAGCAGAACTTCATGGCGATGGCGATCCCGGCGGTGATCGCGGTGCTGGCGGTGTCGCTGATCAACCACCGCCGGTCGGCCTCGGCGCATGACGAGGTTGAGCGAGCGGCTGTGGGCGCCGCGGTGAAGCAGGCTTGAGCTTGACCTCGCTCGTCGGCATGGCCGCGGCCCGCCCTCTCCCCCTGCCCCTCTCCCGCAAGCGGGGGAGGGGCGCAACCCGAGGAGTGCAAACCGCCGGCACGCCTGCCGGCATTGCCGATTATTTCCCGCCCTTCACCGTCGTATATGCGGTGATCAGGTTGCGGTAATCCGGGATATGGTTCGAGAACAGCGTTCCCAGCCCTTCGATATCGTTGCGCCAGTCGCGGTGCAGCTCGCATGCCACGCCGAACCACGTCATCAGCTGCGCGC
Source organism: Cupriavidus phytohabitans (assembly GCF_000426345.1). Classification (GTDB taxonomy): domain Bacteria; phylum Pseudomonadota; class Gammaproteobacteria; order Burkholderiales; family Burkholderiaceae; genus Cupriavidus. Next base: position 111,437 of record NZ_AUFE01000002.1, on the reverse strand, counting down.
CGGCCTCTGACATGCGGCGCCACGCGGAATCGCGCGTGATCTCATTGAAGGTGCCGGAAGCATCGGTCACGACAAAGACCTCGAAGCCTTCCTCGATCGCCGACAGCGCAGGGAATGCCACGCAGACTTCGGTGACCACGCCCGCGATCAGCAACTGCTTCTTGCCGGTGGCGCGCACCGCCGCAACAAAGTCTTCGTTATCCCAGGCATTGATCTGGCCCGGCCGCGGGATAAACGGCGCGTCGGGGAACATCTGCTTCAGCTCGGGGACGAGCGGACCGTTGGGGCCGTCTTCGAAGCTGGTGGTCAGGATGGTCGGCAGCTTGAAATACTTGGCCAGGTCGGCCAATGCCAGCACGTTGTTCTTGAACTTGTCGGGTTCGATATCCCGGACCAGCGACAGCAGGCCGGCCTGGTGATCGACCATCAGGACGGCTGCCTGGCTCTTGTCCAGGCGCTTGTAGGCCTTGCTCATGGCGTGCTCCTGTGAAAACGGGCACGGCCGGAGGATTACTCACCGGTCGTTCCCGTGGATAAAAACCTTTCCTGTGCAGATAACGTCAGCGTTGGGAGTCCAGCACCTCGTGCTTCTTCTCGACGTCCTGCGCCTTCATGTAGCTCTCGATCAGCAACTGGTAGGCGGGGAAAATCCTGGTATAGACCTCGGCCCATTGCTGCGCGTCCGGGCGGTTCCAGCTCTGCTGCAGCTCGGAGGCGACCGCGGCCGTGTCCATCGGCACCACGCCGGCCTGGACGATGCGCGCGAGCGTGATTTCCTGCGCCATCTTTGAGTAGGTGCCGGAGGCATCGACCACCGCGAACACCTTGTAGCCATCGGCGACCGCGCTGATCGAAGGGAACGCCATGCAGACGCTGGTGATGGTGCCGGCGATGATCAGCGTCTTCTTGCCGGTTTCCTTCACCGCGGCAACGAAGTCGGGGTTGTCCCACGCGTTGATCTCACCCTTGCGCGCGACATATCTGGCATGCGGGGCGTTCTCGTGGATCTCGGGGATCAGCGGGCCGTTGGGACCCTGCGGCACCGAGGCCGTGGTGATCACGGGCAGCTTGCACAGCGTTGCCATCCTGGCCAGCGCGGCGGCGCGCAGGCGCAGTTCGGGCATCGGCATGTCGCCCACGGTCTGGAACAGGCCGCTCTGGTGGTCGATCAGCAGCATGGCCGTATCGGCGGGATCGATTGCGGGGCGCTTGCCGTTGAAATTGGCGGGGGTGGTCATCTCCCTTTCTCCTTGCACAGTGGACTGGAATACGGTGGCCGTAGCGCCGACGCCGTGGAACCAACCGTGTGGCAAAAGCATAGGTCTTGGCAGATGGCCCCGGTAGGCTCGAAAATCTGCCCTCAGCGTCCTACTGGCAGGACGACAGGAGCCGCCGTTGCATCCAGACCTCAACGACCTGTATTACTTCGCGCAGGTAGTCGACCACCAGGGCTTCGCGCCGGCGGGGCGCGTGCTCGGCATCCCCAAGTCCAAGCTGAGCCGGCGCGTGGCCATGCTGGAAGAACGGCTGGGCGTGCGCCTTATCCAGCGCTCGACGCGGCGCTTTTCCGTCACTGAACTCGGCCAGACCTACTACGCGCACTGCAAGGCGATGCTGGTCGAAGCGGAGGCCGCCGAGAGCGTGATCGAGCGCACCCGCGCCGAACCCAGCGGCCTGGTGCGCATGACTTGCCCCGTGGCGCTGCTGCATACCCGCGTGGGCGAAATGATTTCGGATTTCATGGCCGCCAACCCGAAGGTCACGGTGCACCTGGAAGCCACCAACCGCCGCGTGGACGTGGTCGCCGAAGGCATGGACCTGGCTATCCGCGTGCGCGTGCCGCCGCTGGAAGACAGCGACCTGGTGATGCGCGTGCTGGCCGAGCGTGCGTGGTGCATCGTGGCCAGCCCCAGGCTGGTGGAGGGCCTGCCCCGGCTGTCGACGCCGGCCGACCTGAACCCGCTGCCGACGCTGGACCTGGGCCCGCCGCGTCCCACGCATGTGTGGGCGCTGCACGGCCCCGAAGGCGCCAGCGCCGAACTGCACCACAAGCCCCGGCTGGTCACCGACGACATGATCATGCTGCGCGCCGCCGCGGTGGCCGGCGCCGGCCTGGTGCAACTGCCGGTGATGATGGTCAGCGACGAACTGCGCGACGGCCGCCTGGTGAGGGTGCTGGCCGGCTGGTCGATCAAGGGCGGCGTGATCCACGCGGTGTTCCCGTCGCGGCGGGGACTGCTTCCGTCAGTGCGGGAGCTGATCAATTTCCTGTCGCAGCGCTTCGCGCAGATCAGCGAAACCTGAGCGCCTGATGCGGCCTCCACGGGGTGGCCTTGCCCGCACGCAGGCAGGCCCGGCGCAGAAGTGGTATCATTCGCTTTCTTACGCATGGATCGGGCCACGCCCGACGCCAGTGCGCCCGCCGCAAGACAATCCCACAAGAAGCATATCGGCGGCGGCCCGGGCTTGATCCCGGAGTTCCCTGGGCGGCATCGCCCATCACCCTACCCGACCGGCGGCACGTCCGCTCCGCAACCACTGCGCCCCTTGTAGCGCACCGGTTTGCGCAGGCATGGTCCACTTCCCGCCAGATTCCCCGCTTGCGCCGAACGCGAGCCCCGACGCTGGCCTACAGCAACGGCGAACGGTCGCCATCCCGCGCTACCTGCATCGCACCGATGCATCGCGCCGCCCGCGGCCGCGCCTCATGAACAGGCACACATTGAAGCAAAGCAACCACAACCATCATCAACGCCAGGGCAGCAGCCACATCCACAACCCTTATACCGTTTCGGTCTACCCGATCCAGCAGGAACCCGGCCTCTGGTTCGCGACCTACATGATCGCCGAATACCGCAACGGGGCGGAGCGCATCGTCGCCAACGTGGCCATGCGCCACGACACGCACCATTCGGAAGCCAGCGCGCGCCGGTCAGCCCGCTGTGCCGGCGAGCGCGCCGCGGCGCGGCTGTGCCTGCAGTAACGCCTATTCCCCGGCCGCAGGGCCGTCACAACAGCGTGCGCCGTGCCGGCGCCGCTTACGCAAGGAGCCTCCTTGGCTAAAGAAGAACTGGTGGAATTTGGCGGCAAGGTATCGGAAGTGCTGCCGGACAACCGTTTCCGCGTGATTTTGGAAAACGGGTTCGAGGTCTGGGCTTATTCGTCCGGCCGCCTGAAGAAAAACCGCATCCGCGTGCTGGCGGGCGACCGCGTCACGCTGGAAATGTCGCCATACGACCTGACCAAGGGACGTATCAACTATCGACACAAGTCGTAGCCGGGATGCTTCGCCACGACATGCGCCACAGCGGCCCATGTCGTTCCCCAATGATCCATCTCACCGCAAAGGAGAACCGACCATGTCGACCATCGAAGAATGGGAATCGCTGCACCTGACGCCGGACGGCTGGCAGGCAGGCACCTACCGGCATACCCCGTGGCAGGAGGTACGGATCGAGCCGCCGGCAGCCGGCGTGCTGACCGTAAGGCGCCACGTCACGGCCACCTATTGCGGCCCGTCGCGCGCCGTTGAAGACCGTACCCCGGAAATCACCGATATGGCACTGATCGAAGCACTGCTGGAGCGCCACGGCGCCCCGGTGTTCAAGATCTGACCGAAACAGTCCTGCCGCGTGCCGGCACCAGCGGCCTGGGCGCCGCCTCAGCCCACCACGCGCACATGCGGCCGTCCCGTCCGGACGCCGCTGCCGACCGGCCTCAGTTCGCCGTCCCACGGCGCTGCGCCGAGGTCCAGCACATAGTCGCCCTCGCGCGCCTTGTCATGCAGATGATCGCGCACCACCTGGCCGATGGCCAGGCGGCACAGCGCTTCGCCGCTGGCGGCAAGCTGGCCCTCCAACGTATCGGCTTCGGCCAGCACGGCGAATGCGCGCCGCCCGGCCCCGACAAAGCTGGTGAAGAGCACGCCGGTGGGCCGCTGCGCATCGACGAAGCAGACCGCGACGTGGTAGGTGATGCCCTTGCCCTCGCCGGGCAACGTGCACAGAAAACCGGATGATCCCGAACGCATGTCCATGAACGAGTTTCCTGGCGGCTGACGGATGCTGCAGCGCCCGCTGGCGCCAGGCGGCATCGTGCCGCGTTGATGGGGAGGAGTATTCCTATTGCGCCATGACCAGCGACACCCCCGGCACCGTGCCGTTGATGATGTCCTCGGCATAGCGCAGTGCGCCGCGGCGCGCGCCGCCAACGTTGTCCCAGGGCGTGGCATCCAGGCGGAACGTGCGTGCCTGCGCGCTTTCAGGCGATTCCCCGGCCAGGCAGATCACCACGGCGGCATCGAACGAGCGGTCGGGCCGGGGCTCCGGCCACACCCGCGCAACCGCATGCTTGTACACCAGGGGATAGAGGTCATATCCCTTGTAGGTTGCAGCTGGATAAACATCCATGACGGCCTCCGCGGTTGGTGGTGTTGCCCTCACTCTACGCCAGTTGCGGCGCCAGCAGTGGCTTTATTTCTGTCCTGTCGGACTTCTCCACCGACGACACTCCGGGCGAAAGGCCAGTCGTAGCGCGACCCAGCGCTGGCGCGGCGCGGCGCGGCGCGGCCTGAGCCTGCCGGAAGGCGCTACGGTCGACCATGTCGGGCAGATCCGGCGAGGGACGCCGTAAAGGTCGACTGCCACGCGCTGCTCGACCCGCTGCAAGAATGCAGCGGCGGGTTGGAAGGACTGGAACGGGCGCTGCCGCACGAAGCGGTCGAGCGCTCGAATGGCAACCTCTGCGCTGCCGCCCGGCTGCTGGGCCTGACGCGCGCAGATCAGTCGGCGCGGATCCCGCGCTGGCGGATCAGCGCACCCCACTTCTCCGTTTCCTTGGCCAGATGGTCGCGCAATACAGCCGGCGAGCTTCCGATCGGCTCGGCGCCAATCTGCGTCAGGCGCTTTTGCACCGCAGGCTTTCGCAGGGCCTCGAGCATTGCTCCGTTCAGCTTGTCAATCACTGGCTGCGGCGTCTTCGCCGGCACGAAGGCGGCGAACCAGGGCGACAGTTCGTAGCCCGGCAGCCCGGCCTCGGCCACAGTGGGAACATTGGGGAGCGCGCTGGAGCGCCTGGCAGTGGTGACGGCTATCGGTGTCAGCTTGCCGGATTCAATCTGGGGCTTGGCCGACGTGATGCTGTCGAACATATAGTCCACCTGTCCGCCCAGAAGGTCGGACATGGCCGGTCCGCTGCCCTTGTAGGGAATGTGCAGCATGTCGACGTGGGCCATCGACGTGAACAGCTCGGCCGCGAGGTGAATCGAGGTGCCGTTGCCGGCGGACGCGTAGGTATACTTTCCCGGTGCCGCCCTGGCATGGGCAATCACGTCCTTGACCGTGGCCTCCTGCCGGCGCGACTTGTTGGCGACCAGCACATTGGGCACCACGGCCAGCAGCGACACCGGCGCGAAATCCTTGACCGGGTCATACGACAGCTTGCCGTACAGCGCCGGGTTCACCGCCATGCCGTTGGCTACGATGATCAGCGTATAGCCGTCGGCCGGCGCGCGCGCCACCAGCTCGGTGCCGATATTGCCGCCCGCCCCGGGGCGGTTCTCGACTACGATCGACTGGCCGAGCGTGCGCGACATGTCTTCTCCGAGCGTGCGCGCGATATTGTCCATTGCCCCGCCCGCGGGGAACGGCACGATCCAGCGGATCGGGTGGTCGGGGTATGCTGCCTGCGCGGCGGGCGCCGCAATCGAAAGGCTTGCCGCCAGGGCAAGCGTGCCTGCGCGGCCGGTACGGGCCAGCCGCTGAAACAACTTATTCATGGTCTCCTCACTGGGTTCCCGCGCCTGGTCGGCTTGTACTTGCCGCGCGCTCCGCGGATCGATGACGGAGCTTCGCAAGGCGCGGTCTCGGCGGTAGTCGGCCGGCTTGTCCTCCTCCGGCGACAGCCCTTGGGGCCCGGGCCTTGCGGCAGGTGCAGGCTGAAGATGGCCAGGCAAGTATGGCGCTTGACTAAGTCCGCGTCCAAGACCGATGATGTCGCAATTGATACCTTAAAGGTATTGGAATGGAACTTCGACACCTACGCTACTTCCAGGTCGTGGCCGAGGAACTCAACGTCACGCGCGCGGCTGAGCGGCTGCATATGGCGCAGCCACCGCTTTCCCGTCAGATCCGCCAGCTCGAAGACGAAGTCGGCGTGGCATTGTTCGACCGCGTAGGCCGCGGCATTCGCCTGACCGAGGCCGGGCGTTTCCTGCTGGAACAGAGCAAACAGCTGACGCTGAGACTGGAAGAGGTCATTGGGACGACGCGGCGCATCGGACAGCAGGACAAGCGCTGGTTCGGCATCGGCTTTGTACCTTCGGTGCTGTACGGCGTTCTACCCGAACTGATCCGCGAGCTGCGTGAGTCCGAGCAGCAGGTGGAAGTCGGTCTGGCCGAGATGATTACCATCGAGCAGGTCGAGGCGCTCAAGTCAGGCCGTATCGACCTGGGCTTCGGCCGCATCGCGCTCAACGATCCGGCCATCCGGCAGCAGCAGGTCATGTCGGAGCCGCTGGTGGCGGCGGTGCCCGCGTGTGACCCGATACCCGATATCGCCCAGCTGACGCCCCAAGAGTTGGCCACGCGATCCTTCATCCTCTATCCGGCTCGGCCGCGGCCGAGCTACGCTGACCACCTGCTGTCGCTATTCAGTGCGCACGGGATACAGTTGCGCGTGGCCCAGGAGGCCAACGAACTGCAGACCGCGCTGGGCCTGGTGGCCGCCGGGGTGGGCATCACCCTGGTGCCCGCCTCAATCCAGCGGCTGCATCGCGATGATGTTCGCTATTGCCCGATCGATGCACCCGGTTTCGTCTCACCAGTCATCATGAGCTACCGAGTCGGTGACCAGTCCCCGTTCTTGGCCTGGGCTGTGGAACAAGTGATGAGGCGCGCAGCGGAAGCGCGCGAAAGCAGGAATTCAGGTCACCCCGGGCACTCGCTGCGTCAGGAAGCGCGAAGGCGAAGCAAACGCGGTACCTGATTGAGCAAGCCGGACGGTTTGCCCCGCAAGAGGCCCCCGTGGGCGAAAGAAACCCACGCGCGCCGTGGGCACAAGGCCCCTCAGCCAGCCAACTCGGCAACCGCCCGATTGAACGCGCCTGGATTGGCAATATTCATGCCGTGAGAGGCTCCGGCAATTGTCTGACGCTCAGCGCGCCCGATCCATTCCTGAAGCTTCTCGACCGTGCTACGGAACATGCGCGGGCTCTTTTGCCCATCGATCAGCAACGTTCGACACTGGATTTCACGGGCGGCTTCGCGTGTGTAGGCGGGCAGCGGGTCACGCAGCTGCTTCGGCAGTGTGAGCGCATTATCGAGCGCCATCCTGCGGAAGCCCTGGGAACTCTTGCCCCAGAAACCAGGCATGGTTACCGAGTCTACAAACAGATTCAGCCCGGCATCGAATTCGCCTTGTTCAATCAGTTCTGCGGCCTTCGCTCTCAGCGCATGGACGGCCGGCGGCAATTTGCCGGCCTCTGCTTGCGGCGTTGCCTGCAGTGGGCCGCCTGGATCAGCGAGCGTGAGCGTCTTCACCAGATGAGGGTATTCACGCGCCAGATGAAACGCAATGCAACCGCCACGCGAGTGGCCGACCAGATGGACCGGCGCCAGGGCCAGCGCCTCGATGAACTCCGCAATCTCGGCGACGTGCGCCGCCCAGCTGAAGTCGCCGCGTCCGGACGCATTGGTTGCCGGCCAATAGTGGCCCAGGCTCGGAGCGAAGCAGTGGAAATCCTTCGATAGGGAAGCGAGCTGCGCGTCCCAATAGCGGTAGTCGCACAGCGACCCGTGCACGAATACCATTGGCTCCCCGCTCCCGGCTTCCACATATGGAACGGAGGTGCCGGAGGCAGTGGAAACAAAAGAGGGTTGTGGCCAGGCACCGGCAAGAGCCAGCGTAGTCAGGGGCGCTCGTGCATTCATGTTTAACTCCTTCCCCAGACTTTGCTGCACCGCAATCAAAAAGAAAATCGCATAATATTGATGGAATCGTTCAGATTTTCTGATAGCTCCACGCGTGAGAATGCGCGAGGGCACAGAGATGAAAGCCGTCGACGTCTAGCCATGATCTTTGCCGTGAGCCAGACGGCTGTTCGGCTTGTTTCAGCGGCACGCCTGTCTGCGCCGCAACGCCGCCACGATCGAGTCCAGCCGTGTCCGGTCACATGCCATCGGCATCCCGTCGACGAAGATTGGCTGGGCCAGGCGCGTCAGCACATCGCCAGGCGGCGCTTCCACCACCAGGCTGGCGCCATGGGCGTGAGCCAGCAGCATGGTTTCGTGCCAGCGCACCGGCGTGGCCATGTTCAGCGCCAGGTCGTCGGCGATCTGGCGGGGGTCGCGCAGCTCGCGCGCCTTGCTGGCGCTGAAATAGCGCTGGGAGGGTGCGGACAGCGTCACGCTCTGCATCGCTTCTTGCAGCGCATGCGCCGCCTCATCGAGCAGCGGGCAATGCGATGGCACATGGATGGCGACCGGCTTCGCCGCCTGCGCGCCGGCGGCCATTGCCAGCGCTGACACTTCCGCCATCGCGGCTTCGCTGCCGGCGATGACGATCTGTGTGGGGGCATTGAAGTTGGCCAGATATACCGGCCGTTGCGGCGAACAGACCTGCGCCACCAGCGGTGCGAGCCGGCCCCGGTCAAGCCCCAGGACGGCGGTCATGCCGTAGCCGCTGGGATAGGCCTGCGCCATCAGCTGCCCGCGCAAGCGCACCAGGCGCAAGGCATCGGCAAAGGTGAGCACGCCGGCGCTCACCGCAGCGGCATACGCGCCGATGGAGAGCCCGGCCACGGCGTCGGCGCGGGCGTCGTGCGCGGCCAGGCACCGCGCCATTGCCACGCCTGATGTCAGCAGGCACAGCTGCGTCCATACCGTGGATTGCAGGCGCCCGGGCGTATCCATCTCTGCCACCGGCAGCTGCAGGATCGCCTCCGCCTCGGCCAGCACCGCCGCCACTGCCGGGTCGGCTGGCAGGTCCTTCAGCATGCCGGGACGCTGCGTACCCTGGCCGGGAAACGTGATCAGGACCTGCATGGCGCCGCTTGCCAGGGATCGTCGCACAGGCGTGGGCCGTGGTCGGTCTTCAGCAGCACTCTGCCCCCGCCGCGCAGCCGCTCCAGCAGCGAGAAGCCGCCGTACGGGGTCGCAACCTGGATGTCGACGCGGGCCGGCGCGGTGCGCTGCAACTCGCCAAGCAGGTACAGATGGCCGGGCGGCAGCGGCCGGTCTGCCCTCACGATCAGGTCGAGGTCGCTGCCGGCGTGCAGCACGTTGCGCGCGCAGGCCAGCGTAAAGCCAGCGCTGCCGGTCACGCCCCAGCGGATGCCGCCGGCATCGAGCGGGTCGGCGATGGCCGCAAGCGCGCGGATGGCGGGCAATGCCGCCAGCTCCGGGCGCACGCGCCAGGCGCGTTGGGCGGCCAGGTCCATCGGCGTGACGAGCCTGCGGATCGCCGCCGGCGCGATCCACGTGCCGAAGCGCTCGGCGCGCGTGAGGCCCCGCAGGCCGACCGGGATCTCCCCCTGCCGGCGGCCGTCGCGCCGCACCACGAGCGGCGTGTCGCGCAAGGCCGGCAGCGAGACCCACGCCGGCAGTGCATCCCGCTCCAGGGCACTGGCCGGGTCGTCCAGCCAGACCAGGTCGTGCGGCGCGGGCGAGTAGAGGTTCAGGCTTGCCATTGCCGCGACAGGCACGCGCGAACCGCGGCCGACGCCTTCCGGTTGGTTCCGCCGCGGCGGCCTTGCAGGCCCTGCGTCGGGTCGCGCCGGATGTCGTCCAGCGCGGACAGGATGGTGTCGCGCGCCAGTTGCACATCGGCCGCCACCGGTGCGCTGGCCGAATTGACATCGATGAGCCGCCACAGGATACCCAGCGTGGCAAAGTTCCCGATGTCGTAGGCCATCGGCGGCACCGTCGACGCCAGCGCTTCCAGGTCCTCCACCGTGCGCATGGTGATGCGGGCGGCCGCTTCCTTGCCCATCGCATGCACCAGCACGCCCTGGTCATTGAGCGCGATGATGCGATTGGCCTGGTAGCCGTGCGCGAGGAAGGCGCCCGACATGGCGCGCCCGACGATCAGCGCGATCACCGGGTGCCCGGCCAGGCGTGCCTCGGCATACGCCGCCACCGCACCCGCCAGCGACTGGTGGATGCCCAATGCCTCTTCGCGCCGGCCATACGCCTGGCTGGGCGTGTCGACGATCGCCACGATGGCGCGCTTGACCGGTGCGGTGCGATCCGCCTCGATCGCCTCGCGCACCGCGCGTGCCAGCGACCAGCCCTCGAGCAGCCCGGCTTCGCCATGGCGCGCCCGCGGGAAGCGGCTGCCCGCATCGGGCACGAGCGCGATCCAGCGCACCGCGGTGCCGGCCAGTTCGCCGTCGGCCACCTGCACGGAATCCGGATAGCCCGGCTGGTGCGACGCCGTCGGCGCCAGCGCCTGCAGCCAGCGCGCGCCGCGGCTGGCTTCGCGCGCGGCGGCGGGATGAAGTGGTGCGTTCATGCGTCGGTCCCCCGTTGAAACAGCGCCTGCACCTGCGCGGGCGTGGGTTGGGCGCTGGCGTCGTACGCCTGCAGCGCGGCCAGGTATTGCGCATACTGCTCGCTGCGATGGCTGGCGGCCACCGGCTCGCGCAACAGCGCGGCGACCTGCGCGCGCATCGCGTCGCAGTCGTCATCGACGTACGCATCGGCGAACCCGGTGGCGACGCGCTGCGCGCCGCCGGTGAAGCTCCAGATCAAGGGCCGGTCGCGCGAGTCGTACTCGGCGATGCCCGCCTCCTGCTCGATCACGGCCGGGCCGTTCAGTCCCAACCGCGCTTCCTGCGTCATCACCAGCGCGCTGCACAGGCCGGCTGCGATCGACATGCCGCCAAAGCAGCCGACCTGCCCCGCGATCACGCCGACCACCGGCTGATACCGGCGCAAATCGACGATCGCGGCATGGATCTCGGCAATCGCGGCCAGGCCAAGGTTGGCCTCCTGCAGGCGCACGCCGCCGGTCTCCAGCAACAGCACCGCGCGCGTCGGTTCTCCCCGGCGGTTGTCTTCGGCGGCCAGTTCCAGCGCCCCCGCGATCTTGGCGCCGCCCACCTCGCCCATGCTGCCGCCCTGGAAGGCGCCTTCGATCGCCAGCACCACCACCGGCATCTGGCCGATGCGCCCCTTGGCCACCACCACGCCATCATCGCTCTGCGGCACCACGCCTTGCGGCGGCAGCCACGGCGACTGCAGGCCATCGAACGGGCCCGCCAGCTCGCGGAAGGTGCCCGGATCCAGCAATGCACGCGCGCGCTCGCGTGCGCCGAGTTCGATGAAGCTGTTGCGCGCCAGCAGTTCCGCCGTGTTCATGCGCCGTCTCCTTGTTGCGGATCTCCCAGCGCTTCAAAGGCTTCCGCCAGGCGCATGCCGACCACGCCCGGCGTCGCGCCGAAATCGTGGATGCGGATCTGCATCGATGCGCGCGGCTCGGCAGCGAAGACGCGCGAGAGCTGCGCATCCCAGACGCGGCCGTAGCCATTGACCGAGGTGGTGACCTCCACCGTGGTCTTGCCGCCCTGGCCCGGCTCGACCACTACCTCGAGGTCGCCCGACCCCACCACGCCGACCAGTACGCGTCCGGTGGCCGGCTGCCCCGCCGGGAATTCAAATCGCAGCTGTTCCATCAAAGTCCCCTGAAGTCGTTATCCGCGGCTGTCACGTCGGCCCGTGACAACCGGTCGAGGAAAATCGTCGCGGCCAGCAGGTCCGCCGCGCCGCCCGGCGAGGCCCGCCTGGCCAGCATGCCGGCGTCGAGGCTGCGCAGGTGGCGCCGCCCGGTCACCGTGCCCGCGCCGCCGGCCGACAGCACCGCCCTGGCGCCCGCCTGCATGTAGTCCAGTCCGTGCCGTCCCGCCCTGGCCAGCACGCAGGTATCGTCCAGCCCGCTCATCAGCGCGAGCAGCGCGTTCAGGCGGGCCGTCGATTCGGGTTCACCGCGCGCTCGGCTGCGCTGCAGCGCCGGCAGCGCCAGCCGCGTCACGTGCGGGAAGCCCGCTCGTGCCTGTGCCCGCGCGCCGCCGACACCGTAGGCGAGGCAGGCGAGTTCGCCCTTGTGGCCGGTAAGAACTGGCCGATGCCGGTCCGACAGTGAAGCGATGGCCCCGGCCATGGCGCTGATCGCCCCGGCACTGGCGCCCAGTCCCGCCGCGCTGGCGTGCGCGGCGGCTCCCACCAGCAGGCCGATGCACCAGATTGCACCGCGATGCGTGTTGACGCCGCCGGTGGCGGCCAGCATCACGGCCTCGGCCTCGCGGCCGAGCGCGCCCAGCCGTTCGCGCAGGCCATAGCCGAGGCGCGGCGCGTGCAGGCCGGCATCGGCCATGGCCGCGAACGACGGCCCCAGCGCATGCGCCGAGCGCAGCATCAGCGGCAAGGTCAGGTCGGCATGCGCCCCGCTGCCGCGGCTGTCGACCAGGCCGGGCTTGGGCGAGAGCCGCGCTTCTTCGGCGATGGCGCTGACGGCCAGTCCCGCCAGCGCCCGGGCATGGGCGGAGGCCGCAGGACGTTGCGGCAGCCCATACGGGGCCCGTGCTTGCAGGATCCTTGCGGTGGCGCCTGCCATTACCAGCTCCGGAAGCGCGCCGGCGGCTCGTACAGCCCGCCGGACCAGTCGACCAGGTCGGCCATGCTCTTGGCCGCCAGCAGGCTGCGCGTGGCCTGGCTGCGCTGCACGCCCAGGTCTTCCGGCAGCGCGATCAGGCCGTCGCTGCGCATCCGGCGCGTGGTGGCGGGATCGTGCTTCATGCCGATGGGCGTGACGCCAGCCACCGCGGCAATCATGCGGCGCCGCTCCTCCAGCGATTGCGCCTTGTACAGGTAGGCGATGCCCTCCTCGGTCAGCACGTGCGTGACGTCGTCGCCGTAGATCATCACCGGCGCCAGCGGCATGCCGCTTTCGCGCGCGACCTCGACCGCATCCATCGATTCGACGAAGGTCGGCTTGCCGCCGGCCTGGAAGGTCTCGACCATCTGCACCACCAGCTTGCGGCCACGCGCGAGCGGGTCGTCGGTCTCGATCAGGTCGAGCCAGGCCGGTGTCGGGTGGCGGCGCCCGCCCGGCTGGTGGCCCATATTGGGCGCGCCGCCAAACCCGGACAGCCGCCCGCGCGTCACCGTGGACGAATTGCCGTCGCCGTCGATCTGCAGCGTCGAGCCGATGAACAGATCCACCGCGTACTGGCCGGCAAGCTGGCAGAAGGCCCGGTTGGAACGCATCGAGCCGTCCGCGCCGGTAAAGAAGACGTCCGGCCGCGCGGCGACGTAGGCTTCCATGCCCAGTTCGCTGCCGAAGCTGTGCACGCTCTCGACCCAGCCGGTCTCGATCGCCGGGATCAGCGTCGGGTGCGGGTTGAGCGTCCAGTACTTGCAGATCTTGCCCTTCAGCCCGAGCGACTCGCCGTAGGTCGGCAGGATCAGCTCGATCGCCGCGGTGTTGAAGCCGATGCCATGGTTGAGCGACTGCACCTGGTGGCGCTCGTAGATGCCGCGGATCGCCATCATCGCCATCAGCACGTGGACCGGCTTGATCAGCCGCGGGTCGCGCGTGAACAGCGGTTCGCAGAAGAAGGGCTTGTCCGCCTGCACCACGTAGTCGATCCAGGAGCCCGGCACGTCGACGCGCGGCAGGCCCGCGGGATCGTCGACGATCTCGTTGACCTGTGCGATCACCAGCCCGTCGCGGAATGCCGCGGCCTCGACCAGCGCCGGGGTGTCTTCAGTGCTCGGGCCGGTGTAGAGGTTGCCCTGGCGATCGGCCTTGTAGCCGGCGATCAGCACCACATTGGGCACCAGGTCCACGTACAGCCGCGAATACAGCTCGATATAGGTATGGATCGCGCCCACTTCGAGCTGCCCGTCCTCCAGGAACTGCGAGATGCGGATGCTCTGCGCCCCCGCGTACGAAAAGTCCAGCTTGCGCGCGATGCCGCGCTCGAACAGGTCGAGGTGCTCGACCCGGCTGACGCTGGGAATGATCATGTGCAGCGCATTCACGCGCGCGGGATCGACCTGCGCCAGCGAGCGCGACAGGAAGTCAGCCTGCTTCTGGTTGTTGCCTTCCAGCACCACGCGGTCGCCGGACGCCAGCACGGCCTCCAGGAAGGCGACGATGTCGCTGGTCGGCACCACCTTGCCGTCGGCAATGGCTGCGGCGTTCTGCTTGCGGCGCGCCTTGGCTTCCCTGCGGGTGTCCCATTGGCGGCCCGTGCTGGTGTTGGTCATCGCGTCTCCGGCTGGCGTCTGTCTGATGGCTCCACCTTAAACAGGCGGCGTCCGGCAAACAATCACGCCGGGAAATGAACCGTTACGCTGGCCGGAAGCGTGACCAGGATGTGGGCAAAGGGGCGCGCGTAGCCCCTTACTGGTCAGCGTCGCGCATCGCCATGCGGCACGCCGCGGCCAGCGCCAGCAAGTTGGGATCGCGCTCGCGGCGGCGCAGGAAGTTCAGCGCGATGGTCTGCTTGATGTCGTATTCGCCGGCCAGCGGCACGAACGCCACATTGCGCGAATACACGCCTTTCACCCGGCCCGGCAGCAGCGTATAGCCGATGCCGCCGCCCACCAGGTTCATCAGCGAAAAGATATCGCCGACCTTCATCACCACATTCGGCGTGAATTCGGCAATGCGGAATGCCTCGACAAAGCCGCTGTAGGTGACGAAGCCCTCGCTCAGGCTGACGAACGGCTCGTCGCGGCAGGCGCGCAGGTCCACCGCGGGCATCGACGCATAGGGCGAATCGGCCGGCGCCGCAAAGAAGATATCGTCTTCAAACAGCGGGATCGACTCGATCTCCGGATCAGGCTCGGGCACCGCCATCAACGCGGCGTCGATCGAGCCCTGCTTGAGCTTGTGCAGCAGGTCCGCGTTCGATCCCAGCACCAGTTCGGTCTGCAGCTCGGGGCGCCGCAGCTTCAGGCCGATCACGATCCTGGGCACGGTCTGGACCGTCAGCGAGTAGAGCGACCCGATCTTGAGGTGGTCGGCCGAATAGCCGGCGGCCTCGCGCGTGGCGCGGATGCCGTCGGCCATGGCCTTTAGCACTTCCCTTGCCGTATCCGCCAGCACATGGGCGGCGTCGGTCGGGATCAGGTTGCGGCCCTCGTGGCGGAACAGCGCGCAACTGGTGCCCTCTTCCAGCGAATGCAGCGCACGGTGCACGCTGACCGTGCTGGTCTCCAGGATCTCGGCCGCCTTGGCCAGGTTGCCCGATTCCATGAACGCCAGCAGGGCTTCGAGCTTGCGGAAGGTGATCTCTTCGCCGATGCGGATTCTCATGGGCCGGGGGCAATGGTTGGGGACAGGCTCCTATCTTAGCCGCGGGACGGCCTGTGCGCACCGCTAACTGGACTGGCCAGGTTTTGCGGCGGCCCGCGCCGGCCGGGTGGCCTCCTGGGAGCGCATGACGGCTTCGAGCAGTTTCATGGCCAGGAGTCAGGTGACGGCAACAGGAAGCACTCAAAGCACGACGAAGACAAGCCAAACGACGACCGGTGCGATCACGGTGACCAGCGCGCCATAGATCATCAGCTTGCGGAAGAAGGCCTGCCGGTCCACGCCCTGCGCGTTCGCGAGCACCAGCGCGCCATTGGTCGAGAACGGACTGACGTCGACGATGGTCGAGGACACGGCCATCGCGGCGATAAAGCCGATTGCGCTGACATCCGGGCCTTGCTGCAGGAACGGCACGGCCAGCGGGATCAGTGAACCCAGCACGGCGGTCGACGAGGCGAACGCCGACACCACCGCGCCGACCAGGCACAGCAGCAGCGCGGCCATCAGTGGCGACGTCAGGCTGGCCACGCTGTGGCCGACAAAGTCAATGGTGCCCATCTTGTCCATCACGCCGACAAAGGTGCTGACGCCGACGATCAGCATGATTTCCGGCCACGACACCTGGCTCAGCGCACGTTTTTGCAGCTCCGGCGCCATCAGCGTGAGCAGCAGCGCGATGGTCAGCGAGACAAAGCCGATATCGAGCTTGAAATAGAGCGTCAGCACCGCCAGCGCGACCAGGCCCGCCACGGTCAGGTACTGGTAGAGGCCGGCCGGGGCCTCGCCGGCGCCCTCCGCTTCGCCGCCAAGCATCGAGGCGCGGTCGCGCGCCATCGTCTTCTGCTCCTCGATGCCGGCCTCGGCCTCCGCATCGCCATAGATCTGCGCCCCCTGTGCCGGCACCGACCGCGCACCGAACGGCGCACCGAACGGCGCGCCGAACGGCGCACCCATGGCCAGCACCTCACCGGCCACCGGTTGCGGCGCGGCCGCCGCCGGCGCCGATTGCCGCACCAGGCGCAGCCCGCCCAGTGCAACGAAGAGGCCGGCGGCCACGGCCAGGTTCACGCCCAGGCTCGCGAATGCCGTTGCCATCTCATTGAGCGGCAGCCCGGCCTTCTGCACGATCTTGTTGGTGATGCCGCCATAGATGCTGATCGGCGAAAAGCCGCCACCCTGCGCGCCGTGGATGACCATCAGGCCCATCAGCAACGGGTTGATGCCGTAGCGTGCGGCAAAACCCAGCGCGATCGGCGCGATGATGGCCACCGCCGCCGGACTGACCGCGCCAACTGACGTCAGCAGTGCCGCGATCATGAACATGATCCACGGAATGGCGGCGATCCTGCCGCCCACGGCACGCACTGCGAGCCGCACCAGCCAGTCGATGGTGCCGTTGTTCTGCGCCACGGCGAACAGGTAGGTAATGCCGACCAGCGTGAGGAACAGGTCGGCAGGAAAGCCGGCAAGAATCGCTTTGGCCGGCATGGCCGCAGCCAGGGTGCCGACCAGGAATGCACCGACAAAGGCGAGTGCGCCCATGTTGATCGGCAGGACCGTGGCGATGACAAACATCAGCCCGAGCGCTGAGATGGAAATGACGTGTGGCGACATAACGGCTCCGTCGCGGGTTGCGCGTCTGCGCACACCGCTTGGCAAGGAAGTCAGGGGAATCCGGCAGCGTGGTGCCCGGCCGGAGATTCGAATCTGCCGCTACGGCAACGTATGGAAGGGGTAGGCCATGAGTGTCTGTCTCCTTATTGGTGAGGCCGCGTGGGAGTCGGCACGGACCGGGTCCGAGGCGGCGCCTGTATCGACTTGTTGGTTTGGCTGAACGATATGGCGCCGAGGCGCAGCCATCAATTAAGCGGCCGAGCCGATCCTTACGGAAAGCGGAAGACAGGTAATCACGAAGCCACGAAGCGGTGGCGCCGGCAGAAGGGCGGGTGATCGGCCACGAACTGGCTTTTGACCTTACGGCAGGCGCAAGGCGAAGTGGTCCCCAGGCAACTTCCCGATCGCGGAAGCCTGCCAACCCGTTTCGCCACCAGGCGTCGTAGCGTACCCATAGCGCTGGTTGCGGTCCGCGTTGCCCACCCGTGCTACAGTGCCCCATCGAACGGACAAGACCGGATGACACTCTGCACTGCCTGCCAGGCCATCGAACGCCACCGGCGCGGCGCCCCCGGGCACGCCG
Source organism: Cupriavidus phytohabitans (assembly GCF_000426345.1). Classification (GTDB taxonomy): domain Bacteria; phylum Pseudomonadota; class Gammaproteobacteria; order Burkholderiales; family Burkholderiaceae; genus Cupriavidus. The sequence goes on along the minus strand of NZ_AUFE01000002.1, from coordinate 93,922 downwards.
CATTGCGCATTACCGATACGCGCCGCATCAAGCCGCCCGGTTCGGCGGCGGTGACCATCAGCACCTTTGTGTGCCAGGACTGCGGTGCGCAATGGACCTATCGCGACCAGAAAAGCGGCCCCGAGCAGGGTTGGGAAGTGCAGCAAGGCACTTAGCCGGACGCCAAAAATAAAAAACCCCGGGGACTCCCCGGGGTCTTGACAGCACCAGCCCGCATGCGGGCCGGCCCCTGTCAGGCTGCGACCGACGCCAGCGCGGCGTTCAGCGTCTGGCTCGGGCGCATTGCTGCGCTGAGCTTGGCCGCGTCCGGCTGGTAGTAGCCGCCGATGTCGACCGGCTTGCCTTGCACCGCAGCCAGCTCGGCCACGATGTTGTGCTCGTTGTCGGTCAGCGTCTTGGCCAGCGGCGCGAACTTGACGGCCAGTTCCGCGTCGTCCGACTGCGCGGCCAGTTCCTGGGCCCAGTACATCGCCAGGTAGAACTGGCTGCCACGGTTGTCCAGCTGGCCGGTCTTGGGCGACGGGCTCTTGTTGTTGTCGAGCAGCTTGCCGGTGGCGGCATCCAGCGTCTTCGCCAGGATCTTGGCGCGGGCATTGCCGGTCTTGATGCCGACGTCTTCCAGCGACACCGCCAGCGCCAGGAACTCGCCCAGCGAATCCCAGCGCAGGTGGTTCTCTTCCACCAGTTGCTTGACGTGCTTCGGAGCCGAACCGCCGGCGCCGGTTTCATACATGCCGCCGCCGGCCATCAGCGGAACGATCGACAGCATCTTGGCGCTGGTGCCCAGCTCCATGATCGGGAACAGGTCGGTCAGGTAGTCGCGCAGGATGTTGCCGGTCACCGAGATGGTGTCCAGGCCGCGGATCACGCGTTCCAGCGTGTAGCGCATGGCGCGCACCTGCGACATGATCTGGATGTCCAGGCCGGTGGTGTCGTAGTCCTTCAGGTACGTTTCCACCTTCTTGATCAGCTCGGCCTCGTGCGGACGGTACGGGTCCAGCCAGAACACGGCCGGCATGCCCGAGTTGCGGGCGCGCGTGACGGCCAGCTTGACCCAGTCACGGATCGGGGCGTCCTTGACCTGGCACATGCGCCAGATGTCGCCCTGCTCGACATTCTGCGTCAGCAGCACTTCATTGGTGGCCAGGTCGACGATGTTGGCCACGCCGTCTTCGGAGATCTCGAAGGTCTTGTCGTGCGAGCCGTATTCCTCGGCCTTCTGTGCCATCAGGCCGACGTTCGGCACCGTGCCCATGGTGGTCGGGTCGAAGTTGCCGTTGGTCTTGCAGAAGTTGATGATTTCCTGGTAGATCCGGGCAAAGGTGCTTTCCGGGATCACGGCCTTGGTGTCCTTCGGACGGCCGTCTGCGCCCCACATCTTGCCGCCGATGCGGATCATGGCCGGCATCGAGGCATCGACGATCACGTCGTTGGGAGCGTGCAGGTTCGAGATGCCCTTGGCCGAATCGACCATCGCCAGTTCCGGGCGGTGCTCGTGGCAGGCGTGCAGGTCGCGGATGATCTCTTCGCGCTTGGAGCTGGGCAGCGACTCGATCTTCTCGTACAGGTTGACCAGGCCGTTGTTGACGTTGACGCCCAGTTCGTCGAACAGTGCGCCGTGCTTGGCAAAGGCTTCCTTGTAGAAGATCTTGACGGCGTGGCCGAACACGATCGGGTGCGACACCTTCATCATGGTCGCCTTGACGTGCAGCGACAGCATCACGCCGGTCTTGCGCGCGTCCTCGAACTGCTCTTCATAGAAGTCGCACAGCGCCTTCTTGCTCATGAACATGCTGTCGATGATCTCGCCGTCCAGCAGCGAAACCTTGGGCTTGAGCACGATGGTCTTGCCGCTCTTGGTGACCAGCTCCATCTTGACGTCGCGGGCCTTGTCCAGCGTCAGCGACTTTTCACCGTGGTAGAAGTCGCCGTGCTTCATGTGGGCCACGTGCGTGCGCGAGGCCATGCTCCACTCGCCCATGCTGTGCGGGTGCTTGCGCGCGAAGTTCTTGACCGCGGCCGGGGCGCGGCGGTCGGAGTTGCCTTCGCGCAGGACCGGGTTCACGGCCGAGCCCAGGCACTTGGAATAGCGCTTCTGGATGGCCTTCTCTTCGTCGGTTTTGGGGTCTTCCGGATAGTCCGGCACCTTGTAGCCCTTGCCCTGCAGCTCGCGGATGGCGCTGACCAGCTGGTGCACCGAGGCGCTGATGTTGGGCAGCTTGATGATGTTGGTGTCCGGCAGTTGCGTCAGCTTGCCCAGCTCGGCCAGGTTGTCCGGCACGCGCTGCTCTTCGGTCAGGAATTCGGGGAACTCGCCCAGGATACGGCCGGCGACGGAGATGTCGCTGGTGGTGACGTTGATGCCGGCCGGCTTGGTGAAGGTCTGGATAATCGGGAGGAACGCACTGGTCGCCAGCAGCGGAGCTTCGTCGGTCAGCGTGTAGATGATGGTGGGTTGCTGGGTACTCATTGCTTCTCTCAGATCCTCTATCGGTGGGTGGGACTTCTGCCTGCCGGGTCACGGTCAGGGCAACAAACTAGGCGAAAGTTAGAATTTTGCCTCAGTTTGCTTTCAGTAGTCTGAAAACCAGCGCATTTTGCGCGGCAATCGGGCAGAAAATCTGGCCGGCGCCGGACCTGTGGCGCCTGCTTTCGCCCGTTGCACCCGAACGGTGCCGGACTGGCGCCTGATTTGGCATTTCGGGACAAGCCGCTGACCGCCAACGGGGCCTTTTGGTGCGGCAGACGGATCACAGAGTTGTCAAACTTGGCGCCGACAATGTCGGCTTTTGTCCTCACGACGCCAAGGAACCGACCATGTCCCGACCTTTTCCTGCCCTGCCGCTGGCCCGGCTCGCCGTGGCCACAGCGCTGCTGGGCGCCCTGCCAGCGTGGGCCGATGCGCCCGAAGCCTTCCCCGCCACGCTCGCCGGCCATGCGGTGCTGCCCGCGCAAACCCTGCTGGCCGCGCCCAAGGATGCTCCGGCGGATTTGCAGGTCAGCGGCAAGTTCACCAGCGCGCAGCGCACCGAGACGCCGGGCACGATCGAAGGCAAGTCCAACGGCCGGCCGACCGGCGTCTCGCTGCCGTTCCGCGGCCAGCCGGCCCAGGGGCACTCCGGCATCAAGCGCATGGCCGACGGCAGCTTCTGGCTGCTGACCGACAACGGCGCGGGCGCCAAGGCCAACTCGCCCGATTTCATGCTGTACCTGAACCAGTACAAGGTGGATTTCAGCACCGGCCAGTTCCGTCGGCTGAAGACGATCTTCCTGCACGATCCGGACAAGAAGGTGCCATTCCGCATCGTCCATGAGGGCACCAGGCAGCGCTACCTGACCGGCTCGGACTTCGACACCGAAAGCTTCCAGTTCGCGGGCGGCGCGATCTGGATCGGCGACGAGTTCGGTCCGTTCCTGATCAAGGCCGACATGAACGGCAAGGTGCTGGCGGTGTTCGAAACCATGGTCGACGGCAAGGTGGTGCGCTCGCCCGACCATCCGGGGGTGACCACCCCAGGCGCGCCGGACGCCGGCATCAAGTTCCAGGTAAAGCGCTCGAAGGGCTTCGAGGGCATGGCCGCGTCGCCCGACGGCAACAAGCTCTATGCCTTGCTGGAAGGTGCGCTGTGGAACGAGGCCACCAGGGGCTATGAGAGCGAAGGCGGCAAGCCCTACCTGCGCGTGCTGGAATTCGACGTGAAGCAGCAGGCCTGGACCGGCCGCCACTGGAAGTACGTGCTGGAAGGCGCGAGCCACGCCATCGGCGACTTCAACATGATCGATGCCAGCCATGGCCTGATCATCGAGCGCGACAACGGCGAGGGCACGCCGGACCAGGCCTGCCCGGCCGGGCAGAAGCGGCCGGACTGCTTCGATGATGTGGCGAAGTTCAAGCGTGTCTATAAGGTCGAACTGACCGACGCCAATGCCGGCGGGCCGGTGCGCAAGATCGGCTATGTCGACCTGCTGCGCATTGCCGACCCGCGCAAGCTGGCGCGCAAGCCGCTGACCGATGGGGCGCTGGCGTTCCCGTTCTTTACCATCGAGAACGTCGAAGTGGTCGACGCCACGCATATCGTGGTCGGCAACGACAACAACCTGCCATTCAGCAGCAGCCGCGAACCGAATCGCGCGGATGACAATGAGCTGGTGTTGCTGGAGGTGGGGGAGTTTTTGCGGGCGCGGTAGCTTCCGCGCAGGTTGGTGTGCGCCCCTCTCCCGGAGGGAGAGGGGAGAAAACCAGCGGCTCGCGATCAGGCCGCCAGCCTGAACGTCGCCACCGCCTCCTTCAACCGCTGCGCCTGCTCCTCCAGCGAACCCGCCGCCGCGGCCGCCTCTTCCACCAGCGCGGCGTTCTGCTGTGTGACCGTATCCATCTGCGTCACCGCCCGGTTCACCTGCTCGATCCCCGAGCTCTGCTCGGCCGACGCCGCGCTGATCTCGCCCATGATGTCGGTCACGCGCTTGACCGCCGCGACGATCTCTTCCATGGTCTGGCCCGACTGCGTCACCAGCATGGAGCCCTTCTCGACGCGATCGACCGAATCCCCGATCAGCGCCTTGATCTCCTTGGCCGCGGTCGCGCTGCGCTGCGCCAGGCTGCGCACTTCGCCCGCCACCACGGCAAAGCCCCGACCCTGCTCGCCGGCGCGCGCCGCTTCCACCGCCGCGTTCAGCGCCAGGATATTGGTCTGGAAGGCAATGCCCTCGATCACGGCAATGATGTCGACCACCTTCTTCGACGCGCCGTTGATCTCTTCCATGGTCTCGGCCACCTTGCCCGCGACTTCGCCGCCCTTCTCGGCGATATCCGAGGCATTGACCGCCAGCGTGCTGGCCTGGCGCGCATTGTCCGCGTTCTGGCGCACGATGCTGGTCAGTTCTTCCATGCTGGCCGCGGTCTGCTGCAGCGACGAGGCCTGTTCCTCGGTACGCTGCGACAGGTCTGTGTTGCCGGCCGCGATCTGGCTGGTGCCCGACACGATCGACTCGGTGCCCGCGCGCACCTGGCGCACGATGCGCAGGATATTGGCGTTCATGTCGGCCAATGCCTGCAGCAACTGGCCGGTCTCGTCGCGGCTGTCGACATCGATGCGGCTGGTGAGGTCGCCGGAAGCCACGGTGCGGGCCACCGCCACGGCGCGATGCAGCGGGCGCGTGATGCCGCTGGTCAGCCAGACCGAGAACGCAATGCCGATCCCCAGCACCACCACGCCCAGCCCGATCAGGCTGTTGCGCGCATTGACATAGATGCTGTTGATCTCGCGCGCGGTGGCATCGATGCTGGTGCGCTGGATGTCGAGCAGCTTCTGGATCTCGGCCAGGTAGGCGTCGCCGGCGGGGACGAACTCCTGCTCCAGTACCTGGTTGGCTTCTTCGGTCAGGCCTTCCTGCTTGAGCCTGGTGATCTTGTCGCGGCCGTTGTTGTAAGGGTCGCGCACGCTCAGTATTTTCTGGAACGCGGCCTTTTCCTGCTCGGAACTGAGCATCGGCTGCAGCTTGTCGCGCAGCTGCGCAATGCCTTCGATCGATGCCTTGGTCTCGGCGGCAAAGAACTGGCCCAGCGACGGGTCGGCGCTGCGCGCCACCGCGGTGGTGCGGCGCACGCTGGTGTGCATGAGCCGGTACCAGTCGCTGACCAGCCGTTCCTTGGTCAGCGGCTGCTGCATCATCGCATGGGTGCGCTCGGCCACCTGCTGCAGGCGCAGCATGCCGAATACCGTCATGAGCGCCGACAGCAGCAATACCACCCCAAAACCGATGCCGAGGCGTACCCCGATACCTAGATTCTTCATGTCTTCTACCTGATTAGGACTGGTCATGGCGAAGTGCCGGCGCTGGTGGGCGCAAGCGTTCTCCGCTCTCGTCGTCCGCGGGCGGGCCCGATGGGCCGGCGCACGTGCGGGCTATGGATGGCAACGGCATGGGGGGCCGAAACTTTAGGGTCTTCCTCGATTGACGGCTAGAAGCGTGCGGATTCCGGCTATAGTGGAGTGGAATCCGGCGCAGGGCCGTCCCGCGGCCCGCTCCACCCCTGCTCACCCTTCCCCCACCAGGAGATCCAGCATGGCTACGCCTCCCAATCCTTTCGCCGATTTCACCAAGCTGATGGAACAGTTCCGCGTGCCGGGCCTCGACATGAACGCCGTGATCGAGGCACGCCGCAAGGATATCGAGGCCCTGACCGAGGCCAACAAGCTGGCCTACGAGGGCATGCAGGCCGTGATGCAGAAGCAGCAGGAAATCTTCATGCAGACCATGCAGCAACTGCAGGCCGCGGCGCAGCAGTACGGCACCCCTGGCAACCCGGCCGAGGCCATGGCCAAGCATGGCGAGCTGGTGCAGCAGGCGCTGCAGCGGGCGTTCGAAAACATGCGCGAGCTGGCCGAGACCGCGCAGAAGGCACAGGCCGAGGCGCTGACAGTGATCGGCAAGCGCGCCGAGCAGAACGTCAAGGAGGCCGGCGAACTGTTCCAGCAGCCGGGGAAAAAGGGCTAGCGGCCGGCCGTGGTATCGGACGGCCTGCCGGAGCGACCCCGAAACCTGCTGCGCGCCACGCTGGCGCGCCTGATGCCCGGCGCCGCCGAGCTGCTGCATGACCGCCGCGCCGATTTCGGCGTGGACCTGCAGGCCGGCGTGCCGGTGGCCGCGGTCAGCCTGCCGATCAGCGTGGCCTATGCCCAGCTTGCCGGCTTCAGCCCGGTGGTGGGCCTGTACAGCGTGGTATTGCCGATGCTGGCTTATGCGCTGTTCGGTTCGTCCCGCCAGATGATCGTCGGGCCCGACGCTGCCACCTGCGCCATGACCGCGGCGACGCTGTCGCCGACTGGCGCTGCCCGACAGCGAGGCCTACCGCGCGCTGTCGGTTTCGCTGACCTCCTGAGGGTCGCGCCGGCGGCCGGCATTGCACCGGCCGCGTCCGGGCCAGATCGTCAGATCACCCCTTGCGCCAGCATGGCATCCGCCACCTTGACGAAGCCGGCGATATTCGCGCCTTCCACGTAGTTGATATACCCGCCCGCCTTCTGCCCGTGGTGGATGCAGTTCTGGTGGATGTCCTTCATGATCGCGTGCAGCTTCTCGTCGACCTCGGCGTGGTGCCACGACAGGCGCATCGCATTCTGCGACATCTCCAGGCCGGAGGTCGCCACGCCGCCGGCGTTGCTGGCCTTGCCCGGCGCATAAAGGATCCTGGCGTCGACGAAGCGGTCGACGGCTTCCAGCGTCGACGGCATGTTGGCGCCTTCGGCCACGCAGATCACCCCGTTGCCGAGCAGGGTTTCGGCATCGTTGCCGTCGAGCTCGTTCTGCGTTGCGCACGGCAGCGCGACGTCGGCGGGCACGTGCCAGGGGGTGCGGCCAGCTTCGAAGGCCATGTCGTGGCGGGCGGCGAAGTCGGCCAGGCGGCCGCGCTCTTCGTTCTTGAAGGCCATGACTTCAGCCAGCTGCCCGGTGGTCATGCCTTGCGGGTAGTGCAGCACGCCGCCGGAGTCCGACAGGGTCAGCACCTTGGCGCCCAGTTCGATGGCCTTCTCGGCCGCGTACTGCGCCACGTTGCCCGAGCCGGAGATCAGCACGCGCAGGCCGTCGAACTCGCGGCCGCGGCGGTGCAGCATTTCCTGTGCGAAGTAGACGGTGCCGTAGCCGGTGGCTTCCGGCCGCATCAGGCTGCCACCGTAGGCCAGGCCCTTGCCGGTAAAGACGCAGGCGGACTGGTTCGACAGCTTCTTCATCATGCCGGCCATGAAGCCCACTTCGCGCGCGCCCACGCCGATGTCGCCGGCCGGGATATCGGTGTCCGGGCCCAGGTGACGGTACAGCTCGGTCACCAGCGCCTGGCAGAAGCGCATCACTTCGGCGTCGGACTTGCCCTTGGGGTCGAAGTCCGAGCCGCCCTTGCCGCCGCCCATGGGCAGCGTGGTCAGCGCGTTCTTGAAGGTCTGCTCGAAGCCCAGGAACTTCAGCACCGACAGGTTCACGGTCGGGTGGAAGCGCATGCCGCCCTTGTACGGGCCGATCGCCGAGCTGTGCTGCACGCGGAAGGCGCGGTTGACCTGCACCTGGTTGCGGTCATCGGTCCAGGCCACGCGGAACTGGATCACGCGCTCGGGCTCGACCAGCCGCTCGAGCAGGGCCTGGTCGGCATAGCGCGGATTGCGCTCGACGAACGGCCAGAGCGTCATCATCACTTCCTTCACGGCCTGGAGGAATTCAGGTTGATTGGGGTCGCGGCGGGCGACCCCCGCCAGGAATGCGTCGAGGGAAGGAGCGTTCACGATGTCTCTGCTGTGCTGGTGCTGTGTCTGGATCTGACGGCCCTGCCGGCTGGTGCCGGTCTCTGGAGCCGCCTGGCGTTGCGCCGAGGGGAAGGTGGGTGGCCTCCGGTTGTCCAGACAGGCACGGCATGCCGCGCCTGTCTGGCAACCCGAAACTTTAGCACCAGCATGGGGCATGTGGCAGTCAAAACACCTGTGACTGCCATGTAAAGGCTACATTTTGGTGCGAACACCGGGGACTTTCGTGCGATCAGCGCACAAATGCGCCGCAAATCCGACTTGTCGTCGCGGCTAGGCGATCAGCAGCTTGGCCCCGCGTTCCTTGAGCGCCGCGCCCAGTTCCGGCTCGGGCGCCATGTCCGTGATCAGCCAGGCGGCCAGGTCGAAATGCTTGATGGTCACCCCGGTGTTGCGGCCGAACTTGGTGTGGTCCGCCACGACGCAGGCGGTGTCGGCGGCCATCAGCATGCGGCTGCGCAGCTCGGCCGCCGAGCGCGAGAAGTCGCAGATCTCGCCGCGCGGGGTGACGCCACCGATGCCGATAAAGGCAAAGTCGGTGTGGTAGCGCGACAGCTGCTCGATGGTGTCCCAGCCGTGGGTCGCGTCCTCGTTGTCCTGCAGTTCGCCCCCGAGCACGATCACGCGGTTGCCGTTGCGCCGGCCCAGCAGCTGGGCAATGGCGAGGTCGTTGGTGTAGACCAGCAGGTTGTGGTGGCCGTGCAGCGCCTGCGCCACCGCGTGGGTGGTGGTGCCGTAATCCAGGATCAGCGATGCCCCGTCGCGCACCAGTTCCGCGGCGCGCACGCCGATGGCGCGCTTGCCTTCGGCATTGACCGCGGCGCGGGTCTGGGTGTCGGGTTCGGTGCGGTCGGAGGCCAGCGCCCCGCCGTGCGTCAGCACCAGCAGGCCGCGGCCCGCGAGCGTGTTCAGGTCGCGCCGGATGGTCTCGCGCGAGACGTCGAGCTCGGCCACCAGTTCGCTGATGGCCAGCGCGCCGGTGGCGGAGAGCTGGTCGAGGATGTATTTCTGCCGTTGTTCGGCGAGCACGGGGACTCCGGGAGCGTGGGGGTTGGCCGATTCTAGCGCAGAGGTCCGTGAGCAACCGTTTGTGTGTTCCCTCTCACGCTTGCGGGAGAGGGTTGGGGTGAGGGCCGGCGCGTCAACAAAGTGACGCCCGCCGCCGTTGCCAGGGCCCGCCCTCACCCCCGGCCCCTCTCCCCCTTGCGGGAGAGGGGAGCAAACCAGCGGTCAAATCAGCTCTCCTGGTACCTCACGCCCACGGCAACGTCACCGTCTTCAGATTGGTAAAGCTCTTGGCCGCCTCCTGCACGCCTTCCTTGTAGCCCAGCCCCGAATCCTTGATGCCGCCGAACGGCGTCAGCTCGATGCGGTAGCCCGGCACTTCCCACAGGTTCACCGTGCCCACATGCAGCGAGTTGGCGATCTTCGTGAACGCCTCGATATCGTTGGTGCAGACCCCCGACGACAAGCCGAACGCCGTGCCGTTGGAAATCCGGATCGCATCATCGACATCACGGAACGTGATGATGGGCGATACCGGCCCGAAGGTCTCCTCGCGCACCACCGTCATCGCCGGGTCGACGCGGTCGATCACCGTAGGCGCATAGCTGGCGCCATTGCGCTGGTTGCCGGCCAGCAGCCGCGCGCCCTGTGCCACCGCTTCGTTGACGCGCGCCTCGAACAGCATGGCGGCCTCTTCGTCGATTACCGTGCCCATGTCGACGCCACGGTCCATCGGGTCGCCGTACTTCCACGCGCGGGTCTTTTCCACCACCAGTTCGGTGAAGCGCGCCGCCACCGCCTGGTGCACCAGCATGCGCTTGACCGCGGTGCAGCGCTGGCCCGAGTTCTTGTACGAGCCCTGCACCGCGAGGTCGGAGGCGCGGTCCAGGTCGGCGTCGGCCAGCACGATCAGCGGGTCGTTGCCGCCCAGCTCCAGCACCACGCGCTTGTAGCCGGCCTTGCTGGCGATGTACTTGCCGATGGCCACGCCGCCGGTGAAGGTGACGAGGTCGACCGCGGGATGGGTGATCAGCTCGTCAGCGATCTCGCGCGGGTCGCCCGTGACGACCTGCAGCATCTGCGGCGGCAGCCCGGCCTCGTACAGCAGGTCGGCAAGGAAGTACGCCGACAGCGGGACCTTCTCCGATGGCTTGAGCACCATGCGGTTGTTGGTAGCAATCGACGGCGCCACCTTGTGCGCCACCTGGTTCATCGGGTGGTTGAACGGGGTGATGGCGCAGATCACGCCCAGCAGCGGCTCGCGCTGCGTCAGCACGCGGCGCTTCTTGCCGTGCGGGGTCAGGTCGCAGGAGAACAGCTGGCCGTCGTCGCGCAGCGCCTCGGTGGCGGCGAAGCCGAGCACGTCGGCCACGCGGCCGATCTCGTACAGCGAGTCCTTCTTCGACAGGCCGGACTCCAGCGTGATCAGGTCCGACGCTTCCTCGGTACGCTCGCGCAGCAGCGCGGCGGCTCGGTTCAGGATGGCGGCGCGCTCGTAGCGCGTCAGCGTGGCACGGTACGCCCGCGCCACGTCGAAGGCGCGGCGCACGTCGTCGAGCGTGGCCTTGGGCACGGTGCCCACCAGCGTGCCGTCATACGGGTTGCGCACCTCGATCACGCGCTCGCGCACGATCTTCTGGCCATCGATGCGCAGGGCCTCGGCACGAAAGTGCGGGCTGACGGTGCCTGCAGGGAATTGGGGGCAGCGAGCGGCTCGGCCCCGGCGGCTATGCCGGCATCGCCCTGATCTGTTGCGGCCTGGTCAGCCTGGTGCGCTGGCGGCGGCAGTCGCCTGACCAGCTTGGCTTTGCGCTGCTGGCCGGCGCTTGCCTGGCGGCTGGCACGGTGATCGACGGCACGGCGGTCAAGCGCTACGGCGAAGTCTTCACCTACATCGTCTGGCTGCAAGCGATGTCGCACGTATTCATGCCCGGCTATGCCTTCAGCCGCCGCGGCACGGCGCTGCTGACACTGCTGCGCACCGAATGGAAGCGCGCGTGGATCGGCAGCATCAACCGCGTCGGGTCGTATGGGCTGATGCTGTGGGCGATGACGCTGGCGCCGGTGGCCAAGCTGGCGGCGCTGCGCGAGTCCAGCGTGATCTTCGCCGCGCTGCTCGGCCACTTCCTGCTGCGCGAGCCGTTCGACCGGCGCCGCCTGGCCGCCACCGCGCTGGTGCTGGCGGGCATCCTGACGCTGCAGCTCGCGCGCTAGGCGCCTCCCCGGGGCAACGCTGCCGCACCCGGGACCGGCACACCCCATCCCGCGCCAACGCGCAAGTCCCTGATTTTCCCCGCCTTCCGGTGCTGGCAGCGGGGCCATCGCGCCCCACCCCTTCCCCTGCTCCCGGGCGCGCTGCCGCCTGCCACAAGGCCCGGCCGCCCTGGCCCGGATGTTGCGCAACAGTGCGGGAACCCAGCCCTATCCGCGACGGCTCCCGATATGGTCGATACCTCGGTCTCAGGCCTTGACCCCCGCGCAGCCGCCGTGGCGATGCAGGTCACCGGGTATGTACGCCGCTACCCGAAGGCAGCCGACACCTGCATCGGCATCGCCCGCTGGTGGCTGCCGGCCGGGTCACAGGCCGATCCCGCGGTGGTATTGCGGGCCCTGGAGGCGCTGGTGCGGGACGGCGTGCTGCAGGCCAGGCGCCTGCCGTCAGGTGAATGCCTGTACAGCGCCGCCGGCCCGGACCATGACAGCGAGCAGCGGAACGAGAACTGAGCGATGAAGACAGCGATACGCGATGCCTGCCAGAGCCTGCGCCGCCATATCGAGCAGGCTCTGCGCGACGACCCGGACCTGTCGCCGTACTTCGACCCGGCCGACCCGATGCCGGATGCGATCGGCACCATGATCGTCTCGCTGGACACGCCCCAGGAACTGGAAGAGCGCGACCGCGAGGGCCTGTCGCTGTGGCTCTACCTGGTCCAGCGCGAGGAATTCACGCTCAACCGCCCGCCGCGCCGCAGCGCCGCCGACCGCATCGAACGCCGCCCGCTGCCGCTGCGCCTGCATTTCCTGGTCACGCCGCAGGTCGCCGACGAGCGCGAGGACGCGACCGACCTGGAGCACCTGATCCTCGGCAAGATCCTGCAGCTGTTCCACGACGACCCCAGCCTCAGCGGCGCGCGCCTGGCCGGCACGCTGGCGGGCTCCGGGCTGGAATTCTTCCTGCGGCTGGAGCCGCTCTCGCTGGAAGAGATCACGCGGGTCTGGGACGCGCTCGACAAGCCCTACCAGCTGTGCGTGTCGTTCGAGATGAGCATCGTGCCGATCGCGTCGGGCCACGATCCGGAGCAGGTCACGCCAGTGGACTCGGTGCTGTCCGAGCATGGCATCGCCAGCCTGCGGGAGCCGGCGTGATGGACTGCCGTCCGGAACACGCCGGCGCCGCCACCTGGCACCTGTGCCCGGACCCGCTGCAGGCCCCGGGCGTGCGCCTGCGCGCGCTGGTGCAGGCCCGGCTGGTGGACGAGATCACGTTGCGGCCCATCGTCGCTGACGTCGTCGAGACCCCCGACCTGCGTTTGGCCCTGCACGTAGCTCCGCGCATCGGGCGCGACGGGGTGGCCGGGCTGGCCGGCCGGCCCGCGAGCCTGTTCCCCGGGCTTGCGCTGGCCGCCGCTGCCGTGCCGATGCGTGTGGCCGCGCGCGGCTACCTGCCGCTCGACCTCGACGGCATGCTCGGCCCGTTTGCCGGCTTTCCCGCGGATTTCGCCGCGCTGGACCACGGCGACGTGTTCCTGCACCGCGCGGGCGTGGCGCTCAAGGGCCGCGTCGTGCAGCGCGGCACGCCGCAGAACCTGCCGCTGGCCGGTGCCACGGTCGAGATCGATGGCCTCTGGCCGGCCTTCCCGCCGCCCAACGTGATGCCGGCCGCGGTGATGGTGCCGGCCGACGTGGTAGCGCTGGAGCCCGGCTTCTATCGCGGCCATGCCACGGCCACGCTGTCGCGCTGCGACGTGGTCGACGACCTGCCGCAGGCCAAGCGCCTGCTGTTGCCGGCGGCGCCGGGCACGCGCCGGCTGCGGCTGGACAACCGCGACACACTGGCCGCCGGCATGCCGCTGCGGATCGACGCCGACGATGGCGCGCGCGCCGAAGTGATCGGCATCCAGTCCGTCGATACCAGCCTGTCCGCCGACCAGCCGGCGTGGATCGAGCTCGCCCACCCGCTCAGGCACCTGCACCGGCGGCAGGCGCTGGTGGTGCCGGCCAGCATCCCCGCCACGCATGACCCGCGCAACCTGTCGCGCGCGGCGCAAGCCGGCGACGCCTGCGCCTTCCTCGCCGCTGCCGCGCCGTGGGCCGCGCTGTCGCTGGTGCAGGTGGACGACGGCATCAACCCACCCGAATACCAGCGCATCGACCACTACGCCACGACCGCCGATGCCGACGGCTATTTCCGCCTGCCGCGGATCGCGCGGCTGGCCCTGTTCCGGCTGCGCGCCACCCACCCCGCGCCGCCGCAACCGCTGCTGCTGACCATCGAGCCCGACTACGGGCTGGCCGAACAGGTGCTGGCGGTGGCGTTCGAATGACGCGAATGAACGCCGCACTCACGCTCCGTCCCGCAACCGCATAGGGGAACCAATATGCCCGAATATCTCGCACCCGGTGTCTATGTCGAGGAAATCCAGGCGAGCAACAAGCCGATCGAGGGGGTCAGCACCAGCACCACCGGACTGGTCGGCGTGACCGAGCGCGGCCCGCTGGACGTGCCGCAGCTGGTCACCAGCTTTGGCGAGTTCCAGCGGCTATTCGGCGGCATGCTGCCGCCGGACGCGTTCACCGGGCCGGGCGGGCGGGTCCACAGCTACCTGCCGCATGCGGTCGAGGGCTTCTTCCTCAACGGCGGCAAGCGCGCCTGGGTCACGCGCGTGCTGCCCGAGCAGGCGGAGCGCGCGCGGCGCGACATGTTCCACTTCGACCTCGCCAATGCGGCCATGGGCGGCAGCGTGCTGCTGCGCCCGGCGCTGCAGGACACCGGCACGGCCATCAACCTGCCGCGGCTGTATGTGCTCGATCCCGGCAACTTCGGCGTCGGCGACTGGGTGCGCGTGGGCGACGGCAGCCGCGCCGACTACCGCCAGGTGCAGGCACTGGGCGCCGCGCCAAGCCATACCTCGCTGACGCTGCCGCTGTATTTCTCGCATGCGGCCGGCGCGCCGGCGCGCGATGTCGCCGTCACCGTGGCCGCCACGCTCAGCCCCTTCACGCTGCGCGACAACACAAGCGCCGGCGCCACCGGACTGGTGCTCAGCGGCACCGCGGCGCTGATCACCAACCTGCTGCCGCTGACGCACCAGCTGCTGCAGGTCGACGGCGCCGAGTATGTGTTTGCCGCCGCGGTGGTCGGGCTAAGCGCCACCGAGGCGCGCGTGCTGCTGGAAACGCCGCTGCGGCTGCCGCATGCGCGCGGCGCGCAGGTCGACGGCCTCGACATCCCGGCCGGCGCCAATGTGAACCTGGAGGTGGCGGCCAGCGCCGGCGACCTGCTGCTGTTCGGGCCAAGTTTCAGTACCGCGGGCAACCTGGTGGTGGTCGGCGTCGGCAGCGCGCAGGAAGAGGTGCAGCGCGTCGGCACGCTGGCGCAGCTGCCGCTGGACGTGCCCGCCTATGCCGCCTACCCCGCCGGCACCGTCGGCCAGCTGGTCACGCTGGCCGACGACGCGCGCACGGTCACGGACCTGCCGACAAATACGGTGGTGCCGCTCGATACCGTGGCGGGCATGAGCGCCGGCATGACCTTCACCTTCGGCGCCAACAACCAGGTGGTGGCGGCGGTCAACCCGGCCCTCGGCCTGGTGCGTCTGGCCGCGCCGCTGCCGGGCCCCGCGCTGGCTGCCGGCGACGCAGTACAGGTGGGCGCGGTGGCGGCCAACGTGGTGGCCTATCCAACCGGGCGCGTGGTGCCGCTCGACAGCGTCAACGGCGTCGAGACCGGCATGACCTTCGACAATGCCGGCGACACCGCGCTGGTTGCCACCGTGCTGCCCGACCTGCGCGCGGTAGTGCTGGCCACCGCGCTGGCGGCCGCCCCTGCCCCCGGCACCGCGGTCACGGTCGGCGGCAATGCCAATACGGCACAGGCCCTGCTGCGCGCCGACGTGATCCCGCTGGACGATGTCGACGGCCTGGCGCCCGGCATGTCCATCACCATCGGCGCCGACACCGCCACCATCAGCGCGGTCAACACCACGGTGGGCGCGGTCGCGCTGCAGGCGCCGCTGCCCGCGGCCCCGGCGGCGGGCAGCACCGCCAGCTTCGCGCTGCGCCACACCACCCAGGCCACTGGCGCGGGCGCCGCGACGCTGGCACTGGACAACCGACTCGGCCTCGATGCCGGCGACGTGCTGCGCGTCGGCGTGGCCCCGGACGAGGAATACGCGACCATCGCGCGCGTGCGGGGCGAGCGCGGCGTCTCGCCCGACGCCGGCGTGGTCCAGCTCGCGCATCCGCTGAGCGCGGGCCATGCCAGCGGCGTCGAGGTCGCGCGCCAGGACGTGGCGATCGACACCACGCGCCAGCCGGCCACGCTGGTGCTGTCGCCCGCGGCCGGCAGCGAGCAGCTGCTGGTCGGCGACGGCACCACCTATGGCGCGGTGCTGCCGGAAGTGGTCCGTTTCACCACCGCGGACGGCATTGCCTATTTCCACCGCCTCGACGGCGCCGCGGCCAATGCCAACCCGCTGGAGATCGAACTGGACAACCGCCTCGATTTCAGCCACGCCGCGGGCGCGGTGGTGGCCGAGCGCAACCGGCTGTTCGCGGTGCAGGCGCTGGATGCCGGCGGCTGGGGCGACCGCCTGATGATCGCCGCCGCCGACGAAGCCAGCAGCCTGGCGGCCAATGCCAATGTGCTGGCTGCCAACCCGCCACCGGGGCCGGGCATGTTCTCGTCGCTGCAGCTGGCCACGCTGACCGGCATCGAGCCCGGCACCATCCTGGAGCTGCTCGAGCCCGATGGCACGCCGGTGGCCGGCGCCCCGCTGCTGAAGGCACGCGCGGTCGACCGCGCCAGCCGGCTGGTGCTGCTGGACCCGCCGGGGCTGCAGGCGGTGCACATGAACGCGGTCAACAATGCGCTGATGGCCGGCCTCAATGCGCGCGTGCGCTCGCGCGAGTGGAGCCTGACGGTGTTGCTGCGCCAGCGCCCCGACCCCGCCGTGCCCACGCGCAACGACCACCTGCTGGACCAGGAGAGCTTCCGCCAGCTGTCGATGGACCCGCGCCACAGCCGCTATTTCGAGCGCGTGATCGGCGCCACCTTCACGCCGGGGTCGCCCGCCGACGACGCAGGCAACCCGTTGCGGCGCTGGGACCGGCGCTCGGAGGGTGCATCGCACTACATCCGCGTGCTCGACCTGGAGCCGGTGATGGCCAACCGCACCGCGATCCGGCTCGGGCCCGAGGCCTTGCTCGACGTGCTGCCTTCCGGCCTGGTGCGTCCGGCGCGCCTGCCGCTGTCCGGCGGCAGCGATGCCGTGTCGCTGATGGGCGACGCGATGTACGCCGGAACCGACAGCAACGAGCCCGACCAGCGCACCGGCCTGCACGCGCTGAAGAACCCGCAGAACATCTCGCTGGTGGCGATTCCCGGCCAGACCACGGCGGCGCTGCAGCAGGCTCTGATCGACCAGTGCGAGGCGATGCGCTACCGCTTCGCCGTGCTCGACGGCCCGCCGCCCGACAACGACACGCTGGCCGACGTGCAGGACCTGCGCAGCCGCTACGACTCGCGCTATGCGGCGGTCTACCATCCGTGGCTGACCATTCCCGACCCGTTCCCGCAAAGCCTGGCCAACCTGCGGCAGGTGCCGATCCCCCCGTCGGGCCACATGCTCGGCATCTATGCCCGCGTGGACAACGAGCGCGGGGTGCACAAGGCGCCGGCCAATGAAGTGGTGCGCGGCATCGCCGGGCTGACGCGCTACTTCAGCAAGGGCGAGCAGGACATCCTCAACCCGTACCCGACCAACATCAACGTGGTGCGCGATTTCCGGCCCAACAACCGCGGCCTGCGCGTGTGGGGCGCGCGCTGCATCACCTCCGAGAGCGAATTCAAGTACCTGAACGTGCGCCGCCTGCTGATCTTCCTGGAAGACTCGATCGACCGCGGCATGCAGTGGGTGGTGTTCGAGCCTAACGCCGAGGAACTGTGGGCGCGCGTGCGGCGCAGCATCACCAACTTCCTGACCACGGTGTGGCGCAACGGCGCGCTGGAAGGGACCACGCCCGAGCAGGGCTTCTTCGTCAAGTGCGACCGCACCACCATGACCCGCGACGACATCGACAACGGGCGCCTGATCGTGGTGATCGGAGTGGCGCCGGTCAAGCCGGCCGAGTACGTGATCATCCGCATCGGCCTGTGGACGGCCGACGCGGAACAATGAACGAACGCTGAGGAGCGAGGCCATGGCTGCCACCGACATCCGCATCGATCCCTTCCCGGTCTTCAACTTCCGCGTCGAGCTGGACGGGCTGGTCGTGGCCTCGTTCAGCGAGGTCAGCGGCCTGACCGCCGACGGCGACGCGATCGACTACCGCGAAGGCAAGGACCCCACCAACAACGTGCGCAAGCTGCAGGGCCTGCGCAAGTACACGCCGCTGATGTTCAAGCGCGGCTATGTGCAGGACGACACGCTGTGGCAGTGGTACCGCCGCATCGCCGACGGCGCCAACGAGCGCCGCAACGGCAGCGTGATCCTGATGAACGAGGCGCACCGCGATGTGCTGGGGTGGAACTTCGTCAACGCCTGGATCAACAAGATCGAAGGCCCGAGCCTGACCGCCACCGGCAACCAGGTGGCCGTGGAAAGCATGGAGCTGCACCACGAAGGCCTGACCATCGAGATCATCAGCACCGCGCCCTGAGCACGGACCCACGAGCCGGAGACCGCCATGCGCCATGGCATGCCCGCAGTCAGCATCGAACGGACCGACGCCGCCGGCGCCGCGCCGGTGGTGCTGCGCACCGACATCGCCGCGTTCATCGGGCTGGCCGAGCGCGGCCCGCTCGACACGCCGGTGGCGGTGGAGTCGTGGCGGCAGTTCCAGGCGCATTTCGGGCGGCCCTTCGGCAGCGGCTACCTGGCGTGGGCGGTGCGCGGCTTCTTCGACAACGGCGGCATGCGCTGCTGGGTGGTGCGCGTGGCGGCGCGCCAGTTTGGCGAGGGCGACAACGATGGCGACCAAGCGCCCGGTGGCGGCGCACGCAGCGCCGGCGTGCTGCTGCCGGACAGCGCGGGCGTGCCGCGCTGGCGCCTGTCCGCCACCTCGCCGGGCAGCTGGGGCAATGAACTGGCCGTCGCGTGGCGCCGCGAGCGGCCGCTGACACAGCGCGCCTTGTCGGCCGACGCCACCGGCGCCCGGCTGGCGGCCGTGGCCGGCTTTGCGGCGGGCGAGCTGGTGCGGCTGGCGCAGCCGGCGGCGAGCGCGCATCGCGTGCTGGCGCATGTCGACGCGGCGGCCGGCAGGCTTGACTGGGTCCATCCCGATCCGCGCCAGCGCGGCGCCGACCAACTCGCCTGGAGTGCGCTGGACCCCGCCCAGCCGCTCACGGTGGAACGCGTCGCCTACACGCTCGACCTCTGGCGGCGCGATGCCTTTGCCGCGCAATACCGCGACCTGCACCCGTCGCCGCAACACCCGCGTCACTTCGGCACCGTGCTGGCGCCCGCCTACCGCAGCGGGGCCGAGCGGCTGCGCCTGCCGCTGGCGAACCCCGGCGCCCTGTCCGCGCCGCCCGGACTGGTCGAGATCACTGACCTGGCCCCCGCGCTGCCGCCGCTGCCCCTGGCTGCAGCGTCCGGCCAGCGGCTGCCGCTCGTACATGGCGCCGACGGCCTGGCCGCGCTCAGCGCCAGCGACTTCCTCGGCGAGCCGTACGCAGCGCGCGAGAGCGACTTCGCCCGCCTGCGCAAGGCGCGCGGCCTGCAGGCGCTGGCGGAGATCGACGAGATCTCGCTGATTGCCGCGCCGGACATCCTGATCCGGCCGCAGCCGGACCCCGACTACGAGCCGCTGCCGCCTGACACCGGCGATCCTTGCCGACCCTGTCCGCCGCCAGCGCCGCCGCGCCGCGTCCACCAGCCGCGCGCCATCGCCGAGCTGCCGCCCGTCTTTGTCGAAGCCGACATCCTGCGCGTGCAGACCGCGCTGATCGCCGACTGCGAGGCGCGCGGCGACCGCTTTGCCGTGCTGTCCGCGCCGTTTGAGCGCGCCACCGGCCGCAGCCGCGGCATCCGCGCGCTGACGGAGTGGCGCCGCATGCTGGTCGGGCAGCAGCCGGCGCGCGCCGCCGCGCTGTATGCGCCATGGCTGGCGGTGGCCGAAAACGATGGTGCCGCGCCGCCGGTCGCCGGCAGCGTCGCCGGCGTCAGGGTCGTGCCCGCCTGCGGCCACGTTGCCGGCGCCATCGCCAATACCGACCTGACACTGGGCGTGATGCGCGCGCCGGCCAACGTGCCGGTGCAGGGCGTGGTCGACGTGCGCAGCGCGGTCAGCGATGCCCAGCACGGCGAGCTCAACGATGCCGGCATCGACGTGCTGCGCGCCGAGTTCGGCCGCGTGCCGATGCTGCTGGGCGCGCGCACCGTCAGCGACGAGCCCGAATGGCGCTACGTCAGCACCGTGCGCATGCTGATCGCGCTCAGGCGCGCGTGCGACATCGCGCTGCGCTGGGCCGTGTTCGAGCCCAACGACGCGCCCACGCGCGCCGCCGTGGCCACCACGCTGATCGCCATCCTGACGCTGTTCTGGCAGCGCGGCGCCTTTGCCGGCGCCACCGCGGCGGAATCGTTCTTCGTGCGCTGCGACGAGGACACGACCGGCGCCGACGCGCGCGAGCACGGCCAGCTGATCGCGCTGGTCGGCATCGCGCCGGTGGCGCCGGCCGAGTTCATCGTGCTGCGCGTCGGCAGGCAGGACAACCTGCCGGTGTTCTCGCTGTTCGAACGCAAGGAGTTCGCATGAGCCTAGCCACCCGCCGCGACCCGCTGCTCGGCTTCAACTTCCTGGTCACGCTGTACGACTCGACCGCCTCCACCGGCTCGGCCGTGACGCGCATCGCGCTGTCGCCGCTGATGCCGGCGCCGGTGGCCGGCTTCAGCGAATGCAGCGGGCTGGAGATGACGATGGAGACCGACGACTACATGGAAGGCGGCCTCAACGGTACCGTGCTCAAGTTCCCCAAGCGCATCCGCAATACCGAGATCGTGCTGCGCCACGGCGTGACCAGGAGCACCGAGCTGTTCGACTGGTTCTACGCCTTCACGGCGGGCGCCGGCAAGCGCAAGGACGGGCTGATCACGCTGTGCGACGCGCGCCACAAGCCGCACACCGTCTGGGGCTTCCGCCGTGGCCTGCCGACCAAGTACAGCGGGCCGCAGCTCAATGCCCAGCAAAGCGCGGTGGCGGTCGAAGCCGTCACCATCACCCACGAAGGCCTCTACCAGCTGGGCGGCGCGGCCGCCGAAGCCATCGGGAGCCTGTTTTGAGCGACGTCATCATCGAAAGCGTGGTCAGCCGCGTGCGCATCGTCGACGGCGCCGGCGGCTTGTCCGAGCAGACCGTGCGCAGCATCGTCGCGGCGATCCTGCCAGCGGTGCAGCAGATGCTGGCCCACCAGCGCCAGGTGGCCAGCGAGACCTCGACCCGCAACGGCTACCTGGACTGGATGGAAGGCGAAACTGGGTCTGGCGGGTCCGGCGCATCCACCGGTGACTGACGGAGCCACGCCATGACGATTCCGGCCAAGGGCAAGTTCAAGGTGCAGGTCGGGCCCAAGCCCGCCAACACCATCACCTACCCGGTGCAGTTCAACCCGACCGAGCTGCAATTTGACAAGCAGGTGCAGCTGGCCGAGATCGGCATTCCGGGGCTGGACGCGCCGCTGCAGCAGTTCGTGCGCGGCAATGCCGAAAAGCTGACGCTGGAGCTGTTCTGCGACAGCACCGACAAGGGCATGGGCATCGGCGCGGAGTCCGTGACCAGGGAGACCGACAAGTACTACCAGTTGGTCAAGCTGATTCCCGCGCTGCATGCGCCCCCCATCGTCACCTTTATCTGGAACGACCAGTTCCCGGGCAACGAGCTTGGCAAGGCCTGGGGCGGCAGCCAGCGGCGCACCAGCTTTACCGGCGTGGCCGAAAGCGTGCGCAGCCGCTTCACGCTGTTCAGCCCGGAAGGCATCCCGCTGCGTGCCACCGTCAACCTGGTGCTGCGCGAGTGGCGGCCGATCGAGCAGCAGCTCGGCAAGCAGAACCCGAGCTCGCCCGACCGCAGCCACGCCCACGTGCTGCAGCGGGGCGAAACGCTCAGCGCGGTGGCCGGCGACTACTACGAGCGCGCCGGCGAGTGGCGCGCCATTGCCGACGAGAACGGCATCGAGGACCCGCGCCGGCTGGCGGCGGGATTGCGGCTGACGGTGCCGTCGATCCGCTAGCGCCGCCCGTGGACACCGACAGATCATGGACGCCGACGAATACCTGACCCTCGCGCGCGAATCGGCCCGCACCGGCATCGCGGGCTTCCGCGTGCCGCGCTTCGAGCTGAGCATCGACGGCGTGCGGCCGGAGAACAGCGTGCTGCGCGACATCGTCGACATCACCTACCGCGACAACATCGACCAGATCGACGGCTTCGAGCTGACCGTGGGCAACTGGGATCCGGCGCGGCGCCGCTACAAGTACATCGGTTCGGACGACAGCAAGAGCGCGGCCGACGCCACCATGCATGAGCTGGAGACACTGTTCGAGCCCTGCTCCAAGGTGGTCCGCATCCGGATGGGCTATGCCAGCGAAATGGTGGAGATGCTGACCGGCAACTTCACCACCATGGAGCCGACCTTTTCCATCGGCGGGCCGCACACGCTGGCGGTGCGCGGCCTGAACCGGCTGCACCGGCTGCGCCGCAAGCGCTACGACGGCAACTGGCACGACACCACTGACAGCGCCATCGCGAGGAGCTTCGAGGGCCTGACCGATCCGGACTGGCGCAACAGCGGCCAGGACGCGCGGCGCATCCCGATGCCGATCCGCACCGATCCCGAGCAGGAGCCGCAGTTGGTCTTTGTCGGGCAGAAGAACGAGTACGACATCGACTTCCTGTGGCGGCGCGCGCGCATCCGCGGCTACGTGGTGACGGTCGAGCAGGATCCCGCCGACGGCAGCGACCGGCTCTACTTCGGCCCGTCCACCAAAGGCGGCCCGACCCCATACCGGCTCGACTGGGGCGCGGGGCTGATGGACCTGAAGGCCACGCTGACCACCGCGAACCAGGTCAAGAAGGTGACCGTGCGCGGCTGGGACCGCGCCGGCCAGCGCGCCATCGAGGAAACCGCGGACCTGGAAGACCCGCGCTTCCTGCGGCGCAACCCGCGCCTGCTGGAGATCGTCAGGCAGTGCGACCCGCGCGAGGAGCGCGTGGTGACGCGCCCGGTCTCGACCCGCAATGAAGCCCGGCAGCTGGCGCTGGACATCCTGACGGGCCACGCCCAGGAGCTGGTCAAGATCCAGGCCAGCGTGGTCGGCCTGCCGCGGCTGCGGGCGGGCTCGCACGTCAGCATCCAGGGCATCGGCGCGCGGCTGTCGGGCGAGTACTTCGTCACCGAGACCACGCACACGATCAACGCCAGCGGCTATGTCACCAAGTTCACGGCGCGCCGGGAAGACCCGGACACCGGCCAGCAACTCGCCCCCGGAGGCACCCCATGAACCGCAGCGAACGCAGTGCAGGCATCGTCATCGGCAAGGTGATCGCCGTGCGCGACCCGGAGCGCCTGGGCCGCATTCAGGTCAACTACCCGTGGCTGTCCGGCCCCGAACAGCGCTGGGTGCCGGTGGCCGCGCCGATGGCCGGCGGCGACCGGGGCGCGTTCTTCATGCCGGAGGTGGATGACGAAGTGATCCTCGCCTTCGACCAGGGCATGTGGGACCACCCGTACGTGATCGGCTTCCTGTGGAACCCGCGGCAGCGCCCGCCGTCGCGCGACGAGCGCCAGCGCATGATCCGCTCGCGCAACGGGCACGCGCTGCGCATGGTCGACTCGACCCCCGCCGCCGGCAACAAGGGCGCGCTGATCATCGAGGACGCGCATGGCAATACCGTGGTGATGACCAACACGCACATCAGCATCAACACGCGCGGCGCGCTGGCGCTCAACGCGGTCGGCAGCGTGACCATCAACGACCGGCTGGTGCGGCCCACCGGCGGGCCGATCTGAAGCGCGGCACATTCACATCCGGCACATCCGGCACATCCGGCACACACGACACCGCGAGGCAAGCATGGACGTCCCGATCGAGGTACCGCTGCCTGATTCCCTGCAGAAGGCACTGCAGAAGCCGATCTGCATCCCGCTGCCCAAGCCTGGCAGCGCGCAGATCCAGTTGCCCACCGGCGGCACGCTCAAGGGCATCGTCGACATCACCAAGGGCATTCCGGACGACTGCTCGCTGAACTTCTCGCTGGTGCTGCAGCTGGCGCCGGTGATGGCGAGCATCGAGTGCCTGGTGAAGGTGCTCAAGCTGATCAAGCCGCTGATCGACGTGGTCAAGGCGCTGGGTCCGCCCGACCCGCCCACGCTGATCAAGGTGGTGCCGGAATTCCTGCAGGCGGCCGAGGCCGTGCTGCCCTGCCTGGCGGTGCCGACCCCGGCGGTGATGATTCCCTTCGTGCGCGACATCCTGTTGCTGATCATCAAGCTGCTCAAGTGCATCGTCGGCCAGCTCAAGAGCATCCTGGCGGTGATGGGCGGGCTGGCGCTGCAGATCTCGTCGGCGCAGGCCGAGGGCAACAGCGAGCTGATGGCGGCGCTGGAATGCGCACAGGCCAACGCCAATGCCTCGGCCCAGCACATGATGTCGGCGATCGACCCGGTGCTGGTGCTGCTGGCGCTGGCCGAGCCCTTCATGGGCATTGCCGGCGTGGACCCGATCAAGACGCCCGCCATCGGCTCGGCCGAGGACATCGAGAGCCTACAGAACGTGGTCACCACCCTCGACGAACTGACCAAGGCGCTGCAGCTGGTCGCCGACGCGCTGGGAGGCTGACATGAAACCCGACTTCCTCGGCACCGGCCTGGCCTTCCCGCTCTCGGTCACGCCGCGCGGCAGGCTGGCGCTGGCGCGCGCCGGGCAGCGCATCGAAGAGTCGATCTACCTGATCCTCGGCACCCGGCTGGGCGAGCGCGTGATGCTGCCCGCGTTCGGCTGCGCCATCCACGACCTGCTGTTCGCGCCCAACGACCCCACCACGCGCACCGAGGCGGTCGACGCCGTGCGCGAGGCGCTGGCGCTGTGGGAAGCGCGCATCGACGTACTGGCCGTGACGGCCGACTTCGACCCCGCGCAGCCGAGCCTGCTGCTGATCCGCATCGACTACCGCATCCGCGCCAACAACGCGCTGGCCAACCTGGTGTACCCGTTCTACATCAACGAATCCTACGTCTAGGGCCAGCATCATGCCGCTCAGGAACGAATACCCGGTGATCGACGACAGGCGCTACGCCGACCTGGTGGCGGAGGCGCGCGCGCGCATCCCGCGCTACACCCCGGAGTGGGACGACGTCAACGACAACGAGCCCGGCATGGCGGTGGTGCAGCTGATGGCGTGGATGAGTGACCTGCTGATCGCGCGGCTTGGGCGCGTGCCCAAGCTGAACTACCTGAAGTTCCTGGAGCTGCTCGGCATCGAGCTGCTGCCGGCGCGGCCGGCCCGCGCGGAGCTGAGCTTCCCGGTGCAGGCGAGCTACGCCGAGCCAACGCTGATCGTGCCGCTGCACACGCAGGTTGCGGCCGAAGTGCCGGGTGAAGAGCGGCCCGTGGTGTTCGAGACCGAAAAGGCACTGATCGCGCTCAGCGCCCGGCTCGACGCGGTGCAGGTCGACCTTGGCCTGCAGACCACCGACGTCAGCGCCGCCAATGCGGAGGTGCAGGCCGGCTTCCTCGCCTTCGGGCCGGCGGTGCGGGTGGGCAACGCGCTGATGCTGGGCTTCGACTCCCCGCTGGACTTCCCCGGCGTGCCGATCGACCTGGCGGTATGGATCGCCCGCCGCGACGCGCGCGCGCCCTTCTATGTCGACAGCCCGCTGGCCACCGCGCCGCCCGCGACGCTGGCGTGGGAATACTGGAACGGCAAGGACTGGTACCCGCTCGACACGCTGCGCGACGACACCGCCGCCCTCACCCGCAGCGGCCATGTGCTGCTCGGCGCCGCACCCCGCAACGGCCCGCAGCGCGCGGTGCTGGGCAAGGTGGCCGCGCCGCGCTACTGGCTGCGCGCGCGGCTGGCCGGCGGTGCCTACCAGCGCCCGCCGCGGCTGCTGGCGGTGCGCACCAACACCGTCCCGGCGATCGCCGCGCAGTCGGTCGACGCCGAGATCGTCGGGCGCAGCACCGGCATGCCCGACCAGGTGTTCCAGCTCGCCCAGCATCCGGTGCTGGCCGGCAGCCTGGCGCTGGAGGTCGACGAAGGCGACGGGCTGCAACCGTGGCAGGAGGTAGCGGACTTCCTCGCCTCCGGGCCGGACGATGCGCACTACGTGCTCAACCGCACCACCGGAGAAATCCGCTTCCACGGCATCGGCGGCCGCATCCCGGTGGCCAACCCGAACCGGCCCGCCAATATCGTCGCGCGGCGCTACCGCGTGGGCGGCGGCGCGCACGGCAATGTCGGCGCCGGGCTGATCTCCACGCTGCGCGGCAGCCTGCCTGGCATCGACACCGAGGGCGTGGGCAACCTGTTCCCCGCCTTCGGCGGCGCCGATGAAGAGACGCTGGAAGCCGCACGCGATCGGGCCGCGGCCACGCTCAAGAGCCACGAGCGCGCCGTCACGCGCGACGACTTCGAGCTGCATGCGCGCCAGGTCGGCGGCGTGGCGCGCGCGCGGGCGCTGCCGCTGTTCCATCCGGCCTTCCCCAATGTCGAGGTGCCGGGCGTGGTCAGCGTGGTGGTCGTGCCCGAGGCCAGCGACCCGCAACGGCCGCTGGACGACCCCGCGCCGCAGCCCACCGAAGGCCTGCTGCGCGAGGTCTGCGCACAGCTCGACCAGCGCCGTCTCGCCACCACCGAACTCTACGTGCTGGCGCCGACCTATCGGCTGCTCAGGCTCTCCGCCACGCTCACCGTGGCCGGCGATGCCGACCTGGCCGCGGTCAAGCAGGCCGCGCTGCTGGCGCTGCGGCGCTACTTCCATGCGCTGGTCGGCGGCGAAGACAGCAAGCCGGACGCCGACGGCAGCGGCTGGCCGTTCGGCGGCGACATCAACTATTCGCGCGTGGTGCACCGGCTGCTGCTGCCCGGCGTGGTCAGCGTCGACGACCTGCTGTTCCGGCTCGACGACACCGACTACCCGGCCTGCGCCAACGTCCCGGTCGGCGGCGGCGCGCTGCTGCGGCTGGCCGACGACGCGCTGGCGCTGAGCGTCCGCTACGAGACCAGCGAGGTGGATGCATGAACCAGCCCTGCACCCTGCCCGCCAGTGCGCCCGAGGCCGGGCCCGCCTCGCATGCGGCCTACCTGCCGCCGGTGCCGCGCCCGCCGCACGATCCCTACACGCTCGTGCTCAACGGCCGGCTCGGCTGGCGCGCGCTGCCGGAAACGCTACCGGGAACGCCGCCGGCCGCCATCGGCCCGCTCGGCGAATGCGGCGCGCTGACGCTGCTGCCGCTGCCCGGCTCCGGCCGCACGCTGGCGGAAGCCAGCGGCAGCTTCGGCGGGCTGGTGCTGCCGCGGCACCTGGCACTGGCTACGCTCGGCCCTTGCCAGCAGGCGCTGCTGTTGTTCGATGCCAGGGGCCGCCGCCTGCTTCGCTTCGACCCCTGCGCCTGCGCGTTCACCGACGCCTTCTGCCTGCGCCCGCAGGATCCGCGGCTGCCCGCGGGCCCGGCCACGCTGGCCGCGAGCTGCGGGCGTCTCTACCTGGCCGATCCCGCGGCACGCCGCGTGGGGGTGCTCAACGCCGCCACCGGCGCCGCGCGCGGCGTGTGGCGCGCGCCGCTGGCAACGCCGCCGTGCAACGCCGGCAGCCGGCTTGACGACTGGCAGCCCGCGGCGCTGGCGGTGGCGCCCAATGGCGACCTCTGGGTCGGCGACCGCATGCACGGCGCGCTGCTGCGCTTCGCCGCGTCCGGCTGCGTGCTGGAGCGCCACGACGGCTTTGGCGCCATCGCCGCGCTGGCCGCCACCTGCGACGGCAGGCTGCTGGTCGCCACGGATGGCGCCGAAGCGGTGGTGTTCTACGAACCGGCCACGCGCAGGCGGCTCGATCCGCCGCTGCGCCCGGCCGACCTCGCCGGCGCCTTCGCGCCGCTGCCGCTGACGGTGCATGCCGATGGCTCGGTCGACTTGTCCGCGCTGTGCAGCCCGCCGTGCGCCGCGCCGTGCGTGTTCGACCTGTCCGGCACGCTGCTGGATGCGCCGCCCGACGATCCTTCCGATGCCTGGCCCGCAACCGGCACGTGGCACTCGCAGGCGCTCGACAGCGGCATCTCGGACTGCGTGTGGGACCGCATCATCCTCGGCGCCAGCCTGCCCGCGCATACCCGGCTCGCCATCGACGTGCTCACCGCCGAAACCGAACTGCAACCGGCCGACCTGCTGGAAGGCGGAGACTGGCAACCGGCGCTGGCGCTGCATTCCGAGCCGGACGGCAGCACCGCCTTCGATGGCATCGACTACATGCTGCGGGCCCGCCCGGGGCGCTTCCTGTGGCTGCGCCTGCGGCTGGACGGCAACGGCACGGCGACGCCGTCGCTCGCCTGCCTGGCGCTCGACTTCCCGCGCATCGGCTGGCGCCGCTACCTGCCGGCAATCTTCGGCGCCGAGCCGGTCAGCGCGGAGTTCACGGATCGCTGGCTGGCGCTGTTCGACCGCCAGTTCCGCGACATCGAAAGCCAGATCGACGGGCAGGCGCGCCTGTTCGACCCGCTCTCGGCCCCTGCCGGCGGGCGCCAGGACTTCCTTGGCTTCCTGGCCGGCTGGCTCGGGCTGGGCAGCGGCCTGTCGGCGCTGCCGCTGGCGCGGCAACGCGCGTTCATCCGGCACGCGGCGCGCGCGTTTGCCTGGCGCGGCACGCCGCGCGGGCTGACGCACACGCTCTACCTCTTTCTCGGCCTGCAGCGCTGGTGCGGCTGGTGTGGCTACAGCGGCGCCGGCGCGGCGCCCTGCGTGCCGTGCGCCACCGACATTCCCGAACGCTTCCGCTGGCGCCCGCCGCGCCTGCTGCTGGAGCACTACATCCTGCGGCGCTGGCTGTTCCTCGGTTTTGGCCGGCTGTCAGACAACGCCAGGCTCTGGGGCGAACGTATCGTCAACCGCAGCCGGCTGGGCGCGGGCGCGCCGCCCATCGCCACGCCGGGCTGCCCGCTGCCGGCCCTTGCCGGCAGCGAAGGCGGCGATGACTGCGAGCCCTGCGTCGGCCGCGCCCATGCCGGCCGCCACGGCGCCGCCAGGCCGGACAAAAGCGCGGACGAAAGCGCGCGCCTCGGCGTGACGCAGCTCAAGACCGCGCAGGACCCGTGGCGCGATCCCTTCCATGTCTATGCGCACAAGCTGTCGGTATTCGTACCCGCGGCCTGCGTGCGCGAACCGGCGCTGGCACGCGCGCTGGCGCAGCTGCTCAAGGCCGACGTGCCGGCGCACGTGCAGGCCACGCTGGTGCCGGTGGCGCCGCGCTTCCGTATCGGCGTGCAGGCCATGCTGGGGCTCGATGCCGTGATCGGCTACCGGGCCGCGCCGGTCACGCTGGATGCGATGAAGCTGGGGCGCGCCACCGTGCTGGGCGGTGCCGACCGCGACGGCGGCGCGCGCGCCTTGCGCGTCGGCACGCGGCGCGTGGGCATGGACACCACCATGCAGTAGCGGCCGCCGTAGTAGCCACGACAGCGGACCAACGACGAGAGGTCTCAACCATGGGCAACGCAATGCATACCCCGACTGGCTGCTGCGACGCACCCTGCCCGGGCTGCGAGGTGCAGACCCCGCTGCGCAACCATTACTTCTTCGGCAAGCTGATGGACGTGCCGGACTTCGATGTCGAGCAGGCCTACGTGGTGGAGAAGTTCCGGCGCCACCACGCGCGGCTGCACGGCACCGGCGTGATCTGCGGGCTGGAGGTGGTGGCACACCCGAACCCCGCCTGCCGGGACCGCTACGTGGTGGTCAGGCCAGGCGCGGCGCTCGACTGCTGCGGCAACGAAATCCTGGTAATCGACGAGGAAACGCTGGACATCACCTGCTTCCCGGCCGTGCGGGCGCTGATCGAGCAGCCCGACGGCGCGGACCACCTGTTGCTGCTGTGCCTGCGCTACCGCGAGTGCCCCACCGAGGAAGTCCCGGTGCTGTACGACGAATGCGGTTGCGATGACACCCGCTGCGCGCCCAACCGCATCCTGGAAAGCTATGAATTCGACGTGCTGGTCGATCCGGACCTGCCGGCGGTGCCCCCCGCGCAGCCCCAGCCGCCCACGCTGACGTGGCAGGCCAGCGTCACGCTGGACGGTGCGCGCGCGGTGGCGCTGCACGAGGCCAGCCAGCGCGCCTACCTGGCCGCGGACCTGGCTGGCGGGGGCGGCACGGTGCAACAGCTGTGGCTATCGAACCAGGCCTATATCGCCACGCACAACTTTGCCACCGCGGTCTTCGGCATCGCCGTGAACGGCGACGGCACGCGGCTGGTGGCACTGGTGGCCGGCGCCACCGCGGCCGACCCGGCGCGGCTGGCGCTGCTCGATACCACATCCGCCGGCGCCTTCGCCGGTGCCGAGGACGCGACGCTCGACCTGGCGGGCACGGCCGGCGCCACGCAGGCCTGGGTGATGGCGATCGGCGCGAACCGCGTTGCGGCGCTGGTGGTCAGCGGCGGCGACAGCCTGCTGTTTACCGTCGATGTTGCGCCGGGCACGCTGACGGCCGTGCTCGACGCCACGCTGAGCGGCTTTGCCGCGACCGCATGGGCGCTCGGCAGCGACGGCAAGACGCTGTATCTGGCGCAGGCCAACGGCGCCATGCAGTCGGTCGACCTGACGGCGGCAGCGCTAGCGCCGTCCGCGCTCGGCCTGTCCGGCACCAACGTCAATGCGCTGGCCACGGTCAAGACCGATGCCCTCGACCTGCTCGCCTGGACCGACCAGGCCGGCCAGCGCATCGCCCTGTCCAAGCCGGACGGCACGCTGCTGCACCAGGATCCGCTGCCCGCGCCGCCCGTGGCGCTGGCCGCCGAACCGGCCGGTCGCTTCGGCTACGTGCTGATGCAGCCCGCCACCGGCAACAGCCGCATCGTCGCGGTCGACCTGCGCCGCATGCAGCAGGGCCAGCCGGCGCTGCTGTCCAACGCGCTGGAGATCGGCCCGGGCGGCGACGCGCTGGCGCTCGCCGGCGAGCGGCTGTGGGCGGTCTATGACGACGGCGCCGCGATCGCCGCCATCGAGGCCACCCATTGCGAAGATTTTCTCGATCCGCATCCCTGCCCGGCCTGCCCCGCGCCGGACTGCGTAACGCTGGCCACGATCGCCCAATACCGTCCGTCGCGCAAGCTCGAAGACCCGGCCGTGCCGCCCAGCGACCCGCTCGCCGACGCGGCGGCCAACATCGCCCGGCTCGACATGCTGACCTGGCGCGCGACCGTGCCCAGCGTGGCCGATCTGGCACTGGCGGTGCGCTGCATGCTGGAGCACTGCTGCGGCGGCACCAGCGCCAAGGGCGAGCAGGGCGATCCCGGGCTGCCCGGACAACAGGGTGAGAAGGGTGAGAAGGGTGAGAAGGGTGAGAAAGGCGAGAAGGGAGACAAGGGAGACAAGGGAGATAAGGGTGACAAAGGCGACCAGGGCGAGCCAGGCAAGCCTGGCGAGGGCCTGGACTGGGCCCTGCCCCACATCTGCGACATCAACTGGAAGCATGCCGAGCACATCCCCTTCGACGCCATCGCCAGGGGACTGGTGGTGGCATTCGACACGCCGGTGATGGCCGCCGACCTGCATGCCGACGCCATCCACCTGCAGGTGCAGCACGATGAACGCCTGATCGAGCTGCCGCTGCGCTGCTGGTGCGACCTGCCGCTGTCGCGCGAAGACCTGGAGCCCGGCCGGCTGGAACGCGACTGCGATGCGCAGACCCAGTTCGACCCGGGCATCGACGCCAACGGCATGGCCACCGCGGTGCGCATCGGCCAGCAGATCCTGCCGAAGCTGGTCGAGACCATGCAGGGCAAGCCGGCCAGACTGCGGCTGCTGGTCAACGGCGACTTCATCCGCGGGTTGCACCACGACACCGGGCAGCTGCGCGCGCTCGATGCCGACCACATCCCCAAGCTGGTCCCGCCGTCGCCGCCCAATCCGCCGCAGCCCGGCAATGTGCCGGAGTGGCTGCAGCCGCAAGACGAGCGCGTCAGCGGCGATGGCATCGAGGGCGGCACCTTCGAAAGCTGGTTCACCGTAGAACGAGGATAGGGAGCACCAGGCGATGAACACCGTGAACGACCTCTATCGCAAGCGCCAGGGCCAGAGCCCCACCGCCTGCCCGCCCGAACCCTGCGTGTGCGGCACCTGCGGCATGCTGGAATGCCTGTGCCGGCCGCGCTTCTTCGCCGGCCAGGTGCTGACCGCCGACGACCTCAACCGGCTCGACGGCTATATCCGCGGCAAGCACCGGCTGCACAATCGGCAGTTGCACGGCTGGGGCGTGGTCAACGGGCTGGAGGTGACCTGCAACCCGTGCGGAGACGGTGTCGCGGTCGGCTGCGGCTATGCGCTCAGCCCCTGCGGCGACGACATCGTGGTGTGCGAGGCGGTCAGCGTCGATGTATGCGAGCTGATCCGGCGCTGCAAGGATGCGGAGCACCGCTGGCAGCAGTGCGAGCCGATGAAGCATCCGTCGCCGCAGCAGTGCGACGCCGGCGAAGAAGAGTGGATCCTGGCGATCCGCTACGCCGAAGCGCCCGCGCGCGGCGTCAGGCCGCTGCGCCCGGCGCCGGACTGCACCGCCAACAGCTGTGCCTGCGGCGGCAATGGTGGCAAGTGCGGCTGCGGCGGGGCCTGCGGCGGCATGAAATGCGGTTGCAACGGCGGCGGCTGCAACGGCGGCGGCGGCGCCACGCTGGCCAGGCCACGCGGCGCGCCGGTGCAGTGCGAGCCCACCGTGATCTGCGAGGGCTTTGCCTTCGAGGTCTACCGCAAGCCGCCCGACAAGGCTCCGGATCCTGTCGGGACCACCGACAGCACCGTCGGGGGCGCGGCAGGCAACAACCAGGCCTTCAACCCCGACTCCGAACTGATGCAGCGCTTCCGCTGCTGCATCGAGCTGCTGGCCACGCAGATGCCCAAGCTGCCCGGCACGCTCAAGGTCCCCGCCACCGCCGCCGAGGCACAGGCGTGGTACCAGTGGATCGGCGCGGCGCGCATGCAGTTGCGCCGCTATTTCGCCAGCCACGGCAGCTACAACTGCGACCTGATGGCGCAGTTCAATGCCATCTCCTATCCCGCTGCGGGCACGCTCGCCAATGCGGGCGCCATCTACCTGGCGATGGTGCTGCTGATGATCGTGTGGCTCGACGCAGTGCTCGCCTGCTTTTGCTCGGCGCTGCTGCCGCCGTGCCCGGCGCCGACGCGCGAGGTGCGCGTGCCGCTGGCGTCGCTGCATGTCGCCGGCGGCTGCGGCGCCCAGTCCTGCCGCGTGCTGCGCGTGTGCAACTGGACCGTGCACCGCAAGTTCGCCACCACCTTCCCGTCGCTGCAGTACTGGCTCGGCATCCTGCCGTTCGGCAAGCAGCTGCGGCAGCTGCTGGAAAACCTGTGCTGCTTCGATATCGGCGGCATCCTGCCCGACACGCCGCCGCAGGACACCGTGCCGGGCGCGCAGCCCGGACTCTTTGCGATGCGCAGGGAGATCGCACCCGGTGCGGCACCGGACGTTACACCTGATGCCGCGGCCGGGAACGGGAACGGGAACGGCAGCGGCAACGCCGACATCAAGCTGGCCGATGCGGCCTACCAGCGCGCCAACGACCTGCTGAACCCGGCCGTGGCCGAGCCCGACCGCATCGCCGGCGCCACCGGGCTGCTGCGCGCCGCGCTGGCGCGCACAGGCAAGACGCTGGAGTTCAGCACGCTGGCGGAAAGCATGATGGGGCCCGGCAGCCCCGGCAACGGCCGGGACCGGCTGTCCCCCGCGGAGACGGCCAACCTGCCCCAGTTCGTGATCGCCAACCAGCTGATGCGTCCGGCCGTCACGGCCGCGATCGCACCGCTGCTCGACGCCGCGCTGGGCCTGTCGCTGCGCGCCACCGCCTTTGCCGGGGCAACGCCGCAGACAGCTGCGCCCGACGCCATGGCCGCCCTGCGCACAGAGATGGACGCGCTGCGCGACAGCGTCAAGGCGCAGGCCGCGGAGATCGAACGGCTCAAGGCGGTGGCCAAACCCGCGCCCAAACCCGCCGCCAAGCGCAGCGGCCGCAAACCCGGCTAGGAGGAAGGCGCCATGACCACCGAATTCGCCGAGCGGCCGCGCTTCTTCGAGGGCCAGTATCTTGGCGCCGAGGACCTGCAGGCGCTGCTGCGCTACTTCAGCACGCTGCTGGCGCGCCATCACCTGGCCAGCCACAGCTGGGGCATCGCCTCCGGCATCGAGCTGGTCTACCAGGACTCGCCGCAGGGCACGGTCGAGGCCTACCTGACGCCGGGGTTGGCCACCGACGGCTATGGCCGCGCCATCGTGGTGGCCGAGCCCTTCCCGCTCGACGCCGGCCTGTTCGCCGGGCAGCCGGCCGGCCTGGTGAACGTCTGGCTCCGCTATGACGAGGCCGCCGGCCAGGGCGTGCGCCCGGGCTTCGAGGTGTGCGGAGCCACCGATGTCTATGCACGCGTGGTCGAGTCGTTCCTGGTCGAGGTCGGCGAGCGCAAGACCATCGAGACCCGCCAGAGCGGCGTGGCGCTGGGCGACGACAGCTACGGCGACGCGCGCGAGGCGCCGGGCGCGCTGCTGCCGCTGCAGCCGGTCGCGCCGGATGGGTCGGTGCCGGCGCAGCGCTTTCCCGGCGCTGACGATCCCAGCCTGTGGCTGATCCCGGTCGGGCGCGTGCTATGGCAGGGCGGCGCGCTGCAGAAGCCGACACCCGCCAGCGCCACCCAGTCACGCCTGTTCCGCCGGCATTCGGGCTGGATCGGCGAGGCGCTGCACGGCACCGGCGGCCTGCTGCGGCTGCGCGGGCGCTGGATACCGCGTGCGGGCGCCACGCCAATCGAGCAATTGTGCGAAGCCGACCAGCCCGCCGCCGCCGACCTGGTGTTCTGCGCCAGCGACCCCGACACGCCGCACTTCCGCGAACCGGTCTGGCTCGACGCCGATACGCGCGCGCGCGGCCACCTGCGCTACTACGGCACGCGCGCCGAGTGGGTCGATGCCGGCGGCACCGATTACCTGGCACAGGGCACCGTCACAGCGCTCCAGCGCGCCGCGCCCAGTGCCGTCGACGGGGTCGACCTGGAGGTGCTGCTGGGCCAGCCGCAAGGCACCGCCGGCCCGACCCGGCTCACCCTCGGCGCCGCCACGCCGACCGGCACCGATCCCTGCGCAATCGGCTTCAGCTATACCGCCGGCGTGTCGATCCAGCACGACGGCCGCGTCGGCATCGGCAGCACCGACAAGGCGCTGGCCCTGCCGCTGACGGTACGCGCGATCGCCGCCAACGGCGGCCTGGTCGCGCTGGAAGACACCGGCGGCGCGCTGGCGTGGCAGATCAACCTGGGGCCGGCCAAGAACGGCCTCAACGTGACCCAGGGCGATCCCACGCTGAGCAACCTGTTCATCGAGGCGGCCAGCGGCAATGTCGGCATCGGCACGCTGACGCCGGGCGCGCGGCTCGACATCCAGCAGGTGCCGTCGCCGCAGGGCAATGCGGTGGGCAACGGCAAGTGGCTGCAGATGGGCAACAGCGGCGCGCCCGATGCCGGCCAGGCCTGGTTCCAGTACGGCCCGCAGCTGGCACCGCTGCTGGTGCTGAGCGACCTCGACGAGCCGCCCCGGGTCCAGTTCCAGCAGGTCGGCAACGGCAACGAGGCAGCCGCCCAGTTTTCGAGCTGGATCGGCCAGGCGCGCAGCAACTCGCCCGACCTGGCGCTGTTCGGCGGCAGCGTCGGCATCGGCACGCTGACGCCGTCGCGCACGCTGCATGTGGTCGGCAGCGAGATCCACAGCGGCGGCGGCGGTGCCGGGTTTTCGTTCGAGAACCGCGAGACCGGCGCCTTTATCGGCAGCCCGGGCAACGGCGAGCGCTGGGTCTGGTACGCCAGCGGCGGCAATGCGCGGCTGTGGAGCAACGGCGACAAGCTGACCGTGACCCCGGCCGGGCGCATGGGCCTGGGCACCGCCGCGCCGGCCAGCACGCTGGAAGTGCGCGGCGCGATCCGGCTTGGCGACAACGGTGACTATTTCGCCGTGGGCGGCCTGGCCGAGATGCGCATCGTGGCCGGGCAGGCCAGCGCGGGCGGCGGCTCCGCCGGCACCGGGTGGAGCGTGACGCGCACCGGCACGGGCCAGTACACCGTGAGCTTCGCGCCGGCCTTTAACGCGACGCCGGTCATCGTCGCCAGCCTGGTCGACTCGGCCAACGACGACCAGGTTTGCACCGTGCGCAACGTAGGCCCCGGCGGTTTCACGCTGGTCGCCCGCGACGTCACGCCACCGTCGGAAGGCAGCTTCGTCGACAACGCCTTCCACTTCGTCGCCTACGGGCCCCGCACCTGAAAGGAGCCGCCATGGACCACGCCACCGCCAATGCGCCCGCGGCATCCGCCGCGCCCATCGAACGCAGCCTGCTGCAGGCGCGCCTGGCCACGCTGCGCAGCGAATACAGCGCGGGCCAGCGGCTGCTGGCCGAGGCCGAGGCGCGGGCCGCCACGCTGCGCGAGCAGTTGCTGCGCATCGGCGGTGCCGCGCAGGTGCTGGAGGAGCTGCTGGCCGTCGACGCGCAGCCCGCTGCCGCGGCCGCCACAGCTGTCACTACGCAGGCATAGCCATGGCCCACCTGCGCATCCGCCACTGGCACAACGCGTACACGGTGCCTGCCGCGCACCCCGCGCCGGCCGCGCTCGGCCATCAGCTGGACGGGCTGGCGCCGAAAGTGGCACAGGCGCTGGCGGACCAGCTCGACGCCCTCGGCCTGGATGACGATGCCGTGGTGCTGTTGCCGCGGCTGGAGATCGACTGCGAGATCGACACCGCGTGCCCCGGCGAGCAGATCGTGCGCCACTGGTCGCGCCAGCTGGCGCTGGCCGTTGCGCGCGCAGTGGCGGACCCCGCCGGCGACGCCATGCAGATGCCCTCGCGCGCGGCCTACCATGCGCGCTTCATCGAACGGCTGCTGCGCGGCGACGGCTGGGACAGCTGGCTCTTCCACCGCTTTGCCGGCCTGCGCATGCTGCCGGCAGCGGCGGCCATCCGCACGCTGCTGACCGAAGACGCCGCCACCGGGCGCGCCACGCTGGCGCTGCTGGACGGGGCAAGCTGGCCCACGCTGCTGGCGGCGCTGGGCGAGCGCGAGGCGGTGCGCATCCTGTGCCGCTGGCACGAGCAGGAGAGCCATGGCGCCGATGCAGGCCACCTGGACCCCGCTGCCGGCGCATGGCGAGCGGCCTCGCCCGGCCGCGTCCCCCCGCCGCTGCTGGCGCTGTGGCTGCTCGCACACGGCGGTGCGGCGCAACCGGCCGGCATTGGCGCGGTTTGCTGGCTGGCGGCCTTGCTGTCGATGCCTGACGACATGGCCGCCGGCGAACTGGCGCGGATGGCAACGCGCGGCGTGATCGGTGTGACCGACAAGGGGCCAGCCCTGTCCACAGATGCGGACTGGCTGCTGCTGCTCGCCACCACGCCGCAGGCCGTGCGTGCAGCGATGGCGCCGCTGGCGGCGCAGGCGAGGCAGCTCCGGCACGACCGCGTGCCAGCCACAACCGAGGCTGCGCCGGAGCAGCTTGACGCGCCATTCGGTGGCCTCGCGTGGCTGCTGCCTGCCCTGCACGACCTGTCCGACCTGTCCGACCTGCACAACCCGTGCGACCCGTGCGACGGCGGCTGGGCCAGCGCACTGCCCGCGCCGCCAGCCGGGGCCGGCAGCGCGCGTGACCTTGCCGTGCTGCTGGCGCTGGCGATCGCTGCCGGCCCTCGTGGCGAACAGGTGTGGCGGGATCCGTTCTGGCGCACCTTCCTGCGGGTGGCACCGGGCGTCGCGTTGCCGGCGCTGCACGACTGGCTGGCCGCCGCGGACCCCGGCGCGCCCGCCCTGGCGCTGGCCACCACGTTGCGCCGCTGCGCCTTCACCGGCGCCGCGCGACTCCGGCTGCCGGCCGGCGCGACCCGCATCGAGGTATGGGTCGAGCCCGGCAGCGCCTGCCGCCTGCATGCCGCGACGCCACCGGCCAACCTGGGCGACCTGGCCGAGTCCGCCCCGCTGCCCTTCGCCATGCGGCTGCGCCTGACGCGGCTGCTGCGCCAGGATCTTGCGCTGCTGCGCGCCAGCCCGGTGCTGGCGGCGCTGCCGCCGGCCTGGCAGGACACCTTCGCCACGCTGGCGCAGGCCGCGCTGCGGCGCACTGCCTTCCGCATTCCGGGCGCGGCCTGCTGCACCTTGCCCTACCTGTTCCACAACGTGCTCGACACGCGCGGCGAAGCCCGGCGCGAAGACTCCACCGCCGCGGCCTGGACCCTCCTGCTGCGCCGCCCGCCGCTGCATGTGCTGCTGAGCCTGAACGGCATGGCACGGCTGCGGCTCACCTGGCCAGGCCAGCGCCAACTGGCCTTGCACTGCACGGAGTGAGGCGATGCGCCGCGATCTCGACCCGCTCATCGCCGGCGGCCCACAGGCACCGATGCCG
The DNA here is from genome assembly GCF_000426345.1 of Cupriavidus phytohabitans. Classification (GTDB taxonomy): domain Bacteria; phylum Pseudomonadota; class Gammaproteobacteria; order Burkholderiales; family Burkholderiaceae; genus Cupriavidus. The sequence goes on along the minus strand of NZ_AUFE01000002.1, from coordinate 55,755 downwards.
GCGCCATGGCCGCAGGCACACCCCTTCGGCAACGAACGGCTCTGGCTGGACTGCCTGGTCGAGCGCGAAATCCTGCGCCTGCGCGCGCGCTACGAACTGTCGCTCGACGAACTGCGCGGCCTCTATATCTCCGACCGCCAGGTCGATGCGCTGCTGCGCCAGCAGGCCGGGCAGGACGGACAGCCCGATGCCGATCCCGCCGGCGCGCTCACGCGCCAGGCCGCGCAGTGGCGCGAGCATTTCAACGCGGGCTCGCCGCTGGCGCTGCTGGGCGAGCGGCTGGCGCTGGCACCGGCGGATCTGGAGCTGCTGTTCATCGTGCTCGCGCCCGAACTCGACCTGCGCTACGAGACGCTCTACGCCTACCTGAACAACGACATCACGCGCAAATTCGCCACCGTCGACATGGTGTGCCGGCTCCTCGGCGCCGACGGGGTCCCGCATGACGCCGCCGCGCTGCGCGGCCGCATCGGCACGCTGGCCGCCGCCGGCATCCTGGTGCTGGCCGACGGCGCGGAGCAGCGCAGCGCGCTGGGACAGGGGCTGGCACTGGCCCCGCCGGCGGTGCGGTTCCTGCTCGGCATCCCGCCTCCCGCCCAGGAAATCCCCGGCACTGACGAACCCTGGCTGGAAACCGTGGCCGCCGGCGACCGTACCGCGCCGCACACGCGGCACACGTCGCATGCCTCGGCCGAGCTGATCGCCTGCCGCGGCGACGACGCCGGGCGCCAGGCCGGCTGGGCACGCCAGCTGCTGGCATGCCGCGGGCGCCACGCGCTGCACCTGGCGCCCGCCGCCCTGCTATCCGGCACGGCGGCGCTGCTGTGCGCGCGGCTTGCCGGCGCCGCGCTGGTGCTGCACGAGGCCGCCGGCCGCGACCCCGCCGCCGACGAGCGCCTGGCCGGCGCGCTGCGGCATGCGCTCGACACCGGCGTCGACGTGCTGTGGCTGGTGCCGCCCGGCTGGCACCCCACGCCCGCGCTGGCGCGCCTGCCACTGACCAGCTTCGCGCTGCGCGCCGCCAGCAGCGCCGAGCGCGCGCGGGACTGGGCGGATGCGCTGCACGACGCCGGGCCTGGCGATGGCGGGCCGGCCGCGCAGGCCATGGCGGGCATGCTTGCCGGCCGCTTCTCGCTGTCGGGCACGCGCATCCGGCAGGCCGCGCGCGCGGCGCGGGCGCTGCGTGCCGCCGATCCCGCCATCGGCCCCGACGAAGCCCTCGACCGGGCCGCGCGCCAGCTCGCCGCGCAGGGACTGGCGCAGGTGGCGGAGCTGGCTACGCGCCCGCACCGCTGGCCGCAGCTGGTGCTGCCCGCCACCACGCTGCAACTGCTGCACGAGATCGCCGCGGCCATCGCGTGCCGCGAACAGGTGTTCCGCGAGTGGAACATGCAGGGCCGTACCGGCCGCAGCGCGGGGCTGATGGTGCTGTTCGCCGGCGCGTCGGGCACCGGCAAGACCATGGCGGCGTCGGTGCTTGCCAACCACGCCGGCCTGGACCTGTTCCGCGTCGACCTGGCCAGCGTGGTGTCGAAATACATCGGCGAGACCGAGAAGAACCTGGAGCGCATCTTCAGCGCCGCGCGGGACGCCGACGCGATCCTGCTGTTCGACGAGGCCGATGCCCTGCTCGGCAAGCGCGCCGAGGTCAAGGACGCGCACGACCGCTACGCCAATATCGAGGTGGCATACCTGCTGCAGCGCATGGAAACGCACGACGGCGTGGTGATCCTGGCCAGCAACCTGCCCAAGAACCTTGACCCGGCCTTTGCGCGGCGCATGCACTACACGGTCGAGTTCGGGCGGCCCAATGCGGCGCTGCGCGAGCAGTTGTGGCGCGGCATGTTCCCGCCGGGCGTGCCGCTGACGGGCGACATCGACTATACGTTCGTCGCCGGGGAATTCGAGCTGACCGGCGGCGACATCCAGACCATTGCGCTGGAAGCGGCGCTGCTCGCCGCGGGCGAAGGCAGCGCGGTCGGCATGGCGCAACTGATGCGGGCACTGTCGCGGCGCCAGACCAAGCATGGCGATCCCGGCGCGGCGGCGCGCTTCCGCGCCTACCAGGACACCATCGAGCGGGGGCGCGCCTGAGGCGCGGCGACGGCCATGGCGCACTATGCCCGCCATGCCTGGCGGCAACGGCCCGCGGGCGAACCGCCGCAAGGACCCGGCCGGCAGCACCACCGGCCCGGTGCCGGCGGCGCGCCGGCGCGGCTCGACAACCAGGCCGCCCAACGCTACCGGCCCGGGCCCGGGACCGGCCGCCACGATGTCGCCGCCATGCTCGCCAGGCTCGCCGCCCTGCCCGCGCGCAGGCTGGATGCCCGCGAGCGCGAACGCCTGCCCGCCGCGGTGCGCGAGCCGGCCAGGCAGGCCCTGCTGCACACCGGCCCCGAGGCTGCCGCCATGGCGCTGGCCTTGCGCGCCCGCGCTTTCACGGCCGGTCGCCACGTTGCCTTCGGCGAGCTCCAGTTCGCGCCGGGCTCGACAGCTGGCAACCGGCTGCTCACGCACGAGCTGAGCCACGTCGGCCAGCACCGCGGCGGCGACCTCCCCAGCCATGGCGAAGTGGCCCCGGCCAGCAGCGCGCCGGAGCAGGAAGCCGCGCGGGTGGCGGAGGGCACCGCGCCTGCCCTCGCCGCCCCCGCGCACGGCGGCATCCTGCGCGACGAAGACCGGACCTCGAGCCGCGACGACCTGATCGCGCGCTTCCGCGCCGCCGTGCGCTATGGCCGCTGGGAAGAAGCGGCCGTGCTGCTCAACGGCTTCAGTGACAAAGACATCGACATGCTGCTGGGCGAGCTCTCGCGCAAGGACCGCGAGCTGCTGCGCAACGGCGCCGCCAGGGGCATGCCCGGGTGGTCGAAGCGGGTCACCGATCCGATCGAGGGCATGGCCTTTGCCGACATGGAGCAGGACCGCATCCGCCAGTTGCGGCAGGACTATGACAACGCCGTCGCCAAGGGCAACTGGGACGACGCGGCCCTGCTGCTCAACGGCTTCAACGACGCGGACATCGCGGCACGCACCGCGCAGCTGGGCCCCGAACAGCTCGACGCGCTGACCCAGGCCGCGGACCGCAAGATGCCGGGCTGGGGAGACCGCGTGATCTTTCCCGCCCAGGCCAGCCTGCTCAACCAGGTGCCGCTGCTGTTCCCCGGCGGCGGCGCGCCGCGCAACCCGCTGGTCAACTGGAACGCGGGCAACCTGCGCGGCCTGCCGGCGGAAGACATGGTGCTGGTCAACAACTATGCGGGCGCGGTCAAGCTGCCGCGCAACTTTCCCGGCGTGGATTTCATCGAGGGCGGCACCGCCACGCCGATCACCGGCCTCGGGCGGCAGGGCCTGCCCTTCTCCGGCCAGAGCGCCAGCATCGAGGGCGGCGGGCTGATCCAGCTCAAGACGATGAAGAACTCGCTGGACTTCTACCAGCAGCCCGACACGATGTACAAGGAACTGAGCAAGGGGCTGGAAAAGCTCGCCAACTTCGAGCCCGGCACCGGGCGCAGCGAGAAGATCGGCAACGAATGGTTCCGCATCGAACACCAGGGCACGCCGCAACGCCGCATCCTCCATATCGAGCTGGAGGTCGCGCCGACGCCGCAGCAGCAGGCGCAGCTGGCCCGGCTGGCGACCGACGCGCAGAGCTACGGCGCCTTCGGCGCGGGCAACAAGGTCGAGGTGGTGGTCAAGACGCCGCCGCCGCAGAGCAAGGCCGGCCCCTATGCCAGCTGGGGCGCGGGCACCTTCAACATCGCGCTGTTCGCCGCGCAGACCATTGGCCGGCAGAAGAAGATGGCGCGGGACCTGGAAACCAAGGGCTACGCGCCGGTGGGCCCGCTGGCCTACGCCGACCAGCCGTGGTACGTCAGACTTGGCAGCTTCCTGCGCGGCGACTTCATGGAGCGCTTCGGCGATGTCGGGCCGGTCAATATGCCCGTGTGGCGCGCCAACGTCCGCGGCAAGGCGAACGCCAAGCGTCCCGGTGAAACGCTGGTGGTGAGCTGGCAGTACAAGGACCCGCTGGATCCGCTGGGCTTTATCCAGGACGTCGACGTCACCTACCAGAAGAAGCAGGATGGCAGCTGGGAAGTGAAATCGGTCGAGGACAAGCCAGATGGCTTTACGCCGCCCAGCCTCGATACGATCCTGGATCCCAAGGTGACGGACCAGGGCGTGGAACTCCACCTGACCTGCTCCGCCACCCGGTGCGCCTGAGCCGCCGGAGAACGCCATGCAGACCCGAGCCCACGCTGACCGCACCGCCAACGCCGCCGGCACCGACCGGGGCGACCGGGCCGGAAAGCCCGCCAGTGCCGGACGCCAGCAGCGCGGCGGCGCCGACCCCGCCGGCACCCGCCTTGCCGGCGCCGCGCAGCCTGGCAATTTGGCCCTGCAGGACCTCTACGCGCGTGGCGAGATCCGCACCAGGCACACGGTGGGCGCACCCGGCGACCCCGAAGAAGCCGAAGCCGACCGCATGGCCGATGCCGCGCTGGCCGGCAAGCCCGCCGGCTGCACCTGCGCGGCCGGCCAGCCGCCGTGCCCCCATTGCCGGGCCGCGGCGCACGGCACCGTGCGCCGCAAGCCGCGCGGCCATGGCTTGCCTGCCGGTTCCTCCAACCTGTCGCTGGGCCATGCGAGGCATCTCGGCGACAGCGAGCGCAGCTTCTTCGAGGCGCGCTACCAGGCCGACCTGTCCGACGTCCGCATCCACGACAATGCCGACGCTGCCGCCAGCGCGGCGCAACTGGACGCCCGTGCCTTCGCCCTCGGTTCGCACATCGCCTTCGGCGCCGGCCAGTACCGGCCGCACACCAGCGATGGCAAGCGGCTGCTCGGGCACGAACTCGCGCACGTGCTGCAGGACGGCCGTCGCGCGCAATCCGCGCCGACGCTGCGCCGGGATCCGCTGCAGTCCTCCTCGGCGTCAACCTCATCCACCTCGTCCACCTCATCCACCAGCCAGGCCTCTTCCCCGCTGAGCCTGGCGCCATCCGCCGGCGAGCCCCAGGTCTGCCGCGCCGAAGCCCCGGCCGCGCCGCAGATGTGCGTGGCGCCACCCGACCCGGCCAACCCGACCGTGCTGAACCTGACCGGCTCGCTGGACGAGCGCGTGTCGTCCTTCAAGGAGCTGGTGAAGACCACGGCCATCCACCGATTGCTGGCGAACAAGCGCAATCTCGGCATGTGGTCGGAGCTGGTGGACGAAGTCATTCCCAGCGAAGACCTGGCGGCAATGGGGATGACGCAATCCGGCGCGTCGCGCCCCTACTTCGAGCTGCAGGAAATGCGCGACCCGCTGATGCGCGAGCTGCGCGCGAGGCAGGCGTTCGGCGAGTTCCGGGCCTGCACCGGCTGCCACCTGGAAACGCAGATCTCCGCCTCGCGGACCGAGCGCGAGGCGCTCAGCTTCGGCAGCTGGGCCACCCCGACCGAACTGCGCGCGGGCATCCGTCCGCCGTCGCGCTTCGACACGCCGGCCGGCCAGTCCCTCCTGCCTGACCTGGGCGCGCTCTACGGCCTCGCGCCGGCGCCCGCCACCGGCGCGGCGACCCCGACCATCGCCGGCGGCAGCGCGCGGCCCAGCCTGTACCGCCCGCCGGCGGGATCGGCCGAAGCCGAGCTGCACCAGATGTTTCCCGATCCCGCGGCGACCCGGCAAGCGCTGGCCCGGGTCGGGCCGATCATGCAGGCACTGGGACCGGAGGGCTACAAGGTGCTGCCGGAGGGCATGCTCGACACGCTGCGCACCGGCACCGCGCTGGAGATACGCGAACAGATTATCTCGGCCATCACCACGCGCCGCGGCAACTACGACGAACTGATCAGCAAGATCCGCGCAAACGAGGTCGGCTACGAGCATTTCGGCCCTGTCATCCGGAGCCTGCTGCCGCTCGCCGACCCGGAGGTCCGCACCGCCATCCAGGATGAGATGGACCGCAACGCGTTCTGGGAGAAGGTCGAGTCAGTCGTCGTGGCCGCCCTGTCGGCACTGGCGCTGCTGCTCGCCATCTTCCCGCCGACCTCGGCCGCCGGCATCGCATTCTTCGCCGCGCTGGAAATCTCGCTTGGCGTCTATGGCGTGCAGAAGGGCCAGGAATCGATGCGCATCGGCTCCGCCTACGCGCTGGCCACCGGCGCGCACGACGTCTTCACGCCCGAGCAGCAGCGGGCCGGCGACGCGATGGTGCTCGGCGGCTTCATCAGCGTGGCCACCGGCTACCTGGGCATTTTCAGCGGGGCCTTCCGCATGAGCGCCGCCCTGCCGCGCGCAGCGCCGCTGGCGGAAGGCACCACCGCGCTGGCCGGCCGCGGCACCACCGCGGCCCGCACCATCGAGCGTGGCGAGTACGTCATCACAATCGGCGAGGACGGCGCCATGTTCGTGACCGTCGCCTCTCGCCCCGACCTGGTGATCATGGTGCGCGGCGAAACCGCGACGCTGTACCAGCTGCTCGAAGGCGGCGGCATGCGGGTCGCCGCCACCGCGACCGTGCCGTCGCGGGCAGCGGGCCCGGCGCCGCTGCTGCTGGGCGCGGGCACCGAAACCGGCGCGGCCAGTACCGCGCTGGTACCAGCGGGCACGCAGTCGCTGGTCGCCCCGGCGTCGGGTGCCACGGGCCACGCCCCGCTGATGCTGGGCGCCGGCAGCGAAGCAGGTGCCGCCAGCACCGCCCTGGTGCCGGTCGGCCCGCAGGCGCTAGTGCCGTTTGCGCCGGCGTCGCCCCTGTCGACCACGGGCCCGCTGTCGCTCGGCACCGGCCAGGCCGGCCGCGTGCTGATCACGCCGCCGCCACGCGAGCCCTTGATGCTCGGGCCGGGCAATGCCACCACCTACACCTGGGACGAGATCAGCCGCATGCGCCAGCCCATGCTGTGGCAAGAGCGTGAGACGCACCTGCAGCAGCTGTACGGCGCGCCCGGGCAACAGCATTTCCCGGTGCCAAATACTGGCGGGCGCTACGTGGATGTGCCCGTGCCGCAGGCCGGCGGCGGCGTGCTGGCGGGCGAAGCCAAGTCATACACGCGCTGGATCGGCGTGCCCGGACAGCGCGGCGGGATTGCGAATCAGGTCGAACTCACCGACCGCATCCGCGAACAGATCCAGCGCGACGTCTGGCTGCGCAACAACGTCCCGGGCTATGATCCACGCTGGATGTTCACCGACGCCCCGCCTTCTGCGGCTTTGCGGCAGGCGCTGCGGGACGAGGGCATCGTCTTTATCGAGTACCGCTTCTGACCGACTTGACCGACTTGACCGACTTGACCGAGCCCGCCCAACCCCTCCCTTCGCTGGCCGCCCGCCGCGCCTGGCTGGACACGCTCAAGGCGCGCCAGCGCGACATGCTGGGCGAACTCGCGCAGGTCGCCGGCATCGTGCCCCACAGCGCCCTTTCGGACGATCCGCAGGGCCAGTTCGCGCGGCTCGCGGCCTTTGTCGATGGCACCGACCTGCGGCCGGCCACGGACGATGCGCGCACCTGGCTGCTGAACCGGCTCGGCCTTTACCTGGCGCACTACGTGATGGCCCGCCACGGCGGCCAGCTCACGGTGCAGGACAATCCGCAGCAGCGCTTCTATCTTGCCTTTGTCGTCAGCGGCATGGACGCGCCGGTGCCGGCCGGGGCCAGGCTCGACCCGTTCGCGCTCGCCTACGACGCGATCCACGCACTGCCGCGCATCCCGCTCGGCACGCTGCTTGCCACCGCCGAACACGCGCTCACCCGAGTCGACCCATGAATCGGCCCGCATCGGCCGCATCGCAAGCGCGCCTGCAAGCCGGCTAGGAGAACTCGGCCCGGTCGATGCCGTGCTTCTTCAGCAACCTTCCGAAGACCCGTCGCTCCTTGCCCGCTTCACGCGCCGCCGCGGACACGTTGCCGTGGCTGCGCGCCAGCGCCGAGCGCAGGTAGGCCGCCTCGAATACCGCCAGGGCCTGGCTGCGCGCCTCCTTGAATGGCTGCATGCGGGGCGCAGCCTCGCTGGCCAAGTCGACCGTGCAAGGCGCCGCCGGGCAGCCTTCGGCATGCACGACGCGCCCCTCGCACGACAGCAGGCAACGCTGCACGAAGTTTTCCAGCTCACGCACGTTGCCCCGCCAGGGCTGTGCCAGCATCCACGCCAGCGAGTCCTGGTCGAACCGGCAGCCGGGCCAGCCATAGCGCGCGCAGAAGCGGGACGCGAACAGCTCGACCAGCGGCGGGATGTCTTCGGGGCGTTCTCTGAGGCTCGGCATGCGGACGTTGGCGACGTTGAGCCGGTAGAGCAGATCCTCGCGGAACCAGCCTTCCAGCGCGCCCTGCTTCAGTTCGCGGTTGGTGGCGGCGACGATGCGCACGTCGGCGCTGCGGCTTTGCGCGGCGCCCAGCGGCCGGTAGCGGAAGTCCTGGAGAAAGCGCAGCAGCGCCGCCTGGCTGCGCAGGGACAATGCATGGATTTCGTCGAAGAACAGCGTGCCGCCTTCTGCCTGCGCGACCAGGCCGGCTGCATCGCGGCGCGCATCGGTATAGGCGCCGCGCACGTGGCCGAAGAGCTCGCCTTCGAACAGCGTTTCGGGCAGCGCGCCGCAATCCACCGGGACGAAAGGCCGGTCTCGGCGCCGGCCGCGGTAGTGCAGGCTGCGCGCCACCAGTTCCTTGCCGGTACCCGTCTCGCCCAGGATCAGCACGGGCACCTCGACGCGGGCCAGCCGGGCCACCATCGCCATCGCCTTGCGGAACACCTGGCTGGATCCCAGCAATCCGCCGGGGTCCTCGCCCTCCGGCATGGCGCCGTGCTCCCCCGCCTGCGCGATGCCGGCAGGCGCGATTTCTTGTTTCGGAGACATCTTTTTCTCCCCCGGCGCCGGCAGCGCAGCGACAAGCATCACGCGCCACAGGTCCAAATGCCTCACCCCGCGCCTTTGTGCAGGGCAGCAGCAAAGAGGCGGGATGGCTACACACTAGCCCATGGCGGCCGAAACGCAATTAAGTTCGCCGCAGATCAGCTTTCATGCGCATTTGCTTTTTGCTTTCAACGCCTTAGGCGTTTGGCGGGGCGATTCCTCAGCGCATGTGTGTTGCATTTTGTGTTGTTAATTGGCATTTTGTTGAATAACATCAAGGCTCGATCCGCGCCCCCCATTGAGACCCGCCATGCCTCTCACGCTTCCCACCCAAACCCGTGTCGTCATCATCGGTGGCGGCATCGTCGGCTGCAGCGTTGCCTACCACCTGACGAAGCTGGGCTGGAAGGATGTGGTGCTGCTTGAGCAGGGCCAGCTGTCGTGCGGCACGACCTGGCACGCAGCCGGCCTGGTCGGCCAGCTGCGCTCGCAGGAAAGCATGACCAGGCTGATCCGCTACTCCACGCAGCTCTACAGCGAACTGGAAGCGGAAACCGGCCTCGGCACCGGCTGGAAGCAGTGCGGCTCCCTGTCCGTGGCGCGCACCGCCGAGCGCATGACGCAGCTGCGCCGCACCGCCGCGGTGGCGCGCGCCTATGGCGTGGCATGCGAAGTCATCTCCCCCTCCCAGGCGGGGGAGCTGTGGCCGGCGATGCGTACCGACGACCTGCGCGGCGCGGTCTGGCTGCCTGGCGACGGCAAGGCCAACCCCACCGACCTGACGCAGGCGCTGGCGCGCGGCGCGCGCAGCCGCGGCGCCATCATCGCGCAGGACACGAAGATCACCGCCATCCATACCGCCGAGGGCCGTGCCACCGGCGTCAGCTGGCGCAACAAGAACGGAGACGAGGGCCGGCTGGAAGCGGAGATCGTGGTCAACTGCGCGGGCCAGTGGGCGCGGCAGGTGGGGCTGATGTGCGGCGTGACCGTGCCGCTGCATTCGGCCGAGCACTACTACATCGTCACCGAGCGCATTGCCGGCGTGCATCCCGACCTGCCGGTGATGCGCGACCCGGACGGCTTCATCTACTTCAAGGAGGAAGTCGGCGGGCTGGTGATGGGCGGCTTCGAGCCCGACGCCAAGCCCTGGGGCATGCAGGGCATACCGGAGCCGTTCGAGTTCCAGCTGCTGCCCGACGACTGGGACCAGTTCCAGGTCCTGATGGAAAATGCGCTGGTTCGCGTGCCCGCGCTGGAAACGGCGCAGGTCAGGCAGTTCTACAACGGCCCGGAATCCTTCACGCCGGACAACAACTTCATCCTCGGCGAAGCGCCGGAGCTGCGCAATTTCTACGTCGGCGCCGGCTTCAACTCGATGGGCATCGCCTCCGCCGGCGGCGCCGGCATGGCGCTGGCGGAATGGATCGTCGCGGGCGAGCCGACCATGGACCTGTGGCCCGTCGATATCCGCCGCTTCGCCGGCTTCAACGGCAACCAGAACTGGCTGCACGACCGCATCAAGGAAACGCTCGGCCTGCATTACGCGATGCCGTGGCCGAATCGCGAGCTGGAGACCGCACGCCCGTTCCGCCGCTCGCCGCTGTATGCGCACCTGCGCGAGGCCGGTGCCAGCTTCGGCAGCAAGATGGGCTGGGAGCGGCCCAACTTCTTCGCGCCGCCGGGGGCATCGCTGCGGATCGAATATGCCTTCGGCCAGCAGAACTGGCTGCCATGGAGCGGCGCCGAGCACCGCGCGTGCCGCGAAGGCGTGGCGCTGTTCGACATGAGCTCGTTCTCCAAGTATCTGGTCAAGGGTGCCGATGCCGAGGCGGTGCTGCAGTATGTGATGAGCAATGACGTGGCGGTGCCGCCGGGGCAGAGCGTCTATACCGCGATGCTCAACGAACGCGGCACCTATGAATCGGACCTGACCGTGACGCGGCTGGCGCACGACCAGTACCTGGTAGTGACCGGGTCGGCGCAGGCCACGCGCGACTTCAGCTATATCGAGCGCCTGATCCCGGGCGACAAGCGCTGCGTGATCGTCGACGTCACCGGCCAGTACGCGGTGCTGGCGGTGATGGGACCGCGCTCGCGCGAGCTGCTGCAGACGGTGTCGCGCGCGGATTTCTCCAATGATGGCTTTCCCTTCGGCAGCTCGCGCGAGATCGACCTCGGCTATGCCACCGTGCGCGCGACGCGCCTCACCTATGTGGGCGAGCTGGGCTGGGAACTGTACGTGCCGGTGGAATTCGCGGTGGGCGTCTACGAGACGCTGCACGAAGCCGGGCGCACGCTCGGGCTGGTCAATGCCGGCTACTACGCCATCGAATCGCTGAGACTGGAAAAGGGCTACCGCGCCTGGGGCCGCGAGCTGTCGCCGTCGGTCAACCCGTTCGAGGCGGGACTGTCGTTCGCCTGCAAGCTGGCGAACGGCATCGACTTCCGCGGCCGTGAAGCGCTGCTGCAACTGCGGCAGGCAGGCGGTCCCACACGGCGCATGGTGGTCGTGACGGTGGATGGCGCCAGCGATGCCATGCTGTGGGGCGCAGAGGCCATACTGCGCACCGGCCCCGACGGCAGCGCGCGCGCGGTGGGATCGCTCAGTTCCGCCGCGTTCGGCCATACGCTGGGCTGCCCGGTCGGCATGGCATTGCTCGCGCGCGAGGACGGGCCGGCCGATGCGGCGTGGCTTGAGGGCGGCACTTACCACGTCGACCTGGCCGGCGAACTGCTGCCCGCACGCGTACACCTGCGCGCGCCTACGATCCGGCATCCGCGCGCCCGAAGGCTTGAGCGGCGTCAGTTCAGTTCACCCGGTGTTCCAATCTGGAACAGCCGCTGTCACGCACTGGCACACACCGGCAGCGCGTGACACACCTCCGGCCTGATTTCGCGGTCAATTCTTCGATTCGCCCCCGCTTTTCCGTCTTCTTGCGCCCCGGCACACCTCTTGCGATCTGCTCCCTTGCGCACGGTCCCACGCCGTGACGACACGACACAAATCCTTCGAACGGAGCGAGACATGAACATGGCGGAAATCGCCCAGCTGGGCGTCAACAACCCCTACAAGCAGCAATACGAAAACTTCATCGGCGGCCAGTGGGTGCCGCCCGCCGGCGGCGAGTACTTCGAGTCGATCACGCCGATCACTGGCAAGCCGTTCACGCGCGTGCCGCGCTCCAACCAGCAGGACGTCGACGCCGCGCTCGACGCCGCGCACGCGGCCAAGGCCGCATGGGGACGCACTTCCACCACCGAGCGTGCCAACATCCTGAACCGCATCGCCGACCGCATCGAGGCCAACCTGATGCTGCTGGCGGTGGCCGAGACCATCGACAACGGCAAGCCCGTGCGCGAGACCACCGCCGCCGACCTGCCGCTGGCGGTCGACCACTTCCGCTACTTTGCCGGCTGCATCCGCTCGCAGGAAGGCGGCATCTCCGAGATCGACGGCGACACCGTCGCCTACCACTTCCATGAGCCGCTGGGCGTGGTCGGCCAGATCATCCCCTGGAACTTCCCGCTGCTGATGGCGACCTGGAAGCTGGCGCCCGCGCTGGCCGCCGGCAACTGCGTGGTGCTCAAGCCGGCCGAGCAGACGCCCGCGTCGATCCTGGTGCTGATGGAGGTGATCGGCGACCTGCTGCCGCCCGGGGTGGTCAACGTGATCAACGGCTTCGGGCTGGAGGCGGGCAAGCCGCTGGCATCGAGCCCGCGCATCAGCAAGGTGGCCTTTACCGGCGAGACCACCACCGGCCGGCTGATCATGCAATACGCGTCGCAGAACCTGATCCCGGTGACGCTGGAGCTGGGCGGCAAGTCGCCCAACATCTTCTTCGAAGACGTGCTGGCCGCCGACGATGCCTACTTCGACAAGGCACTCGAAGGCTTTGCCATGTTTGCGCTGAACCAGGGCGAAGTCTGCACCTGCCCGTCGCGCGCGCTGATCCAGGAATCGATCTACGACCGCTTCATGGAACGCGCGCTCAAGCGCGTGGCGGCGATCCGCCAGGGCCATCCGCTCGACAAGGGCACCATGATCGGCGCGCAGGCATCCGCGGAGCAACTCGAGAAGATCCTGTCGTACATCGACCTGGGCCGCAAGGAAGGCGCGCAGTGCCTGGCGGGCGGCGAGCGCAATGCGCTGGACGGCGACCTCGCGGGTGGCTACTACGTCAAGCCGACCGTATTTGCCGGCCACAACAAGATGCGCATCTTCCAGGAAGAGATCTTCGGGCCGGTGGTGTCGGTCACCACCTTCAAGGACGAGGAAGAAGCACTTGCGATCGCCAACGACACGCTCTACGGCCTCGGTGCCGGCGTGTGGACACGTGACGGCGCGCGCGCATTCCGCATGGGCCGCGGCATCCAGGCGGGCCGCGTGTGGACCAACTGCTACCACGCCTACCCCGCGCATGCCGCGTTCGGGGGATACAAGCAGTCCGGCATCGGCCGCGAGAACCATCGCATGATGCTCGACCACTACCAGCAGACCAAGAACCTGCTGGTCAGCTACAGCCCGAACGCACTCGGATTTTTCTGACGGTGCTCAAGGCATGGCGCAATGGCCGCCCGTAGCGGCGCCACGCGTGCCATGATCCGGGTTGTGCCCCGCGGGCGCGGGGCCAGCCCGGACAAGGAGTCATTCAAGGAGTTCGAGATGCCTGCAACGATGAAAGCCGCCGTGGTGCGCGAGTTCGGCGCGCCGCTCACGATCGACGAAGTTCCTGTTCCCCAACCCGGCCCCGGCCAGATCCAGGTAAAGATCGAGGCCTCGGGCGTCTGCCATACCGACCTGCACGCCGCCGACGGCGACTGGCCGGTCAAACCCACCCTGCCCTTTATCCCCGGCCATGAAGGCGTGGGCTTCGTCTCCGCCGTGGGCAGCGGCGTCACCCGCGTGAAGGAAGGCGACCGCGTCGGCGTGCCGTGGCTGTACAGCGCCTGCGGCTACTGCGAGCACTGCCTGCAAGGCTGGGAAACGCTGTGCGAGAAGCAGCAGAACACCGGCTATTCCGTCAACGGCGGCTATGGCGAATATGTCGTCGCCGATCCCAACTACGTGGGCCTGCTGCCCGACAAGGTCGGCTTTGTCGAGATCGCGCCGATCCTGTGCGCGGGCGTGACGGTCTACAAGGGACTGAAGGTGACCGATACGCGGCCCGGCCAGTGGGTGGTGATCTCAGGCATCGGTGGCCTCGGCCACGTGGCCGTGCAGTATGCGCGTGCCATGGGCCTGCGCGTGGCCGCGGTCGATATCGATGACGACAAGCTTGCCCTGGCGCGCAAGCTCGGCGCCGAGGCCACCGTCAACGCGCGCACCACCGATCCCGCCGCGTGGCTGCAGAAGGAAATCGGCGGCGCGCACGGCGTGCTGGTCACCGCGGTGTCGCCAATCGCCTTCTCGCAGGCAATCGGCATGGTGCGCCGCGGCGGCACCATCGCGCTCAACGGGCTGCCGCCGGGCGAGTTCGGCACGCCGATCTTCGACGTGGTGCTCAAGGGCATCACCATCCGCGGCTCCATCGTCGGCACGCGCAGCGACCTGCAGGAATCGCTGGACTTTGCCGCGCATGGCGACGTGAAGGCCACGGTGTCCACCGCCAGGCTCGATGACATCAACAATGTGTTGGGGCGCCTGCGCGACGGCAAGATCGAAGGCCGGGTCGTGCTGGACCTCAACGCCTGACGAGGAGAAGGGTCATGCCGGCTTCCGCATCTGCTGCACCGTCCGTCGCCCGCGTGGTGGCAACACCTGCCGCGCTGGCGCTGATCGCGCAGCTGAGTGCGCGGCATGGCCCGCTGATGTTCCACCAGTCCGGCGGCTGCTGCGACGGCAGCGCGCCGATGTGCTATCCCGACGGCGAGCTGCTGGTCGGCCCGGCCGATGTCCGGCTCGGCGAGATCGGCGGCGCGCCGTTCTACATGACGCGCGCGCAGTTCGAATACTGGCAGCACACGCGGCTGGTGATCGACGTGGTGCCGGGGGCGGGCGGGATGTTTTCGCTGGAGGGGCGGACGGGTCAGAGGTTCCTGACCCGGTCGGAGCTGTTCAGCGATGAAGAGGCGGCGTGGCTGGCTGCGCAGCCAGGGTTGTGAAATGCTCGCAGATTGTGTGCTCCCTCTCCCGCTTGCGGGAGAGGGGAGCAAACCAGCGGGAAGCGAAGCGCCTCGCCTGAGTGTCAGCCCTCCGCTGCCGGGTCGTCTTCCAACCCTTCTTTCAGCCTGCGATAGATTGTATTGCGCGACACCCCCAGCTCGCGCGCGGCATGACTCACGTTGCCGCCATGCCGTACCAGCGCCTGCCGGATGACGCCGGCCTCCCAGTCGCGCATGCGGCTGGCACCCGGGGCAGGCGCCGTCGTAGCGCAAGGCGCCTGTTCCACCGGTCCGCCGCACTCCTGCTCAAACCCTTCCGGCAAGTGCTCGCAGCCGATCTCCGCCTCGCCCTCGGCCAGTATCGCCGCCGTGCGCAACACATTGGCAAGCTGCCGGATATTCCCGGGCCACGGATGGCTGCGCAGCGACGCCAGCACCTGCGCGCTGACATGGAGCGGAGATTCAGGCCCCGCCTCCTCCCGCTGCCGCTGCAGGATCCGCTCCACCAGCACCGGCAGGTCGCTGCGCTCGCACAGCGCCGGCAGCGTCACCGCCAGCGCATTGATGCGGTAGTACAGGTCTTCGCGGAAGGTGCCTTCCGCGATCATGGCGCGCAAGTCGCGGTGGGTGGCGCAGACCACGCGCACATCGACCGGCACCGCGTGCGCCGCGCCCAGCGGCGTGACCGCGCGCTCCTGCAGCACGCGCATCAGCCGCACCTGCTGCGCCAGCGGCATGTCGCCGATCTCATCGAGGAACAGCGTGCCGCCATGTGCCTGCGCCAGCTTGCCGGCGCTGCCGCGCCGGCGCGCGCCGGTGAAGGCGCCTTCCTCATAGCCGAACAGCTCGGCTTCGATCAGCGTTTCCGGGATGGCTGCGCAATTGACTGCGACAAAGGGGCCATTGGCGCGCGGCGAGGCGGCGTGGATGGCGCGCGCCAGCCACTCCTTGCCGGCCCCGGTGCGGCCCTGTACCAGGATCGGGATATCGCGGCCGCTGACCTTGCGCACGCGGCGCAGCACGGCGGCCACGGCGGCATCGCCGGTGTCGAGCGCTGCCAGCGCTGGCGGCAGCGGCTCCTCCGCCAGGGGCTGGCGCACGCTGACCGGCGCGGCGCGGTATTCGATGCGCGCGAACACCTGCACGCGGCTCGGCAGCGTCAGCACGTGCAGCGTTCCGGCCGCGCGTGCCTGCATCGCCATGCGCACCGGCTGGCCGAACAGCCCGGCAAAGCCGGACAGTGCCAGCGCCTGCGGCGCCAGCCCCAACTGGAACAGCCCGCTGCGGTTGGCGGCCAGGAAAGCGCCGTCGGGCGTGAACGCCGCCATGCCCTCGAACAGCGTCCCGACGAATTCCGGCCGCGCATGGAAGCGCACCAGCACGGCTTCGGGGAAGTGGTTGGCGAACAGGTGGTTCTCGATCATCTGCGCCGACATCCGCACCAGCGCCATGGTGTGCCGATGGAAGCCGCGCTGGTCGCCGCTGACGTCGAGCGCGCCCAGGATCTCGCCGGTGGGGCCGGCAATCGGCGCGCACGAGCAGGTGAGCTGTTGGTTGGCCTGCAGGAAGTGCTCGCCCGCGTGGACGATGGTGGGCCGCGCCTCCGCCAGCGCGGTGCCGATGGCGTTGGTGCCCTTGCTTGGCTCGGACCATGACACGCCCGGCGCCAGCGCCACGCGGCGAGCGCGCGCGACGAAATCGCCGTCGCCCAGGCTGTGCAGGATCACGCCGCTGCTGTCGGTCAGCAGCACCATGCTGTCGGTGTTGGCGATCTGCGCGTGCAGGGTTTCCATCACCGGCAGCGCATGGCGGTACAGGTCGCGGCTGGCGTCGACCAGTTCGCCCAGTGCGCGTGCGGCAAGGGCCTCGTAACCTGGCGCGTGGCCGGCATCGAGCCCGAAGCCGGCCGAGCGCGCATGCGCGCGCGCGATCAGCGCGGCGCGGTCGATGTCATCTGGACCTGCGCCTGCTTCGGCGGCGTGGCGCTGGGCGCCGGAAAGCGCTGGATCTGTGGCGGGATGGGCGGCACGGTGCATGACGGCGGGTCTCCGCGAGGTCTCCGGAAATGGCTGGCGGCTCGCGTGGCGGCCGCTGCCTGGCCGTCCCTTGCTGCGTCCCTTGCTGCAGACCGCGCAGGCGGACGCTGCGGCAGGCCGGGCGGCTGTTGTCCGGCAACCTTATCACAGCGCACTGGCCGTGTACGGATCCGCGCCGCGCCCCGGCGCCGGAGTCAGCGTTTTTCGTCGAGCAGGTCGTTCAGGATCTCGTCGAATGTCGCCTGCGCGTCCTCCAGCGCCTGCAGCGCCGCATCGAAGGTCTGCAGCGCGAGCTTGGATGGCTTGCCGCTGCCTTGCGGCGGATAGTGGGCCTGCAGCGCCGTGAATGCCACCTGTACCTGGCGCGTGGCCGCGACCACCCGCTCCATGGCCTGTGCCTCTTCGGCGCGGAACTGCTCGTCTTTCTGTTCGCTCATGCTGGTTTGCTCCCTGGGCGCGCCATCGGCCAGGATGCCGGTGGGTTGGGCGCGCGTATGAGGCATATCGTACAAGAACTGCGCGGCCTGGCTTGCGCTGCACCGTCGCGCCTGACAAAAATGAGGTAGGCTGCGCAGCTTGGGCGGCATGGCCGGCGCCCCCCGGCGCCACGCCCGCCGCGCACCTGAAGACTTGCCATGCGATTCAAGACCCGCCACGCGCTGGCCGCCGCGCTGATGACCGCCAGCGGCTTCGCCTGCTACTGGAGCTACCTGACGCTGAACCAGGACCGCCTGCTGTTCGACGCGCGCCGGCGTCCGCCGCGCGACCTGCCGGAGGGCATCGTCGGCTATTCGCACAGGATTCCCGGCGGCGTGGTGCGTGGCTACATCTGCCATGTGCCTGGCGACAGCGTGGGCGACCTGCTGTTCTACCTGCCCGGCCGCGGCGAGGATGTGCTGGAAACGCTGCAATACGCACGCTGGCTCCCGGCCGGCATGGCCTTTGCCACCTATGACTACCGGGGGCTGGGCCATTCCGATGGCCGTCCGTCCGAAGCGGGGGCCGTCGCCGATGCCAGCCAGTTCCTGCTGCATGTCCGGCGTGTGTTTCCCGACACCCGCGTGCACGTGGTCGGGCGCAGCCTCGGCACCGGCGTGGCGATCCAGCTGGCCGACCTGCAGGAATTCGAGAGCCTGCAGCTGATCACGCCCTACGACTCGCTGCTGGAACTGGTGCGCAAGCGCTTCCCGCTGGTGCCGCTGCGGCAGCTGATGCGCCACCATTTCGATTCGATCTCGCACTGCAAGAAGGTCGTGCAGAGCACCAAGGTGCTGCTGGCGGAGACGGACGAGGTCGTGCCGCATGCCTGCTCGGAGCGGCTGATGGCGGCGTGGCCCGGCCCGGTCGCGCTGCAGACCATGCCCGGCACGGACCACTTCACCATCATCGAGCAGCAGCAGACCTGGCTGTCGCTGTGCGAGTTCGCGCGCCAGCACGGCGAGGCCAGGCTGCGCATGGCCTCGGCCACGGCGGCGCAGCCGGATCCGGACAGCGCCGCCGCTCCCGCGCCGGCGCTCCATGCCGTGCCGGACACTGTCGCCCCGCCCGCCGAGCGGGACGACGGCGGCAGACCGCTGCCGCTGGCAGCCACCCGATAACCGCCACGCCGGTTCGGCCAGCCGGAGCAGGTAGAATGCGCGCATGAAAAAAATCGCAGTCAAGGCAGGCGGCGCCGTACTGGCGCTGGCTGCGGCCGCCAGCCTGCTCGTCGGCTTTGCCGCGGTGCTGAGCCTGCGGCAGCTTCCGCCGGTCGACGCCCTGCGCGACTATCGACCCGACGTCCCGCTGCGGATCTACACCAGCGACAACGTGCAGATCGGCGAGTTCGGCAGCGAGCACCGCGAATTCATCCCCTTCGAACAGATTCCGCCGCGCATGGTCCAGGCCCTGCTGGCGGCCGAGGACGACCAGTTCTACGAGCACGAGGGTGTCGATATCTCCGGGCTGTTCCGTGCCGCGCTGGCCAATCTGGGCCAGGGCTACGCACAGGGCGCGTCGACCATCACCATGCAGGTCGCGCGCAATTTCTACCTGTCGCGCGAAAAGACGCTGGCGCGCAAGTGGTATGAAATGCTGCTGGCCTGGCGCATCGACCAGTCGCTGCCCAAGGACCGCATTCTCGAGCTGTACATGAACCAGGTCTACCTGGGCGAGCATGCCTATGGCTTCGGCAGCGCGGCGCATGCGTATTTCGGCAAGCCGCTGGCGGCCCTGTCGCTGGCCGAGAGCGCGATGCTGGCCGGGCTGCCCAAGGCGCCGTCGACCATGAACCCGGTGGTCAACCTGCCGCGCGCCAAGCGCCGCCAGGAATACGTGCTTGGCCGCATGCTGGCGCTCGGCATGGTCAGCCAGGAGGACTACCGCGCGGCCCGCGCCGAGCGCCTGGCCATCTCCGGCGAAACGCCCGGCAGCTTCGCCGGCCATGCCGAGTACGTGGCCGAACTGGCGCGCCAGCTGGCGCGCGAGCGCTTTGGCGACGAGGCCTACACGCGCGGCCTGAACGTCTACACCACGGTGTCGTCGGTGCGGCAGACGCTGGCCTACGATGCCGTGACCGGCGGACTGCAGCGCTATGCGCGCCGCCACCGCAAGGCGGTGCCGACGCTGGCGCAGGGCCCGCAGGCGGCGCTGGTGTCGCTAGACGCCAATACCGGCGCGATCGAGGCGATGGTGGGCGGCGCGGACTTTGCGGCCAGCCGCTTCAACCACGCCACGCAGGCGCTGCGCCAGCCGGGCTCGACCTTCAAGCCGTTCGTCTACGCCGCCGCGCTGGAGCGCGGCGTGTCGCCCGGCACGGTCATCAACGACGCGCCGCTGGCCAATTCGTCGCGCTGGCAGCCGTCCAACGACGACGGCCGCTTTATCGGCCCGGTCACCGTGCGCCAGGCGCTGGCCGAATCGCGCAACCTGCCGGCGATCCGCACGCTGCAGGCGATCGGCATTCCCTATGCGGTGGAGTTCGCCAGCCGCTTCGGCTTCTCGCCCAGGCGGCTGCCGCGCTACCTGCCGCTGGCGCTGGGTACCGGCACCACTTCGCCGCTGCGGCTGGCCGCGGCCTACGGCGTGTTCGCCAACGGCGGCCAGCGCGTGGAGCCCTACCTGATCGAGCGCATCACCGACAGCGAGGGCAACGTGCTGTTTGACGCTGCCCCGGCCGGCACCGATGGCGCCGCGGCGCCTACGCGCGTGATCAGCGCGCGCAATGCCTTCGTGATGGACAGCCTGCTGCGCAGCGTGGTCGACGAAGGCACCGGCGCGGGCGTGAGCCGCTACCTGCGCCGTGACGACGTGGCCGGCAAGACCGGCACCACCAACGAAGCCATGGACGGCTGGTTCGCCGGCTACGCTGGCGGCGTGGTCACGGTGGCGTGGATGGGCTACGACGACAACCGGAGCCTTGGCGAGCATGAGTTCGGCGCCACCACGGCGCTGCCGGTGTGGGCGGCGTACATGGAAGGACGGCTGGCCGGCGTTCCCGAGACGGAGCCCGACGCCCCGGCCGGCCTGGTGCGCGCGGGCAACGACTGGATATATGCCGAGTACGCGGATGGCGGCCGTGGCATCGCCTCGCTCGGCTTCCCGCCGCCGGCGGCTTCTCCGGTGGCGCCGGTGACGCCGGCCGCGGATCCTGTCGTGGCCCCGGTGGCAAGCAACGCTGCGAGCCCGGCCAGTCCCGCCACATCCTTGGCGCCGCCAGCCGCGGGCACACAGCTTCCCGGCACCCCCACCGGCATGCCGGCGCCTGCGGCCGTGGCCGGGCCCGCCGTGTCCGCCCGCGGGGACGGCCTGTAAACTCCACGCACTCCTGCCCCCTCACCCCACCTTCGTGCCCATCCTGATGTCCAGCCACAGCCCGCTGCTGATCTGGTCGGTCGCCGCGCTGACCACCGCCGGCGTCCTGTTCCGCCCCTTCCGCCTGCCCGAGGCCTTCTGGGCCGCCGCCGGCGCGCTGCTGCTATGCGCCACCGGACTGCTGGCGCTGCCCGACGCATTCGCCGCGGTCATGCGCGGCTATGACGTCTACCTGTTCCTGGCCGGCATGATGCTGATCTCCGAACTGGCCCGCAAGACCGGCCTGTTCGACCACGTCGCCGCGCTGGCGGTGCGCCAGGCGCGCGGCTCGGCGCTGCGGCTGTTCCTGCTGGTGTATGGCTTCGGCACGCTGGTCACGGCGTTCATGTCGAACGACGCCACCGCGGTGGTGCTGACGCCCGCGGTGCTGGCCGCCACGCGTGCGGCGCGCGTGCGCCATCCGCTGCCCTACCTGTACGCTTGCGCGTTCATCGCCAACGCGGCCAGCTTCGTGCTGCCGATCTCGAATCCGGCCAACCTGGTGATCTTCGGCGAGCGCATGCCGCCATTGGCGGGATGGCTGGCCGCCTTCGCGCTGCCATCGCTGGCCGCGGTGCTGGCGACGCTGGCAGCGCTGTGGTGGACCCAGCGCCATGCGCTGGCCGAGCCGATCGGCAGCGATGTCCCGGTGCCGCCGCTATCGCTGCAGGCCTGGCTGACCGCGCTGGGCATCGTGCTGACCGGCATCACGCTGCTGCTGGCGTCGCTGCGCGGCAGCGAACTGGGCTGGCCCACCTGCGCCGCCGGCGTGGCCACGCTGCTGCTGGTCTGCGCCACCCGGCGCGACCTGCTGTTGCCGGCGCTGCGCGAAGTTTCCTGGAGCGTGCTGCCAATGGTGGCCGGCCTGTTCGTGCTGGTGGCCGCGCTGGAGCAGACCGCGGTGATCGGTCACCTCGCCGACGCGGTCGCGGCCGCCTCGCGCGATGGCGGTGCGCTTGCGCTGCTGGCGGTGGGCGGACTGGTGACACTGGCGGGCAATATCGCCAACAACCTGCCGGCCGGGCTGATCGCGGCGTCGGCGCTGTCCGCTGGCGATGCGTCGCACGCGGTCACCGGCGCGGTGCTGATCGGCATCGACCTGGGCCCGAACCTGTCGGTGACCGGCTCGCTGGCCACGCTGCTGTGGCTCACCGCGCTGCGCCGCGAGGGGCATATGGTCAGCGCCGGCCAGTTCCTGCGCCTGGGGGCGATCGTCATGCCGGCCGCGATGCTGCCGGCGCTGGCGCTGCTGCTCTGGTAGGTGTTGCGGGGCGCCCGGGCAGGGTGCCGCACGCTGCGCGTGCCTGACCAGGTCCGGCTCGGCGCCGCGCGCCTCAGCCGGTGGGGGCACTCCCGCCTGTCGGCACGCGCGCGCCCACGGCGAGCGGCCGCCGCAAGCCTGGCTTGCGCGCACGGGCAGCGCTCGCATGATGCTCCGCCACGCCCGTTTCCACCGGCGTTGCCGGCAGCGGTATCGTCACGACATGGAGCAGCATCAGGCTGCTGCATGGGAAGGCGATCGGCAAGGTCACGTTGTTCCCGACAAAAGTAAGGCCGCAACTTGCGGTACCGCCATTCAGGCGGCGGGCGGCTGATGTTTGCGGACATTATGTGCGCTTGTCGGCGTCGCGCGAGGCGAGGTTGAGCGTTGTCACGAACAATTCACGGAGGCAAGCCGGGGTGTGCGGTATGCGGCGCGTCCGGCGCAGTGGGAATGGGGGCCTCAAAGAGGACCCAAGAGGGCCTCAAAGGGGCCTCAAAGGGGCCTCAGGGCGTCGGGCGGGCAGGTTGTCGGGCCACCGCATCTGCCATATAGTGAATCCGGCACACCCGCCGGCGCCCGTGCCGGACCACTCCGCAACCCACCACGCTTTCCATGAACAGCAAGGACGCGGCACACCGCCCGCAAGACCTCCAACCGGCCGACGCGGCCGCCGGCGACCCGGCCTCTTCCGTCTCGGAGCGGATCCGCGCGCGCCTGCGGGCTGCGCAGGAACGCTTCCATGCCAACGACAATATCGCCCGCTATATCGAGCCGGGCGAGCTGGAGCAGCTGCAAGCCGAGGTCCAGACCCGCATCGAAGGCGTGCTGCGCGCGCTGGTGATCGACGTCGACAACGACCACAACACGCAGGAAACCGCGCGGCGCGTAGCCAAGATGTACCTGAAGGAGATCTTCGCCGGCCGCTACGCGAAGTCGCCGGCGGTGACCGAGTTCCCCAACGTCGGCCAGCTCAATGAGCTGATGATCGTGGGCCCGCTGCGCGTGCGCAGCGCCTGCTCGCACCATCTGTGCCCGATCATCGGCAAGCTGTGGGTGGGAGTGATGCCCAACCAGCATTCCAACCTGATCGGCCTGTCCAAGTACGCGCGGCTGGCGGAATGGATCATGTGCCGGCCGCAGATCCAGGAAGAAGCCGTCGCGCAGGTCGCCGACCTGCTGCAGGAAAAGATGAACCCCGACGGCCTCGCCATCGTGATGGAGGCCGAGCATTTCTGCATGCACTGGCGCGGCGTGCGCGACACCGACGCCAAGATGACCAACAGCGTGATGCGCGGCTCCTTCCTGAAGGACGACAGCCTGCGGCGTGAATTCCTCACGCTGCTGAACAATAACCGCGGCTAGGAGCCCTGCCCCGGAATCAGCATCCGCTCCTTCCCCATCACGGAACCGCCACGACCATGCTAGTCCGCCTGATCTATGCCAGCCGTGCCCGCCAGGCCATCGACACGGCCCTGCTCGACGCGATCCTGGCCACCAGCCTCGAGCGCAACCCGCGCCACGGCATCACCGGCGTGCTGTGCCACGGCAACGGCATCTTCCTGCAGGCGCTCGAAGGCGACCGGCAGGAGGTCTCGCAACTGTTCCAGTCGATCGCGCGCGATCCGCGCCACCAGGATGTGACGCTGCTGCATTTCGAGGAAACCTGCACGCGCGACTTCGCCGGCTGGGCCATGGGCCAGGTCAACGCGGCGCGCATCAACACCGCGACGCTGCTGAAGTTCTCGGCGCGCGCCGAACTCGATCCCTTCCGAACCAGCGGCGCGGCCTCGCTGGCGCTGCTCAAGGAACTGATTGCGGGCGCCTCGGTGGTGTCGCGCCTGGGCGAGCGCGGCCGGCACTGAGCCGCGCTTTCCGCGCTTTCCGCACGCTACGCCGTCACGCGGCCGAACAGGCCGCATTCGAGATCGCTCTCGAACTCTTCGACCCAGACCGAACCCGGCCCGGCCTCATAGACGCTGACCGCGTCCGTGCCCAGCCGCTTCACACTGACGCGACGGCCCCCGCCATCGCCTTCGTCCGTGATCTGGAACGCCTCCTGTGGGATCCCGACATGCATGCAAGCCTGCGTTACCTGTTGCTGCTCGTCGGCGGGAAACTGGGAAAACGGTCTCGTGGCCATGGCATCCTCCGTCAAGGTTGAGATCGCCGCTTGCGCGCAGCGCGAACGCGCGTGGCGGTGCATGCGCCACGCATGAAACCACTCCGGCATCCCGCCGGCAATCGCCCGGCGGCATGCACGCCAACGCCCCGCTGCGGCCTCGCGGCGGAGCGCAAATCTCCTGGAACGTTGTTACGGCTCAGCTCTTGCGCTGGGTCACTGCCACGAACGGGGCCGGTGCGTGCTGGACGGACTGGCTGCCGCAGTTCGGGCAATTCGGATGGGCAGAGGCATGTTCTGCGAGATGTTCGGTTTTCTCGAACACGTGGCCGCACTTCTCGCAGCGGTATTGATAGACGGGCATGGCAATTCCCCCACGCGGCACGCGCCGCAAGCGCCACCCGGCGCAAGCCGGGCCTTGCGCGGCATGATGGCCGCGGGCGCGTGTCAGGTTCATTCTAGGACAGCGTTCGCGGGCGCCAAGCGTGAAAGTTTGATGGCTGCCGGCTGCGCCCCGGCATATGTCGTCGGCAGTCCACTTACATGGGAAAGCACAGCTGCGCCGTGCATTGATGTCACACAAATGCCATTGCGCGCGATCCGCGGAAAAATCGCGCTGCTCGCGCGCAGTTCGCCGTCAAGCCGAGCGGGGTTGAGGCCGTACCCTTATACCCAGCTTGCACCGCCTGCCCGTCCGGCACGATGGCAGTGACCGGGAACTAGCCGAATTGCGATTCAGGGGCGCCGGGAACATAGCCAGAATGCGGATTTGTGGTGACGCCGTGGCGCCTGCGGGTGCCCCGCCCAAGCAAGCGCCAAGAACCCGAGGACCGAGGACCGAGGACCCGAAAACGATGTACGACCCAATCATCCGTGTCGCCCTGGCGGACGACCATCCACTGGTCATGGTCGCGCTGCGCGACTGCCTGCAGCGCACGCCCAACTTCCAGGTCACCAGTACCTGCGGCAACGGCACGGAACTGCTGGCCGCGCTCGACCGCGAGCCCGCCGACATTGCCGTCACCGACTTCTGCATGGGCCGCGGCGATGCCTCGTCGGATGGTTTCAACCTGCTGAACCGGCTCACGCGCCGCCATCCGCTGACCCGCATCGTGGTGGTCAGTGCCCAGGCCAATGCCGCCATCATCCGCCGCGCCATGAAGCTGGGCGTGCGCGCCTACGTCAGCAAGGAAGACCCGACCGATGAAGTGGTGCGGGCCTGTCTCCAGGTTATCGCCTGCGACGGTTGCTACCACTCGCCTTCGGCGCAGGCCATCCTTGACAGCGCCGCGCTCGCCGCGGCCCCGGCGACCGAACTGACCCTGCGCGAACTGGAGGTGGTAAGGCTTTATGCGCAGGGGATCCAGCTTGCCGACATCGCCGGCAAGCTCGGGCGCTCGGTCAGCACCATTTCCAGCCAGAAGACGGTCGCCATGCGCAAGCTCGGCGTGCAGACAAACACCGGCCTGATCCGTTACGCGTACGAAAATGGCCTTATCTGACGTGGCGACGGCCTGAACACGCGTCGATGGAATCAACCCTGAAGCGCACGCGCGAATCGCTCACGAGCGCGTTCGATGCGCTGGCCGGGCAATCCCGGCGCCAGCAGCAACGCTACGCCGCCACCATCGCCGTGCTGATCGCCGTGGTGGTGTTCTCCGGCCTGCTGCTGGCCGGGCTTGCCGCGGGCCGGCACATCGACTACCGGCGCGGGCACGTGGCGCAGTACATGGCGGCGCTGTCGCAGCTGCTGCAGAACGAGGCGTCGTTCGTGCGGCGCAGCGTACTGACGATCCGCTACCAGCGTGAAACCCCTGCTGTCGACCCGGCGCGCGATGCCGCCTTCGAATCGTTCCGGCGCACCGGCGCGGCCAGCATCCATGCCGACGGCGTTGGTAAGGACTATCACCTGCTCGCCACCCCTGACACGCGCCTCGCCTGGGGCGCCAGGCTGCCAAAGCAGTTCGCGGGGCTGCGCGGCATCGCGCTGGCCACCATGGCAACGCAGCAGGCGTTCGGCCTCGATCACGACGCCTTTGCCGTTGCGCTGGACGAAGACAGCGCCGTGGTCATCCGCCAGCCAGAATACGGCGCACGTGCGCCGATGGCGCTCGACCCGACGCTGATCCCGCTGCTGCGCACGCGCCTGACCGAAGCGCTGCGCGACCGCACCGGCCATGCCGTGCCGGCGCGCGACCAGCCGGTGTGGATCGGCCCGCTGCGGCATCCGGTGGACGACTCCCCGGTCATGATGCTGGTCAGTGCGGCCTATGCCGGCGACAGGCCGACCACGCTGGTCGCCGCCTGCATCCCGGTGCAGGGTTTCCTGGCGACCCTGCATCGGCCGAGCCAGCCGGCGCTGTTGCTGCTGGTCAATGAAGCCGACGAGATCATCGACGTGTCGCCGCGCGAAGGCGTGGCATCGGCGGCACAGATATACAACCTGGCGGCGCGGGCGCGCCACATCGACCACGATACGCTGCTGTACACCAGCAATGGCGTGCTGCTGGTCGAGCCGCTGCAGGCGGGCGTTGGACTGCTGGTGTACTTCCTGCCATACCGGATGCTGGCTGCGGCGCTCGCCGCCGTCGCAGGCATCGCGGCGGCCATGCTGGTGCTGGTCAGCGGCATCGTGCTGACCGCGCGCTACTGGAGCCGGCACCTGCTGCGGCGCACGCATGCCGATGCCTCGCGCGCGCTGGAAAGCGAGCTGATGACGCATATCCTGGTCAGCGCCACGCCGGTGGGGCTGTGCATCGTGCGCCAGCGCGACTACGGCGTGCTGATGTGCAACCAGCGAGCCGACACGCTGCTGCAGCTGCATGGCTCCCGGCAGATGCCCGACGCGCTGGTACAAGCGTTCGGCGCGCAGCCGCGCCGCTGCGGCGACGGTCCGGCCGCGATTGCCAGCCTGACAATCGCCGCACCGGCAGCGGCCCGGGAGAGCGACGCCGCAACGGACGCGGCGCAGGTCGATGACGGTACCGCCCCGGCTGCCGACGCCACCGCCATCACCAATGCCGCCGATGCCGCCGATGCCACCGATGCCGCCGGGCGGTTCCTGCAGATTACCTATGCGCCGGCGCGCTACCGCGACGACGATGTGCTGTTCTGCGCGGTGCTGGACTGCACCGCGCAACAGGCGCTGGAGGACCAGCTGCGCTCGGCGCAGCAGGCCACGGAGGCCATGATGCGCGCACGCTCGACTTTCTTTGCCGCCATGAGCCACGAGATCCGCACGCCGCTCAATGCGCTGCTCGGCAACCTCGAGCTGCTCGCGCGCAGCCCGGGGCTGGAGACGCATGCGCCGCGGCTGCAGGCGCTCGACGCGGCCGCCGGGGCATTGCGGCGCATCGTCAACGATGTGCTGGATTTCTCGAAAATCGATGCCGGCAAGCTCGAACTGGTCGACGAACCCTTTCGCCCGATCGACGCATTCGAAAGCCTGGCGCTGACCTACGCGCCGATGACGGCGGGCCGGCCGCTGCGCTTTCACCTGCTGCTGTCACCATCGCTTGACGTGGAAATCACGGGCGACCGCACGCGGCTGGTACAAGTAATCAACAATCTGCTGAATAACGCGTTCAAGTTCACCGCCAGCGGACGTATCAGCTTCAGCGCAGAGGTGTGCACCGAGGGCCAGGGCATACCACAGCTGGTCTGCCGCGTCGGCGATTCCGGCATCGGCATGCCGCCGTTGCTGGCGGCGCGGGTGTTCCGGCCGTTCGTGCAGGGCGATGCCGCCGGCGCCGGGCGCCTTGGCGGCACCGGGCTCGGACTCTCGATCTGCGCGCGGCTGTGCGAGCTGATGGGTGGCAGCATCACGGTGGCGAGCGTGCCCGATATCGGCAGCGCCTTCACGGTGCGCTTGCCGGTGCGGACCGTGCCGGCGGCGCGGCAGGCCACCGGGCACGTGGACACCACTGCGCCGCACGGCCACGTTCTGGTGTTGTGCCAGGATGCGCGTATCGGGGAAAACCTTGAAGCATGGCTCAATGCCGCGTCCTGGCGCACGAGCGGTCTGGCTTCGCTGGCAGCTGCGCGGGAATACCTGGCGTACAAACCGGCCCGGGTCATCGTGGCCAGCGGCGACTTTCCGCTGGCCACGATGACCGCGCTGCGCGAAGCGGGCACCGCCACGGTGGTGTGGGTCACGCCGGACGGCCCGCATCGCCCGCACCAGCGCGCGCCCGGGATTCTCGAGGTCACGGCATACAGCCGCCATGCCTTGCTGGCATGCGTGGCTACGGCAGCCCGCAACGCCAGCCATGACTCCACCGGCGAGCAAGGGCCAGGCAACGGGCCAGACAATACCGACAGCAGAACCGAGAGCACTACGGGCACTACGGGCACCGCGCCCGCAGCGCCACAGCCAGTCCCGATCACGCCGCGGGCCTCCATCCTGGTGGCCGAGGACAATCCGCTGAACCAGGCCCTGATCACCGAACAGCTGCAAACGCTCGGCCACCAGCCGATCGTGGTCAGCAACGGCAAGCAGGCGCTGGCGGTGCTGGAGACCGCGCGGGTCGATGCCGTGCTGACCGACATCCAGATGCCCGGCATGGACGGCCACGAACTGCTCGAGGCGGTACGTGCGCGCCATCCCGGCGTGCCGGTGCTGGCCTTCAGCGCCTTCCCGCGCAGCGAGTGGTCGATGGACTGGCGCCAGCGCGGGTTCGCCGGCTATGTGGCCAAGCCGGCATCGTTGCAGGACCTGGAGGCCTGCCTGGACCATCTGCCCGCGCGCCAGGATGGCGCGGCACAGGGTCACGCCAGCATCGAGACAGGCAACGACCGCCAGCGCTACGAGGCCATGCTGCGCAGGCAGCTGCTGCAAGACCTGCCCGAGCTGGAGCGCAGCATCGCGCAATGCGACGTGGCGGCCCTCGGACGCTGGATCCATGCTGCGGCTGGGGCGTTCATGATCGTGCGCCGCAAGGGCATCGTGCGCGAGTGCCGGGCGCTGGAAGCGCTGTGCGGCGCGGCGCCGGGCTGGACCCCCGCAGTCGCCGCCGCTGCCGCGGCGCTGCGCGAGCGGCTGCGCAGCTATATGGAAGACATCGGCGCCGCGGCCTAGCGCGCCAGCGGTGCCTGCAAGTGCCCGCAAGTGCCTTACCGGCGCGCCATATCACAATTGTCGGATTTGCGAGCACCGCCACGCGGGACGATAATGGCCAGGCCGCACGATGGCCCGCCATCCTTCGCCTTTCCGCGGCGCGCCATTGTCTTCAATGTCTCTCCCATGCAGCCAGAACAAGGCCTTCCCCAGCCGCAACGCACCTGGGCGATTCTCACCGTTTTCTTCGGCCTGATCATGGCCGTGCTCGATGGCTCGATCGCCAACATCGCCCTGCCCTCCATCTCGCGTGAACTGCACACGGAGCCGTCGAGCACCATCTGGGTCGTCAACGCGTACCAGCTCACGGTGACCGTGTGCCTGCTGCCGCTGTCATCGCTGGGCGACATCCTCGGCTACAAGCGTGTGTACCGTGCCGGGCTTGCAACCTTCCTGGCCGGCTCGCTGCTGTGCGCGCTGTCGGTCAACCTGCCGATGCTGGTGGCGGCGCGCGTGCTGCAGGGCATCGGCGGCGCCGGCATCATGAGCGTCAATACCGCGCTGGTGCGCTTTATCTACCCGCCCACGAAGCTGGGCCGCGGCATCGGGCTGAACGCGCTGGTGGTGGGCGTGACCATCGCGGTGGCGCCTTCGCTGGGGGCGATCATTCTGGCGGTAGCCAGCTGGCAGTGGCTGTTCGCGGTGAACGTGCCGGTGGCCATCCTGGCACTGGTGCTGAGCCGGCGCGCGCTGCCGAAGACGCCGCCGCAGCCGCGCGGCTTCGACTATCCCAGCGCGCTGCTGTCGGCGCTGGTGTTCGGGCTGTTTATCCTGGGCGTGGACGGGCTTGGCCATGCCGCCTGGCGCGCGGCCGGCGTCGCGGGGATTGCCGCCGCGATCGTGCTGGGCTGGCTGCTGGTGCGGCGCCAGCGCGGCCGCGCCGCGCCGCTGGTGCCGGTGGACCTGTTTGCCAGCCGGGCCTTTGCGCTGGCGGTAGGCACCTCCTTCTGCTCGTTCATGACGCAGATGCTTTCCTTCGTGGCGCTGCCCTTCTACCTCGAATACCAGCTTGGGCGCTCGCTGCAGGAGACCGGGCTGCTGATCACGCCGTGGCCGATGATGGTAGCGGTGATGGCAGCACTGTCGGGGCGGCTCTCGGACCGCTACCCGGCCAGCATCCTCGCCGGCCTCGGGCTGGCCATGCTGGCCGGCGGGCTGGTCGGACTGGCAACGCTGGGAGCGGATGCCAGCAGCCTCGACATAGCGTGGCGCATGGCACTGTGCGGCACCGGCTTCGGCTTCTTCCAGTCGCCCAACAACCGCGCCATGATCGGCGCCACGCCGCCGGCCCGCAGCGGCGGCGCCAGCGGGGCGCAGGCGACCACGCGGCTGCTGGGCCAGACCACCGGCACGGCGCTGGTGGCACTGCTGTTCAGCCTGGCGCCGGACGGCGCCGCGCGGATCGCGCTGTATGTGGCGGCGGCGGTCGCGACCGCCGGCGCCCTCATCAGCCTGACCCGGCTGCACGATCCCAGCGGCGAAGGCAACGCGCAGGCGGCGGCGGAACCGGACGCCTGAGGCGGGCGCCTGGCCCGCGCGGGCCCTGCGCGCTTACTGCTTACACTGCGATGCCGCCGAACTCTTGCATCACCTTGTCATGCAGGCGCCGCATGCCGCGCAGCCAGCGGTCGTAGTCCTGGCCCTTGCGGCGGTAGTACTCCAGCACTTCCGGGTGCGGCAGGATCAGGAAGCGCTCGTCGGCCACGCCCTCGAGCGTCGCCGCGGCCACATGCTCCGCGGTGACGGAGCCCTCTTGCAGGAAGCCCTTGCGCTCCCCCTGCTCGCCGAACAGCATGTTGGTCTGCACGCCCTGCGGGCAGATGCAGCTGACCTTGATGCCGCGGTCGCCGTAGGTGATCGACAGCCATTCGGCAAACCCGATCGCCGCGTGCTTGGTCACCGCGTAAGGGGCGGAGCCGATCTGCGACAGCAGCCCCGCCGCCGATACCGTATTGACGAAATAGCCGTCGCCGCGCTCGAGCATCTGCGGCAGCACCGCGCGCGCCGCATGGATATGCGCCATCACGTTGATTTCCCAGATGCGCTGCCATTCGTCGGCACCCGCGTCGAGGCCCTTGCGCAGGATGATGCCGGCGTTGGAGCAAAACACATCGACCTGCCCGAAGCGGCGCGTGGCCTCGTCGGCCAGTGCCTGCACCGCGGCGGCATCGGCGACGTCGACCGCTTGCGCGAACACCTGGCACGATGGCACGGCCTCCTGGACTTCGGCGGCGACCCTGGCGGCGCCATCCGCGTTCAGATCGGCCACGGCCACGCCTCGTGCACCGGCCTGTGCAAACGCCAGCGCCAGCGCGCGGCCAATGCCAGTGGCCGCGCCAGTCACCACCACGGTCTTGTTGCGTACTTCCATGCGCTATCTCCTCATCGATCCTGGTTGATATGGGTCTGTTACGTGTCATTCATTGGCGGCTCGCCGGCTGGCGGGACATGCGCCCGTCTCGGGCCCGTCCGCCGGCAGCCGCATCGAAGCGCGCGCGCCGCCGGGCTGCCACAGGCGCGCCTGCAGGGTCTCGGCCAGGTCGCGGATGCGCGGGCCGAGATTGCCCTCCAGGATTTCCGGCGACAGCCGCGCCGCGGAGCCGCCGATATTCATCGCCAGCACTTCGCTGCTGCCCGCGAGCCGCAGCGGCGCCGCGGCACCGCTGACGGTGCGGTCCCATTCCGCGTGCGCCACGCAGAAGCCGCGGCGGGCGTAGTCCTGCAGCGCGCGCTCGATGCCGCTGCGCACGGCAGGCCAGCGCACGCCGTAGTGGCGCGCCAGTTCGGCCAGCGCCGCTTCGCGGTGCCCGGCGTCGAGCCCTGCCAGCCAGGCGCGCCCGATTGCCGAGGTCGCCATCGGCAAGCGCGCACCCGGCGCCAGCCGGATCACCAGCGCGCCACGCGGCTGGCAGCTTTCCAGGTAGACCATGGCGTGCCGGTCCGGCATCGCCAGCGCCACGGTGCAGTCGGTGGCAAAGGCCAGCGACTGCATCAGCGGCTGCGCGATCTCGCGGACGCCCGCGCCCCCAATGTAGCGATGGCCGAGCACCATCGCGCCCTGCCCGAGCCGGTATTTCTCCGTGCCTTCGATATAGGTCAGGTAGCCAAGCGTGGCCAGGGTGTAGGTCAGCCGCGACACGGTCGGCCGCGGGATGCCGGTGCGGCGCGACAGCTCGGCATTGCCGAGGTAATCGTCCTGCGGCCCGAAGGCCCGCAGCAGCTCCATGCCACGCGCCAGCGCCGTGACGAAATTGCGGTCCTCGGGGCAGCCCACGCCCGCCGGCGCGCCAGCCGGCGCAAGCGCGTGGGCGGCGTCAGGCGGCGGGGACGGAATGGTGGTGGTGCGCTTCATGGGCGGACGGCAGCAATGGCAAACGGCTCTTGATAGCAGCTTCCCACCCGGACCCGGCACCGCTATGTAGCGAAAGCATGTGCGCCAGAAACGGGGTTCATGGATGCGGATCAGAGAGGCAGCGCGACTTCTGCCATCAGCAACCGGAGCCAGAACCTGCAGACACGTCCCAATAAAATCAATAACTTACCGAGGTCTTGAACAGCAGGCGCCTGCCTTTCAATGCCCAATCCCGCCGCCACCTTGAAGAACGAATCGCCCCAGCACGTGAACTGCGCGTCATCGCGTGCCTGACGACCCGTCCATATCTCGAGAGCGCCCGGGCAACACTGCCAGCCGCTTCCTTCAACCGCCTGGGAAAAATTACGCAGGACGCTTCCTATCGGCAACCGCGCTGTCGACGTGGCGCGCGAGACCGGCCAGGCATACCCGTTGCTTATCTCCATTGTTCGTCAACCCGACACGATGGGAGCACACCATGCAATCGAAACCATCCGAAGGCGCGGCAATCATAGGATCCGGCATCGGCGCAGGGCCAGGTCCGCAAGTGATGGCTGCATCGAGCCTCGACGGCACCACCGCATACTCGTCGGACGGCCAAGACGTGGGCAAGATCTCCGAGATCATGCTTGACGTCCCGCGGGGGCGCATCGCCTATGCAGTATTGACTACGGGCGGTTTTCTTGGAATCGGCAACAGGTTGCACGCAATTCCGTGGAGTGCCCTGGTAATGGACACTGACGAAAAGTGCTTCCGGATTGCCATGACGGCAGAGAGGATCAAGACGGCGCCCGGCTTCGACAAGGACAACTGGCCGAGCATGGCCGACCCCGAGTGGGGTGCCTCGGTGCATGCATACTATGGCCGCGACCCCTACTGGGGCGAGCGGCAAGAAACAAGCTAAGCGGCATATTGCCAGGGCGCAATGCGTGGTCGGGCGCGGCAACGGACGAGTGCGTGCTGTTGCCCCTCGGCATTATTCGTCGGCGACAGCCGCTCTGCGCAAGAGTTAAAAAATAGGCACCGCGATAACGGTGCCCTCAATGGGAAATTTCAATGAATGAAGAACAATAATCGTGCCAAATATATGCACTTCGGAAAATTGAAAATTATTTACATCAGATTTTTTCTTGTCGCGCTACGCGAACAAGGCGCAATTTCCCGCCCGGGCGGGTTCCATTCCGGGAGACGCTGGCCGGACACGTTCCTCAGCATGGCCACCAGCCGCGGCGGCAGGCAACCTGCTCCGCTGGTGCGCCTGCGGCAAGCGCTCCGGCCGCGCCGGCGCTTCATGGTCGACGGCATCGAGATCGAGGCAATGCTTGAAGTCGCTCGCTGCCAGGCGCATGCCTAGAAACTTTCCAAACGCATCGAGCTGAACCTGCGACGTCATCCCTGCGCTGCCGCCGATAGCCGGGCAGATGATCCAGGTCGTTCCGTCCTTGGTGAAGAGCCGCAAGCGCCTGACCTGGTCTGCCGGCTGGAGTGCATGCTCTTCACTGGCGAGCCCGTTTAGCGAGAACGCGTCGACGTATTCGTCGGTATGGCGATGGCTCAGGCAAATGACGGCCTTCGGGCGCCAGCGGGCACGGGTCTTTTCGAGGAACCGGAAGCGTTCGCCATGTCGGCACAGCTCCAGGTAGCGCGCCTGCGGGATCAGTTCAGGCTGACCTCGGAACGCCCTGGACCAGGTCGTTCGTCCGTCGACCTGGGCAGGCAGGGGAAACAGGCTGAGCCGGAATTCAGCGCTCCTGGGCGAGTAGAGATGGCGCCAGTAGTATTGCTCC
This sequence comes from Cupriavidus phytohabitans, assembly GCF_000426345.1. Classification (GTDB taxonomy): domain Bacteria; phylum Pseudomonadota; class Gammaproteobacteria; order Burkholderiales; family Burkholderiaceae; genus Cupriavidus. The sequence goes on along the minus strand of NZ_AUFE01000002.1, from coordinate 21,318 downwards.
CAGTCGTTGTCCCCGAGGCGGACGCGCAGCGCCTCGGCGCGCGCGGCGGCCATGATGCGCGCAATGCACTGATGGCCGAACCACTTGCCCATGTCTTCCCGGTGCTGGCTGCGGAACACGGCGTCCCAGGCTGGCGGTGCCATACGCGGCTGCAGCGGTGCGACCAGCGGCTCCGACCACGCCGGGCTTCTGTCGCATATCCAGACGGGAGCCCGTGGATTGCCTCCCTCCATTCCAACGTAGGAGGAAAAATAGCGATCGAGTTCCTGACGCGCGAACACCTTTGAATGCTGCATGTTATCCCTTGCTGCTTGGTGGGACCCCCGATATTCAATGCCGCAGCATGCCGGCGCCTCGTGGGCGCACGTACTGCCGTGGTCTTTTGCAAATCCTTATCCGCAGACAGGAGGCGAAGGCGTCAGTGCGCCATCGCGGGCGACATTCCCGCGCCGATTGGGTCTTTTCCAAGGCCCTGAGCTGCCTGCTTGAATAATGGAGCCGGGCTCGCGCTCGCACACGGCGCCGCCTGCCAGAAATCCAGTTGTTGGGCACTGAAAGCGGTCTCGGCTCGAGCGGAAAAACTGTGAGCCTGTGTTATCCCGGAGCCAGGATAATTCTTGTTATCAGATATTTTTTTCCATGGAAGAAACTGCTTCCCTGACCTTGCACGCTTAGCGACGACTGCTGCTAACGATTAATGTATTTATCCTGACGTGCAACCTCGCGCATTTCACTCAACTGATTTATCTATATATCTTTTATCGATGGCTTGATTCTAACCAGACCTTCCTGATTTAGGAATTTCAATCTTCTAAGATCTGACATAAGTGCCTCTGCTGCATTGCAATATATTGGGGGTTCCTTGTTTTCGATCCCCTCACCGGAGGGGATCGGAATATGCAGACGATCTCTGGGAAATAGAGGGTGAATGCCACTCAGGAACCTTCATCCATGAAGCGGCATCGATCAACCCTGTGGCGTTCATCAGGAACTCAAACTCAGAACCCGGAGAAGCGAATGCCAATCGAGCCGTAGCCGTAGTACCGATCCAGCTTGCCCGCGGTGGTCGCGTTATAGAGGAATGGGATGGTCCCGACGAAGTTGTACAGCGACGCCTGGCCGCGCAGGAATACTTCCACGTTTTTCACGACCGCATACGACAACTCCAGGCCCAGCGTATGGTTGGAGCGGATCGGCGAATAGCCATAGGTCTCCGCGCGGCTATCGACATTGCTGCGCAGCAGGTACTGGAACTGGTATCCAAGGCGTGCCGCGAAGCGCTCGTACTTCCAGCGCCATGACCCGCCCAGGTTCAGATAGCCGGCCGTGTAGTTGAAGTCGTCGTTAAAATTCAGCCCGAACTGGCCGGCATCGACCGCGAACGACGCCGACTGCAGGGTAGCGTTGCCCACGTTGCACGGCGCGGCTAGCTGGCCATTGGCGATATTGTCGGAGCCAATCGCGACATTGAAGTTGCAGTTGCCTCGCTGCAGGCGGGTGTTGATACTGCCGATCGACACGCGGCTGACACCGAGGCCGATGAAGCCGGTAAGCTGGTTGCGCTCGGTCAGTTCGCCGGAGAAGATGACGTCGGCCTGGGCCTGGACATCATTCGCGTTGTTCACGGTTAGGCTGTTGAACGTCGTATTGCGGACCATCACCGGCGACGAGCGGTTCAGGCTGCCGGAGTGGTCTCCCCATAGCGAGAAGCGCAGCATGACGCGATCGCGCGCGCCGGCCTCGGCGAGCGGGTCGTAGTGCATCCCCAGCATCCAGGTATCGATCTGATTGTGATCCTGCCCGTACTCGATGCCGCGGCGCCAGTAGGTGGCCGATCCTGACCAGTGCGGCGAGAACTTGTAGCCCAGCATCAGCTTGCCGCCACGATAATCACCGGCGTTGTCCGACACCGGCCCCTGCTGCCCGCGCAGGTTGAAGACATCCACGGCGCGGTTCACCATATCGTAGCTGGCCTCCACCCGCACCGAGGTGAACTCTCCGGTGGCGGGCTCGGCTTGCATGAAGACATCGTCGGGGGCGGCACTGGCCGTGCCCGCGCACGACAGGCCCAGCATCAGGGCGCAGGCGGGGTTCAACCGGCGCTTGCGAATCAGCTGCATAGAAAACTCCGAGGCAACTGGGCGAGCCTCATGCGTCGGGCGCTCCGGGAAGTGCCCGACGCAGACAAAAAAGACCCGGTCACACTTGCGACTGGCTTGAGACAGGCGTTCGGATGACCGGGGGGCTGGCCTTCCCCATCCGGGCGGAAGGCACCACTACGCGCCGGTCACGGATTCAGCGTCACCGTAGTCTTGAGGCCGTCGCCGACCACCATCTCGGCGTCAGTCTTCACCAATGCCGTCTTGGCGAACTCCACCTCGCCGTTGACCAGCATGCCCACCTTCACATCCCGGCCGCTGACACCGGTGGTTGTGGCAAACGTCACCGGGAAGGTGCTGGTGGCCGTTGGCGTGAGCGCATCAACCTGCGCCTGGCTCAGCGCGCCGGCAGACCTGAGCTTGCCGAGGAACACCGTGAACGGCAGGTTCAGCGAGCCGCCGTTGGCCGTGGAGAACAGGCTGTCGGCGACGCTGTTGGTCAGGCTTGCCGCGGCAGACAAGTTGCCGCTGATCCGGAACGAATAGGCGGTATTGGCGGGCACCACCGCATCTACCAGTTGCGACCCGTTGAACGTCAGCGTCACATTTTCGATGATGACATCGACCTGGTTGCCACCGTAGGTATAGCTCAACCCGGCGCGCACTTGCGACGGCCCGCCGTCGAAGGCGTTACCATTCTGCGTCAGCGCGACCTGGATCGAGCCCAGCGTGCCGCCCGTGGCCGAGATCGTGTCGGTGATCGGGTAGTTGGCGCCGTTGATCGTCAGGTTTGACAGCAAGAGGTAGTTGTTCAGCCCGACAGCGTTTGCCACGTTGTTGATGGCACCAGCATCCACCGCGCTGCCCAGGTCCGCAGCGGCCTGCTGGATCTCGGCGGTGTTACCGGTCGACACCGCATCGCCGAGTTCAGCCAGCGTGTTCGTGATCGATGCATCCGTCAGCCCGTCAGTCGTCACCGCCTGGACCAGCGCAGTGGTCGTCGTGGACTGCGCGCTCTCGGTCACGATGTTCAGCGATCCGCTTTCCGTCAGCGCCGCCAACGTTTGGGTGGGGCTGCTACCCAGATCGACGGCTGCCAGCGCCGTGCTCACGCTTGCCACCTGGGTCGTGATTACCGGCGCGGCGAGTGCGGCCACATTGGCGGCAACGGCGCCGATGTCCGAGCGCAGTTCGGCGGGCAGGCCGGCCTGCGCGTTCTGCACAGCGCTGGACACCACGTTCGTGACCAGCGCAACGCTGGTCAGGTCTGCCGTGCCCGGCGCGCCGGCCACGGCGTTGGCGACGGCCTTGGAGGCCGCTGCGGCCGTATCCGCGGCAGTCAGCGTGCCGCCCTCGCCCAGGCCCGTCAGCGTCTTGGCGACGTGATCCACCAGTTGCTGCACCACGACTGCCGCCCGCAGCGCGGCTGCGTCCTGCATCGGGTCGAGCGTGGCCAGGTCTTTGCCCGGCAGGCCAAGCCCCGTCGCGAGCGGCGCAGCCTGGCCCGAGCCGAGCTGGGCCGCCAGTGTGGTCAGCGGCGAAGCCACCGGAATCACTCCCTCCTTGTAATCCAGCGCTGGTGCCTGCAGCACCCCGGTGAACGGCTGGTTGGTACCGATATCGGTACCGCCGGTCACTCTCAGCGCGCTCTTGGTGCAGCCCGCCGGGAAGGTAAAGTCTCCGGTTCCGTTCGTGACCGCGGTCTTGTTGTCGCAGTCAAGTAAGGTGACAGTCGAGCCGGACAGGTAGAAGTCCACCGCCTTGCCGCTCACGGTCGCGGAAGGCTGGGTGGGCGGGGGCGAATCGTCGCCGCCGCCACCGCAAGCCACCAGCGTTGCTGCGGCACTTGCCATGATGCCAAGGATGAAGATGTTCCGGGTTTTGGTTTGCACGCTGCTCTCCTGAGTTCGATACTTCGCTACAACGAAACATGGTGGGGAATACTGCGACGGAGTACTGCCGCGCACAGTCTCCGGCGCACTACGCTGCCGCTGATGCCACGCACGAAACTAGCGAGCGGGTGCTGTGTCAGCTGCTTGCAGATCGCAGCAGCCCGCAGATAAACGCATCCACCAATCCGTGTCACCCCTACTTGGCGGGGGAAAGACAATCCTTTGCTGCGCAAACCGCGCGGCCAGGCGAACGGTATCGGCGAACCGTGCGCGTCATGACTCATGACGCCCTCGCTATCGGCTCCTCCGCACCGGTCGAGAGCTCGGGGAAATCGTCCGGCTGCAGCCAGCGCGTGATGTACTGCCCCATCGCATCAAGCAACACATCAGACATCAATCCCGCTGCGCCGGCCAATGGCGGACAGATGAGCCACGTGGTGCCGTCTCGCTCGAGCACCCGTAAGGTCTTGGGCTGGTCGGCGGGCTGAAGGACGTGGTCGGTGGCACGCGCCTGCGCGAGGACGAACGCCTGCACGAAGTCTTCGGCGTGCCGCTCGCCCAGGCATATCACCACCTTGGGCTTCCAGCGCCGGCGAATCGCATCGATGAAGGCAAAGCGCCGGCCTTCGCGGCAGAGGTCGAGGTAACGCTGCCGGGGCAATAGCTCCGGCTGATCGCGAAACGCCTTCGACCACGGTGTCTGATTGATCAGGCGCGCCGGCAGCGGGAACAGGCTGAGCTTGAACTCGGCGCCGTGCGGCGCGTACAGGTGATGGTCAAAGTACTGCTTCCAGTCCTGCTCGCCGATGGCCGTGTTGAAGACTTGTGCACGCGCGGCCGCCATGATGCGGGCAATCCTCTGGTGCGACTGCCAGCGCTCCATGTGATGGCGATACTTGCAACGGTAGGCGGCATCCCATGCGCCGGGTTGGCGACGGGGGACCAACGGGGCCAATAGCGACGCGCCGCTCGGATGCGGGGAGCTATCGCAGAACCATACCGCAGCGCCTGGATTTCCACCTTCCATCCCTATGTACGAAGCGAAATACGCATCCAGCTGCTCCCGCGTGAATACCGTATGTGGCTCTGTCTTCTTTCTCATTTCATTGCCGCGGTTGAGTGAAGGATGTCCGGCTACCGGGCCGCATCTGCCTTTGATGGGCTCACACAAACTCGGCGGTCCCGAACCGCTCGCCAATGCCTTTTTATTTTCACCCCCGGTGCGAGGGGTGCGCTGGCCTCTCGCTTCCCTCCTTGAGCGGGGTAACGCTGAAGTCAGTTGCACGGCACCTTCGCGCGCGAAAAATCGACGAAGCCCTTCGCGAATAGTGGTCGAATGCATCATCGGCCAAGGCCAGACTTTCCCTTCTGATGAAGGGTACCGAGGCATTTCGCTGCATCGCACTATTCGCCCTGAAAACACGAAGCACGCCGGTGCCATCAGCGCGCCGGCAGCAAAAAGAGCGTTGCGGTTCCATGGACGACCCTCAAGGATGCGGCCGTGGCCGGTCATCAGCTGACCGCCGCCACACCATGGAACCGGCTGCCGCAATGCAGCCCCGCACGACTCTGCTTTGTCGACACCTTGAGCATGCGCAGCAACGATGCATGCCACGCAACGAGCCTGGACGCCACGCGCGCGGACCGGAGGTTCGGAGGAGACAACAAGGCATGGGCACTCGCTTGAACGCCCATTACTCAACGCTTCTGGGGGAAGCAATTGGGTATCTATCGCGATATGTTTGCCAGGCACCATGATCAGCTCGCGCTGATGGCTCGCCTGCTCGACGCCGGCGCCATCTGGCTTGCGGCAATCCTGGCCAGTGAAGTGCGGTTTGCCACTGCGCACGCGCCGATCCATCAGTTCATCCAGTACTTCGGCTGTGCGATCGCCTTCATCGTGCTGCCCGGGTTCGACGTCTACACCTCGTGGCGCGGGCGCAGCCTGTTCTCGCTCGCTGCGCGCCTGATGTCTGCCTGGAGCCTGGTGTGGCTGGTCAGCCTGCTGCTGACCTACCTGCTCCATCAGGCCGACTCCCTGTCCCGCCTGTGGATGGTGTACTGGTACGCCTTCTCGCTGGCCGGCCTGGTGGGCCTGCGCGTGGTCACCCGTGCCGTGCTCAACCTGCTGCGCGTTGCCGGCGCCAACAACAAGCGCGTGATCATCGTCGGCTTTGGCCGGACCGGCCAGGAAATGTACCGTCGCGCGACCGCCAGCCACACCACCGGGTTCAAGGTCAGCGGCATCTATGCCGCTGAAAGCGAATCCACGCCGGAGGGGCGCCGGCGCATCACCGACAGCGCCCACATAGCGGATTTCGCCCGCGAGCACGGGATCCATGAGATCTGGATCACCCTGCCAATGAGCGAGCACCGCCTGATGCAGGAGATCGCCTTTTCGCTGCGCAACGACTTCATCGACATCAAGTGGATGCCGAGCGTGCTCGACCTGGACCTGCTCAACCACAACGTCGGAAACTTCCTGGGCATGCCCGCGGTGGAAATGAACAAGCCACCATCGCTCGGCGTGCGCGGCACCATCAAGGCCATCTTCGACCGCAGCTTCTCGGCACTGGTGCTTGTCGCGCTGTCGCCACTGTTTCTGCTCATCGCCATCCTGATCAAGCGCGACTCGCCGGGCCCGGTCTTCTTCAAGCAGGAGCGTCTCGGCATGGATGGCCGCGTCATTCACGTCTACAAGTTCCGCAGCATGAAGGTGCATGCCGAGCACGGCGTCGTCACGCAAGCAACAAAGGGCGACAGCCGCGTGACGCCGATTGGTGCCTTCCTGCGCCGTACAAGCCTGGACGAACTGCCGCAGTTCATCAACGTTCTCAAGGGCGAGATGAGCGTGGTAGGCCCCCGGCCGCACGCCATGGCACATAACAACATCTACAAGGAGCAGCTGGACTTCTACATGCTGCGCCACCGCGTCAAACCGGGCATCACCGGCTGGGCCCAGATCAACGGCCATCGCGGCGAGACCGACACCCTGGACAAGATGGCAAAGCGGGTGGAGCACGACATCTTCTATATCCGGAACTGGTCGTTCTGGATGGACTTGAGGATTATTTTCTGGACGGCGTTCAAGGGGTGGAGTGGACAGAATGCGTATTGAAGCCTGCGCATCACGGATAGTGAGCTATCAATTCCACTGGCGTTCGGGACATTGAGTTCGTAGGTCAAACGCGCACTATCCCTCAAGACAGAGGCGACATCCGGGCTCGAAGTCGAATTTCGCGGTTCGGACACCGGGAGTCGCTCGGGCTAAGCTTGCCCTCCTCTCGCATTTGCATGCCTCGTAGCAACTTATTCCCTTTGCAAGGGTATTTTCGCAATAGCCCAGGTCGGCCTCTCCTTGCTTCTTCTTTTCTATCGAAGAATAGGCGCCCAGACTGCATACCCTTTGCGAAGGCAGAGAAGCAAGGCAGATAAAAGCCAAGGCACAATAGCAGGCGCACGACCTGGCACGCGGGATCGATCCCAAGCATGGGTCACGTCGGAACTGCAGATCCTTGTCAACCGTTGCTCAAGGTAGTTGTACTACGCTAACCCACTTTCGCGTGGGGTATCCGTACCGGTCCTGGGCGATCTCCACTCTCCAGCAACTGATGACTCCAAAGCGAAATGTCGCCCGGCAATGGCACCTTGCCCGCGCTCCAGTATCTCACCGCCGCCAGGCAGAGCATGCGGCATTATAAGGCGCGCCGGCGCGCGGCCGGGACAAAAAAGCCACCCCGAGAGGTGGCTGGTGTTTCGAATGGAGGCCTCGGGAAATCATGTAGCCATGGGCGCCGACGGACCCCGATTTTCAGCAAGCCAAAGGCTCGTATATCGCGGCCAGCTCAAGGCGTACCCCATCGGTATGCCAAATAATAAAACCCACCGAATCACGTAATACACCATCACGTTTGAATCGAACAGAAAGAACAGGAACGGCAGCGGCCAAAGGACGGCGCGGAGCGCTTTCCATCTGCTCGACTTCCCACTGACCCTGTTCAGCACTACGAGCAGCCACCCCGGAATTACAAACGACAGTACGTATCCCAGCAAACCGAAATTGACCAGGAACTCCCCCGGCATGCCGAACAGCAATGTCGTCTTCTTCAACGTACCACGCTCAACATCCTGAACGATCTCGGTCTTTTCTTGTGCGAAGGTGTCTGGCTTACCCTTCCAAAGTGCCGACGGAATGACGGAGGCGATCGCGCCTAGAAAACTCCGCCCCATTGAAAGTTCGTATCCAGGTTTCCCAATCTCTTCGATCGCGGTTGTCTGCACGTCGAATCTTGAAAGGTCGCGAAACAGAAACGAGCTGATCGGGCCCATGCTGACTTGCAACACCCGCTTTTCCGCGAAACGCTGGTTGATCTTGCCAAGGTCCTCGAACCCCAAGCCGAGCTTCAGCGGGATAAGAACGATACCTGTCAGCGCAACGACTGCACCCACAATCTTCGCCTTTCTTGCGCTGATAGGCTTGACGAAGCCGTGATAGATGAACAACGCGAAGACGAGCACGAATACGATGCCCTGTCGACTACCGGCAACCCCTGACGCCAACCACCCAAGCCCGAAAAGCTGGGCGAAAGCAATAAGTGTAAGGATTGTACTCGGTCGCTTTCGGACCATCAGGCAGACGAATACCCAAAGCGGCGAAGTATTAGCAAACGCCTGGATGACTCCCAATCCCTTGAATGGATCATAGTCGGTGCCAGTACCCTCAAGCCGGTCTTCGTAAGCACTGGCAACCGCTCCATAGCCGCCGAGCTTGATGTACATGAAGGCAAGTGCCGCCAATGACATTGCTGCGAACATGTATGCGATTCGGTTAGCCCTCGCCGTCCGATCGGAAACGTCCGGCCATGGTCTTAGATCTTTCGACTTGAGGTCGAGGTAGACTTTCGTCACAAGAACGCCGGCAATGCTGGCCAAGAACCAGGTGCCAACCGCAAGGCTATCCTGCGACAGAAGCCTCAGGTAGATCTCATCACCGGTAATCAGCTGCCCGAGAGGAAATATCCCCAAAGAGAACAGAAGGAAAAGGCGGAACCAGCGAACCGTCGCATTGCGCGGTCGAATCATCATGACCGCGACGACAAGCACAAGGGCCAGAATTACAGTCAGCGGATGCGCTCGGCCGTTCTCAATGATTACCGCAATGGAACACATGCCGGCACCAATCGCTAGGGTCGCCCACATTGCTTTCCCTCCGTTTGCTGGAGAGCCACTATAGCGGCGCGTATTCATCGTTGTGCCACCCGTTTGCCGTCGGCTCGCACGCCGAACATTGATTTCTCCGATGCCAACTTCACGAGTTTGATAAGGTTGACTTCGATTAATGCATAGCAAAGGTATCCACCCACCAGCGCCAACGCAGTCAAAACAGCAATCGATGTGATTGGATACTCCTGGAGCCCGAAGCGCTTGATTGCGAATGCAGTAGTAGCCAACGCAAACGGGTGAGAAAGATAGAGTGAGTACGATGCATCGCCGATGGTACCCGCCACTCGACCAAGCATTGTGTCGGACACCCGCCTAACGGTGTCCTCAGCACTTACAAGCCCAGCAAATACAAATGCCATTGGGACGCCGTAGCTGTAGACTCGATCATGCACTTCTCCACTTAGCGCGTAGGAAAAAAGACTCACTACGCCGATAAATACCAATAGCGCGCTGAGTTCCCGTGACCGAGGACCATACCTCACGAACAAGTACGCCCCTATGCCCATAACAAACTCAAGCACAATAGGAGCCGTAAGAAATTTGACTGTGGGGTTGGCTGGCTGCAGCACCGAACCTCCAACTGCAAGCGCGACCATGATGCCACTGACAATCGCCAACCTCCATCGGAGTGCGAAACCGAGGGTAGCGGCGAAGATAACGTAGAACCAAAACTCATAGGTCAGCGTCCACCCGTTCTGGATTAGAAACTTAGCCCCCGTCGGAATCAACGTGAACGAGTGCAGCACCGTCGTGGTGCCGCCACTACTGTTCACCAGACTCGGGCTTACGATGTAGACCATTAGCGCAACCAGAGTGAGCGCCCAGTACAGCGGGATGATTCGAAGCACGCGGGCGACCAGGAAGCCCCGCATAGTCACCTTCCGGTTGGCTGTCACGTGGCACATGATGAACCCGGAAATGATGAAGAAGAGATCGACGCCCGACCCGCCGATCTCCCAAACCGCGCCGGTTCCGGAAATCTGCCCTTGCTTGGTAACAGCATGGCAGACGACGACAAGGACGGCGGCTACGGCTCTCAAAAACTGGACGGAATAAAGCATACAACTCCTCGGTTTCGACCAACTTCGATCTACCCCTTCGCACTACCAGCAAAATAATTGTACTGCCCGGAAAAATCGTCCGAACTTATTTCCAGTTCACCGACTTTATCAATGATCACGCTCCCCCTTCTACGCAGAGTAAATCGAGGAATGCCTGCATGAAAAGCAACACTAAGATGGGTTACTCCGCGGCCAACTTTAAAAGTGCTTATACGCCCATCGATCTTCACCGTGAACTCCGCCTGATCCTTGAGCAGCAAGGTCACATGTATATCCGGCGAAAGCCGCTCTTTTGTTCTAGGCAAACTACGCACACTTCTCTTCCCGAAGCTCGACCATTCCCCGTACTCAGAAACGTCTACCGGATGAAGCCTGTAGAAATAAAAAATCTCGTCGCGGTTGATTTCCGGTCGCCTTCCCCTCTTGAACCAAGATATGTAATACCTGCTGGCCTCAAGATACCCCTTATGAGAAAGCATGTCATTGAAGCGTTCAGCGAATACTCGTCCTCTTTCCGCGGCTAAAATGGGGGCTACATATGTCGACTCTGCCCAATCGTTCCAGGTTACGATCTGTACCCAGTCTGCGTCGCCATGGATTGCCGCCTCCCATTCCATTGCCATTCCGACAAAGCCATAAGTCTCGAAAGCCCTATAATTAGTGCCGTTATACAACCCCCTATAGTACGGAGTGACTGATGACATAAACAGTTTGCGCACGGCCCTGATTCGGTCGCTCAACATTCGAATCGACGACGCCAGAACCCACGGAGAGCCGGCGGCACCAAAATAGAAGTATCCATCCGCCCCGCCCAATTTCGAGATGAGTTCCTGCGCCTGGCTGTCTTTTATTTCCTCCTCCCCTGTATCCGGGACAAAATGAGGAACAAAAAACACTCCAAGTTCGCGGGACAACTTAATGAGCGACGCACGCTTTGTTGAGCTTTTTCCCCCTGCGGAATACGTTGAAAGGACAGGCTTTCCGTTCACTTTCAGCTGATTCGGAAAATCCGCAGTACTTCGCACAATATCTTCGACTTCGTCCTGCGCCCTGCCATCAGCGGAAACAAACAGCCAGAAATCAGCCTTAAGCGCGCTTGCTGCCTCAAAAATCTGCATGACTCTGCGCTTGTAATGGGGCTCGCTCCTGCTCCAGCCACCACAGTTGAGGGCAAAGCCGTCTATCCCGTGGGCAATAGCCTCTCTGATCTCCGCTTGATAGTCCTCAATAGTGGCATTAGCTCCTGCCCTTGGCCACGCAACCATATAGTGTGCGAATACCATTTTGGGCGCCCTATCTTCATTCTCGGGAGATGGCTCGAAGCCCTGTGCCGGCTGAAACCTTAAAATCGGAAGAGATCCCAATAAAATGGATAGCCGTCTCCGGAGCACACTACGCGGGGGTGCTGATGTCATGCCTGGCCCTGTTTATACGGAATCCGCAACCGATCTACTACGTCTCAGCTATTCTTGGAAGACAGAAAATAGACAACGGTACCAACACGGCGTATACGACCGCCATCGAAACTACCGCACCGAAAACACCGAGCCACTTTGTGAAAACAAAAAGCGCGACTATTACCCCAATAACCTCGAACGTCGAAATAAACACAAAGCGCCGTGAATCATTCACGAAAACATAAAGCGATATCAATCTACAAGAAAATATCAATAACGCCCCACCAAACACTAAAAACATAAAGTAGAACTGTTGCCGGAAGGACCCCACCTCCCCGAGAGGAAAAAGATTCACAACACAGGAAAGATAAGCCATCAACCCGCAACAACCCAGTATAGACACCGCGGCAAACACAAACAGCACAACACTCTTTCGCCCTTTATTGCGCAACATAGAAGAATAGTCAAACCGCTTCTGAACGATGTACGCCAGCGATTGACCGAAGTTAAATGCTAAATTCTGAATACTTTTCACGCCGCGATAGAGACCGGCCGCCGCGGGCCCCGCAGCGGCAGCAACAATCATTACGTCAACGTGCTTTGCGCCCGAGAATAGCGCATTGGAATACCAACTACTCAGCAATTCGCGCCACGCAAATCTGACTATCTGTGAATAGTTTGCAAGCCGCAGACTCTGGCTCGTGGCCGTATTTCCTAAGCGCTTTGACACGACTATCCTATACGCGCCAAGCAACAGAAGGCCATAAATAGCCTCCACCGCCAATAACAGGTCAGGGAAATAAGGCTCCCACTGTTGCTCAAGCGAGATCTTCCAGACTGCCGCGACGCGCAAAGAAGCAGCGAATGCAGAAACCAGGCATATCAATCCGTTCCCACCATTCAGCCTCAGGTATCCCAGCGGGAAATGTGACATTGCATAGGCCATAGGTGCGAGCACGAGAATTAACCATATCTGCGGCATCGCGACGACTCCGACGCTGTGAAGCAGAAAGGCCCCACCCAAAAATATGACCGATGATCCGAGCGCGCTAAAAACATCCAAGAAAAGCAGGCTTGTAAATTTTTCCCGTATTTTGCTTACGCTATAGATTCTTGCTGCACCAAAATTAAATACATCGATAGCCACAAAAAACATCGCCATCAATGCATAACACTTGCCGGCCCACTCGACGTTTAAATTTTTCAACGCAATAACGACCGCGAGAAAATTGCCAATCGCCGGGATCGCGGATCCGGCAATCACATAAATTACATCCCTGCGCATCCTATCGCGCCTCGAAAAGCTTGTTGCAGTATGCAGCGTATTTCGGACGTAGCTTTTCCTCACTAAACTCCATGGCCACATGTTGCTGCTGACGAGATTGACGTGCCAGCAAGGTGCGGTCTCTCACCAGTCTCTCGATTGCCTTCACAAGCTCTGGTCGGTCACCAGCGCAGACCAGTTGCTGCGGGGGCAGAACATCGGGTATGCCGCCGACCTTCGTTGCCAGCACAGGCAGGCCAACAGCCATCGCCTCAAGCATTGCCCGGGGCATGCCCTCCTGAAAAGACGTCAATACAAAGAGATGATGTTTACGGAGCAACACATGCACTTCTTCCGCGGAAATTACGCCGACAAAGTCAACTACATCTTCAATCATGAGTCGGCGTGCATATGCCTCAAACTCCTTGCGCAACGCCCCGTCCCCCACCAGGGACAACCTTAACGCAACCCCTCTCTGTCGAAGCTCGGCCACGGCGTCTAACAAGACGATATGACCCTTGCTGTGGTTATGCATCATCCCTATGTTCACGAGGCTAAAATCTACGGCGTTCAGCTTCTCATGCAAGGCGGAGCTATCGGAAAAAAGACTGTCCGGCAAATACACATCACTGAATCCGAATGCTATGTCCGGCGTGGATGGATACTTATCCTGTAAATAACGGCTCGTCACGTATCTGACGCTTTGCGATTTTCGAGCCGCCAACTTTGTGAAATATACGTGAACGACTTTCGCCACCCTTCGAAGCGGATGCGTTGAGGCAGCCTCACTAAAGTAGTCTGCCGGATCAGCCACAATCTCCGCCGAGAATCTTCTTCCAGACAGAAGGCAAAGAAGCATGGTGAGAACAGCAATGCTCCCTGGAAACCTGATCAATATGACGCCAGGAGATCGCACCACGCGCCATAGCCGGCCAATCAACCTGGGAGTACTTAGCAGCAGGCTCACCGCGCCCCTATTCGAGCCCAAATCCAAAAATTTTACCTTCGGCCCGGTGACCGCCTCTCCAACCGAGCGCGTCCCATCGAACGCCCTGGCTGCTATAACCACGCGGTCGAAAAAATCGACGAATCTCGCACCGAACATTTTGTATCCCATATGAGGACTCATAATTTCACCGCCGAAGCGGTTGAAATTTCCGTCCATCACCATAGTGAGCGATCTTTCATCTTCGGCACATTTCATCACGTCGAGCAACCTCATCAATTCACTTCCTCTGAAGCAGATTTGCGAAGCGACCTGCAAAAAAAGCATCGCGATTTCTTAATCGTGGAGCGATTAACAGGCATGCCTGGCATCAGGCAGTCTCGCCTGCAGAATTCCCGTACTCGTATTTCACGTAACGATATCTTCCGTATTTCGAACCATACGTAAATGCGCTCTGATCAACGCCATTGAAAATCACGCCTTTTATACTTGCGTTCGAATGGCCCAAACTCTTTGCACTCTCCGTGATCTCACCGATCGTAGTTACGTTTGATCTCGCTATAACAAATACTGTGCCGCAGTGGCCTGCCGCCAACGAAGCATCGGACACAGCAAGAACCGGAGGCGAATCGACGAGAACGATATCATATTTGCTACTTTTTGCATCCAAGAATGCTTTTAATCGATCATTCGAAAGCAGATCGGCCGGATTAGGCGGAATAGCGCCTGTACTGATAAAATCCAGGTTATGGAAAACGCGGCAATGGGTAACTTTCTCGGGCGATGAATTTCCAGAGAGAACGTCCGACAGGCCAGGAGCACGTTCGAGTCCAAAATATTGATTCAAATAGCCTTTTCGCATATCCGCATCAACCAGAAGAACGCGCTTACCGCCAGCGGCCAATACAGCAGCCAGATTTGCGGACACGAATGACTTCCCCACCGATGGGGTGGCTCCCGTCAAAAGCACGCGGTTATTTTGAGCATCTAACATTGCGAATTGCAGCGCCGTGCGGAAACTCCGCAGTGCCTCGATCGAGGCTTCATCAGGTTCCAAGTTTGCCAAAAGATGCTGGCCGCTCTTCTTCGCGCCAATGGCCTTTGATATCTCGAGCTGCGCCTGGGATAGCGGTATCGTTGCGTAGACATTAAGTCCGGTGCGCTGCTCAATATCCTGCGCACTCGTCACCCCTCCGAAAATCGTCTCGCGCACAAATGCCGAAATTACACCGAGCATAAGGCCCAGAATTGCCGCAACGGCCATTACTAGGGCGCGTTTTGGTTTAACGGGCTCCTCGGGTATACGTGCCTCATCCAGTTGTCGAACAGTGCCCACTTTGCCCGCCTTAACCAGCTTGAGCTGTTGCATATTATTGAGGACACCGACATACAGATCATTGCTGACCTGTACATCGCGCATCAGGCGTACGGCATCCTGCTCCAGATTCGGCAGAGATCTCATTTGTCTTGCTTGCGACGTTACCTTTGCATTCAGCGCAGCAACCTGTTGCTCCACAGCTTTAACAGCCGGGTGATCGGGAGAGAATCTGCTGCGTAGCTCGGTAAGTTTTTGTTTTTGTTCGAAGAGCGCCGTCTGGGTTGTTACGCTTTGTTGGAGGTAGGCAGCTCCCTCTTCGCTCAAATTAAATGTACCGCGGGAATTTCGCAGTGCATTGAATCGGTTTTCGGATATCTCGAGTTGCGACTTAAGTTCTGGCATAAGCTTTTCCAGAAACGCAATTGACTTCTCGGCCTCCTCTCCTTTTCGCCTGATATTCTGCTGGACATATTCATGCCCTATCTCGTTAAGAATATTCGAAGTCAGCTTGGGATTTTTCCCCTGCAGAGAAGCGTCAATAATCCCGCTTTGCTTTCCCTTCTCTTCTATTCGCAGGTTCACCTGCAGCTCTTGCAGCGTTTTCAACTGCGAATTTCTAATCAGAATAAATCTAGCCAGTGGCTTCGCCTTGACCCCCGCCACCGAGATTTCTATGCGACCTACACTCTGCGTAACGGAGGTGACCTCACCCAACTTACCCTCGATCGGACTATCTAGATCGGGTTGCTCAAGTCGAAAGCGTCCGTTGGGCAAAACCGTGAGGACGAAGTCTTCTCCCTCGAGTTCCTCAGGAACATTAAACTCTTTGACATCTATCGACTCACTGCCCCATACGTACCCTCCCCAGCCGAGAATTCCGGGGTCGGAAATGCCCTTGTTTCTACTGGCGATCCAACGGCCGATGAACGGGAAGTAGCGTGGCTTAGCATCGATGTAGAGACGAAGATTGTCGACGGCCTTGCCCACGACCATTCGCGATCGGAGTATTTCGATCTCGGCTGCGGCCTGCGTCTTGGTGTCAAACAGCTGCGATACGTCACCTAGAAGGCTGCTGGCACTTGTGGGACTGTCCTCCACTTGGATGAGGACATCTGCCTCATATATAGGGGTCGCGAGGATCGCGTACACCCCTCCCAGAAAAATAGCTGCTGCCAGCACCGAAGCTATCAGCTTCCAGTTCCCCAGCAATACGTCTAAATAGCGGACAAGTTCACCGTCCTCCTCCGCGGAGGCGAGATTGTACTGAGCAGGAAGTCGATCGTTCATCAAAAATACCCTCCCTCCGCCTACTCCAGTTTGCTAACTAGTGGCAGTGAAGATTAAGATTGGTTAGATACAGTTTTCTAATTTTGCGAATCCCGCGTAATTCGGCGAATTTCACTCACGATCGAGTCGTAGCTATTGCGCGCTTCGGTCAGTTTTTTTTCCGCATTTAGCCAAAAATTGTCGATCGCACTGCTTTCGAAAATCTTATGTATGACTCGCCATGCAGAGAAATCCGCAGCGTTTTCGACCCACCCGTCGACACCGAGATCCTTGTACGCGCCGAATCCTTTTCTTTCATAGCTCAAATGGAACGCCGGGACACCAGCCAGTATCGATTCGAGTGCACCGTGAAGGCGAACAGAGATCACGACGTCGGGTTTATCTTCGCTCAGAATCGTCTTCAGGGAATTGAGCGGGTCCGAGATCCCAATTCGTTTGTAGTAAGCCACGTCGTCGTTTCCGCGACCCGAGCTCTGAATTGCGTACGTTACCTTACATCGTTTCTTTAACTCAGATATCAGCTCTCTCGTTGAATCGGCATAACGCTTTCGCTGCTCGCGGTCCCAGCTCGGCGCCTCGCGCAAAACCAATGCAACATGACAAATATTGCGAGTTATTTTGCGAGCCCGATGCGTTTGTTTACCATAGCTATTGCTAAACTCAAGCACCGCAAGATCCGGTGCGCGACGCGTGTTAGAGTTTTTTTCGAGGGCGGTGAATGACCGCTCGTCACGTACAAAGACACGCTCGAATCCCCCGAGCAATTGAGTCAATTTTGTGTGAAATACACTCGCAAATCCGTCGGGGTGAAGCAGGGTCGGTCCGATGCTCTGAGGTAGATATATTGCTGGCTTTCCCGAATTTCGGGCCGCTCTTAACTGCACGAGATGCCCGAGCGCAAGCTTGGCCGCTTCGGCGTTGTTGCGGGCTCGCAGATATCCCCCACCAACGCCCACGATGAGATCTACCTCTTTTAGGAGCTGGTGAAGCTTCCGGGTAGGCGCGATAGGAATATTAAGGGCCACCCCAAGTGCCGCCGCCACACGGCCAAATCCGTTCTGCGCAAGTACGGGTGCGTGGACCACGTCGTAATAGTTTGAAAAAGAGTGGGGGTCTGCCGCAACAATCGTAATTCTGATCCTATCTCCCAACGCCTCCCTAAGAATTTTCACGGACAAATCCACCAGCAGTCCATCGCCGGAGTTCTTTCGACTATATGCATGTAGCAACGCGACATGACAGTGCGAGTTCATTCTGTGCCCCCATCGCCCAGGCTGGCATAAACCTTCAGCGTCCGCTCCACCATTTCGGAGGCGGAATATCCTGCTACGGCCTCCTTGCACCTGACACGCATTTCTTCCCTCAATTCTGAATTTTCAAAAAGCTTTTGTATTGCGTCGGCGAAGTCAAGGGGTTCGTCCGTATTTTCAACAACAATGCCGATGCCTTCCTCGGAAACCAGCTCTTCAGCGCCGGGAACCCTTGTTGTAACTATCGGCAGATATGCGGCCATCGCCTCGAGATAGACGTAAGGAAACCCTTCATATCTACTGGCGAGGGCAAATATGTCGAACGCGGCAAAATACTGTCGTGCCTGAGGGATCGGTCCGATAAATCGAACGTTTGCCGGCAGATCTACTGCCCGCAAACCGGTCGCAACTTCGATATCTCCGGATCCAATTATCACAATACAGATACCTTCGCCGAACTTCGAATATAGGATCCTGGATATCGAAACGAGTCTATCGATGCCTTTCTGAAATTCCAGGCGGCCAACAAAGCCGACATAGAACTTCCCTTGTTCGAGCCGCAGCGCTTTCCTGGCGTCGCCCTGTGACATCAAAGAGAAGGATGGTATCCCGTTGTAAATGGTGGTGGTTATTCGACTGGGTATGGCCAAAACATTGCGCGCGTGTTCAGCCTCGTCCCTGGAAACCGCTATTAGCCGATCCGTGTAGATTCTGCCAAACAGACGCTCGATTGCACCGTAAAACCTGCGTTTCCCTCGCGCCAAATAGGGATTTAGTGTATAGAGGGCGTGCGGGGTGTAAACCTGTTTCCACGGGCCGAGGCAAAGCCGTGCGAGTACCCCCGCCTTCGAACTGTGGCTATGAACAATCGCTGGGCGGATTCTGATTATTTGTCGAAAGACATGAAAATATGCGATGAGATCCCGCCACGTGACGTTACGGTGCATAGGAACTCGCACAAAGGACGTGCATAGGCCAATAACTTGCTCCGTAAGAATGCTCGCATCGAAGCGAGCCCCTGATGGGACGATCAGGTGTACCTCGACACCTTTTGCAACCAACCCACGGATCATATCCACCAGGTGAACTGCGACGCCGCCGCCCGCAGCCTCAACGACGAACACCACGCGAAAAGATTGTGAAAATTTGCTGACACCGGTCTCTAGTAGGGCCGTACCATCGAGATGCCTTATTTCCATTTTCTTCACCCATTAATGTTCCGACAATACTGGCCGCTCAGTGCTTATATTTTTCGCTTTTTTGTTTTACAAAGATTCAGCTAATTAACAGCCGAAATTTTTGGAACCCAGGCTTTCAGTCCAAGGTCGATTAGCTTGAGCGCTGATTCGAAGTCGCTTCGCGGCTTTCGATACGGGTCGGGGATGTCAAATTTTCCAAACTCGCCCAACCTGAATATCTTCCCCGAGACATGCGGATACTTACTTGCGATGTCGTGCTTTTGCTTCTGGTCCATCACCAGGATCAAGTCGGCCATGGCAGCTTCAATCCCCGTCAGTTGCCTGGCGCGATGAGAGGAAATGTCTAATCCGCCCTTCGCCAGAAGATCCACGGATATCGGGTCAGCTGATCTGCCGACTAAAGCGGCGATTCCAGCCGACGACACGGTAAGCCTTGGCAACGCGTGCTTTAGCAACCCTTCAGCCATCGGGCTCCGGCAAATATTGCCAATGCACACCACGAGTACGGTTTTGATCATTTGACCGCGTTCGCCGTGGACGTGAAGAAGTTGCCGCTCGGCAGCAGCTGGTTGATCACGCGGCTCCAGCGGACCACACCTGCGGCATCCACATAGACGACGTCCTTTGGCTTCAGCTCGAAAGATTCGGCCAGTGCAAAGGAGACCGGGGACTTTCCGTCGAGATGGAACACCTGGGCTTCGCCATCAATGCTCTTGCGGATAACGTAGAGTTCCTTCGCGTTGGCCGAGAGGGGGTTCACGCCGCCGGCTTCGCCGATGGCCTCGCTGAGTGTCAGGCGGCCGTTGCGCGGCATGACGGCGACAGGACGCACGACTTCGCCGGTCACAAACACCTTGCTGTCCTCGCGTTGTTCCACGCGCACGATGTCGCCGTGGCGCAGCAGAATGTGGGCGGGGTCGATGCCTTGCTGCAAGAGCGCAGGTATATTGACGACGTAGGTCTTGCCCTCGCGGGAGATGCGGATGCGGCTATTGTCGCCGGTCAGGACGTTGACACCCCCGGCGCGGTTGAGCGCTTCGACCAGGGTCATGGGTACGTCGTCGATGTTTTGGGGACCCGGCGTCTTGACTTCGCCGTCGAGGTAGACACGCTTGCTGCGGAAGGCGAGCACGCGAACGGTAACCTGTGGCATGTTGACGACCGGCTTGAGCTGGGTGCTCAGCTGACCACGGATCTCGTCTGGCGTGCGGCCAAGAACCTTTAGCACGCCAGCGTAAGGAAATTGGATGGTGCCAGCGGGACTCACGACGTAGCCTGGGACGTTGGCCGCGCCGCTGTAGTTCGGAATCTCGTAAGCCGTGCCGATCGAGTAGGTCTGCGTGGGGAACACCAGTTCCGGGTGGTCCCACACGACGATCGACAGGATGTCACCGACGCCTACGGTATAGGGCTTTGGAACGTCGTACAGCTCCTCCACCCCGGCGTTCACCGATGGCGTGGCGGCCTTCAGCGTACGCACCAGCGCCGGTGTGATCTGCGTGATCTTGGGCACCGACTCCGGATCTTCCGGATCGAGCGGGCGCTGTGGGTCGAAGCGCATGCCCGGCGCGAGTGCGCAGGACGCCAGCAATGGAATGATCCCCAGGCACATTGCAGCCCTGCCAAACCTCAATCTGGTTGAAAGCTTTAGCACGTCTCGATGATTCCCTTGTTTGCAAGAAGATCCGCCTTGCCCGCCGTCTCCCTGGCGGGTTGAGCAGCGGCGATTCCGCCGATTCGACATGGCACCCGTGGGTGCTTTTCCGCTTTGTGCATTGCCTGCGGACTTGAACCTGGCGGTGTTGGCTTCGAATTGCACGGCGCGGAGGCGCGCTCTTTTTGCACTGCGTCATTTCGCAAATGACCGGCGAAGTTTATGGCGCGTCGGACTACATCTTCAAGGCGCGGCCGGCATCTTGAGCAAGTTTCCGATCCCCCCATCAGAGTGGAAAGGAAATATGGGAGGGACGGCATTGGAGCGGTTTGCGCCCTGTCGAGCAGGCCGCCTCGGTACTTGCGCCCTTCTTCCCGCAACTTGCAAAGGCTCAATCGGCATAGGGGGCAGCCGCACTGGCTGCGCCCCTGCCACACCACCCGGCATGCGGGTCCGCACCGGGCGGTTCGAGAGGTTGAGGTTAAGTGAGGCGGGGCATGCCCAACTGATCGAAGTAGGCGATGGTCAGGACTCGGTTCAGCGAGTCCCCGCTGTTGCGCCACCAGCACCGGCCACTCGCCGCTACTTGCCTGGCGGCGTCAGCTGTAGCACCCAGGGCACGCAACTCTCGGTAAATGACCCGACCACGGCGCCAGTGCTTGAGCTGGATGGCTCGCAGCCGGTGACGCATCCACTTGTCCAGCTCTCGCCAGATCTTGGGCGTTTGC
>NZ_AUFE01000001.1:264347-361060 GCF_000426345.1 Cupriavidus phytohabitans | reverse complement strand
GTAGTCGAGGAAGCGCTGCAGCGCGCGGAAGCGGCCGGGGCGGCCGAGCAGCCGGCAGTGCATGCCGATCGACAGCATCTTGGGGCTGTCCTGCCCTGCGGGATCGCCTTCTTCATACAGCACGTCGAACGCATCCTTCAGGTACTGGAAGAACTGCTCGCCGGTGTTGAAGCCCTGCGGCGTGGCAAAGCGCATGTCGTTCGAGTCCAGCGTGTACGGCACCACCAGGTGCGGCTTCTTCTCGCCGCCGGTGACTTCCACTTCGGTCCAGAAGGGCAGGTCATCGCCGTAGTAGTCGGAGTCGTACAGGAAGCCGCCGTGCTCGACCACCAGGCGGCGCGTGTTGGGGCTGTCGCGCCCGGTGTACCAGCCCAGCGGCATCGAGCCGGTCAGGTCCTTGATGATCTGCATGCCGATGCGCATGTGCTCGCGCTCGGTGGCCTCGTCGATGTTCTGGTAGTGGATCCAGCGCCAGCCGTGGCAGGCGATCTCGTGGCCCAGCTCGACGAAGGCGCGGGTCAGTTCGGGATGGCGCTGCAGCGCCATCGACACGCCGAAGATGGTCAGCGGCAGGCCGCGCTTTTCGAACTCGCGCAGGATGCGCCAGACGCCGGCGCGCGAGCCGTATTCATAGATGCCCTCCATGCTCATGTGGCGGTCGGGATAGGCCGCGGCGCCGACGATCTCGGAGAGGAACTGCTCGGAGGCGGCGTCGCCGTGCAGCACGCAGTTTTCGCCGCCTTCTTCGTAGTTGAGGACGAACTGCAGCGCGACGCGCGCGCCGCCCGGCCAGCGGGCGTGCGGCGGCCGGGCGCCGTAACCGATGAGATCGCGTGGATAGTTCTCTGTTGTCATGGTCGTTGCTTGCTTCAGGGGAAACCGACCGGGCGCGGCGCCCGCAAGCGCCGTCTGACTGGGCAATGAGCGTGCCAGTCACTGGCCCGGCGGCGTACTTCGATATAACCGTTACTCGGTGCCGTGCGAATTGGCGGCGGCGTTGCGCATCGCTTCCTCGCGCGACTGGATGCCGTTGTAGAACAGGTTCAGCGCCACGGCCACGATCGTGCCGAGCACGATGCCGCTATGCGTGAAGGGGCTGGTCCACTTGGGCAGGTACTGGAAGAACGTCGGTGCCAGTGTCGGGATCATGCCGAAGCCGATCGAGATGGCGACGATGAACAGGTTGTGGCGATTGCGGTTGAAATCGCACGAGCCCAGGATGCGGATGCCGGTGGCGGCCACCATGCCGAACATCACGATGCCGGCGCCGCCGAGCACGAACTGCGGCACCGAGGCCACCACGTGGGCCATCTTGGGGAACAGGCCGAACGCGATCAGGATCAGGCCGCCGGCCGCTGCCACGTAGCGCGAGCGCACACCGGTCACGGTGACCAGGCCCACGTTCTGCGAGAACGAGGTGTAAGGGAAGGTGTTGAAGACGCCGCCGATCACGGTGCCCAGGCCGTCGGCGCGCAGGCCGCGGGTCAGATCCTCGTTGCTCAGCTTCTTGCCGGTGATGTCAGACAGCGCCAGGAACATGCCGGTCGATTCCACCAGCGTGATCAGCATGACGATGCACATCGACAGGATCGCGGTCACCTCGAAGGTCGGCATGCCGAAGTGCAGCGGCGTGATGACGGCGACGAAGCTGGCTTCATCCAGGCCTTCGAACGAGACCTTGCCCATGCCCATCGCCACCACCGTGCCGATGATGATGCCGAGCAGCACCGCGCAGTTGGCGACCAGGCCGCGGCCGTACTTGGTCAGCAGCAGGATGGTCACCAGCGTCAGCCCGGCGATGCCGAGGTTGGTCAGGTCGCCGTAGGCGAGGTTGGGCACTTCCTTGGCCACGCCGTCGATCACCGCGCGCGTGGTGGGCTGGCCGCCGGCCGCCCAGTTGATGCCGACGCGCATCAGCGACACGCCGATCAGCGTGATCACCGTGCCGGTCACCACCGGCGGGAACAATCCGAGCATGCGCCCCATCATCGGCGCAATCAGGATGCCGAAGATCCCTGACGCGATCACCGCCCCGTAGATGCCGAGCAGGCCGACGTTGGGGTCGGTGCCGATGGCGATCATCGGCGCCACCGAGGCAAAGGTCACGCCCATCATCACCGGCAGGCGGATGCCGAATTTCCAGAAGCCGATGGCCTGGATCAGCGTGGCCAGGCCGGCCGCGAACAGGTCGGCATTGATCAGGAAGGCCAGCTGGTCCTTGGGCAGCTTGAGCGCGCCGCCGACGATCAGCGGTACGGCAACCGTGCCGGCGTACATCACCAGAACATGCTGCAAACCAAGCGCGAGCAGGCGCCCTGAAGGCAAACGCTCGTTGGTGAGGTCCGTGGGGACCGTGGTGCTTGCGGAATTCATTGGTGCGTCTCCTCTCCTTTGGTTTGATGGGAACGCCACGTCCGTGCCTGTTGTGTTGCCAGCAATGCTTGTGCCTGCGTTGCTATTGTTGTTATCGGCCTGCCGTCGCTGCGCTCTTGTTTGCACTGCCTGGGCGCGGTGCGGACAACGGGCGTTCGGCCTTCTTCTTGCGGGGGCGTGGCGGGAACACCGTGCTAGGTGGAGCGGCCTAGTACGCTGCGAAGATCGAAGTTGCCCGGCTCATCCGGCTGCACGCGGTCGGCGCAGGCGCCGAGGTGGTGCGCCATGCGCGACTGGGCCAGCGCGGCATCGCCCTGTTCCAGGGCGTCGAGGATTTCCTCGTGTTCGTCGAACGAGCAGGCGTTGTTGCCCGGGGCTTCCACGCTGGCGATCATCAGCGTGGTGCGCGACACCAGCCGGCGCATCATGTTGACCAGCAGCGCGTTGCCCGACAGCTCCGCCAGCGCCGTGTGGAACTCGGCGGACAGGCGGATCCATTTGGGGCGGTCGTGCGTCAGGAAGGCCTGGCGCTCCGTGGCGACCATCTTGCGCAGCGGCGCGATCACGGTCTTCACGTCGGGCATGCCGGCCAGTTTTTCCAGCACCGCGCGCTCCAGCATCTGGCGCAGCTCGAACATGTCGTGCGCTTCGTCGGTGGAAGGGCTGGCGATAAAGGCGCCACGGTTGGGTTCGAGGTCGACCATGCCGTCGGCGGCCAGGTGCGACAGCACCTTGCGCACCGTGTGACGCGCGGTGGCATAGATCTCGCATAGCGAATGCTCGGTGAGCTTGGTGCGCGGCGGCAGCCGGTGCTCCATGATCGCGTCGTAGATCTCGTGGTACATGCGCTCTTCGACCGAGCCCTTGCGCGCGGGCTTGTCCGGCCGGGAGGGCAGGGACCCGCTGGGGTCGGCATCGGAAACGCCGGTGGCACCGGCAATCAGCTTCAGGCTCTTGGACATCTTGGCACCAGCAGTCATCCAGTCAGGTCGGATCCGGATCCCCAGTAATCCCCTGTATCAGGGGCCGGTGATCCGAAAATTGTTGACAATTATTTGGTTGGTGGCTCAATATTGTCAACAAAACCAGCTCAGGTTTTCGACAACTCAGGGAAATCCCTGAATTGCCAACCGGGTCGGGCAGGCGCATTGTCGCCACGCACCAACCCAGCGCCGGGATGCGTTACCAGACGTACCGAGCGGGCACCATCCCACAAATGGTGCTAGTGAAGGCAGCGGCGCCCCTCACAACCCAATCGCAAAAGGACAAATACGATGGGACGCTTGACCACCCATGTTCTTGACACCGCTGCCGGCACGCCCGGACAAGGGATGTCGATTACTCTCCATAAAATTGTCGACAATCGCCGCGAAACCCTGAAGACCGTGGTCACCAACCATGACGGGCGCTGCGACCAGCCGCTGCTGGAAGGCGCCGACCTTGCCGCCGGCGTGTACGAACTGGAATTCGCCGCGGGCGACTATTTCCGCGCGCAGGGCACGAAGCTGCCCGAGCCGGCTTTCCTGGACGTGGTGCCGCTGCGCTTCGGCATTGCCGACGTCAACGCGCACTACCACGTGCCGCTCCTGGTTTCGCCCTGGTCGTACTCGACCTACCGCGGCAGCTGACGCGGTGGCATAGGGAAACAGGAGACAAGACATGGAAGGCTATATCCTCGACTGGGCCAATATGCTGCTGCGGTGGGTGCACGTCATCACCGCCATCGCATGGATCGGCTCTTCGTTCTATTTCGTGTGGCTGGACAACAGCCTGACCAAGCCCGCCGCGCCCGACCTGAAGGAAAAGGGCGTCGACGGCGAGTTGTGGGCGGTGCACGGCGGCGGCTTCTACAACCCGCAGAAGTACCTGACCGCGCCCAAGCAGCTGCCGGAAAACCTGCACTGGTTCTACTGGGAGTCGTATTCGACCTGGATGAGCGGCTTCGCGTTGCTGGTGGTGCTGTACCTGTTCAACGCCAGCACGTTCCTGATCGACAAGAACGTGTTCGACATGTCGCCTGGCGCGGCGGTCGGCTTCGCGGTGTCGTACCTGCTGATCGGCTGGATCGTCTATGACAGCATCTGCCGCCTGTTCAACAAGAATGACCGCCTGGTCGGCATCCTGGTGGCGATCTACATCGCCGCAGCCGCTTACGTCGCATGCAATATCTTCTCGGGCCGCGCGGCGTTCCTGCTGACCGGCGCGATGATCGCGACGATCATGAGCGCGAACGTGCTGGCGTGGATCATCCCGGGCCAGCGCAAGGTGGTGGCGGCGCTGAAGGCCGGCCAGCCGGTGGATCCGATCCACGGCAAGCGCGGCAAGCAGCGCAGCGTGCACAACACCTACTTCACGCTGCCGGTGCTGTTCGCGATGCTGTCGAACCACTACAGCATGACCTACGCCCACAAGTACAACTGGGTGGTGCTGATCCTGATCATGCTGTCGGGCGTGCTGATCCGCCAGTTCTTCATCCTGAAGCACAAGGGCAAGATCAACGTGCTGTGGCCGGCCGCGGGCGTTGCCGCGCTGGGCGTGGTCGCCGTGATGATCGCGCCGCAGCCGCGACCGGCCGTGGCCAAGGGTGCCGAGGCAGCCGCCGCGACTGTCAGCTTTGCCAAGGTGCAGGAAGTGATGAACGCACGCTGCGTGCAGTGCCACGCCGAGCAGCCGAAGATGATGCCGACCGCGGCCAAGGGTATCAAGCTGGAAACGCCGGAAGACATCAAGGCCCACGCCCAGCTGATCTACCAGCAGGCCGTGCAGCAGAAGGCGATGCCGCTGGGCAACGTGACGCAGATTACCGACGACGAACGTGCGCTGCTGGGGCAGTGGTTCGAAGGCGGAGCCAAGACTACGAATTGATCGTGGTTTGAGTTGAAAAGCATTGGGGCTGGCTCTTGGCGAGCCGGCCCGCGAAATCCGAGCATCGGTGATCGACGGTCTGGAGGGTTGAGTTGTTGGCAACCGTTACTACTGGACCGGCGAGGGTTTGGACGGGGCCTTGTGCCCCGTTTTTTTGTTTTCGCCGCGATGCGGTTATGGGATTGGGGCTGTGCACTGCAGGCGCTGTTTAAGACATGCTGTCGGCCGTTGAACCGCCCTGGTTCAACGGCCGACAGCATGTCACCAACAGCGACCACCTCCGAAATCAACCTCCAATATTCATCAGCGCCAGCACGCCCAGCACCACGAAGATTGCGGCCGCAATCTTATGCACCAGCCCAATCGGCATCTTGTTGGCAAACTTGTCGCCCAGCAGCACCGCCGGCGCATTGGCGATCATCATGCCGAAGGTCGTGCCGGCCACCACGGCAACCACCGCATCGCTGAATCGCGCTGCCAGCGCCACCGTGGCGATCTGCGTCTTGTCGCCCATTTCGGCGAAGAAGAAGGCAACGATGGTGGTGGCCAGTACCCCCAGTGCCCCTTTGGCCGGCTTGGCCTGCTCGGCATCGTCGAGCTTGTCGGGGATCAGCATCCACGCGCCCATCGCGATAAAGCCCAGCCCCAGGATCCAGCGCAGCAGGCTTTCGCCGACCACATGCGTGATCCATCCGCCAAGCGCGCCGGCAAAGCCGTGGTTGACCAGGGTGGCGATCAGGATGCCAAGGATGATCGGAACGGGTTTGCGATAGCGTGCCGCCAGCACCAGCGACAGCAGCTGCGTCTTGTCGCCCATTTCAGCAAGGGCGACGATACCTGTGGAGACGAGGAAGGCTTCCATGTTGTTATGTGGGATAACCGGGCCGCAATGCATCGCGAGATGCCAATGACGCACACCTTTCCCGGCCCGGCCAGAAAGGCATGGTCATCGGTCTCGCCAGGCATGGACGCTGCCTGGGCCAGTCTGGCCAGGCGGGTCCGGAGCTGCGCACGCCATAACCGCAAGCGGTCAAGTCTGTTGACGTACGCCCCTGTCCCCCGAAGTCCGCATTGCGCGGCGCGGTGAGAGCAGGGCGGCTACTCCCCAATGGAAGCAGCGATTATAACCGCGGCGGCGCTGGATCGTCCACCGCAGTCGCCGAGATCGGCATGGTGATCAGGCCGGCACCGGCGCGTTCTCGCTGGTCTGGCGGCCGCGGAAATCGGTCCAGCACAGCGCCTTGAAGTCATACAGCTTGCAGCGGCGCGCCGTATCGAAATACCAGCGCCAGGAGAAGTTCTCGATGATGATGCGGCCCGGCAGCGCGTGCTCAAGCAGCGCCTGCGCGCGCTTGAGGCGATACAGCGGCACGCTCATGTCGACGTGGTGCGCGGTGTGCTCCATGATGTGGTGCAGCGCGGAGCCGATGCCATGGCGGAAGCGCAGGTGCACGGTGGTCGAGACGAACGGCTGCGCCTTGGCCCACATGGTCTTGGTGTCGTACCACGCCACGCTGGCATGGGTATGGTGCACGTACAGCACGAAACCCACGGTCACGTTCCACACCAGGAAGGGCAGCACGAAACCGGCGCCGACTAGCATCCAGGCCGACTGGCCCGTAGCAAAGGCCAGCGCCACCAGCCCGCCGATCCAGGCTACGCCGAAGGTCGCCACCAGCAGGCAATCGCGCACGAACACCGGCCGGCGCGTGGCCATCTGCCGCTTGCTGGGGAAGAACAGCTTGCTCCACCAGATCTCGACCAGATAGTAGAGGCCCGGGCCGAAGCCGGTGCGGTAGATGCGTTCCATCGCACGGCGCCAGCGGGGCAGCGCGTTGAATTCTTCCAGCGAGTAGGGCGCCCAGACAAAGTCGAAGCCCTTCAGGTTGGTGTAGCCGTGGTGGACCACGTTATGGCCGACTTCCCACAGGCTGTACGGCGTCAGCGACGGCAGGAAGGTCAGCCGGCCCAGCCATTTGTTCAGGCCGCGGCGTGGCGTCAGGCTCTGGTGGCAGGCATCGTGGCCGATGATAAACAGGCGCGCGATCACCAGCCCGGCCAGCACGCCCAGCGCCAGCTTGGCGGTCCAGTGCGAGGCCAGCACCACGCCGGCCAGCACGGCGGCGAACAGCAGGTAGTCGAAGGCGAACAGCGCCAGGGCGCGCGGCGTGCTGCGCTCGCCCAGCGGAATCAGCCAGCTGCGGATGACCTTGCGCGACGGAAACGGCGCGTCCGGGGCGATCGGCTCGGGCAGCGGCAGCCGCCCCGGCTTGGCGGACTGCCGGGCATGCGCGGCATGCTCGGGATGCGCTGAGGGCGTGGTTGGGATTGCGGTCATGCGGAACCTTCTGGTTTTGCGGTCGGATAGTGTGGGCCAATGAGGCCGGCGCATGCCGGCCATGGCGAAACCGCAAGGTTAGAAGGCTTTGCCGGTGGGGTTCTTGACGGGCGTCAATCCGGAGGGACGCTCTAAGCGGTAAAAGCGCGCCCGCCTCGAAGGGGCGGGGGCGGTGGTGCCGGAGGGGAGTGCGGGATGTGACGGATCAGGCGGTCGCGCGCGCCGGCTCGCCCATGATGTACACGCTGTCGATCAAGCGGTCGTCGCCCAGCATGGCAAAGGCGAACAGCTCTTCTTCCAGCGTCTCCGAACGGTTGCTGCGGCGCGCGATCAGCGGCGTGGCCTTGGGATCGAGCACGACGAAATCGGCCTCGCAGCCCTCGCTGAAGCTGCCGACGCGGCTGGTCCAGCCCAGCGCCTCGGCGGCGGCGCGCGTGGCCAGGTAGAACATGCGCAGCGCGGTCAGGTAGTAGCCGCCCATGCGCGCGACCTTGTGCGCGGCGTTCATGGTGCGGAACATCGAGAACGAGGTGCCGCCGCCAACGTCGGTGGCCAGCGTCACGTTCAGGCGGTTGGCGTCGGACTGGTGGAAGTCGTAGAAGCCGCTGCCCAGGAACAGGTTGGAAGTGGGACAGTGCGCCACCGCGGCGCCGCTGTCGGCCAGCCGGCGGCGGTCGTCCTGGTCCAGGTAGATGGCGTGGCCGTACATCGCGCCGGGGCGCAGCAGGCCGTAGCGGTCGTAGACGTCCAGGTAGCTGCGCGCGTCCGGGAACAGCTCGGCGACCCATTTGACCTCGTCGCGGTTCTCGGCCACGTGGGTCTGGATAAAGGCGTCGGGGTAGGCGCGCGCCAGTTCGCCGCAAGCGGCCAGCTGCGCTTCGGTCGAGGTCGGGGCGAAGCGCGGCGTGATGGCGTACGAGAGGCGACCCTTGTTATGCCAGCGCGACAGCAGGTCGGCCGAGTCCTTCGCGCCGGTCTCGGCAGTGTCGCGCAGGAATTCCGGGCAGTTGCGGTCCATCATCACCTTGCCGGTGACCATGCGCAGGTTGCGCGCCTCGCTTTCGGCGAAGAGCGCGTCGGCCGAGGCCTTGTGCACCGTGCTCCAGACCACCGCGCTGGTGGTGCCGTTGCGCAGCAGTTCTTCGGTGAAGAAACCGGCCACGCCGCGGGCGTAGTCGGGATCGGCGAAGCGGCGCTCTTCCGGGAAGGTATAGGTGTCGAGCCAGTGCAGCAGGCCCGGCGACGGCGACGCGATCATGTCGGTCTGCGGGTAGTGCACGTGGGTGTCGATAAAGCCCGGCACGATCAGCTTGCCGCGGTGGTCGACGATCTCGGCGCCGGCCGGGATGCGGTCTGCCAGCTTCGCGTACTCGCCGGCGGCGGCAATGCGGCCGTCGGTGACGATCAGCACCCCGTCGTCCCAATACTGGTACGCATCCTCATGGAATTGCGGGTCGCGCAGGAAATGCAGCACGCGGCCGCGGATGGCACGGGTGGTGGACTCAGTCGTGGGGGTGGTCGTCATCGTTTGTCTCTTGTGGCCGGCCCGCGCGTGCCGACGTTACGTTACGCAGCGGGCCGGGCTATTGGCATGCGCCGCTCAGGCCGTGGGGGCCGTCACGGGCGGGGATTTGGGCTTGGCCGACCAGAAGTGGTCGACCTCGGCCAGGAACTCGGCCTTCTGCACATCGGACAGGAAGGCCGCTTCAAAGCTGTTGCGCGCCAGCTTGTGGGCGTCGGCGGCATCCAGCGGCAGTGCGTCGAAGGTGGCTTCCCAGTTGGCGTTCATGTAGCCGCCAAAGTAGGCCGGATCGTCCGAATGCAGCGTGATCGCCACGCCCGCGTCGAGCATGCGCTTGAGCGGATGGTCACGCAGGTCGGGGTAGACCTTGAGCTTGACGTTGGACAGCGGGCATACCGTCAGCGCCACGCGCTCGCGCGCCAGGCGCTGGACCAGCGCGGCGTCGTCAATGGCATGCACGCCGTGGTCAATGCGCTCGACCTTGAGGATGTCGAGTGCGTCGGTGACGTACTGCGCCGGGCCTTCCTCGCCGGCGTGCGCGACCAGGTGCAGGCCCAGCTCCTTCGCCCGCGCGAACACGCGTGCGAACTTCTCCGGCGGGTTGCCTTTCTCGGACGAATCCAGCCCAACGCCGACAAAGCGGTCACGGTAGGGCAGCGCGGCTTCCAGCGTGGCAAAGGCGTCTTCCTCCGACAAATGACGCAGGAAGCACAGGATCAGGCTGCTGGAGAAGTCGTATTCCGTACGCGCCTGGGCCAGGGCGTCGGCAATGCCGTCGATCACCACGCCGATCGGCACGCCGCGCGCGGTATGGGTCTGCGGATCGAAGAAGATCTCGGCGTGGCGGACATTGTCGGCGACGGCGCGCTTGACGTAGTCCATGGTCATGTCGAAGAAATCTTCCTCGGTCAGCAGCACGCTGGCGCCGGCGTAGTAGATGTCGAGGAACGACTGCAGGTCAGTGAAGGCGTAGGCGGCGCGCAGGGCCTCCACGCTGGGGTAGGGCAGCGCCACCTGGTTGCGCTGGGCCAGCCGGAAGATCAGTTCCGGCTCGAGCGTGCCTTCGATATGCACATGCAGTTCGGCCTTGGGGGTACGGCGGATTTTGTCCGCCAGCGCGGCATCGATGGTCATGGGGGCCTCGTGTTCTCTATGCCCGCCGGCCAGGGCCGGCGGCACGGGTTCTCAGGGATGCACCGCCTCCGCCAGGCCCGCACGCAGCGCGGCTAAGCGCTGTTCGCGAACCTGGAGCAGCTGGGCGACGATGGCAACCGCAATCATAGCCGGAGCTTTGTCGGTGATCCCGGGAACCCCCATGGGGCATGTCATTTCCGCAAACCTGGCCGGGTCGATGCCGTGCTCGGCCATGCGGTGCTCAAAGCGTGCGCGCTTGGTCTTGGAACCGATCAGGCCGAAGTAGGCGAAATCGGTGCGCTTCAGGATTTCTTCGCACAGGGTCTGGTCGAGCGCATGGCTGTGCGTCATCACCATGAAATAGCTGCCCGCAGGCGCCTGCGCGACCACGGCCTCGGGCGTGTCGCTGGCCTCGGCCTCGACGTTGTCGGGCAGGCCGCCGGGGAACAGCGTGTCGCGCTCGTCCACCCAGTGCACGCGGCACGGCAGCGTCGCCAGCACCTTGACCAGCGCGTGGCCGACGTGGCCGGCGCCGAACAGCACGACGTGCATGGCGTCCGGCACCAGCGTGTCGGTCCAGCTGCCGTCCGGCTGCAGGTCCACGGTGGGCAGGACGGCGCGGCTGTCGGCAAAGGTCACCGCGCCGCTGGCCGGCACGTGGCGCTGCAGCGCGCGCTGCGCGGCGAAATTGCGTTCGACCGCGTCGATCCAGGCCAGGTCGGCCTCGCCCAGCACCTCGAACGCCAGCTGCACCACGCCGCCGCAGCACTGGCCCAGGGCCGGGCCCAGCGGGATGCGCTCGATGCGGCGCTGCTCATGCCGCACCAGCATCTCGCGCGCGATATCCATGCCGCGCCATTCCAGGTGGCCGCCGCCGATGGTCCCGACCAGATCATTCGGGCTGACCAGCATGCGGATGCCGGTCTCGCGCGGGGCCGAGCCCTTGACCTCGACGATGGTGACCATCACCACCGGCACGCCGGTGCGCACCATGCGGGCGGCGTCGGCGAAGCGGAAGGGTTTGAGCGGTGCGTCCTGCATGTCGGGGCCTTTTGGAATTACTTGGTCTTGCTGGGGCGGGGTGGGCGCGCGCCTGCTTCGTCCGCCGGCCCCGTGCCTGTCAAGGCAGGCACGGGGGGAAAGTCCGGGGAGCCCGCGGGCGCGCGCTTCCTTGTGATCGCTTCGTTGCCGCGATCAGGCAGCCTGCGCTGCCGCTTCGCGAACCGCTTCCACGGCGTCGAGGATCGCCTCGCTGGTGGCGGGCGCCTTCAGCGGCGGATTGATGCGGTAGTCGCCCACCGCCGCAATCGCGTCGCGGATCGCAAAGAACACCGAGAACGGCAGCAGCAGCGGCGGCTCGCCCACCGCCTTGGAGCGGTGGATGCTGTCCTCGACGTTCTGGTTCTGGAACAGGCGCACGTTGAATTCCTCGGGGCAGTCGTTGACCGTCGGGATCTTGTACGTGGACGGGGCGTGCGTCATCAGCTTGCCCTCCTTGTTCCACCACAGTTCCTCGGTGGTCAGCCAGCCCATGCCCTGGATGAACGCGCCCTCGACCTGGCCGATATCCAGCGCCGGGTTCAGCGAGCGGCCGGCGTCGTGCAGCGCATCGGCGCGCAGCAGCTTCCATTCGCCGGTGAGCGTGTCGACCAGAACCTCGGAGCAGGCGGCGCCGTAGGCGTAGTAGTAGAACGGGCGGCCCTGCAGCTTGCTCTGGTCCCAGTGCAGCTTGGGCGTGGTGTAGAAGCCGTCGGACCACAGCTGCACGCGCGCCACGTAGGCCTCGCGCGCCAGCTCGCCGAAGGACACGCGCAGCTCGCCGGCGCTGACCAGGTCGTCGTTGAAGCGCACTTCGGACGGCTCCACGCCGGCCTTGCGCGCGGCAAACACAGCCAGGCGCTCGCGGATCTGGCGGGCGGCATCCTGCGCGGCCTTGCCGTTCAGGTCGGCGCCGGTCGACGCGGCGGTCGCCGAGGTATTGGCCACCTTGCTGGTATCGGTCGCGGTCACGCGCACGCGCTCCATGCGGATGCCCAGCTCATGCGCCACCACCATTGCCACCTTGGTGTTCAGGCCCTGGCCCATTTCGGTGCCGCCGTGATTCACCAGCACCGAGCCGTCGTTGTAGACGTGCACCAGCGCACCGGCCTGGTTGAAGTGGGCCACGTTGAACGAGATGCCGAACTTCACCGGGGTGATGGCGATGCCCTTCTTCAGGATCGGGCTCTGCGCGTTGAAGGCGCGCGTGGCCTCGCGGCGTGCGCGGTATGCGCTGGTCGCGACCAGTTCGTCGATCAGCTCATGGATGACGTTGTCTTCGACGGTCTGCCCGTACGGCGTGACGTTGTTTTCGGTCTTGCCGTAGAAATTGGCGCGGCGCACCTCGAGCGAATCCTTGCCGACGTTGCGCGCCACGTTGTCCAGGATGTACTCGATCGCGAACGCGCCCTGCGGGCCGCCGAAGCCGCGGAAGGCGGTATTGCTCTGCGTATTGGTCTTGCCGCAGTAACCGTCGATCTGCACGTTCGGCAGCCAGTAGGCGTTGTCGAAGTGGCAGATGGCGCGGGTCATCACCGGGCCCGACAGGTCGGCCGAGAAGCCGGCGCGCGACACCATCTGGACCTTGACGCCCTCGATGTGGCCGTCGTCATCGTGGCCCACTTCGTAGTCGAACACGAAGTCATGGCGCTTGCCGGTGATCATCATGTCGTCGTCGCGGTCCGGACGCAGCTTGACCGGGCACATCAGCTTCCACGCGGCCAGCGCGGCGCAGCAGGCGAACAGCGCCGACTGCGATTCCTTGCCGCCGAAGCCCCCGCCCATGCGGCGGCATTCGACCAGCACCTGGTGCGCCTGCCAGCCCAGCATATGGCACACGGCGTGCTGCATTTCGGTCGGGTGCTGGGTCGAGCACCACACCTGCATGCCGTCGTTCTCGCGCGGGGCGGCGTAGGAAATCTGGCCTTCCAGGTAGAACTGTTCCTGCCCGCCAAGGTGGATCTTGCCGCCGTCCTGATGGGCAGCGCCGGCGATATGGCTGGCCGCCTCGCCGCGCTTGAGATGCATCGGCGGCAGCACATAGCTGCCGGCTTCGTGCGCGGCTTCCGGCGACAGCACCGGCGCCAGGTCTTCATACTCGATCACGCCGAGGCGGGCGGCGCGGCGGGCGGCATCATGCGAGGTCGCCACCACGATAAAGACCGGCTGGCCGATGAACTGCACCACGTCGCGCGCCAGGATCGGGTCGTCGTGGATGATCGGGCCGCAGTCGTTGGTGCCGGGGATGTCGTCCACCGTCAGCACGGACACCACGCCGGGCGCGGCGCGGACCTTGTCGAGCGAGATCGACTTGATGCGGGCGTGCGCGCGGCTGCTCATGCCGAGGGCGGCGTGCAGCGTGCCGGCCAGCTCGGGGATGTCGTCCGTATAGGTGGCGGTGCCGGCCACGTGCAGGTGGGCGGATTCATGCGGACGCGAGATGCCGACCTGCGGCACGGCCTCGGCGGTAATGCCGGCGTCGAGCAGGAAGGGTTCGGTTTGCTTGTTCATGCCGATTTCCTTTTTCTCTCAGGCCGTGACGATTGCGATGGTGCCGGCGCCGGGCGCACGGACATTGACGGCTGCCGCGGGCAGCGCTGCGCTGGTGGTTTCCAGCCAGAAGCGGTACAGCAGGTTGGCGGCGCCGCGGCTGCGGTACGACGCGGTCGCGCGCATATCGGTCAGCGGGGTGTAGTCCAGCGACAGCGCGGCCATGCCGGCGCGGGCGGTGGCTTCATTCCACGGCTGGCCGGTCAGGGCCGCTTCCGTGGCGGCCGCGCGCCTGGGCGTGGCGGCCATGCCGCCGAAGGCGATGCGCGCCTCGCTGACGATGCCGTCCTGCACGGTGATGCCGAATGCGGCACACACGGCTGAGATATCCTCGTCAAAACGTTTGGACAACTTGTAGGTGCGGAAGTGCTGGGGCCCCGCCACCGGCACGCGCAGCGCCGCGACGAATTCGCCTGGCTGCATGGCGGTCTTCTGGTAGGCCAGGTACAGGTCTTCCAGGGGCAGGGTGCGGCGGGTTTCGCCAAGCTGCAGCACCACTTCCGTGCCCAGCGCAATCAGTGCCGGCATCGAGTCGCCGATCGGCGAGCCGTTGGCGATGTTGCCGCCCAGCGTGCCGGCATTGCGGATCGGCAGGGAAGCGAAGCGCTTCCACATTTCTTCCAGTTCCGGATGCGCGGCATTCAGCGCGGCATAGGCCTTCTCCAGCGTGACCGCGGCGCCGATCTCGACCATGCCGTCGCGTTCCTCGATCCGGTTCAGCTCCTCCACTTGGCCCACGTAGAGCAGGTTGCCCAGCTCGCGGAACTGCTTGGTCACCCACAGGCCGACGTCGGTGCTGCCCGCCAGGATGCGGATATCGGGCTGCGCCGCCTTGATGGCGCCGAACTCGGCCGCGGTGCGCGGCGCGAAGAAGTCCTGGCCCTGCGCGCGGTAGCGGAAGGTCTCGCCGCGCTTGAGGTTGCGCAGCGTGTCGGCGATCTGCTTCGGGTCGAGCTTGCCGTCCGTCGGCGCGGGCAGGGCCATCATGCGCTCGCCGGCGTCGATGATCGGGCGGTAGCCGGTGCAGCGGCACAGGTTGCCGGTCAGCGCGTCGCAGATGGTCTGGCGTGACGGTGCCTCGCCACCCGGGGTGTGCTGCTGGTACAGCGCCCACAGCGACATCACGAAGCCGGGGGTGCAGAAGCCGCACTGCGAGCCGTGGCACTCGACCATGGCTTCCTGCACCGGGTGCAGGGTGCCGTCGGCCTGGCGCAGGTCCTCGACCGTGATCAGGGCCTTGCCGTCGAGCGTGGGCAGGAACTGGATGCAGGCATTGACCGCCTTGAATTCGACGTCGCCGCCGTCCTGCAGCTCGCCGATGACGACGGTACAGGCGCCGCAGTCGCCTTCGGCGCAGCCTTCCTTGGTGCCGGTGCAGCGGGCGTCTTCACGCAGGTACTGCAGCACGGTGCGGGTAATGGGGGCGTCGGATACTTCCTTGACCTGGCCGCGGTGGAAAAAGCGGATGGTTTGCGTCTCCATGGTCTTCTCTCTCTTGGGGATGGCGGAAACATAGCATCGCCACGTTTCTTGCAATATTCGGCCCAGGTGATATGCGCCATCAGCGGGCACGCCAGTCGGTGCCCGGCCGCACCGAGCGGGATGCGGATTTGACCGATTGTGGGGTGCGTGTCATACACTATGCGCCGTTCCCATCCCTCACGCCACCCATCCGGCCCCCGCCGGAGGGCTGCCCATCGCCATGCACGGACGCGACCATCTCGATACTTATTTGCTGCGGGTGCTCCACACCCTGCTGACCGAGCAGAGCGTGACCCGTACCGCCGTGCGCCTGGGCCAGTCGCAGCCCGCCATCAGCAACACCCTGAAGCGCCTGCGCGAGATCACCGGCGACGCCATCCTGGTGCGGGGCAAGAACGGCATGGTGCCGACCGAGCGTGGCCGCGAGCTGCTGGCGCTGGCCGAGCAAAGCCTCGCGGCGATGGATCGCATCGCCCGCCCGCCGCAGCAGTTCGACCCGGCCACCACCACGCGCACCTTCCACCTGGGCGCGCCGGACTACCTGGACGCCTTCTTCCTGCCCAATATCGTCGAGCGCGTGCGCCGGCTGGCGCCGGGCGCCAAGCTGTTCGTGCATCCGATGACGTCGTCGTCGGACTTCCTGGACGACCTGGAGCAGGGCCAGCTGGATATCGTGGTCGGCAACTGGCTGTCGCCGCCGGAACACCTGCATATCTCGCCGCTGTTCGACGATGAGGTGGTGTGCATGCTGGGCGCGCAGCACCCGCTGGCGCGCAAGGGGCTGACGCTGAAGCATTACCTGGAAATGCCGCACCTCGCACCGGCGCCGTATGCGTCGATGCAGCGCAGCATGATCGACCAGGCGCTCGCCGAGCAGGGCTACAAGCGCAATATCCAGGTGACGCTGCCGTATTTCGGACTGGTGCCGTATGTGCTGATGAAAACCGACATGGTCTTCACCACCGGCCGCCAGTTCGCGGCGCATTATGCGCAGTACCTGCCGATCCGGATGGTGCCGTCGCCGGTGTCGTTCCCGCGCATGCGCTTCTACCAGCTGTGGCACGAGCGCTGCCATGCGGCGCCGGACATCATGTGGATCCGGCGGATGATCGCGGAGGTGGCGGCGGACCTGCCCCAGCTGCCGCGGCTGGAGGGGGGGGCGGGGTGATGCCCCGCCGGCGTCTTTCTTACTTCTGCGCGGTCTGCGCCATGAAGCTCGGGAAGAACAGCTGCTCCCCCTCTACCTTGTAGCTGGCGATCGCGTCCTGCCCTTCCTTCGACGTGATCCACTCCACCAGTTTCATCGCGTCCGCATAGTTGGTGCCTGCGTGCCTGGCCGGATTGACCGCGATGATCCCGTACGGGTTGAACATCTTCGGGTCGCCTTCGATGGCAATGGCCAGTCCCGTCTTGGCGCGGTACGCCCCGTAGGTGGCGCGGTCTGACAGCGTGTAGCCTGGCATCTGCGCGGCCATGGTCAATACCTCGCCCATGCCCAGCCCGGCGCTGACGTACCACGGCTTGCCCTTGGGCTCGATGCCGATCTCTTTCCAGTACTCCTTCTCCATCACGTCGGTGCCGGAGTTGTCGCCGCGCGAGATGAACTTGCTGCCGCTGCCGGCGAGCTTGCGGAAGCCGGCGAGCACGTCTTTGCCGCCCTTCACGCCGGCAGGGTCATTGGCCGGGCCGACCACGATGAAGTCGTTGTACATCACATCGCGCCGGTTGACGCCGTAGCCGGCGGAGACGAAGGCGTCTTCCATCTTGCGGGCGTGGACCAGCAGCACGTCGACGTCGCCCATCTCGCCCATTTTCATCGCCTTGCCGGAGCCGACGGCGATCACCTTGACGGTGACACCGGACTTCTGCTCGAAGCGGGGCAGCAGGTACTTCAGCAGACCCGAGTTTTCGGTGCTGGTGGTGGTGGCGAGCTTCAGTTCGCCGGCGTGCGCGGCCGACAACAGGGCCAGGCAGGCAACGGCGGTAGTGCGGCGCAGGTGGCGGAGCGGGCTGGCGGTGTGGCGCGGCGGCATGCTGTGACCCTCTTGGTTATGTTTTGATGGACATAATTGCCTTTCGCTGTCGCTCTCAGGGAGAATGCAACGAAAGACAAGAAACATGGGGTGTTCATTGTGGTTCAGCGGGATTTCAGAAGTAAATATGAGGCGGAGCACATATGACCTTCCGCTTTGACTTGTTCCCGGTCATCGCGCCTGACGACAATCCGCGTGCCAACGACAAGGTCTTTCAGCTGCTCAAGGCGGTGCGCGAGACTGGGTCCTTGCATCGCGCAGCGCGCGAGATCGGCTTGTCATACCGCCATGCCTGGGGCGTGATGCGCACGTGGGAAGAGATGCTGGGGCGCACCATGCTCGACATGGAGCGCGGCCGCGGGGCGTCGTTGACACGCTTTGGCGAGCGGCTGCTGCGTGCCGAGCTGCGCTTGCGCGAGTCGGTCGACCCGGTAGTGCAGAAGGCCATGGCGGAGTTCATCGCCGAGCTGGATGATGCGCAACAGCCTCAATCCGGCGTGCACTTCACAGGCAGCCATGATCCGGCGGTGGAACTGCTGGCCACAGCGCTGGGGGAGGCGGCCACGCCGCTGCAACTCGACACCGTCTTCTGCGGCAGCGTGGAAGGATTGGTCTGCCTGCAGGAGCGGCAGTCGGAGCTGGCGGGCTTCTACGTGTCGCCGGTGCAGACCGCCGGATCGGTGGCGCATGTGACGCTGCGCAAGTGGCTGCGGCCGGCGTCGGTACGGCTGCTGCGCCTGGCGTGGCGCGAGCAGGGGTTGATCGTGGCGCCGGAACTGGCGCGCGAGATCCGCGACCTGCGCGACCTGGTGCGCACCCAGGCGCGCTTCATCAACCGGCAGCGCAGCTCGGGTACGCGCATGCTGTTCGACCAGCTGCTGGCGGCGCAGGGCCTGTATCCGGACCAGATCGCCGGCTACGAGGACACCGAGTTCAGCAACGAGAAAGTGGGCGAAGCGGTGCATGGCGGCCGTGCCCAGGTCGGCTTCGGGCTGCGCATGAACGCAGAAAGCCACGGCCTGGCCTTCGTGCCGCTGACGCGCGAGGCCTATTACCTGGCGTTGCGCAAGAACGACCAGACCGCCGGCTGGATGGCGGCGCTGATGGCCTTGCTGGCCGATCCGGCGTTTGCCAAACGTATCGAGGCGCTGCCCGGCTACGCCATGGCCGAACCGGCCGGGGTGCTGATGCCACAGGAAGCGCTGCCCTGGTTCGGGCCGGACGGCAAGGAAGGGAGCTGAGCGGCAAGCCGGGCCGCCTGCGGTTGGCATGACGGGCGGCGCTGCCCGTCTGCTGCGGTCGTATTACACTCCTTGCCAGGACGTGTGCCCCGCGCGCGCCCGGCCTTGCAAGGAGCACCATGCTGGAAACCGCCGCGCTGGCCGCGGGCATGTCCTGGGCCAGCGGTTTTCGTCTTTACCTCGCCGTGTTCGCCGCAGGCGTGCTGGCACGTCTGGGCTTGCTGGAACTGCCGCCCGGGCTGCAGCCGCTGGAATCCTGGTGGGTGATCGGCGTGGCCGCGGCGCTGGCCGTGGCCGAGTTCATCGCCGACAAGGTGCCGGGCTTCGACTCGGTCTGGGACGGCATCCATACCTTCGTGCGCATCCCCGCCGGCGCGATCCTGGCGGCCGCCGCGTTCGGTCAGCTCGACCCGCAGTGGATGGTGGCGGCCGGGCTGATCGGCGGCACGCTGGCCGCCACCGCGCATGCTGCCAAGGCCGGCACGCGCGCGCTGATCAACGTTTCGCCGGAACCGTTTTCCAACTGGGCGGCCTCATTCACCGAGGACCTGACTGCGACCGGTAGCCTGATGCTGGCGTTTTTCCTGCCGGTGGTGTTCC
This sequence comes from Cupriavidus phytohabitans, assembly GCF_000426345.1. Taxonomy (GTDB): domain Bacteria; phylum Pseudomonadota; class Gammaproteobacteria; order Burkholderiales; family Burkholderiaceae; genus Cupriavidus. The sequence goes on along the minus strand of NZ_AUFE01000001.1, from coordinate 341,884 downwards.
TGGTGGTGCTGGTCCTGTTCCTGGTGGCCGCCATCTGGCTGCTGCCGAGGCTGTGGCGCGGTGTGCGCCGGCTGCATGCCACGCTGCGCAGCAGCAGCGCGCGGACGGGACGGCCGGGACCGCCGGGACCGCCTTAGCGCCTTAATTGAACAATTATTGAACAATTAACGAACAAAGAACCGAACAACCGATGCCCCCCGAGTCCGCCATCGACGCCCCGACCACCAACGCCAGTCCCACCGCCGGCGCGAGCACCGCGCAAGCCAGCAGGTTTTCCGCCTGGCGCCAGGCACTGCGCATGGCGCGCCGCGACTGGCTCGCCGGCGAGCTTTACCTGCTGCTGTTCGCGCTGGTGCTGGCGGTGGCGGCGCTGACCAGCGTCGGCTTCATGGCCGACCGCATGCGGCTGGGGCTGGAGCGCGATGCGCGGCAGATGATCGCCGCCGACGTGCTGCTGGTCTCGGACCATCCGTTCGACGCCGCCTTCGCGCAGCGTGCCGGGCGGCAGGGTCTGGCGGTGGCGCAGACGGTGACCTTTCCGAGCATGGCCACGGCCAGCGGCAAGCCGCGCGCGGCCGGCGCCGACGCGCCCAGCCAGCTGGCCGCGCTCAAGGCCGTGACCTACGGCTATCCGCTGCGCGGCAAGCTCAGGGTGGCCAACGCGCCTGGCACGCCGGACGCGCCCGCCGAAGGCATTCCCGCGCCAGGCACGGTATGGGTCGACGAAGCGCTGCTGGGCGCGCTCGGCGTGAGCGTGGGCGATGCGCTGCAGCTCGGCAGCCGCACCTTCCGCATCGACCGCATCATCACGCAGGAGATGGACCGCGGCACGGGCTTCATGAACTTCGCGCCGCGCGTGCTGATGCCGCTGTCGGACCTTGAAGGCACCGGCCTGATTGGCTGGGGCAGCCGCGTGACCTACCGGCTGCTGGTGGCCGGCCCCGACGCCGCCGGTGCCGCGTACCAGAAATGGGCGCAAGAGGAAATCGGCCGCCGCAAGCTGCGCAACACCCGCATCGAGTCGCTCGAGTCCGGCCAGCCGCAGATGCGCGCCACGCTCGACCGGGCCGAGCGCTTCCTGTCGCTGGTGGCGGTGCTGTCGTCGATGATCGCGGCGGTGGCGATTGCGATGTCGGCGCGCCGCTACATGCAGCGCCACACCGATGCCTGCGCGGTCTACAAGTGCCTGGGGCTGTCGCGCGGGCAGATCCTGCGCGCGTTCGGGCTGGAATTCCTGCTGATCGGCACGGCCGGTGCGCTGGCGGGGGTGCTGATCGGCTATGTGGCGCACTACGGGCTGCTGCTGTCGCTGGGCGGGCTGCTCAAGGTGTCGCTGCCTCAGCCGTCGGCGTTGCCGGCGGTAGTGGGGGTGCTGGCGGGACTGGTGCTGCTGACGGGGTTTGCGCTGCCGCCGCTGCTGGCGCTGACGCGCGTGGCGCCGCTGCGGGTGCTGCGCCGTGATATCGGGCTGCCACCGGTATCGGCGTGGGTCGCGTACGCGCTCGGCCTGGGTGCCTTCGTCGCGCTGCTGCTGGTGGCGGCGCGCGACCTGCGCCTCGGGCTGACCACCGCGGGCGGCTTCGTCGGCGCCGGTGTGGTGTTCGGCTTGCTGGCGCTGGGACTGCTCACGCTGCTGTCGCGCCTGCTGCGCGGACGCCTGCGCGGCGCGGCGTCGATGGGCTGGCGCTTTGCCCTGGCGGTGCTGGAGCGCCGCCGCGGCGTCACCGTGCTGCAGACCGTGGCGCTGGCGGTGGGACTGATGGCGCTGCTGCTGCTCGGCATGACCCGCAACGACCTGGTCGATTCGTGGCGCAGCGCCACGCCGGCCGACGCGCCCAACCGCTTCATCATCAACATCCAGCCGGACCAGCGCGAGCCGCTGCGCAAGATGCTGGCCGGCGCCGGTATCAACGACCTGCTTTATCCGATGGTGCGCGGGCGCCTGACCCATATCGGCGAGCGCGCGATCCAGGCCGGCAGCTTCGAGGAAGGCCGCGCGCGCAACCTGGTCGAGCGCGAATTCAACCTGTCCTATACCAATGTGCTGCCGGAGGGCAACCGCGTGATCGCCGGGCGGTGGTCCGACGGCAGCGCCGGCACCGACGCAGGCGCCTCAGTGGAGGAGGGCATTGCCAAGACGCTGGGGATTCGCCTTGGCGACACGCTGCGTTTCGACGTGGCCGGCCAGGCGGTGCAGGCGCGCGTGACCTCGCTGCGCAAGCTCGACTGGGGTTCGATGCGGGTCAATTTTTTCGTGATCCTGCCGCCGGCGGCGATGCAGGGCATGCCCGAGACCTACATCACCTCGTTCCACCTGCCCGCGGCTGGCGCGGCGCTGGGTAACAGGCTGATCGCGGCCTTCCCCAACATCACGGTGGTCAACACCGACATGATCCTGCGCCAGATCCAGGACATCCTGGACCAGGTGATCGCGGCGGTGGAGTTCCTGTTTATCTTCACGCTGGCTGCAGGGGTCACGGTGCTGTACGCGGCGCTGTCCGGCGCGCGCGACGAGCGCATGCGCGACGCGGGCCTGCTCAAGGCGCTGGGGGCGTCGGCGGCGCTGGTGCGGCAGACGCAATATGCGGAGTTCCTGGTGGTCGGCGGGCTGGCTGGCTTGCTGGCGAGCCTGGGCGCGATCGCGGTAGGCTGGGGGCTGTCGCAGTTCGTCTTCGACTTCCCGTACCGCTTCAATGCGTGGATCGTGCCGGTCGGCGTGGTTTCTGGCATGCTGTGCGCTTTTGCCGGCGGCTGGCTGGGCCTGCGCGAAGTGCTGCGCCAGCCGGCGCTGGCGACCTTGCGTGACGCCTGAGCGGCGTCACCTCACGAGTTTGTGATGAGTACTGAATCCAATCAACAATCCGGCAACGCCGACGGCACCCCCGAGGTCACGGCGTTCGAACTCGTCGGCGGCGAGGCGCGCGTGCGCGAGCTGGTCGACCGCTTCTACGACCTGATGGACCTGGAAACCCAGTTTGCCGGGCTGCGCGCAATCCACCCGCCTTCGCTGGACGGCTCGCGCGACAAGCTCTTCTGGTTCCTGTGCGGCTGGCTGGGCGGCCCCAACCACTTTATCGAGCGCTTCGGCCATCCGCGCCTGCGCGCGCGCCACATGCCCTTCGAGATCGGCATCAGCGAACGCGACCAGTGGATGCGCTGCATGGCACTGGCGATGCAGGACGTCGGCTTGCCCGAGGAGCTGCAGCTGCGCCTGATGCAGGCGTTCTTCCAGACTGCCGACTGGATGCGCAACGTGGCGCGCTGAGGCGCCTTCATCCCCTTTCTACTGCGAAAAAAAACATCCGCCCATGTCCGTGCAACTGCCTGAAGCTGCCTGCCGCGTGCTCGATTTCTGGTTCGACCAGCCCGGTTCGGCGGCCTGGGATACTGAGCGCCGGGCATGGTTCGCCAAGTCGGATGACTTCGACGCCCGCATCCGCACGCACTTCCTGTCCGATTGGCAGGTCGCCAGCGAGGGCGCACTGGACGACTGGTCGGTCACGGCCACAGGCGCCTGCGCCCGCGTGGTACTGCTGGATCAGTTCCCGCGCAACATGTTCCGCAATGATCCGCGCAGCTTCGGCACCGATGCGCAGGCGCTGGCGCTGTCCAGGCGCATCGTCGCGACCGGCATGGACCGTGAGCTGCCGACCGACTACCACCGCATGTTCTGCTACATGCCGTTCGAGCATTCGGAAGCGCTGGAAGACCAGCACGAGGCGGTGCGGCTGATGGCGCAGCTGCGCGAGTCCAGTGGCGGGAAGGTGGATGTGGTGGAGTGGGCCGACAAGCACCGCGAGATCATCGCGCGCTTTGGCCGCTTCCCGCACCGCAACGCGGTGCTTGGCAGGCCGAGCACGGCGGAGGAACTGGCGTTCCTGCAGCGGCCGGGCTCGTCGTTCTAAGCGCGGCTGAATCCGCGCCGGGCGTCAGGTCTTGTCGCGGGCCTGCTGCCACTTGTCCACGCGCACGCGCGGCGCGGCGGCCAGCTGGTCCAGCAGCGTGCCGGGCAGGTCCGCCACGTGCAGCAGGTCGGCATGCACCTGCTTCAGGAAACCTTCCTGCACGGCATGGCCGAGAAAGCCGAGCATGCCGTCATAGAAGCCGCCGACATTGAGCAGTCCCACCGGCTTGTCGTGATAGCCCAGCTGCAGCCAGGTGAAGGTCTCGAACAGTTCTTCGAAGGTGCCCACGCCGCCGGGCATGGCGATAAAGGCATCGGCACGGTCGGCCATCATCTGCTTGCGCTCGTGCATGTTGCGCACCACGTGCAGCTCCGTCAGGCCGCGGTGGCCCACTTCCTTCTGCATCAGCGCTTCCGGGATGATGCCGACGACGGTGCCGCCGTGCTCCAGCACTGCGTCGGCTACGGTGCCCATCAGGCCAACCTTGCCGCCGCCGTAGACCAGCGCCAGGCCGCGCTCGGCCAGCGTGCGGCCGAGCAGGCGCGCGCCCTCGGCATATTCGGGGCGGTTGCCGGGGCTGGAGCCGCAATAGACGCAGACAGATTTCACTTCTTTTCCTTTGCCGCTTCGGCGGCTGCCCTGGACGCCGCGTAGTCGCGGGCCAGCTGATCGAAGGCCTCGCGCGCGCGGCCGCGCAGGTAGGGCGCGAGGATCGAGAAGATGTGGTAGCTCGAGCCGTGCAGGTAGCCACGGATCTGCTCGGGATCGTTGTACTGGCGCGGATGCTGCACGAACTGGAACGACAGCCAGTAGGTGGCGATCACCACCATGTTGGTGCAGATCGCCTCGACCTGCTCGGGCGTGGCTTCCATCTCGCCGTCTTCCAGGAACTGCCGGCAGATCTCGTGCGCGAAGCGCTGCTTCTGCTCGACGATGCGCTTGAAGTTGGTCTCCAGCATCCGGTTGCGCGCCAGCAGGTCGTTGATGTCGCGGTACAGGAAACGGTAATTCCACAGGAACTCGGACATGTACTGCAGGTAGCCCCAGCTCTCGTCCAGGGTCGCCTTGTGGTCGTCCGGCATCTTCAGGCGGCGCTCCATCTCCTGCTCGAAGCGCACGAAGATGGAGTTGATGATGTCGTCCTTGTTGCGGAAGTGGTAATAGAGATTGCCGGGGCTGATCTCCATCGCTTCCGCGATCGTCGTGGTGGTGACGTTCGGTTCGCCGACTTCGTTGAACAGGCGCAGCGAGACGTCGAGGATGCGGTCCTTGGTGCGGCGGGGGCCGGTTTGCGGTTTCGGTTCCATGGGCGTCCGGGCGATGGGTCGATCGGTGAATCGTGGCAGGGTAGCGATTATAAGCAATCGGCCCGCGCCACTGCCCGGCGGGCTCGCTGCTGGTACCTGGCCCGTACATTGCCCGGAATTCAGCCCGCCAGCGCCCGCACCCAGTGCACCACATGAGGCCCGGCAATGGCCAGCCAGGTGCCGCCGCAGAGCACCAGCGCCAGCATCACCGCGGCGCTGCCGAAATCCTTGGCGCGCTTGGACAGGCTGTGGCGTTCCAGCGAGATCCGGTCGATGGCCGCCTCGACGCTGGAGTTGAGCAGTTCCACGATCAGCACCACCAGCAGCGTGCCTAGCAGCAGGATGCGTTCAACCACCCCCACGGGCAGCAGGAAGGCGCATGGCGCCAGGATCGCCACCAGTGTCAGCTCCTGGCGAAACGCGCTTTCCTCCAGCACCGCGTAGCGCAGGCCGGACAGCGAGTTGATGGCGGCGTGCCAGGCGCGTGCCAGGCCGCGGTTGCCTTTGTGGGGGTTCTGCTCGATCGTGTAGTCAGCGCTCTGGGCTGCCGGCGGCCTCTGCAGGGGCGGGTCGGACGGCAGTTCCGGGTGGGGTTTCGGCATGGCTTTGCGATGCGGGTTGGGCCGCCGCGCCGCCGGGCCTGCCGGCAGCGAACGGCCGCAAATGGGCCAGGAACTGCTCGGAGGCGGCGCGCCACGAAAACCGTTCGGCATGGGCTCGGGCCGTGGCGCGGTCGATGCGCAGCGCTTCCAGGCAGGCTTCGCGCAGGTCTTCGTGCATCACGCCCGCGGGGCTGTCGCCCAGCACATCGATCGGGCCGGTGACCGGGTACGCCGCCACCGGCAGGCCGCTGGCCAGCGCTTCCAGCAGCACCAGTCCGAAGGTGTCGGTGCGGCTGGGGAACACGAAGACATCAGCCGAAGCATACACCCGGGCCAGTTCTGGCTGGCTCAGGACGCCCAGGTAGTTGGCGCCCGGATAGCGCGCGCGCAGCGCGGACAACGCGGGGCCGTCGCCGACCACCCACTTGGAGCCGGGCAGGTCGAGCGCCAGGAAGGCCTCGACGTTCTTTTCCACCGCGACGCGGCCCACGTACAGGAAGATCGGGTGCGCCGTGTTGAGCACGTTGGCGCGCTGCGGCGTGAAGATGTCGAGATCGACGCCGCGCGACCACAGCACGCCGTGGTCGATGCCGTGCTGGTGCAGGTCATCGAGCACCACCGGAGTCGGGGCCATCACCGACTGCGCCGGGCCGTGGAACCAGCGCAGGAAGCGGTAGGTCCAGGCCAGCGGGATGCCGAAGCGCGCCTGCACGTACTCCGGAAAACGCGTGTGGTAGGCAGTGGTGAAGGGCAGGCGCCGGCGCAGCGCGTGGCTTCGTGCAGCCAGGCCGAGCGGGCCTTCGGTGGCGATATGCAGGGCATCGGGGCCGAAGGCTTCGATGCGCCGCCGCACCCGCGCCGACGGCAGCAGCGACAACCGGATCTCGGGATAGGTGGGGCACGGCACCGTGCGGAATTCCAGCGGCGTGATCATGTCGACCGTGTGGCCCAGTGCCTCCAGTTCGCGGCGCGTGGACTTGAGCGTGCGCACCACGCCGTTGACCTGCGGTTCCCAGGCATCGGTGACGATCAGGATCTTCATGCAGCCTCCTAGGGGGCGTTGGAAGGGCAATGCGGAATCAGGCTTGGCGGGCGGCCAGCATCAGCCCGCCACCGCGGCACGGCGCCGGCGACGGGTGGCCGGTTCGGGCGGATCCAGCAGCGTGGTCCAGTAGACGATCTTCAACTCGCCTTCCATGGTCTCGACCAGCGCCGACAGGCTTTCCACCCAGTCGCCGTCGTTGCAGTAGAGCTGCCCGTTGACTTCGCGGATCTCGGCCTTGTGGATGTGGCCGCAGACCACGCCATCGCAGCCGCGCCGGCGCGCTTCGTCGACCATTGCGGTCTCGAAGGCGCTGATGTAGTTGACCGCGTTCTTGACCTGGTGCTTCAGGAACTGCGACAGCGACCAGTACGGGAAGCCCAGCCGCGCGCGCAGCCGGTTGAAGTGCCGGTTCAGCGCCAGGATCATCGTGTACAGCGAGTCGCCCAGGTACGCCAGCCAGCGCGCGTGCTGCACCACGCCGTCGAACAGGTCGCCATGCACCACCCACAGCCGGCGCCCGGTGGCGGTGACGTGGACCGCTTCTTCGCGCACGGTGATGTCGCCGAACGCCATGCCGTCGAACTGGCGCGCGGCTTCGTCGTGGTTGCCGGGCACGTAGATCACCTCGGTGCCCTTGCGCGCCTTGCGTAGCAGTTTCTGCACGACGTCGTTGTGGCTTTGCGGCCAGTACCAGCCGCGGCGCAGCTGCCAGCCGTCGATGATGTCGCCGACCAGGTAGAGCTGGTCGGATTCGTTGTGCTTGAGGAAGTCGAGCAGGTAGGTGGCCTGGCAGCCGGGTGTGCCCAGGTGGATGTCGGACAGCCAGATGGCGCGGTAGCGGTGGACCTTGTGCGGCTCAGGCGGATACGTTTGCGGCTGCTCGCGCAGCGGCGCGAGTGCGGCGGCATCAAGGCCCGGCGGCAGGAATGCGCTCAGCGGTGCCGCGGTGTCCCAGCCGCTGCCGGGGCTGCGGCGCAGCCGTTGCTTCAGTTGCGCGGCCTTCGACAGGTATCCGCGGGCGGATCGGAGTGCTTGCACCATGGCAGTCCCGGTAGCGGCGATGGCTGCATTCAGCCAGCGCGCGATGACGCCGCCGTGACGAAAACATGACTGACTTGTGAAGCGTGGGAAACCGTGGCGCAAGCGGGACAGCAGCGATGCCGTCGCCGCCGGCTAGCGTCCGCGTGCCGACAGCTCCCGCAGCGCATCCAGCACCGCCTGGATCGCCGCCGGATGCCGCAGCAGCGACACATGGCCGATGCCTGACAGGGCGATATGTCCGGCGCCGTCGATCCAGCCTGTGCAGGGCGGCCCGGCGATCGAGTCGTGCCAGCTGAACACCGAGATCATGCGGGCGCGCAGGCGCGGGCTTTCCGCGCTGGCAAGCGCGCGCAGCCAGGGGCTGCCGCAGCGCATCTGCGCGGCGTTGTGCCCGCCGCCGAAGCGCGCCAGCGCGCTGCCATGGTGCGGGGTGCCGAGGGTCACGATGCCGGCGCAGATGTCTTCGTCGCCAGCCAGCTGCAACGCCGCGCGTGCCACCAGCCCGCCCATGCTGTGGCACACCAGCAATGGCGCACGGCCGTAGGCTGCGGTCGTGCGCAGCATCGCGCCCAGCAGCGCATGCGCATAGTCGTCGATATCGCCGAAGACCGGCAGCAGGTCGATCCCTTCGCAGCGATAGCCAGCGGCCGCCAGCGCGGGCTGCATGTCGAGCCAGATCGCCTGCCCGCAGGCGTAGCCGTGGACCAGCAGCACCGGCGGCGAGTCGCGGCCGGGCAGGGCGTCGGCGGGCGGGGCAAAGGGCGCGCGGGCGCGGAACGGCTGCAGCCAGTCGAACATGCGCAGGACGGACCGGATCTCGTTCAGGTAGCAGCGCAGCGCTTCAGGCAAGCGCAGCGGGCGGCGTGTCGCGGCAAGTTCTTGCGGCGGCGCGGGCGGGCGGTGGCCTGGCGCCACCAACAGGCCGCGCCCGGTAAAGGCAAAGGCGATGGCGATGCCGGTTGCGAAGCCGCCGAGGATCACCACCGCGCCGGCGGCGATCGCGCCCGGCCAGGGCCATCCCGCCAGCCGCACCAGGGCGGCGCCGATGCCAAGCGCCGCGGCCGCCTGCGCGGCCAGCGCCAGGCGGCGGATGCCGGCGGCGCCGAGCGTCATGCCTTGGGCGTGCGCAGGTCTGCGAGCCGCGTGCCGGCGAGGCGGTCGTGCAGGAACTGCCGGCGCGGGTCGAGCCACGCCAGCAGGATCCAGACCAGCAGGCCAGCGCACAGCACGCCGACGAACGGGCCCTTGACCAGCCCCAGCCAGTGCCCGAGCGCCGCCGACGGCGGCAGCCATAGCCAGGCCAGCACATAGCGCAGCGCCGCCTGCGGCCAGCGCGGCGGTGCGCCGGTGGCGTTCTCGACGCGGATGCGCCAGGTCTGCATGGCCAGGGTCTGGCCGTTGCGCTGCCAGAACCAAGTGAAATACAGGCCCATCACCAGGAAGCTCCACAGCTGGATCGTCAGCGGACCGTCCACGCCGGCCTGCCGCAGCAGCGGACGCAGCAGCAGGTAGCAGGCCGTGGTGGCGCTCAGCACGCCGAACAGCAGTACGCCTTCGTACAGCATGCAGGCAATGCGGCGGCGCAGTGGCGGTGCCACGGGCGCCGGGGCTGCGGCGGGCTTGGGATCGAGGGTGGTGGCAACGGACATGTCAGGCTAAGAAGGGCGGCGCCAGCAAGCGCGGCGCGGGTCGCGCAAGACAGCCATTATGCCAAAGGGCATGCCGGCCACCATGCGGACCACCGACCGGGCGGGCGACTACTGGCGCGCCGTGCCTTCGGAGGCCGCTGCGGCCTCGGTAGCGGGTTCCGGGGCGGCCGGAGCCGTGCTGGCGGCGGCAGCAGGTGCGGTTGCAGCCGAGGCGCTGGCCGGGGTGGCTGCCGTGGCTGGCTGTGCGGCCGGAACGGATGCCGTTGCCGGCACTGCGGCCGCAGTCGCCGACGCTGCAGCCGCGGCAGAAGCGGCCTGGGTTTCGCTGGCCGGTTTGCCGGCCGCGCCGGCGGCCTTGGGCCCGTGCCGAACCGTGTGGCTGGTGCCGCCCGGCAGGCGCTTGGTGCTCGGCAGCGCGCTGACGGCGCCTGGCCGGCTGGGCACGCGCTCCGCGGCGGCCAGCTTCTTCTTCTGCTCTTCCGGGAGTTGCTGGTACTTGTCCCATGCCTCGGCCTTCTTATCGGCCGGCAGCGCGCGGGTGATCTGGTAGTTCTCGCGCGCCAGGCGCCGTTGCTGCGGCGTCATCTTGACCCATTCAGCCATGCGCTCCTGCAGCCGCGCCTGTTCCTCCGGGGAGAACTTCGGATAGCGCTCGGCGATGCGCAGCCACTTGCGGCGGTTCAGTTCGGGCAGGGTGTTCCACAGCGGCTGCAGCGGCGCCAGGATGCGCTGGTTGACCGGGCTCAGCTCGGACCACGCCGGGCGCACGCTGGCTGGCGCCGGTGCCGCGGATGCCGAAGTGGCGCCGGATGCTGCTTGCGCGTGCGCGGCCGCCGGCAGCAGCGACCAGCCAGTGGCGGTGCCGGCCACCGCCAGCAGCAGCGCGGCCAGCCGGCGGCGCAGGGCGTCGGGGCGGGACAGTGCGGGCGCCATGCTATTGCCCGTGTTTCAGGAAGACGTGGAAGCCCTCGTCGGCGTAGGCCGTGGGCGGCAGGTCGTCGAGCAGCATGGCCGCATCGACATCGGCCAGTTCTTCGACGCGCTTCTGCTGCTGCCAGTGATAGATGCCCATCAGGCCGGCGCCCAGCGCCACCAGCGTCCAGATCAGGCCCAGGCGGCGCAGCCAGGCACCGGCGCGGTGCAGCGGCGAGTCGTCCTCGTCGAACATCGGGACATGCGGTCCCGGCATGGCGAGTTGCCGCACCGGCACGGCCACTTCGGCCTTCTTGCGCGCGAGCGCGATCCGGCGCGCGGCGGCGAGCCGTTCGGCAATGTCGGCCGGCAAAGCCTCGGCACTTGCATCGAGTGCCGTGCGAATCTCATGGGCGAACCGGCGTTCGCGGATCTCTCTCTCGTTTATGCTCATAGTCGGACCCCCCGTGCGCGCAGGGCTTGCGCCAGAGTATGCGTGGCACGGGAACAGTGCGTCTTGACGCTGCCCTCGGAGCAGCCCATGGCGGCTGCGGTTTCGGCAACGTCCATATCTTCCCAGTAACGCATCAGGAATGCCTCGCGTTGACGCGCCGGCAGGCGCTGGATCTCCTGCTCGATGATCTGCATCACCTGCGCGCGCTCCACCTTGTCGGCGCTGCTTTCCGCCGATTCGGAGCCGGCCTGCGCCTCCAGCGTCTCCAGCAGGTCGTTGTCGTCGCCGCCGTCGCGGTCGTCGCGCAGGCTGGAGAACAGCGTGACCCAGGTGTTGCGCACCTTCTGGCGGCGGAACCAGTCATGGATGGTGTTCTGCAGGATGCGCTGGAACAGCGGCGGCAACTCGGCGGCGCCCTTGTCGCCGTATTTCTCGGCCAGCTTGATCATGGCGTCCTGCACGATATCCAGCGCCGCCTCGTCGTCGCGGACCGCGAACACGGCCTGCTTGAAGGCGCGGCGTTCAACGCTGGCGAGAAAATCGGTCAGTTCCTGGTCGGTGGCCATTCAGGCGGAGTGCGGCTTGGTGTGCAGCTTGTTGCGGCGTCGATTGCCCGGCCCTTGCGAATGTGCTGCGTGCGGCCCGTAGCACGGGCAAGGTGCTGCGATGCTAGCAAAAAAAACCGCGCATGTACCACTTTGTATTGGGTGAAATACATTGCGCAGCGGGAATCCGCCCTCCGCCCCTGCGTAAAACCCCTGAGAATTCGGCGTAAAACAACCATAGACCGCGCTGGAGCATTGCAGTATCATCGACGGTTCACACGACATCAGTGGTTGTCTCATCCGGCCGCTTATGAGGCGGTCTTCCATGCAGACGCGCACCGCTTGAACCCGAGCCACAAGTTCGGCAGAGAGCATCCAAACAATTTTTTGCCGAAAATTGCAAAGGACTGAAATGAACATGCCCGGCGCGGAATTCTCCCACGCAGACAGCAATTCATCTGCCGCACCCGAAATGATCGGGGCGGAAATCCTCGTTCACGCACTTGCCGAAGAAGGCGTCCAGTACGTCTGGGGTTACCCCGGCGGCGCAGTGCTGTATATCTACGACGAGCTCCACAAGCAAAAGAAGTTCGAGCACATCCTGGTGCGCCACGAGCAGGCCGCGGTCCATGCCGCAGACGGCTATGCACGGGCAACCGGCAAGGTGGGCGTTGCCCTGGTGACCTCGGGTCCCGGCGTGACCAATGCCGTCACGGGCATTGCCACCGCGTACCTCGACTCGATCCCGATGGTGGTGATCACCGGCAACGTGCCGACCCACGCCATTGGCCAGGACGCCTTTCAGGAGTGCGACACCGTCGGCATCACCCGCCCGATCGTCAAGCACAATTTCCTGGTAAAGGACGTGCGCGACCTCGCCGCGACCATCAAGAAGGCGTTCTTCATTGCCTCGACCGGCCGTCCGGGCCCGGTGGTGGTGGACATCCCCAAGGATGTCTCGCGCAATGCCTGCAAGTACGAGTACCCCAAGTCGATCGACATGCGCTCGTACAACCCGGTGAACAAGGGTCACTCGGGCCAGATCCGCAAGGCGGTGGCACTGCTGCAGAACGCCGAGCGCCCGTACATCTACAGCGGCGGCGGCGTGGTGCTGGCCAATGCCAGTGATGAGCTGCGCCAGCTGGCCGCGATGACCGGCCACCCGGTGACCAACACGCTGATGGGCCTGGGCGCGTTCCCCGGCACCCACAAGCAGTTCGTCGGCATGCTCGGCATGCACGGCACGTATGAAGCCAACATGGCCATGCAGAACTGCGACGTGCTGATCGCCATCGGTGCCCGCTTCGACGATCGCGTGATCGGCAACCCGTCGCACTTCACCTCGCAGGCGCGCAAGATCATCCATATCGATATCGACCCGTCGTCGATCTCGAAGCGCGTCAAGGTCGATATCCCCATCGTCGGCAACGTCAAGGACGTGCTGCAGGAACTGATCGCCCAGCTCAAGGCCAGCGAGGTCAAGCCCAAGCGCGAAGCCCTGGCCAAGTGGTGGGAGCAGATCGAGCAATGGCGTTCGGTGGACTGCCTGAAGTACGACCGCAGCTCCGAGATCATCAAGCCGCAGTACGTGGTGGAAAAGATCTGGGAACTGACCCACGGCGACGCCTTTATCTGCTCCGACGTCGGCCAGCACCAGATGTGGGCCGCGCAGTTCTACAAGTTCAACGAGCCGCGCCGCTGGATCAACTCCGGCGGCCTGGGCACGATGGGCGTGGGCCTGCCGTACGCAATGGGCATCAAGAAGGCATTCCCGGAGAAGGAAGTCGTCACCATCACCGGCGAAGGCTCGATCCAGATGTGCATCCAGGAACTGTCGACCTGCCTGCAGTACGACACCCCGGTGAAGATCTGCTCGCTCAACAACGGCTACCTCGGCATGGTGCGCCAATGGCAGGAGATCGAGTACGACAACCGCTACTCGCACTCCTACATGGACGCGCTGCCCGATTTCGTCAAGCTGGCCGAGGCCTACGGGCATATCGGCATGCGCGTCGAGAAGACGTCCGACGTCGAGCCGGCGCTGCGCGAGGCGTTCCGCCTGAAGGACCGTACCGTGTTCCTGGACTTCCAGACCGATCCCACCGAAAACGTCTGGCCGATGGTCCAGGCGGGCAAGGGCATTTCCGAAATGCTGCTCGGCGCGGAGGACCTGTAATGCGACACATCATTTCGGTCCTGCTGGAAAACGAAGCCGGTGCGCTGTCGCGCGTGGTGGGCCTGTTCTCGGCCCGCGGGTACAACATCGAAACGCTGACCGTGGCGCCGACCGAGGACGCCTCGCTGTCGCGCATGACCATCGTCACCACCGGTTCGGATGACGTGATCGAGCAGATCACCAAGCACCTGAACCGGCTGGTGGAAGTGGTCAAGGTGGTCGACCTGACCGAGGGCGCGCACATCGAGCGCGAGCTGATGCTCGTCAAGGTGCGCGCGGTCGGCAAGGAGCGCGAGGAAATGAAGCGCACTGCCGACATCTTCCGCGGCCGCATCATCGATGTCACCGAGAAGACCTACACCATCGAGCTGACCGGCAACGGCGTGAAGCTCGATGCGTTCCTGGACGCAATCGACCGTACCGCCATCCTGGAGACCGTCCGTACCGGCGGTTCGGGCATCGGCCGCGGCGAGCGCATCCTGAAGGTCTGATTCACAGCCGCTCGCACAGCCAGCTGAACAGGTTCAAGCAGTATCCCCCGGGCGGCGCGATCCGTGCGCACACAATGCGCACGAGGACGCCGCCCCCCTCATATAAAAGACAGAGATTGAAGGATTTATCATGAAAGTGTTTTACGACAAGGACGCCGACCTCTCGCTGATCAAGGGCAAGAACGTCACCATCATCGGTTACGGCTCGCAGGGCCACGCCCACGCGCTGAACCTGAAGGATTCGGGCGTCAACGTGACGGTCGGCCTGCGCAAGAGCGGCGCGTCGTGGAACAAGGCCGCCAACGCCGGCCTGCAAGTCAAGGAAGTGGCCGAGGCCGTCAAGGGCGCGGACGTGGTCATGATCCTGCTGCCGGACGAGCAGATCGCCGACGTGTACAAGAACGAAGTGCACGACAACATCAAGGAAGGCGCAGCGCTGGCCTTTGCCCACGGTTTCAACGTGCACTACGGTGCAGTGATCCCGCGCGCCGACCTGGACGTGATCATGATTGCGCCGAAGGCCCCGGGCCACACCGTTCGCGCCACGTACACGCAAGGTGGCGGCGTGCCGCACCTGATCGCCGTGCACCAGAACAAGTCCGGTGCTGCCCGTGACATCGCCCTGTCGTACGCCACCGCCAACGGCGGCGGCCGTGCCGGTATCATCGAGACCAACTTCCGCGAAGAAACCGAAACCGACCTGTTTGGCGAACAGGCCGTGCTGTGCGGCGGTACCGTCGAGCTGATCAAGGCTGGTTTCGAAACCCTGGTGGAAGCCGGCTACGCGCCGGAAATGGCCTACTTCGAGTGCCTGCACGAACTGAAGCTGATCGTCGACCTGATCTACGAAGGCGGCATCGCCAACATGAACTACTCGATCTCCAACAACGCGGAATATGGTGAGTACGTCACCGGCCCGCGCGTGGTGACCGAAGAGACCAAGAAGGCGATGAAGCAGTGCCTGAAGGACATCCAGACCGGTGAGTACGCCAAGAGCTTCCTGCTGGAGAACAAGGCCGGTGCCCCGACGCTGATTTCGCGCCGCCGCCTGAACGCCGAGCACGAGATCGAAGTGGTGGGCGAGAAGCTGCGCGCAATGATGCCGTGGATCGCCAAGAACAAGATGGTCGACCAGTCGAAGAACTAAGCAGCATCGCTGTCTGATGGCCCGCGCCGCACGGCGGCGGGCCTGGGCCGTTCAGCGTTCCGCGCCATGCCCTTCTATCATCGAAAGGGGATACGCGGGAACCTGGACGGCTTTTTGTTATCCTTGTCGAACTTTTCAGGCAAGGCGTGCCGGATGCGTCGCTCGCGACGACGGGCCGGCTGGCACCGTCCCGGCGCACATGGCTGCCGCCGCGACGTCGTGGCCTTGGTGTTGATTCCATCGAAACTCGTACTGCATGAACTATCCTCATCCGCTGATCGCCCGTGAAGGCTGGCCGTTCCTGGCCGGCGCCTTTGTCATCTCGCTGCTGGTGCACGCCAGCGCGGGCTTCTGGTGGGCGCTGCCGCTGTGGATCATCACGGTGTTCGTGCTGCAGTTCTTCCGCGACCCGCCGCGCCCGATTCCCTCGGCGCCCAATGCGGTGCTGGCGCCCGCGGACGGCCGCATCGTCGTGGTCGAGAAGACGCAGGATCCGTATGCCAACCGCGAGGCGCTGAAGATCAGCGTCTTCATGAACGTCTTCAACGTGCATTCGAACCGCGTTTCGGTCGACGGCGCGGTGGAGAAGGTCGAATATTTTCCGGGCAAGTTCGTCAACGCGGACCTGGACAAGGCCTCGGTCGAGAACGAGCGCAACGCCGTGGTCATCCGCCGCGCGGCCGATGGCCAGGTGGTGACGCTGGTGCAGGTGGCCGGCCTGGTGGCGCGCCGTATCCTCTGCTACACCAAGGTGGGCGACAAGCTCGCGCGCGGCCAGCGCTACGGTTTCATCCGCTTTGGTTCGCGCGTGGACGTGTACCTGCCGCTCGACGCGCGTCCGCGCGTGACCATTGGCGAGAAGGTGTCGGCGTCGTCGACCATCCTCGCCGAACTCGACGTGAAGTGAGCGAAGGCCTGACCAGCGCGACAGGACGACAAGACAGGAGGACTGCGATGGTTGCCTTCCATCGACGTAACAAGCGGGGCAGCAGCGGCAACGTGACGCACCTGCGGCCGTTCCGCCACAACCAGCTGCGCGGTGCCGAGGACTATGACGACGATGCCGCAGACGACCACGACATCGCCTACGAACGCCAGCGGCCGCGCCGCCGCGGCATCTACCTGCTGCCCAACGCGTTCACCACCGCGGCATTGTTCGCCGGCTTCTTTGCCATCGTGCAAGCGATGAACATGCGCTTCGACGTGGCCGCCATCGCGATCTTCGCGGCCATGGTGCTCGATGGCATGGACGGGCGCGTGGCGCGCATCACCAATACGCAGAGCGCGTTCGGCGAGCAGTATGACTCGCTGTCGGACATGACCTCGTTCGGCGTCGCGCCGGCGCTGGTGATGTATGAATGGATCCTGCATGACCTCGGCAAGTGGGGCTGGATAGCGGCCTTTGTCTATTGCACCTGCGCGGCGCTGCGGCTCGCGCGCTTCAACGCCAATATCGGCGTGGTCGACAAGCGCTTCTTCCAGGGTTTGCCCAGCCCGGCTGCCGCGGCATTGGTCGCCGGCTTTGTCTGGCTGGTGATCGACAACAAGCTGCCGGTCAAGGAACTGTGGATGCCGTGGGTGGCGTTCGGCATCACGCTGTATGCGGGGCTGTCGATGGTGTCCAACGCGCCGTTCTACAGCGGCAAGGCGCTGGATGTGCGCTACCGCGTGCCGTTCGGCATGATGGTGCTGGTCCTGGTGCTGTTCGTGGTGGTGTCGACCGATCCGCCGGTGGCGCTGTTCGGGCTGTTCGTCGCCTACGCGATCTCGGGCTACGTGCTGTGGGGCTGGCGTGCCATTCATGGGCAGCCGGGCGGGGTCCGCAAGGTGCGCGAAAGCGGCAACGGCGGCAACGGAAACGGCGGCAACGCTTGAAGGTTGCAGGCAGGGAAGGGCGCTACGGCGCCCTTCGTGCTTTCCCGGTTTCACCATTGTTTTCACGCCGCGGCCACCGGGCCGTGGCACTCTGCAGTGTTTTCCACTTACCGTCAGGAGGATGTCATGGGCATGTTCGACTTCATCAAGGAAGCGGGGGAAAAGCTGTTCGGCACCGGCGAGGCCAAGGCGGCGCAGCAGGCCGTGGCGGCGGATGCATCGGCCGAGAAGGTCGATGCCGCCAACCGTGCCGCGGGCGATGCGATCGAGGCGTACATCAAGAAGATGGGGCTCGATGCCACCGGTCTGATGGTGCAGGTGGATGGCTCGCAGGGCCTGGTGACGGTGTTCGGCGTGGCGCCGGACCAGGCCACGCGCGAGAAGATCATCCTTTGCGCTGGCAACGTCGAAGGCGTGGACAAGGTCGAGGACAAGATGTCGGTCAACGTCGAATCGACCGAATCGCAATGGCATACCGTGGTCAAGGGCGACACGCTGTGGGCCATCGCACAGGCCGCCTACGGCAACGGCGCCGAGTACAACAGGATCTTTGAAGCCAACAAGCCGATGTTGTCGCATCCGGACAAGATCTACCCGGGCCAGAAGTTGCGCATCCCGCCCAAGGGCTGAAAAGCGCGGCGGCAAGCGGGCGCGTTCGGCAAAACCCTGTATTGCACCTGCGCGCCAAACCAGCTATAGTCGCTCCCATGATTTCGCGCCAAGTCCTACTCGCCCGCACCACCCTAGGTGGCCTACTAGGCCATCAGGTCGGGACGCGCGCGCGCTGAGGACAACGCTACCCTTAGCGCGGAATCCGTAAGGAACACCAACGCCCCGGCCTGCTCGTGCACGCCGGGGCGTTTTGCATTCCACAGCCGTGGAGCGCGGAACAGGCGGTAAGCCCGGACACGGCAGGCCGGGGACAGCACACCAGAAGCTACTCAGGAGCTCCACAAAATGTCTGACAAACTCATCATTTTCGACACCACCTTGCGTGACGGCGAGCAGTCGCCCGGCGCTTCCATGACCCGCGAGGAAAAGATCCGCATCGCGCGCCAGCTGGAACGCCTGAGGGTCGATGTGATCGAGGCCGGCTTTGCGGCCAGCTCCAATGGCGACTTCGAAGCCATCCGCGCGATCGCCCAGGTGGTGAAGGACTCGACCATCTGCTCGCTGGCCCGCGCCAACGACAAGGACATCGCCCGCGCGGCCGAGGCGCTCAAGCCCGCCAACTCGTTCCGCATCCACACCTTTATCGCTACGTCTGCGCTGCACATGGAGAAGAAGCTGCGCATGACGCCGGACCAGGTGTACGAGCAGGCCCGCCTGGCAGTGCGCTTTGCGCGCCAGTTCACCGACGATATCGAGTTCTCGCCCGAAGACGGCAGCCGCTCGGACATGGACTTCCTGTGCCGCGTGCTCGAAGGCGTGATCGCAGAGGGCGCGACCACCATCAACCTCCCGGACACCGTGGGCTATGCCGTGCCGGAAGGCTACGCGGAGCTGATCCGCTCGGTGCGCGAGCGCATTCCGAATTCGGACAAGGCGATCTGGTCGGTGCACTGCCATAACGACCTCGGCATGGCTGTGGCCAACTCGCTGGCCGCGGTCAAGCTGGGCGGCGCGCGCCAGGTCGAGTGCACCATCAACGGCCTGGGCGAACGCGCTGGCAACACCAGCCTGGAAGAGGTGGTGATGGCGGTGAAGACCCGCCGCGACTACTTCAACATGGACGTCGGCGTGGACACCACGCAGATCGTGCCGGCCTCCAAGCTGGTATCGCAGATCACCGGTTTCGTGGTGCAGCCGAACAAGGCTGTGGTCGGCGCCAACGCCTTTGCGCATGCCTCGGGCATCCACCAGGATGGCGTGCTCAAGGCGCGCGACACCTACGAGATCATGCGCGCGGAGGACGTGGGCTGGACCGCCAACAAGATCGTGCTGGGCAAGCTGTCGGGCCGCAATGCCTTCAAGCAGCGCCTGCAGGAGCTCGGCATCGAGCTCGACAGCGAGAGCGAAGTCAACGCCGCCTTCACCCGCTTCAAGGAGCTGGCCGACCAGAAGGCCGAGATCTTCGACGAAGACATCATGGCGATCGTCTCGAACGAGGCGCAGCATGACGCGAACGAGCACTTCCGCTTCATTTCGCTGTCGCAGCGTTCCGAGACCGGCGAGCGCCCGCATGCACGCGTGGTGTTCAGCATGGACGGCCAGGAGCAGAGCGGCGAAGGCGAGGGCAACGGCCCCGTGGACGCCACGCTGCATGCGATCGAGTCGCGCGTGTCCAGCGGCGCCGAGATGGTGCTGTACTCGGTGAACGCGATCACCGGTGGTACCGAGGCCCAGGGCGAAGTGACCGTGCGCCTGTCCAAGGCCGGCCGCATCGTCAACGGCGTGGGCACCGACCCGGATATCGTCGCCGCATCGGCCAAGGCCTACCTGGCCGCGCTGAACAAGCTGCACGACAAGGCCGTGCAGAAGATCAACCCGCAGATCTGACCAAGGCTTCTGCGTTAGGCGGCGGATGGCTTACCCGGCCTGAGCGTACGGACCAAGCCCGCCATTCCCGACCCGGGGATGGCGGGCTTTTTCATGTGCGCCTACCATCGGCGGAATCTTTCATCGGGGTCGTAGAGCGGGTCGGGCGTGATCTGGGTCCGGCGCAGCACGCCGGCATCGTCGAAATAGAAGTGGAACAGCGACGGCCATACGTCTTCATGGCGGAAGCGGTAGGACCAGACCTCATTGCGCATCCGCGGAAAATACTCGACCGGCAGCCGCGTCACGCCGAAGTGCTCGGCGACGTCCTCCCGGGTCCAGGTGCCGACCTGCGCCTTATACAGCTCCAGCGTCGACAGCATGTTGCGGAAGCTCGTGAGGTTGCCGTTGCGGTCGAATTCGGCGCCATAGGCGTACTGGCCCATCGGCTGCTGGGAATAGATCCAGCGCGAGGTGCCGTCGGGCAAGTTGTAGATGTCCGTGGGCGGCCCGAACCTCGCCTGGACCGCAGCCTTGGGTTGGCCGACCAGCTTGGTGCCTTCCTGGACCGGCATCAGCGTGGTGCAGGCACAGAGCAGGGCTGCGGCAAGCGCCAGGGTGAGCCGGCGGGCACCGCCGGCAATTGCAGGGTTCATGACGGCCTCGGTCAATGCTTTGCTGATATCGAGAGTGTAGTCCCACGCCTGCCATTGTGTGGCCTTGGCGCTGCTTTCTGCCGCTTCTTCGCGCAATATGATGGGATCCGCGCCAAATCCCGGCGGAGGCGGTGCACGCGGGCGTCATTTGCACCGGACCGGCGTGCTGCCGTACCATCCACCGCTTTCCGGGAGAGACTATGCAGGGTGTGGCGCGGTTGCGAGGTTGGCTGGGCGGCTTGTTGTTGGCAGTGGCAGCGGGCGCGTCCGCTCAGGAGCCGATCCGCCTGGGGATGATCGACGGACTTTCCGGCCCGTTCGCCAACGCGGGCGATGCCGTGGCGCGCAACCTGCGCCTGGCGATCGAACGCGTCAATGCCCGCGGCGGCGTCAAGACCGCCGAGGGCGCGCGACCCTTCGAGCTGGTGACGTTCGACAGCAAGGGCAATGTCGATGAGAGCCTGATCCAGTTCCGCGCCCTGACCGACCGGCGCATTCCCTTCGTCCTGCAGGGCAACAGTTCGGCCGTGGCCGGGGCACTGGTCTCTGCCATCAACCGGCACAATGCGCGCCAGCCCGATGCGCGCGTGCTGTTCCTGAACTATTCGGCGGTCGATCCCAGCCTGACCAACGAGAACTGCAGCTTCTGGCATTTCCGTTTCGACGCCAGCGCCGACATGCGCATGCAGGCGCTGACCGAGGTGATCAGGCAGGACCAGTCCGTGCGCAAGGTCTATCTGATCGACCAGGACTACAGCTTCGGCCATCAGGTGGCGCGTTCGGCGCGCGAGATGCTGGCCGCGCGCCGCCCGGACATACAGATTGTCGGCGACGAATTCCATCCTATCGGCAAGATCAAGGATTTTGCCCCCTATATCGCCAAGATCAAGGCGAGCGGCGCCGATGCGGTCATCACCGGCAACTGGGGCAACGACCTGACCCTGATGGTCAAGGCGGCACGCGAGGGCGGGCTGCAGGCCAAGTTCTACACGTTCTACGGCAACGGCCTGGGCGCCCCGGCGGCAATGGGCGATGCTGGCGTTGGCCGCGTGCTGGCCGTGGCCGAATGGCACCCGAACGTGGGCGGCGCTGCCTCGGATGCGTTTTACCAGCAGTTCCGGGCGCGTTACCCCGAGCCGAAGGACGATTACGTGCATCTGCGCATGCAGATGATGGTGGAAATGCTGGCACGCGCCATCGAGAAGGCGGGCACCACCGACGCGGTCAGGGTGGCGCGGACGCTGGAGAACATGCGCTACGTCAACGACTTCCATGAAGCTACAATCCGCGCGGAGGACCACCAGGTGCTGCAGCCGCTCTATGTGTCCGTGATGGACAAGCAGGGCGGTGCGGTGCGGTTCGACAACGAGGGCTCGGGCTACGGCTTCCGCACCGTGCGCAAGCTGAAGGCGGCGCAGACCACGCTGCCGACCACGTGCCGGATGGAGCGTCCTTGATAGAGCGCCCCCTGAGCGCCGGAAGGCCGCGCGGGAGTTCCGATTCTCCTCGCGCGCCTTTTCGGCTATAATGCGCGGCTGTCGTCGCCTGGCTCCTGGCCGGATGGCGGCAAATCCGTGACACGACGCATGCGGCGCATCCCGCGCTGTGGCGGTCGCAAGTGAAAGGAAATCATCATGGCAGTCGCCGATATCAACAAGTCCGAAGTCATCAAGCAGTTCGCCCGTGGCGCCAACGACACCGGCAGCCCCGAAGTGCAAGTGGCCCTGCTGACCACCCGCATCAACGAACTGACCCCGCACTTCAAGGCCAACATGAAGGATCACCACAGCCGCCGCGGCCTGCTGCGCATGGTGAGCCGCCGCCGCCGCCTGCTGGACTACCTCAAGTCCAACGATGCCGACCGCTACCGCGCCCTGATCGAAAAGCTGGGCCTGCGCAAATAAGCTCGCGCAAGAGGTTGCGTACGATGGCAGCGCGATTCCTGGGTTTGCACGGTTTCGCGTGAGGCCTGGATGCCTGCTTCAGCATTGCTGGGGCAGGCATTTTGCATTTCTGGCCGGGCGATTCCGCGCCGGCCGGTAATGCTGCAGATTGTTGGAGTGATTTTCGCTTCACTGCTTCCGGCGAGGATCTGGATTCGCCGGAACCCCGTTGCGGCAAGGCGCGCAACGGAGTAAGTTGTTCTTTTTTCTGGGTTTAGTATCCGGATCGGCCAAGGAAACAGGGCTTTGTGTCATTCCAGCGCGGCATCGGCAACAGTGCCGCGCTGGAATGGCATAGCACTTCCCTGCGACTGCAGCTGTCTCCGGCAGTTAGCCTGCGGCTGAGAACGCAGGCGTGGCACGCTGCGCAACGATTGCGGCGTGCACGCAAGACAAGGAATGCACATGTCCATGTTCAACAAGGTCGTCAAGGAATTCCAGTGGGGCCAGCACAAGGTCCGCATGGAAACCGGCGAAATCGCCCGCCAGGCCGGCGGCGCCGTGCTGGTCGATGTGGAAGACACCGTGGTGCTGGCGACCGTGGTCGCCGCCAAGAACCCGAAGCCGGGCCAGGACTTCTTCCCGCTGACCGTCGACTACATCGAGAAGACCTACGCGGCCGGCAAGATCCCCGGCGGCTTCTTCAAGCGTGAAGGCCGTCCGTCGGAAAACGAGACCCTGACCTCGCGCCTGATCGATCGTCCGCTGCGCCCGCTGTTCCCGGAAAGCTTCTACAACGAAGTGCAGGTGGTGGTGCACGTGGTGTCGCTGAACCCGGAAGTGCCGGCTGACATCCCCGCGCTGATCGGCGCGTCGGCCGCGCTGGCCGTGTCGGGCATCCCGTTCAGCGGCCCGGTGGGCGCCGCGCGCGTTGGCTACAAGGACGGCCAGTACCTGCTGAACCCGACCCGCTCGCAGATCGCCACCTCGGACCTGGACCTGGTGGTCGCCGGCACCGAGCGCGCCGTGCTGATGGTGGAATCGGAAGCCAACCAGCTGTCGGAAGACGTGATGCTGGGCGCCGTGGTCTATGGCCACGAGCAGATGCAGACCGCCATCAACGCCATCCATGAACTGGTGCGCGAAGGCGGCAAGCCCGAGTGGGACTGGACCCCGGCCGCCAAGAACGAGCCGCTGATCGCCAAGGTCACCGAAGTCGCGCTGCCGCTGCTGCAGGAAGCCTACCAGCTGCGCCAGAAGTCGGCCCGCAGCCAGAAGCTGAAGGAAGTGTCGGCCAACGTGGCCGCCGCGCTGGCCGAAGCCGGCGTGGAAGCCGACAAGGTGGAAGTCGGCAACATTATGTTCGACCTGGAAGCCAAGATCGTCCGCGGCCAGATCCTGAACGGCGAGCCGCGCATCGACGGCCGCGACACCCGCACCGTGCGCCCGATCGAGATCCGTTCGTCGGTGCTGCCGCGCGCGCACGGCTCGGCGCTGTTCACCCGCGGCGAGACGCAGGCGCTGGTGGTGGCCACGCTGGGCACCAAGAGCGACGAGCAGATCATCGACGCGCTGGCCGGCGAGTACCGCGACCGCTTCATGCTCCACTACAACATGCCCCCGTTCGCCACCGGTGAAACCGGCCGCGTGGGCAGTCCGAAGCGCCGCGAAATCGGCCATGGCCGCCTGGCCAAGCGCGCACTGATCCCGGTGCTGCCGAAGGACGATGAATTCGCCTACACCATCCGCCTGGTTTCGGAGATCACCGAATCCAACGGCTCGTCGTCGATGGCTTCGGTCTGCGGCGGCTGCCTGGCGCTGATGGATGCCGGCGTTCCGGTCAAGGCGCACGTGGCCGGCGTGGCCATGGGCCTGATCCTGGAAGGCAACAAGTTTGCCGTGCTGACCGACATCCTGGGCGATGAAGATCACCTGGGCGACATGGACTTCAAGGTGGCGGGTACCGACAACGGCATCACCGCGCTGCAGATGGACATCAAGGTCCAGGGCATCACCAAGGAGATCATGCAGGTCGCGCTGGCGCAGGCCAAGGAAGGCCGCCTGCACATCCTGTCGAACATGCAGGAAGCCATGGGCCACGCCCGCACCGAGCTGTCGGAGCATGCCCCGCGCATGATCACCATGAAGATCCATCCGGACAAGATCCGCGAAGTGATCGGCAAGGGCGGCTCGACCATCCAGGCGCTGACCAAGGAAACCGGCACCACCATCGACATCCAGGAAGACGGCACCATCACCATCGCCTCGACCTCGACCGAAGGCATGGCCGAAGCCAAGCGCCGCATCGAGGGCATCACCGCGGAAGCCGAAGTGGGCAAGATCTACAACGGCACCGTGCTGAAGCTGCTGGACTTCGGCGCCATCGTCAACATCCTGCCGGGCAAGGATGGCCTGCTGCACATCTCGGAAATCGTCAACGAGCGTGTGAAGGACATCAAGGACTGGCTGAAGGAAGGCCAGCAGGTCCGCGTCAAGCTGATCCAGGCCGACGAGAAGGGCCGCCTGCGCCTGTCGCTGAAGGCAGCGCTGGCCGAAGAGGGCGGCAGCATCAGCCCGATCAACGCTGGCGAAGGCGCTGCCCCGGCGGCACCGGCCGGCGGCTCGGAGCAGCAGCAGTAAGCGGGGCAGTCGCTGTCCCAACGGTGCCGCCGTAAGGCGGTGCCGCGGAAAAAACGGCCGGGCGATGCCCGGCCGTTTTTTTGTTTACACTGCGGCAACCCATCGAGCAAAGCCTCACACCGAGCAAAGACAAGGAGCAAAGAAGCATGCAAGCCATCGAGATCCGCGAATACGGCGCCCCCGAAGTCCTCCAGCTGACCGAGCGGCCCGATCCCGTGCCCGCCGCAGGCGAGGTGCTGATCCGCGTGGCGGCAGCCGGCGTGAACCGCCCGGACGTGTTCCAGCGCACCGGCAACTATCCGGTGCCGCCGGGTGCGTCGGACCTGCCTGGCCTCGAAGTGGCAGGCGTGG
The DNA here is from genome assembly GCF_000426345.1 of Cupriavidus phytohabitans. Classification (GTDB taxonomy): domain Bacteria; phylum Pseudomonadota; class Gammaproteobacteria; order Burkholderiales; family Burkholderiaceae; genus Cupriavidus. The sequence goes on along the minus strand of NZ_AUFE01000001.1, from coordinate 316,727 downwards.
TGGTCGGCGGCGACCTGTCGCATGCCGACAACCGCTTCGGCTTGAAGGTTGGCGATCGCGTCTGCGCGCTGGTGCAGGGCGGCGGCTACGCGCAGCTTTGCACCGCGCCGCTGGCGCAGGTATTGCCGGCGCCTGACGGTCTCAGCGATATCGAAGCCGCCGCGCTGCCGGAAACCTTTTTCACGGTGTGGAGCAATGTATTCGACCGCGGTTACCTGGGCCAGGGCCCGCGCGGCAAGGACGAAACGCTGCTGATCCAGGGCGGCTCCAGCGGCATTGGCACCACCGCGATCCAGATTGCGAAGGCGCTGGGCTTCACGGTGTTCGTCACCGCCGGCACCGATGAAAAGTGCAAGGCGTGCGAGGACCTGGGCGCCGATCGCGCGATCAACTACAAGACGCAGGACTTCGTTGCCGAGGTAGCCGCGCTGACCGGCGGCAAGGGCGTCGACGTGATCCTCGACATGGTCGCCGGCCCGTACCTGGCGCGCGAGCTGAAGTGCATCGCCGACGATGGCCGCATCGTCATCATCGCGCTGCTGGGTGGCGCCAAGGCCGAGATCCCGCTGGGCGATATCCTGCGCCGCCGCATCACCGTGACCGGCTCGACGCTGCGACCGCGTCCGGCGTCGTTCAAGGGCAAGATTGCCGCGGCGCTGCACGAGCAGGTGTGGCCGCTGCTGGCTGCGGGCAAGATCAAGCCGGTGATCCACCAGGTCTTCCCCGCCGCGCAGGCCGCCGACGCGCACCGCCTGATGGAGTCGAGCGAGCATATCGGCAAGATCGTGCTGACCTGGTGATGCCGTGCGCCGTGTGCCGGCGCTGAATCCACGCGACAAAATACCGCCGCCCGCCGTTGTCGGGCGGCGGTAGCGTCCCGCCCCTGCCACACGCTACAATAGCGGGTTTGATTTGGGAGGGGCACCTCGTGAGACAAAAGCTCGTCATCGGCAACTGGAAGATGCATGGCAGCCTGGCTGCAAACGCGGCGCTGCTGGAGGAAATCAAGGCCGGCGTGGCGCATGCGTCGCTGGCGGTGTGCGCACCGTTCCCCTATCTTGCACAATGCCAGGCGGTGCTGAACGGCTCGCAAGTGGCCTGGGGTGCACAGGATGTCTCGGCGGAGGCGCGCGGCGCTTTTACCGGCGAGGTGGCTGCATCGATGTTGGGTGAGTTCGGCTGCACTTATGCGCTGGTTGGCCACTCGGAGCGTCGCACCTACCATGGCGAAACCGACCAGGCCGTCGCCGCCAAGGCGCTGCGCGCGCTGGAGTTCGGCATCGTCCCGGTGGTCTGCGTCGGCGAAACGCTGGCCGAGCGCGAGGCAGGCCAGACCGAGGCCGTTGTCGGCCGCCAGCTGCAGGCAGTGCTGGACGCGCTGTCGGTGGAGCAGCTGAGCCGCGTGGTGCTGGCCTACGAGCCGGTCTGGGCGATCGGCACCGGCAAGACCGCGACCAGCGCCCAGGCGCAAGCCGTGCATGCTTTCCTGCGCGGCAAGGTGGCGGCCCGCGACGCCGGCGTGGCCGGGCGCATGGCCATCCTGTACGGCGGCAGCGTAAAGCCGGACAACGCGGCCGAACTGTTTTCCATGGCCGATATCGACGGGGGGCTGATTGGCGGCGCCTCGCTGAAATCGGAAGATTTTCTCGCGATCGGCAACGCCTGAATGCCGGCCGTTCCGGGTCGTTTCGATGGTTTCGATCAGGAAGTAACCAGGCAAGTAACGCTTATTTAAATCAAATGGCAATCTTCAAGACTTTGTTGGTGGTGTTGCAGGTGCTGTCGGCCCTGGGCGTGATTGGTCTGGTGCTGATCCAGCATGGCAAGGGCGCCGATGTGGGCGCGGCATTCGGCTCGGGCGCCTCGGGCAGCCTGTTCGGTGCCACCGGCTCGGCAAACTTCCTGTCGCGCACCACCGCCGTGCTGGCCACGCTGTTCTTCGTGTCCACGCTGGCGTTGACGTTGCTGGGCAACTACAAGCCCGCTGCATCGCTGGGCGTGATGGGCGCCGCTCCGGCCTCGGCACCGGCCACGGCAGGCGCATCGGCACCGGCCGCAGCCCCGGCCGCCGCGGCCGGCGCTTCGGCGCCCGCAGGCCCCGCTGTACCGAAATAATCCGATTGCCTTGCGGCGGATTCCTGAGTTTTTTTGCAGTTGTGCGTTGAACAAAGCAAGAAATTTAGGTTAGAATGCAAGGCTTGAAACGATTCCCCAGCGATGGGTCTTGAGCGAAGGCGGAACGCCCCGGCGAGAGTCCCGAAGGGCCTGAAAACCCGGCGCCAGGCAATATTGTTTCTCCCCCAGCCGACGTGGTGAAATTGGTAGACACGCTATCTTGAGGGGGTAGTGGCGAAAGCTGTGCGAGTTCGAGTCTCGCCGTCGGCACCAAACAACTTGATCGGAGTCCCTGGCCGGGCAATGCACCCGAGCGTGGGGCTCCGGCAGTCCGCAAGGCGGCGCGCCATGATTCTCGTGGCTTAGCGCCTGGGGTGGGCAACAGGACGCCGCTTCAGCTGGTGCTGTTGACAACATTCCAGATAAGGCTGGCCGTACCTTGAATCTCGAAGCCTACTTCCCCGTTCTCATCTTCATCATCTTCGGTGTCGTGCTCGGCGTGGCACTGATGTCGATTGGTCGGATCCTTGGTCCGAACAAGCCCGATCCCGCGAAGCTGTCGCCGTACGAGTGCGGCTTCGAAGCGTTCGAGGATGCGCGCATGAAGTTCGACGTGCGCTACTACCTCATCGCCATCCTTTTTATCCTGTTCGATCTCGAAACCGCCTTCCTGTTTCCCTGGGGTGTTGCCCTGAGGGATATCGGCTGGCCGGGTTTCATCGCCATGGGCGTGTTTCTGCTGGAATTCATCGTGGGCTTCGTCTACATCTGGAAAAAGGGCGCGCTCGATTGGGAGTGATGTGAAATGGCAATCGAAGGCGTTCTCAACGAAGGCTTTGTCACGACTACCGCTGACAAGCTGATCAATTGGACCCGCACCGGGTCGCTGTGGCCGATGACTTTCGGCCTGGCCTGCTGTGCCGTGGAAATGATGCATGCCGGCGCCGCGCGCTACGATCTGGACCGCTTCGGCGTGGTGTTCCGCCCGTCGCCGCGCCAGTCGGACGTGATGATCGTGGCCGGCACGCTGTGCAACAAGATGGCCCCCGCGCTGCGCAAGGTCTACGACCAGATGGCCGAACCGCGCTGGGTGATCTCGATGGGCTCGTGCGCCAACGGCGGTGGCTACTACCACTATTCGTACTCGGTGGTGCGTGGCTGCGACCGCATCGTGCCGGTGGATATCTACGTGCCGGGCTGCCCGCCGACGGCCGAGGCGCTGATCTACGGCGTGATCCAGCTGCAGAACAAGATCAAGCGTACCAACACCATCGCGCGCAAGGGCTGAAATGGCGAAGCTCGACACCCTGAAGGCCGCGCTCGAGAAGGCTCTCGGCAAGCGCGTGCAGAAACTGATCGAGGCGACCGGCGAACTGACGCTGATCGTCAAGGCCGACGACTACCTGGAAGCCGCCCGCATCCTGCGCGACGATCCCTCGCTGCGCTTCGAGCAGCTGATCGACCTGTGCGGCGTGGACTACTCCGAGTTCGGCGACGGCGCCTGGGAAGGCCCGCGCTTTGCCGCCGTCTCGCACCTGCTGTCGATTACCAACAACTGGCGCCTGCGCCTGCGCGTGTTCGCTCCGGATGACGATTTCCCGGTGGTGGCCAGCCTGATCGACGTGTGGAACTCGGTGAACTGGTTCGAGCGCGAAGCCTTCGATTTCTACGGCATCGTGTTCGACGGTCACCCGGACCTGCGTCGCATCCTGACCGACTACGGCTTCGTCGGCCATCCGTTCCGCAAGGATTTCCCGGTCTCCGGCTACGTCGAGATGCGCTACGACCCCGAGCAGAAGCGGGTCATCTACCAGCCGGTCACGATCGAGCCGCGCGAAATCACGCCGCGCGTGATCCGCGAGGACAAGTACGGCGGTTTGGAGCACTGAGAACGCGCCATGGCAGACATCAAGAATTACACCCTGAACTTCGGCCCGCAGCACCCGGCCGCGCACGGCGTGCTGCGCCTGGTGCTCGAGCTGGACGGTGAAGTCATCCAGCGCGCCGACCCGCATATCGGCCTGCTGCACCGTGCCACCGAGAAACTGGCCGAACAGAAGTCCTGGATCCAGAGCGTGCCCTACATGGACCGTCTCGACTACGTGTCGATGATGTCCAACGAGCACGCATACGTGATGGCGATCGAGCGCCTGCTGGGCCTGGAAGTGCCGGTCCGCGCGCAGTATATCCGCGTGATGTTCGACGAGATCACCCGCATCATGAACCACCTGATGTGGATCGGTGCGCACGCCCTCGACGTGGGCGCGATGGCGGTGTTCCTGTACGCCTTCCGCGAGCGCGAAGACCTGTTCGACATGTACGAGGCGGTGTCGGGCGCGCGCATGCACGCGGCCTACTATCGCCCCGGCGGCGTCTACCGCGACCTGCCTGACACGATGCCGCAATATCGTGCCTCGAAGATCCACAACGAGCGTGCCATCAAGGCGATGAACGAAGCGCGTTCGGGCTCGCTGCTGGACTTCATCGAGGACTTCACCAACCGCTTCCCGAAGTATGTCGACGAGTACGAGACGCTGCTGACCGACAACCGGATCTGGAAGCAGCGGCTGGTGGACATCGGTGTCGTCAGTCCGGAACGTGCGATGCAGATGGGCTTTACCGGCCCGATGCTGCGCGGCTCGGGCATCGAGTGGGACCTGCGCAAGAAGCAGCCGTACGAGGTGTACGACAAGATGGACTTCGATGTGCCGGTGGGCGTGGGCGGCGACTGCTACGCGCGCTACCTGGTGCGCGTGGAAGAGATGCGCCAGTCCAACCGCATCATCAGGCAGTGCATCGAGTGGCTGCGCCGCAACCCGGGCCCGGTGATCACCGATAACCACAAGGTGGCGCCGCCCTCGCGCGTGGACATGAAGTCCAACATGGAAGAACTGATTCACCACTTCAAGCTGTTCACCGAGGGCATCCACGTGCCCGAAGGCGAAGCGTACGCAGCGGTGGAGCACCCGAAGGGCGAGTTCGGCATCTACGCGATCTCGGACGGCGCGAACAAGCCGTACCGCCTGAAGATCCGTGCGCCTGGCTTCCCGCACCTGGCCGCGCTGGACGAAATGGCCAAGGGACACATGATTGCTGACGCGGTAACGATCATCGGCACGCAAGACATCGTCTTCGGCGAGATCGACCGCTAATCACGGACCGCCGGCCCGGACGACGATCCGGGCGCTTTCCGAGGTGCTCCGCCGAGCGGAGCGGCCCGGAAGACCCGCGGCGGACCGGCAAGGCCTAAGGCCCGCCGGCGGAACGGCAGCGACGGCTGCAAACCTGCGGATGGACGCCCAGTGGCGCTGACTCCGCCGTTTTACTGCAATGACCATGCTATCAGCAGAAGCTCTCAAGGAAATCGATCGCGCGATCGCGAAGTATCCGGCCGACCAGAAGCAGTCGGCCGTGATGGCGGCGCTTGCCGTGGCACAGGGCGAGGTGGGCTGGGTTTCCCCCGAAGTCATGCAGTTCGTCGCCAACTACCTCGAGATGCCGCCCGTGTGGGTGGAAGAGGTGGCGACCTTCTACAACATGTACGACACCAAGCCGGTGGGCAAATTCAAGCTCGCCGTGTGCACCAACCTGCCGTGCGCCCTGTCGGGCGGCGAGCGGGCTGGCGAGTACCTGAAGCGCAAGCTCGGGATCGACTACAACGAGACCACCGCTGATGGCTGCTTCACCCTGAAAGAGGGCGAGTGCATGGGCGCTTGCGGCGACGCGCCGGTGATGATCGTCAACAACACCCGCATGTGCAGCTTCATGAGCGACGACAAACTCGACGCGCTTGTCGACGAGCTCAAGAGCGAAGCCGCCAAGGGGGGCAAGTAATATGACCAGTCTGCACGACCGCCATATCCAGCCGCTGATCCTGGCCGGCCTGGACGGCAAGAATTGGCATCTGGAAGACTACGTCAAGCGTGGCGGCTACCAGCAACTGAAGCGCATCCTGACCGAGAAGATCCCGCCCGAGCAGGTGATCGCCGACGTCAAGACATCGGGCCTGCGTGGCCGCGGCGGCGCGGGTTTCCCGACCGGCCTGAAGTGGAGCTTCATGCCGCGCACGTTCCCGGGTCAGAAATACCTGGTCTGTAACACCGATGAGGGCGAGCCGGGCACGTTCAAGGACCGCGACATCATCCGCTACAACCCGCATGCGCTGATCGAGGGCATGGCCATCGGCGCGTATGCGATGGGCATCACCGTGGGCTACAACTACATCCACGGCGAGATCTGGAACGAGTACAAGATCTTCGAGGAAGCCCTCGAAGAGGCGCGTGCGGCAGGCTTCCTGGGCGACAACATCCTGGGCTCGGGCTTCAGCTTCCAGCTGCACGCCCACCACGGCTATGGCGCCTACATCTGCGGCGAGGAAACCGCGCTGCTCGAATCGCTGGAAGGCAAGAAGGGCCAGCCGCGCTTCAAGCCGCCGTTCCCGGCCAGCTTCGGCCTGTATGGCAAGCCGACCACCATCAACAACACCGAGACCTTCGCCGCGGTGCCGTTCCTGCTGGCCGTCGGCCCGGAAAACTACCTGAAGCTGGGCAAGCCGAACAACGGCGGCACCAAGATCTTCTCGGTTTCGGGCGACGTCGAGCGTCCCGGCAACTACGAGATCCCGCTGGGTACGCCGTTCGCCAAGCTGCTGGAACTTGCCGGCGGCATGCGCGGCGGCAAGCGCATCAAGGCGGTGATCCCGGGCGGTTCGTCCGCGCCGGTGGTGCCGGGCGACCTGATGATGGCGTCCGACATGGACTACGACTCGATCGCCAAGGCCGGCTCGATGCTGGGCTCGGGCGCGGTGATCGTGATGGACGAGACGCGCTGCATGGTCCGCTCGCTGCTGCGCCTGTCGTACTTCTATTTTGAGGAATCGTGCGGCCAGTGCACGCCTTGCCGCGAAGGCACCGGCTGGCTGTATCGCATGGTCAATCGCATCGAACACGGAGAAGGGCGCCAGGAAGACCTGGACCTGCTCAACAACGTCGCGGAAAACATCATGGGCCGCACCATCTGCGCGCTCGGCGATGCCGCGGCGATGCCGGTCCGCGGCATGCTCAAGCACTACTGGAAAGAGTTCGAATATCACGTCGAACACAAGCAGTGCATGGTTCCGGCCTACATCTAAGCGTGGCAGAACATGGTTGAACTAGAGATCGACGGCAAGAAGGTTGAGGTTGCTGAGGGCAGCCTGGTGATGGAAGCGGCCCGCAAGCTGGGCACCTACATCCCGCACTTCTGCTACCACCGCAAACTGTCCATCGCGGCCAACTGCCGCATGTGCCTGGTCGAGGTCGAGAAGGCCCCCAAGGCGCTGCCTGCGTGCGCCACGCCGGTGACCCCCGGCATGAAGGTCTTCACCAATTCGGAGAAGGCAGTCAAGGCGCAGAAGTCCGTGATGGAATTCCTGCTGATCAACCACCCGCTGGATTGCCCGATCTGCGATCAGGGCGGCGAGTGCCAGCTGCAGGATCTGGCCGTGGGCTACGGTGCCTCGGAGTCGCGCTATAAGGAAGAGAAGCGCGTGGTGTTCCACAAGAACGTGGGCCCGCTGATCTCCATGGAGGAGATGACCCGCTGCATCCACTGCACCCGCTGCGTGCGCTTCGGCCAGGAAGTGGCCGGCGTGATGGAGCTGGGCATGCTCAACCGCGGCGAGCACTCGGAAATCACCACCTTCGTCGGCAAGACGGTCGACTCGGAACTGTCGGGCAACATGATCGACCTGTGCCCGGTCGGCGCGCTGACCAGCAAGCCGTTCCGCTACTCGGCCCGTACCTGGGAACTGGCCCGCCGCAAGTCGGTGTCCCCGCACGACGGCCTGGGCGCGAACCTGGTGGTGCAGACCAAGAACCAGCGCGTGATGCGCGTGCTGCCGCTGGAAAACGAAGACATCAACGAGTGCTGGATCTCCGACAAGGACCGCTTCTCGTATGAAGGCCTGAACAGTGCCGACCGCCTGACCCGCCCGCTGCTCAAGCAGGGCGGCGAATGGATGGAAACCGACTGGCAGACCGCGCTCGAATACGTGGCCAACGGCCTGGCCGGCATCAAGCGCGAGCATGGCGCCGACCAGATCGCCGCGCTGGCCAGCCCGCACAGCACACTGGAAGAACTGTTCCTGCTGGGCAAGCTGGTGCGTGGCCTGGGCAGCGACAACGTTGACTTCCGCCTGCGCCAGTCCGACTTCTCGGCCGCGCTCAAGGGCGCGCCGTGGCTCGGCCTGCCGGTTGCCGACGTCACCGCGCTGCAACGCGTGCTGGTGATCGGCTCGTCGCTGCGCAAGGATCATCCGCTGCTGGCCTCGCGCCTGCGCCAGGCGACCAAGAAGGGCGCCCGCGTGGCCGTGCTGGGTGCCGGCGGTGAAGACCTGCTGATGCCGGCGACCCGCATCGACGTGGCGCCGTCCGGCTGGACCGCCGCACTGGCCGGCGTGGCCCGAGCCGTCGCCGCCGCCAAGGGCGTCGCGGCCCCGGCCGGCACCGAGGGCATCGATGGTGGCGACGCCGCCGCCAAGACGGCAGAAGCGCTGCTGCAGGGCGAGCGCCGTGCCGTGTTCCTCGGCAACGAAGCGGTGCGTCATCCGCAGTTCTCGGCGCTGCATGCGCTGGCACAGTGGATCGCGACGGAAACGGGTGCGACGCTGGGTTTCCTGACCGAAGCGGCCAACACCGTCGGCGGCTACGTCGCCGGCGCGCTGCCGAAGCAAGGCGGCGCCAACGCGCAGGCGATGCTGGACGCGCCGCGCAAGGCCTACATCCTGCTGAACACCGAGCCGGAATTCGACACCGCCGATCCGGGCAAGGCCCTGGCCGCGCTGGCGCAGGCCAACACGGTGGTGGTGCTGTCGCCGTTCCGTTCGGAAGCGGCCATGCAGTACGCTGACGTGATCCTGCCGGTCGCGCCGTTCACGGAAACCTCCGGCACTTTCGTCAACTGCGAAGGCAAGGCACAGAGTTTCAACGGCGTGGTTCGCGCGCTGGGCGAGTCGCGTCCGGGCTGGAAGGTGCTGCGCGTGCTGGGCAATCTGCTGGACGTGGCGGGTTTCGACTACGAAACTGCCGAGTCGGTCCGTGCTGAAGTGTTGTCGGCCCCGGTCGAGGCACAGCTGGACAACGCCACCGATGCGCCGATCCGCGTTGCCGCCGCTGCCGCCAACGGCATCGAACGCATCGCCGACGTGCCTATCTACCACGCCGACCCGATCGTGCGCCGCGCCGACTCGCTGCAGCTGACCGCTGCCGCGCGCCGCGCCATGCAGATCGCGCTGCCGGCCGACATGTTTGCCCGCCTGGGCATCCAGTCGGGCGACCCGGTCCGCGTCACGCAAGGGCAGGGCAGCGTGGTGCTGCCGGCCGTGCTCGAAGCCACGCTGCCGGCCAACACCGTGCGCGTGCCGGCGGCAACGCCGGCGGCCGTGGGCCTGGGCGGCATGTTCGGCACGGTCACCGTAGAGAAGGCCATCGACCTGGCGCCGGCCAACACCGGCGCCGTGGCCACGGCGTAAGAACAAGAGCGAGAAGAAGACATGATTGACTGGATTACCTCGCAAGGGCAGGGCGTACTGGGCGCGTACTGGACGCCGCTGTGGATCCTGATCCGCGCCGTGCTGATCGTGGTGCCCCTGCTGCTGTGCGTGGCTTACCTGATCCTGTGGGAGCGCAAGCTGATCGGCTGGATGCACGTCCGTCTGGGCCCGAACCGCGTCGGCCCGCTCGGCCTGCTGCAGCCGATCGCCGACGTGCTGAAGCTGCTGCTCAAGGAAGTCATGATGCCGACGCAGGTCAGCCGCGGCATGTACCTGATCGCGCCGCTGATGGTGCTGATGCCTGCTGTCGCGGTCTGGGCGGTGATTCCGTTCCAGGCCGAAGTGGTGATGGCGGACGTCAATGCCGGCCTGCTGTACGTGATGGCGATCAGCTCGGTCGGCGTCTACGGCGTGATCCTGGCCGGCTGGGCCTCGAACTCCAAGTACGCCTTCATCGGCGCCATGCGCGCCGCGGCACAGATGGTGTCGTATGAAATCGCCATGGGCTTCGCGCTGGTGACGGTGCTGATGGTCGCCGGTAGCCTGAACCTGTCGGCCATCGTCAACGGCCAGAACACCGGCTACTTCGCCGACATGGGCATCAACATCCTGTCGTGGAACTGGCTGCCGCTGCTGCCGATGTTCGGCGTCTACTTCATCTCGGGCGTGGCCGAAACCAACCGCCACCCGTTCGACGTGGTGGAAGGCGAGTCGGAAATCGTGGCCGGCCACATGATCGAATATTCGGGCATGGGCTTCGCGCTGTTCTTCCTGGCCGAGTACATCAACATGATCATCATCTCGGCGATGACCGCGCTGATGTTCCTGGGTGGCTGGGCACCTCCGTTCTCGAGCGTGGTCACCAATGCGGTCCCCGGTTTCTTCTGGCTGCTGATCAAGGTTTTCCTGCTGCTGTCGGTCTTTATCTGGATCCGTGCATCGTTCCCGCGCTACCGCTATGACCAGATCATGCGCCTGGGCTGGAAGGTGTTCATTCCGCTGACCGTGGTGTGGCTGATCATCGTGGCGATCTGGATCAAGTCGCCGTGGAACATCTGGCCCTGAACAGCCAAGCGACGGTGCGCCGCCTGCAACACGGCAGAGCGCGCACCGCGTGGAAATACTAGGAAGCAATCGTCATGCTGCTCGCCATCAAGGACTTCTTCAACAGCCTGCTCCTGAAGGAACTCTTCAAGGGCATGGCGCTGACCGGCCGCTATCTCTTCGCGCGCAAGGTCACCGTCCAGTTTCCGGAAGAGAAAACGCCGATCTCGCCGCGCTTCCGTGGCCTGCACGCGCTGCGCCGCTATCCGAACGGCGAAGAGCGCTGCATTGCCTGCAAGCTGTGCGAAGCGGTGTGCCCGGCGCTGGCCATCACCATCGAGTCGGACGTGCGCAACGACGGCACGCGCCGTACCACCCGCTACGACATCGACCTGACCAAGTGCATTTTCTGCGGTTTCTGCGAAGAGGCTTGCCCGGTCGACGCCATCGTGGAAACGCAGATCCTGGAGTACCACGGCGAGAAGCGCGGCGACCTGTACTTCACCAAGGACATGCTGCTGGCAGTGGGCGACCGCTACGAGCCGCAGATCGCGGCGGCCAAGGCTGCCGACGCCAAGTATCGCTGACCGGCGCCAGGCGCCAAACGGCAGGGCTGCCGAAAGTATCAGACGTAGCGGCCGCTGCCACCGAATTTGAATACGGTCCCTCCAATGTGAGGGCCAAAGCAAGGATGCCGCAGGAGCGGGCCACCCGAAGGGGATGGCTTGTGCCGGACGGCCCTGAGAGGATCCGATAGGAACCATGGAACTCACGACCACCATCTTCTACGTCTTTGCGCTGGTGCTGGTGCTCTCCGCACTGAAAGTCATCACTGCGAAGAACCCGGTGCACTCCGCACTGTTCCTCGTGCTGTCGTTCTTTACGGCGGCCGCGATCTGGATGCTGCTCAAGGCGGAATTCCTCGCCATCCTGCTGGTGCTGGTCTATGTCGGCGCGGTGATGGTGCTGTTCCTGTTCGTGGTGATGATGATCGATATCGATATCGAGCACCTGCGCCGCGATTTCTGGACCTACGTGCCGATGGCCTCGGTGGTGGGCGCGCTGATCATTGCCGAGATGGCGATCGTGCTGGTGCGCAACTTCATCGGCACCACCACGCCGGTGGCCGCCAGCGGGTCGCAGGAGCCGGGCTACACGAACACCGGCGCGCTCGGCAAGCTGATCTACACCGACTACATCTACGCCTTCGAAGTGGCCGGCATCATCCTGCTGGTGGCCATCATCGCCGCCGTGGCGCTGACCCTGCGCCGCCGCAAGGACACCAAGGCCCAGGACGTGTCGGCGCAGCTGCGTACCCGCCGCGACGAGCGCGTGCGCCTGGTGCCGATGCAGGCCGAAGTCCAGAACCCGCAGACGGAAGCCGCGGCTGCCGCCAATAAGAACTAAAGCCCGGAGAAACGCTGTGCTCTCTCTCGCCCACTTCCTCGTGCTCGGTGCGATCCTGTTCGCGATCAGCATCGTCGGCATCTTCCTGAACCGCAAGAACGTGATCGTGCTGCTGATGGCGATCGAACTGATGCTGCTTGCAGTGAACATCAACTTCGTCGCCTTCTCGCATTACCTGGGCGACCTGGCTGGTCAGGTTTTCGTTTTCTTCATCCTTACGGTGGCCGCCGCCGAGTCGGCAATCGGTCTGGCAATCCTGGTCGTGCTGTTCCGCAACCTGGATACGATCAACGTGGACGACATGGACACCCTGAAGTACTGATCCGTGCCGCACTACGCAGATAACCAAGACTCACCGACCGCACACCAATAAGCGTCCTATGGCAACCACGCTCAACCCCAACCTGCTGCTCGCGATTGCGCTGGCGCCGCTAGTCGGCTCAGCAATCGCCGGCCTGTTCGGTACCAAGTTCTTCGACCTGTTTTCCTCGGAGTCGCGCGGCGGCCGGATGGTGGCGCATTCCGCGACCATCCTGGGCGTGGCTATTTCCTTCGTGCTGTCTGTGATGGTGCTGCTCGACGTGATGAACGGCGCCGGCTACAACGGCACCGTCTACGAGTGGATGGCCATCGGCAGCCTGAAGATGGAGGTCGGCTTCCTGGTCGACTCGCTGACCGCGATGATGATGGTCGTGGTGACCTTCGTCTCGCTGATGGTGCATATCTACACCGTCGGCTACATGGACGGGGATCCCGGCTACAACCGCTTCTTTGCCTACATCTCGCTCTTCACCTTCTCGATGCTGATGCTGGTGATGAGCAACAACTTCCTGCAGCTGTTCTTCGGCTGGGAAGCGGTGGGCCTGGTGTCGTACCTGCTGATCGGCTTCTGGTACACGCGCCCGACGGCGATCTTCGCCAACCTGAAGGCGTTCCTGGTCAACCGCGTGGGTGACTTCGGCTTTATCCTGGGCATCGGCCTGCTGCTGGCCTACAGCGGCAGCATGAACTACACCGAAGTATTCGCCGCGCGCGACCAGCTGGCTACCGTGGTTTTCCCGGGCACCGACTGGATGATGATCACGGTCGCGTGCATCTGCCTGTTCATCGGCGCGATGGGCAAGTCGGCACAGTTCCCGCTGCACGTCTGGCTGCCTGACTCGATGGAAGGTCCCACCCCGATCTCCGCGCTGATCCACGCGGCAACGATGGTGACCGCGGGCATCTTCATGGTCGCGCGCATGTCGCCGCTGTTCGAGCTGTCGGATGCCGCGCTGTCGTTCGTGCTGGTGATCGGCGCCATCACCGCGCTGTTCATGGGCTTCCTGGGCATCATCCAGAACGACATCAAGCGCGTGGTCGCGTACTCGACGCTGTCGCAGCTGGGCTACATGACCGTGGCGCTGGGCGCCTCGGCCTACTCGGTGGCCGTGTTCCACCTGATGACGCACGCCTTCTTCAAGGCGCTGCTGTTCCTGGGCGCGGGCTCGGTCATCATCGGCATGCACCACGACCAGGACATCCGCAACATGGGCGGCCTGCGCAAGTACATGCCGATCACCTGGATCACGTCGCTGGTGGGTTCGCTGGCGCTGATCGGCACACCGTTCTTCGCGGGCTTCTATTCCAAGGACTCGATCATCGAGGCCGTGGCCGAGTCGCATATCGCCGGTTCGGGCTTTGCCTACTACGCCGTGCTGGCCGGCGTGTTCGTGACCGCGTTCTACTCGTTCCGCATGTACTTCCTGGTCTTCCACGGCAAGGAGCGCTGGGGCCAGAACCATGCGCACCAGCACCATGAGGGCGACCACGAGGACGAGGAAGTCTCGCACGACCACCACCATGGCCTGGCCGCCGGCGAGAAGCCGCACGAGTCGCCGTGGGTGGTGACCCTGCCGCTGGTGCTGCTGGCGATCCCGTCGGTGATTGTCGGCGCCATCGCGATCGAGCCGATGCTGTTCGGCAACTTCTTCAAGATGGGCATCGCCTTCAAGGACGTGATCTTCGTCGGTGAGAACCACCACGCCATGGCCGAACTGAAGGAAGCGTTCCACGGCTGGGTGCCGATGGCGATCCACTCGCTGACGACGCCCGTGCTGTGGCTGGCCGTCGCCGGTGTCGTGCTGTCGTGGTTCTTCTACATGAAGCGCCCGGATATCCCCGAGGCCATCGCGAACCGCTTCTCGGGCCTGTACAAGCTGCTGGACAACAAGTACTACATGGACGCCATCAACCAGGCCGTGTTCGCCCGCGGTGCACGCCTGCTCGGTACCGGCCTGTGGAAGGGCGGCGACCAGAGCCTGATCGACGGCCTGTTCGTCAACGGCGCGGCGCGTGTGGTGGCATCGTTCGCTTCGGCCAGCCGCTACCTGCAGTCGGGCTACATCTACCACTACGCGTTCGCGATGATCGTCGGCATGCTGGTGCTGCTGACGCTGACGATCACGGGCGTGATCGGCACCAAGTGATAGGCACCAAGTAAGGAAAACATAGAAATGGTTCTGTCTTTCTCAATCTGGCTGCCTGTCTTTTTTGGCCTGCTGATCCTCGCCTTCGGCTCGGACCGTAGCCCTGGCTTCGTGCGGTGGATGTCGCTGTTCGGCTCGATCGTCAGCTTTATCGTCACGCTGCCGCTGGTATTCCACTTCGACCGCGCCACCGCGGCGATGCAGTTCATGGAAAAAGCGAACTGGATCGAGCGCTTCAATATCCAGTACCTGCTGGGCGTTGACGGCATCTCGATGTGGTTCGTGGTGCTGACCGCCTTCATCACGGTGATCGTGGTGATCTCGGCCTGGGAAGTGATCACCGAGCGCGTGGCTGAATACATGGCCTCGTTCCTGATCCTGTCGGGCCTGATGATCGGCGTCTTCTGCGCGCTGGACGGCATGCTGTTCTACGTGTTCTTCGAGGCCACGCTGATCCCGATGTACATCATCATCGGCGTGTGGGGCGGCGCGAACCGCGTCTACGCGGCCTTCAAGTTCTTCCTGTACACGCTGCTGGGCTCGCTGCTGACGCTGGTCGCGCTGCTGTACCTGTACAACAAGACCGGCACCTTCCAGATCCTGGAATGGCACCAGGCCAAGCTGTCGATGAACGAGCAGATCGTGCTGTTCATTGCCTTCTTCGCCGCGTTCTCGGTCAAGGTGCCGATGTGGCCGGTGCACACCTGGCTGCCTGACGCCCACGTGGAAGCGCCGACCGGCGGTTCGGTGGTGCTGGCCGCCATCATGCTGAAGCTGGGCGCCTACGGCTTCCTGCGGTTCTCGCTGCCGATCGCGCCCGACGCCAGCCACTACCTGGCCCCGTTCATCATCACCATCTCGCTGATCGCGGTGATCTACATCGGCCTGGTCGCGCTGGTGCAGGCTGACATGAAGAAGCTGGTGGCGTACTCGTCGATCGCCCACATGGGCTTCGTCACGCTGGGCTTCTTCATCTTCAGCGACATCGGCATCGAGGGCGGCATCGTGCAGATGATCTCGCACGGCTTTATCTCGGGCGCGATGTTCCTTTGCATCGGCGTACTGTACGACCGCGTGCACTCGCGCCAGATCGCCGACTACGGCGGCGTGGTCAACACCATGCCCAAGTTCGCGGCGCTGGTGGTGTTCTTTGCGATGGCCAACTGCGGCCTGCCGGCCACCTCGGGCTTCGTCGGCGAATTCATGGTGATCCTGGGTGCGGTCAAGTTCGACTTCTGGATCGGCGTGCTGGCAGCCACCGCCCTGATCTTCGGCGCCGCCTACTCGCTGTGGATGGTCAAGCGCGTGATCTTCGGCGACGTTGTGCACCAGCATGTGCGCGAGCTGGCCGACCTGAACAAGCGTGAATTCGTCATGCTCGGCCTGCTGGCCATCATGACCCTGTACATGGGCCTGCACCCGAAGCCCTTTACCGACGTGATGCACCCGTCCGTGGTCAACCTGCTGCAGCACGCGGCGCAGTCGAAGCTGTAATCGGGGAGAGATATCAATATGCAACCGTCCTCGACACTCGCCCCCGTGGCGCCGATCATCTTCCTGGCGATCGCCATCGCCGCGATCAACTGGATCGACCTGGCCCGGGGCAAGGGCAAGCAGAGCGTGGCCTATCCGCTGTCGCTGCTGACCACGGCGGTGCTGACCGTCTGGTTCGGCATGAACGCCGCCGCCGGCGAGACGCACTATGCGTTCTCCAACCTGGTGGTGATCGACCCGATGGCCAACGTGCTGTCCGCGTTCTGCGCGGCCGGCCTGTTCATCACGCTGGTCTATACGCGCAGCTACCTGGCCGATCGCGACATGTTCGCCGGCGAGTTCTACATGCTGGCGCTGTTCACGCTGGGCGGCCAGATCGTGATGATCACCGGCAACAACTTCCTGACCCTGTACCTGGGCCTGGAACTGCTGTCGCTGTCGTCGTATGCGCTGGTGGCGCTGCGCCGCGAGTCGCGCGTGACGTCTGAATCGGCGATGAAGTATTTCGTGCTGGGCGCGCTGGCTTCGGGTTTCCTGCTGTACGGCATCTCGATGATGTACGGCGCCACCGGTTCGCTGAACCTGGGCGAGGTGTTCCGCGTGGTCGAGTCGGGCCGCGTCAACACCACCATGCTGGCCTTCGGCGTGGTGTTCATCGTCGCCGGCCTGTCGTTCAAGCTGGGTGCCGCGCCGTTCCACATGTGGATCCCGGACATCTACCAGGGTTCGCCGACCGCGGTGACGCTGCTGATCGCGGGCGGCCCGAAGGTTGCCGCGTTCGCGCTGTTCATCCGCGTGCTGGTGGAAGGCCTGCTGCCGCTGGCCAACGATTGGCAGATGATGCTGGTGGTGCTGTCGATCATCTCGCTGGCGATCGGCAACCTGACCGCCATCGTCCAGTCCAACCTGAAGCGGATGCTGGCGTACTCGACCATTTCGCACATGGGCTTCGTGCTGCTGGGCCTGCTGTCGGGCGTGGTGGCCAGCAAGGCTGATGGCGCCGCCGATGCGTACAGTTCGGCGATGTTCTACTCGGTGACCTACCTGCTGACCACGCTGGGCACCTTCGGCATCATCCTGCTTCGTACCAGCAAGGGCTTCGAGGCCGAGACGCTGGAAGACCTGAAGGGCATGTCGCGCCGCAACCCGTGGTTCGCCTTCCTGATGCTGGTGATGATGTTCTCGCTGGCCGGCATTCCGCCGACCGTGGGCTTCTACGCCAAGCTGGCGGTGCTGGATGCGGTGATCAAGGCCGGCATGAGCTGGCTGGCCGTGGTCGCGGTGATGTTCTCGCTGATCGGCGCCTTCTACTATCTGCGCATCGTCAAGCTGATGTACTTCGATGAGCCGGTTGGCGAAGAGCAGCTGGAAGCGACTGCCGGCCTGCGCTCGGTGCTGAGCCTGAACGGCGCCGCTGTGATCGTGCTGGGCATTTTCCCGGCCGCGCTGATGAACCTGTGCTACCAGGCCATCCGCTCGACCCTGGGCTCCTGATCCGCCAATATCCATGAGCGCATCCGCAAGCGGCTGGTTTGTCATCCTGCTGGCACTCGTCAGTGCGAACCTGCCGTTTGTGAACCAGCGCCTGTTCATGGTGATCCCGCTCCGGTGGGCGCACAAGCCGCTGTGGCTGCGCCTGCTGGAGCTGATCGCCTGGTATGCGGTGGCCGGTGCCACCGGTTTCGCGGTGGAGGCCGGCCTCGGCAATGCCTTCCCGCAGGGCTGGCAGTTCTACGCCATCACCGCCTGCATGATGCTGGTGTTCGCCTTTCCGGGCTTCACCTGGCAATACCTCGTCAAACACCGCACGGCCTGAAGCCGGTCTTGTCGGCGCCGGGCCTGCCTGCTCCGGAGCGTCCATGACCGACAAGATCCAACGCGGCACCCATTCGCTCGCCGATTCCGCCGACCCCGCCGGAAACGACGACGCACTGAAAGAAGTCTGCGTCGCCTCGGCCACGGTCCATCGCGGCAAATTCCTCACCCTGAAGCAAGACATCGTCCGCCTGCCCGACGGCAAGCAGACCGGGCGCGAGTACATCGTGCATCCGGGCGCCGTGATGATGATCCCGTTGTTCGACGACGGCACCGTGCTGATGGAGCGGCAGTTCCGTTATCCGGTCGGCGAAGTCATGCTGGAATTCCCCGCCGGCAAGCTCGATCCGCAAGAGGGCGCGCAACGCTGCGGCGAACGCGAGTTGCAGGAAGAGACCGGCTATACGGCCAAACGCTGGGACTACCTGACGCGCATCCATCCGGTCATCTCTTACTCGACCGAGTTCATCGACATCTTCCTGGCGCGCGACCTGACGCATGGCGAGGCGCAGCTGGACGACGGCGAATTCCTGGAGACGTTCATCACGCCAGTGGGGCAGGTGATTGACTGGGTGCGCAGCGGCCGCATCACGGATGTGAAGACCATCATCGGCGCGTTCTGGCTCGAGAAAGTCGTTTCCGGTGCATGGCAGCCGGGCGAGCAGACAATGCCGCGCTGACTCGCTTCGGCAGCGGGGCGCGCACTGCGCTAAGCTGGGTGTAAAGGTGGTGAGCGCATGTGCCTAACACTGCATGTTCGTTCTCCGAGCGGTCGTTCGAGAAAATTTAGCACGACCGTTCACAAAATTTCGATTCGCGGATAATATAGCTTTTGACGGGCTGGAAAGATCATGAAGGTGCTCGACCTGCGCTGCGCGCATGACCATCGTTTCGAGGGCTGGTTTGCCTCGGAGGAAGAAGCGCAGTCGCAAATCGCGCGCGACCTCGTCCAATGCCCGGTCTGTGGCGACCACGCCGTGACGCGGCTACCCAGCGCGCCGCGCCTGAACCTGTCAGGCGCGACCGCGCCGAAGGGTGCCGCCAAGCCGGCGCAACAAGCGGCAACCGCCGCGGCGCCGGCGACACTGCAAGCGCTGTACATGAAGGCAGTGAAGCAGGTGCTGGCCCAGACCGAGGACGTTGGCGAGCGCTTTGCCGAGGAGGCAAGGCGCATGCACTATGACGAAGCGCCGGAACGCGGCATCCGCGGCTCCGCTTCGCCAGAGGAAGTGCAGGCGCTGGCCGAGGAGGGCATCGAGACTTTCCCGCTTATCGTGCCGGATGCGCTGAAGCAGACGGCTCACTGAATTGCGTCCTGTGCCCGTTGCTGTCGGCGCATGACGCGCAAGGCAGAACAAACCGCCGGCAGCCTGAGACGATGCCGGCACCATCATGGAGACGGGCATGGATCTCAACTACTCGGCGTCCGACAACGCCTTCCGCGAGGAAGTGCGTAGCTGGCTCGAAGCCAACTTGCCGGCGGATATCCGCAGCAAGATTCTCAACCACCGCCGTCCGAACCGCGACGACCTGGTGCGCTGGCACAAGATCCTCGCCGGCAAGGGCTGGTCGGCGCCGCACTGGCCCGTCCAATTCGGCGGCACCGGCTGGAACGCCACCCAGCGCCATATCTGGGACGAAGAGAACGCCCGCGTCGGCGCGCCCGGCGTGCTGCCGTTCGGCGTGGCCATGGTGGCGCCCGTGATCATGAAGTACGGCAACGAGCAGCAGAAGTCGTACTACCTGCCGCGCATTCTGGACTGCACCGACTGGTGGTGCCAGGGCTATTCGGAGCCGGGCTCGGGTTCGGACCTGGCTTCGGTCAAGACCCGCGCCGAGCTGACCTCGGACGGCAAGCACTACATCGTCAACGGCCAGAAGACCTGGACCACGCTCGGCCAGCACGCCGACATGATTTTCTGCCTGGTGCGCACCGATCCGGAAGCCAAGAAGCAGGAGGGCATCTCCTTCCTGCTGATCGACATGAAGACGCCTGGCATCACAGTGCGTCCGATCATCATGCTCGACGAAGAGCATGAGGTGAATGAAGTCTTCTTTGATAACGTCAAGGTGCCGGTGGAGAACCGCGTCGGCGACGAGAACAAGGGCTGGACCTACGCCAAGTACCTGCTTGGCCATGAGCGTACCGGCATTGCGCGCGTGGGCAACTCCAAGCGCGAGCTGGGCTTCCTGAAGCGCGTGGCGCGCCAGCAGCAGAAGAATGGCAAGCCGCTGCTGGAGGATCCGGTGTTCGGCGCCAAGGTGGCCGCGCTGGAAATCGAACTGATGGCGCTGGAGATCACCGTGCTGCGCGTGGTGTCGAGCGAAGCCGCCGGCAAGGGCCCTGGCCCCGAAGCCTCGATGCTGAAGATCAAGGGCACCGAGATCCAGCAGTTGCTGACCGAGCTGATGGTCGAGGCCGTCGGCCCATATGCCCAGCCGTTTGACACGGCCTACCTGGAGTGCGAGACCGAGCACGCGGTGACCGGCAACGACGACGCCGCGCCGCTGGCCGCGTACTACTTCAACTATCGCAAGACCTCCATCTACGGCGGGTCCAACGAAATTCAGAAGAACATCATCAGCCAGATGATTCTGGGGCTGTGAGGAGACACGTAACATGAACTTCAATCTCAGCGACGAACAGAAGCAACTGGCCGACGCCGTCCGCCGTTTTGTCGAGAAAGACTACGGCTTCGAGGATCGCAAGAAGAACTACGAAAGCGCCGCCGGCTACGGCGAATCCGCCTGGGGCTCGCTGGTCGAGCTCGGCCTGACCGCGCTGCCGGTGCCGGAAGCGCAGGGCGGTTTCTCGGGCAAGGCGCTCGACATGATGGTGGTGCAGCAGGAGCTGGGCCGCGGGCTGGTGGTGGAGCCGTACCTGGCCACCGTGGTGGGTGCCTACGCACTCGGCCTGGCCGGCGGCCAGGATGCGCTGCTGGAGCAGGTCGCCGGCGGCGAACTGAAGCTGGCCGTGGCCTTCAACGAGCCGCAGGCGCGCTATGAACTGAACAACGTGCGCGTCACCGCCCGCGACGGCAAGCTCAACGGCCGCAAGACCGTGGTGCTGCATGGCGCGCAGGCCGACAAGCTGATCGTGTCGGCGCGCAGCAGCGGCGGCGATGCCGACCAGGATGGCATCTCGCTGTTCCTGGTCGACGCCAAGGGCGCCGGTGTCAGCATCAAGGACTACCGCACCATCGATAACCTGCGCGCGGCCGACATCACCTTCCAGGATGCGCCCGCCCAGTTGCTGGGCGAGGCCGGCAAGGCCTTCCCGGTGATCGAGCAAGTGGCCGACTATGCCGCGGTGCTGCTGTGCGCCGAGGCCGTGGGCGTGATGGACACCCTCAACGCCGCCACGCTGGAATATGCCAAGACGCGCCAGCAGTTCGGCCAGCCGATCGCGCGCTTCCAGGCGCTGCAGCACCGCATGGTCGAGATGTTCATCCATGCCGAGCAGTCGCGCTCGATCACGCTGCTGGCCGCGGCCCGCTTTGAAGAGGCTACGCCGGAAGAGCGCCGCCGCTACGTCTCCGCCGCCAAGGCGCGCGTGGGACAGGCTGCGCGCACGGTCGGCCAGGAAGCGGTGCAGATCCACGGCGGCATGGGCGTGACCAACGAATTGCCGGCCGCGCACATGTTCAAGCGGCTGACGCTGATCAACACCACCTTCGGCGACGTTGATCACCACCTGGGCCGGTTCGCTGCCCAGCCGGGGTTCCAGGAAGCAGCCTGATCCTCGCGTCTGCCATGCCAGTCAAAACCGCGCCGTAGTCCCAGGCGCGGTTTTTTTCTTTGCGCGCTGTTAGGGGCGGGTTCGGCAAATACGGACGCTCCGCCCCAGCCTGCGTGCGATCATCGTCAAGACAAGGCCATCCCCATTGCCATCCACAACGGAGAGACAATCAATGCTGTATTTCGAGGATTTTGAGGTCGGCAGCCGCCGTGAACTGGGTTCCTACGTCGTCACCGAGGAAGAGCTGCTCGCCTTTGCCCGCCAGTACGACCCGCAGCCGTTCCATATCGACAAGGAAGCCGCCGCCAGCAGCATCTACGGCGGGCTGATCTCGAGCGGCTGGATGACGTGCTCGATCATGATGCGCCTGCTGGTGCTGAGCACCACCGGCAAATCGGCCAGCATGGGCTCGCCCGGCGTGGACGAGATCCGCTGGATCAAGCCGGTCTATGCCGGCGACACGTTGACCGTGGTGCTCAACGTGCTGGACACGCGCCCCTCGCAATCGAAGCCCGACCGCGGCATCGTGCATACGCAGTGGGAAGCCACCAACCAGCGCGGAGAACTGGTCTGCACGGTCAAGGGCATGGGCATGTACGGCCGCCGCCCCGCATAACGACACATCCACCCACCCATCGAGGAGACAACCGAAATGCGTACCATCGCAACGCTGGAAGAGCTGGAAGGCCTGCAAGGGCAGGAAGTCGCGGTCAGCGACTGGATGGAGGTGACCCAGCAGCAGGTCAACCAGTTCGCCGAGGCCACCGGCGACCACCAGTGGATCCACGTCGACGTGGAGCGCGCCAGGAAGGAATCGCCCTATGGCGGCCCGATCGCCCACGGCTTCCTGACGCTGTCGCTGCTGCCCAGGTTCATGCACAACGCGCTGCACATGCCGTCGAAGATCGGCGTCAACTATGGCCTGAACCGCGTGCGTTTCACCGCACCCGTGCCGGTGGGCAGCAAGTTACGGGCACGAATCAAGCTCCTCAAGGTCGAACGGCTCGATCCGCTGCCGAAGTCGCCCGAACTGCTGGGTGCCCAGTCCACGTGGGAGGTGACGATCGAGCGCGAAGGCAGCGAGCGTCCGGTATGTGTCGCGGAGTCGATTTCCCGCCGCTACGGATGAGCGGAAAACGACCGAGTCGCAGTTGAGCTGCGACAAAGCTTTTGATGCGCTGCGACAATATGCCACACAGAAATGTCGCACCTGCAAAGCCGCGCCAATGCGCGGCTTTGTGCATATTTATGATCGAAATTGTGATCTTGACGGCAAGCAAGTGCTGCGATGCGACGACGGCACGTGATTGTCCGTTTATCTGAACGCTGTGTTCTGTGGCGTTGGGTTTACCCTCAATGTTGCGTTGCGGTACATTCGCGCCCACGATGTTTTACGTGTTGCGCTCCCCGGCCGAAAACCGCGCTTGCTGCCAGGCTTCTGATGGCAAGTCCGTCGGGAAGTGCAAAAACCTCGTATTCCAACGCTACCCGGCCGCTGTACTGAGCCGGGACCGTTCGCGGTTTCGGCCACCAGGTGCCGCAGCGCCGGCAAGGTCCCACAGGGCCTGCAGCGCGCGCAGTCAGTTGTCCTTCCGTGTTCATGGCGTTGCAAGGCCGCATGGTCCCCCGGCGTTAGATCCGCCGCCCGACCGCAACGCCAGCTAAGGACACGTCCTTCCGGTTTTCCCATAGCCCCACGCCTCTTGCGCGAGCATCAGGCGGTTTAGCCACGCTTTTGCCCAAAGCGCGGTGCAACCAAACCAGTCGTGACATGAAGAAACCCATACTGCCGCGTTGGACGCGGTTCCTGCCCTGCCTCGGCCTGCTCCTGCTGGCCGGTTGCAACATGACGCTGCTCGACCCGAAAGGGCAGGTCGGCGTCGACATCAAGAACATCATCCTGATCGCCACCTGGCTCATGCTGCTGGTGGTGGTGCCGGTGATCGTGCTCACGCTGGTGTTCGCCTGGAAGTACCGCGCGTCCAATACCAAGGCGCGCTATGAGCCGGACTGGTCCCACTCGACCGCGATCGAAGTGGTGGTGTGGCTGATCCCGTGCCTGATCATCATCGCGCTGGGCATCATCACCTGGAAGTCCTCGCACGACCTGGACCCGTACAAGCCGCTGGAATCGAACAAGAAGCCGGTCACCGTCGAGGTGGTCGCGCTGAACTGGAAGTGGCTGTTCATCTATCCGGAACTGAAGATCGCCACGGTCAACCAGATCGCCTTCCCGGTCGACACCCCGGTGAACTTCAAGATCACCTCGGATTCGATCATGAATTCGTTCTTCATCCCGCAACTGGGCAGCCAGGTGTACGCCATGGCAGGGATGGAGACCAAGCTGCACCTGATCGCCAACCATGCCGGCTCGTATGACGGCGTGTCCGCCAACTACAGTGGCGGCGGCTTCTCGGGCATGAAGTTCACGGCGGTCGCCATGTCGAATTACGAGTTCGACGAGTGGGTCGCCAAGGTTCGCGCCTCGTCGACCGAACTGGGCGTTGCAGGCTACAAGACGCTGGCACAGCCCAGCGAGAAGGAGCCGGTCACGTACTACGGCAAGGTGGAAGACCAGCTCTTCCACAACATCCTGCACAAGTACATGGACCACAGCAGCACGGCTGTCGCCGCGGACAGGTTCAAGGGCGGCCCGATCTGCACGTCGCGCAACACCCTCGGTGAAGAGCAGTTGTCGATGACCACGCCGGCCAAGCTGGCGGCGGGCGCGTAATCCTGGGAGCAATGATGTTTGGCAAGTTGAGTTTGTCGGCGATTCCGTTTCATGAGCCGATCATCATGGTCGTGCTGGCCGGCGTCGCCCTGGGCGGTGCCGCGCTACTGGGCGCGATCACGTATTTCAAGAAGTGGGGCTATCTCTGGAACGAGTGGTTCACGTCCGTCGATCACAAGAAGATCGGCGTGATGTACTGCCTGGTCGCCCTGATCATGCTGCTGCGCGGCTTTGCCGACGCAGTCATGATGCGTACCCAGCTGGCGCTCGCCACCAATGGCGCCACCGGTGTCCTGCCGCCCGAGCACTACGACCAGATCTTCACCGCCCACGGCGTGATCATGATCTTCTTCGTGGCCATGCCGCTGATGACCGGCCTGATGAACCTGGTCGTGCCGCTGCAGATCGGCGCGCGCGACGTGGCCTTCCCGTTCCTGAACACGCTGTCGTTCTGGCTGTTCGTGGCGGGTGCCATGCTGGTCAACATCTCGCTGGGCGTCGGTGAGTTCGCCAAGACCGGCTGGCTGGCCTACCCGCCACTGTCGGGCCTGGATTACAGCCCTGGCGTAGGGGTGGACTATTACCTCTGGAGCTTGCAGATCTCGGGCCTGGGCACGCTGCTGACCGGCGTGAACTTCCTGGTGACGATCCTGCGCATGCGCGCCCCGGGCATGACCCTGATGCGCATGCCGGTGTTCACCTGGACCGCGCTGTGCACCAACGTGCTGATCGTGGCCGCCTTCCCGGTGCTGACCGTGACCCTGGCGCTGCTGGGCCTGGACCGCTACTTCGGCATGCACTTCTTCACGAACGACGGTGGCGGCAACGCCATGATGTACGTGAACCTGATCTGGATCTGGGGCCACCCCGAGGTGTACATCCTGATCCTGCCGGCGTTCGGCATCTTCTCTGAAGTGATTTCCACGTTCTCCGGCAAGAAGCTGTTTGGCTACAAGGGCATGGTGTACGCGACCGCCGCGATCATGGTGCTGTCGTTCATCGTGTGGCTGCACCACTTCTTCACGATGGGCTCGGGCGCCAACGTCAACGCGTTCTTCGGCATCACGACCATGATCATCTCCATCCCGACCGGGGTGAAGATCTTCAACTGGCTGTTCACCATGTACCGCGGCCGGGTCCAGATGACCTCGCCCGTGCTGTGGACGCTGGGCTTCATGATCACCTTCGTGATCGGCGGCATGACCGGCGTGCTGATGGCCGTGCCTGCTGCTGACTTCGTGCTGCACAACAGCCTGTTCCTGATCGCCCACTTCCACAACGTGATCATCGGCGGCGTGCTGTTCGGCTACCTGGCCGGCATCACCTACTGGTGGCCGAAGGCGTTCGGCTTCACGCTGAACGAGCGCCTGGGCAAGTGCGCCTTCTGGTGCTGGCTGGTCGGCTTCTACTTCGCCTTCATGCCGCTGTACGTGCTGGGCCTGATGGGCATGACCCGCCGCCTGAACCACACCGACAACCCGGCCTGGACGCCGTGGCTGTACCTGGCCGTGGTGGGCGTGGTGTTCGTGGCGCTGGGCATCTTCTTCCAGGTGTTGCAGATCGTCGTCTCGATCCGCGACCGCAAGAAGCTGGCCGACGTGACCGGCGACCCGTGGGGCGGCCGTACCCTGGAGTGGGCCACCTCGTCGCCGCCGCCGTTCTACAACTTCGCGCACACTCCGGTGGTGCGTGACCTGGACGCGTTCGCCGACATGAAGGCCCGTGGCGAGACCCTGCCGACCGAAGGCTACGAGAAGATCCACATGCCCAAGAACACGGGCGCGGGCTTCATCATCGGTGCCTTCAGCCTGGTGCTCGGCTTTGCCCTGACCTGGCATATCTGGTGGATGGCCATCGTTGGCCTGGTGGGCATGGTGTGGGCGTTTATCCACCGCAGCAACGACGACCATATCGATTACTACGTGCCGGCCACCGAGGTCGAGCAGATCGAAACGCGCCATCTGCAGCGCATTGCTTCGCAGGCCTAAGAACCATGTCGACTCAAGTCCTAGACCGCATCCCCGCGCAGGCCGGCGCCAAGGCCCACGCTGACGCGCATGGCCATGACCATGCGCACCACGATACCAGTGCCAATACGGTGTATGGCTTCTGGATCTACCTGATGAGCGACTGCATCATCTTCGCCGGGCTGTTCGCCACCTTCGCCGTGCTGCGCGGCGAACTGGCGGGCGGGCCGTCGGCGAAGGAGCTGTTCGAGCTCAACTACGTGCTGGTGGAGACCTTCATCCTGCTGTTCTCCTCGATCACGTACGGCATGGCGATGATCTCGCTGCAGAACCGCAGCCTCAAGCACGTGCAGACGTGGCTCGGCGTCACGTTCCTGCTGGGCGCGGCGTTCATGGCGATGGAAATCAACGAGTTCCACCACCTGATCGCCGAAGGCGCCGGCCCGGGCCGCAGCGCGTTCCTGTCGTCGTTCTTCACGCTGGTCGGCACCCACGGCCTGCACGTCGCCAGTGGCATGCTGTGGATGATCGTGCTGATGTGGCAGCTGGGCAAGAAGGGCATCACCCCGACGCTCAGCAAGCGCCTGATGTGCCTGTCGCTGTTCTGGCACTTCCTGGACGTGGTCTGGATCGGCGTGTTTACCGTGGTCTACCTGATGGGACATCTGTGATGGCACAACACAACGCACCCGCGGCGCACGGCGCCCACGACTCGCACGCCGCGCACGATTCGCATGGCAGCACCCACGCCAGTTTCAAGTCGTACCTGATCGGCTTCGTGCTGGCGGTGGTCCTGACCGTGATTCCGTTCAAGCTCGTGATGGACGGCACCATGGACAAGGGCACGATCCTCTGGATCATCCTCGGCATGGCCGCGGTCCAGATCCTGGTCCACCTGAAGTACTTCCTGCACCTGGACACCTCGTCCGAGCAGCGCAGCAACGTGATCGCGCTGCTGTTCACGGCGCTGATCCTGGTGATCGTGGTGGCCGGTTCACTGTGGATCATGTACAACCTGAACGCCAACATGATGCCGATGTAAGGACTGCTGTCCTGGCATCGAAAAAACGGGGTCCCGCGAGGGGCCCCGTTTTTTATTTGCAGCTACCTCATCAAGGCTTGAACGTATCGCCAAGCACCACGCCTTCGCAGCGTGGGTCGGCACTGCCCACCAGCACCGCCGAGCCGCCGATGGTGTTGAGGGTGATCGCGCTCAGGCCGCTCGATTGCCATTGGTCATGTGGTACGAGCCGCGCCCTGACGCGGACTGCGTGGATTGTCGCCATTGGCAAGCCCCGTACGCTTCGGCGCCGGTTCCCCTTGCCCAGTGCGGCGCCGGCCGGCCGCTGACGACACGACCGATTCTGGCGCATGGCCGCGACCCGCTCGCGGGCACCATGCACCGTCACTGCTCCCATTTCTCCCGTTGCACTATCTCGGTGCCGGTTCACGCTGCACGCTCGTGGTGCGCGATGGTTCCTGCGACCCGCTGAAGCCATACGCGCCGCGCGCAGCGGCCGGGTTGCCGCTCAAAACCGATGGCACGCTAGTTGCAGATGCATCACCTCGGGGAGCGTGTCCCTACTAACACCACAAACGGGAGCTGCAAATGCAACGACGTGACATGCTGAAGCTGTCGGCCATCGCCGCCGCGGCAATGATCGGTACCAGCCCGCTGGCCATGGCGCAGTCCAAGGAACCGATCAAGGTCGGTATCCTGCACTCGCTGTCCGGCACCATGGCCATCTCGGAAACGTCGCTGAAGGACGTGGCCCTGATGACCATCGACGAGATCAACAAGAGCGGCGGCGTGCTCGGCCGCAAGCTCGAGCCGGTGGTGGTGGACCCGGCCTCCAACTGGCCGCTGTTCGCGGAGAAGGCGCGCCAATTGGTCAGCAAGGACAAGGTCGCGGTGACCTTCGGCTGCTGGACCTCGGTGTCGCGCAAGTCGGTGCTGCCGGTCTATGAAGAGCTGAACTCGCTGCTGTTCTACCCGGTGCAGTATGAAGGCGAGGAAATGTCCAAGAACGTCTTCTACACCGGCGCCGCGCCCAACCAGCAGGCGATCCCGGCGGTGGAATACCTGATGAGCAAGGAAGGCGGCGGCGCCAAGCGATTCTTCCTGCTGGGCACGGACTACGTCTACCCGCGCACCACCAACAAGATCCTGCGCGCGTTCCTGAAGAGCAAGGGCGTTGCCGACAAGGATATCGAAGAGGTCTATACCCCGTTCGGCCACAGCGACTACCAGACCATCGTCGCCAACATCAAGAAGTTCTCGCAGGCCGGCAAGACCGCGGTGATCTCGACCATCAACGGCGATTCCAACGTGCCCTTCTATAAAGAACTGGGCAATGCCGGCCTGAAGGCCAAGGACGTGCCGGTGGTGGCGTTCTCGGTGGGCGAGGAAGAACTGCGCGGCATCGACACCAAGCCGCTGGTCGGCCACCTGGCGGCGTGGAACTACTTCATGTCGGTCAAGAACGCACAGAACGATGCCTTCAAGAAGCAGTGGGCGGCCTGGGTCAAGGCCAACAATCTGCCGGGCGGCGACAAGCGCGTGACCAATGACCCGATGGAAGCCACCTATGTCGGCATTCATATGTGGGCACAGGCCGTGAAGAAGGCCGGCAGCACCGATACCGACAAGGTGCGCGCGGCCATGTACGGCCAGACCTTCAAGGCGCCGGACGGCTTCACGCTGACCATGGGCGAGAACCATCACCTGTACAAGCCGGTGATGATCGGCGAGGTAAAGGGTGATGGGCAGTTCTCGGTGGTGTGGAAGACGCCGAAGGCAGTACGCGCGCAGCCGTGGAGCCCGTTCATCTCGGGCAATGAAGGGAAGCCGGACAAGGTGATGTAAGGCGGTCGGCTTCCCTCTGTTTGGCTCCCCTCTCTCGCTTGCGGGAGAGGGGAGTGTGCACTCAGCTTGCCAACACCTTCGCACTTGCCAGCCGCTATGCGCTATTCGATATCCCTTCCCGTTCCGCCCTGGCTGCGCGTCCTGGTGGCAGCGCTGCTACTGGCCTCAGCGCCCTGGGCCATGGCGCTGACGCAGGCTGACCTGAAGCCGCTGGCCGAGGACGACTTCGATGCCAAGACCGCGGCGTTGTCCGCGTTGGCGAAGGCATCGCCCGCCGAAGCCGCACCGATCCTGAAAGCCTTGCAGGACGACGCCCTGCAATATGCGCCGTCGGTCGGCATGGTGCGCCAGGACGGCGACAATACGGTCGATGCGATCACCGGCAAGCCGGTCAAGGTCAAGCCGGACGAACTCGAATCCCTGACCCTGAACAACAGCCTGCGCGCGCTGGTCGACAGCGCCGCCAGCAGCCTGCTGCTGCAATCGCCCGACATCGCGGCGCGCGCGCAGGCCATCGGCACATTGCGCGACCAGCCGGAAAGCGCCTCGCTTGCCGCCGTGGAAGCCGCGCGCAAGACCGAGGCCGATGCCGGCCTGCGTGCCAGCCTCGACGTGATCTGGGCGAACCTCGTGCTGGCAGAACCTGCGGATGCCGCCGCGCACGATGCGCGGCTCGAAGCGATCCGCATCCTCGCCAGCGACAGCAACCCGCAGAGCCGCCAGAAGCTGGCGCCGCTGGTCGAGCGCGACAGCGCCGGCAACTACCGCGAGGCCGATGCCGACGTGCGCCTGGCCGCGCAGCAGGCGCTGGACCAGCTGCGCAGCGACCAGCGCCGCGCCGAGCTGATCGGCAACCTGTTTGCCGGCCTGAGCCTGGGCAGCGTGCTGCTGCTGGCGGCGCTTGGGCTGGCCATCACCTATGGCCTGATCGGCGTCATCAACATGGCGCACGGCGAGTTCCTGATGATCGGCGCCTATGCCACCTATGTGGTGCAGTCGCTGTTTCGTACCTATGCGCCTGAGGCGTTCGCGTGGTACCTGCCGGCAGCGCTGCCGGCGTCGTTCCTGGCGGCGGCGGTGGTGGGCTTCGTGCTGGAGCGGCTGGTGCTGCGCCACCTGTACGGCCGCCCGCTCGAAACGCTGCTGGCCACCTTCGGCATCAGCCTGCTGCTGATGCAGGCGGTGCGCACGCTGTTCGGCGCGCAGAACGTCGAAGTGGCCAACCCCGGATGGATGAGCGGCGGCTTCGAATGGATGCCGGGACTGGTGATCCCGTACAACCGCGTGGTCATCATCCTGTTCGCGCTGGCGGTGGTGGCAGTGGCATGGGCGGTGCTCAACCGCACGCGGCTCGGGCTGTTCGTGCGCGCCACCACGCAGAACCGCACCATGGCGGCGTGCGTCGGCGTGCGCACCTGGAAGGTCGACAGCTACGCCTTTGCCTTCGGTGCCGGCATCGCCGGGCTCGGCGGCTGCGCGCTGTCGCAGATCGGCAATGTCGGTCCGGACCTGGGCCAGGCCTACATCATCGATTCGTTCATGGTGGTGGTGCTGGGCGGGGTGGGGCAGCTGGCCGGCACCATCGTGGGTGCGTTCGGGTTGGGCATCATCAACAAGTTCATCGAGCCGTTCTATGGCGCGGTGCTGGCCAAGATCCTTGTCCTGGTGCTGATCGTGCTCTTTATCCAGAAACGGCCGCAGGGACTTTTCGCGCTCAAGGGGCGCAGCGCGGAGGCATGATGCAGCGATTCCAACCTGATTCTTCCGCGATGCCTTTCCGGCTTGCCGTGCCGGAACGCCAGTCGCTGTTCTCGCCACGCGGCTGGATGGCGCTGGCGGTGCTGACCGTGATCGTCGGCATCGGCGTGCCGGTGTGCGCGCTGCTCGTGCCGGAAGGCCATCCGTTGCACCTGTCGGCGTATGCGCTGACGCTGGTCGGCAAGATCATGTGCTTTGCGCTGGCGGCGATCGCGCTCGACCTGGTGTGGGGCTACTGCGGCATCCTGAGCCTCGGCCATGGCCTGTTCTTCGCGCTGGGCGGCTATGCCATGGGCATGTACCTGATGCGTTCGATCGGGCGCGAAGGCGTGTACAAGAGCGACCTGCCGGACTTCATGGTGTTCCTCGACTGGAAGGAGTTGCCATGGTTCTGGCACGGCACCGATCACCTGGGCTATGCGCTGCTGCTGGTGGTGCTGGTGCCGGGCGTGCTGGCGTGGCTGTTCGGCTTCTTTGCCTTCCGCTCGCGCATCAAGGGCGTGTACCTGTCCATCATCACGCAGGCGATGACGTATGCGGCGATGCTGCTGTTCTTCCGCAACGAGACCGGCTTCGGCGGCAACAACGGCTTTACCGATTTCAAGCGCATCGCCGGGTTTGCCATCGCCGCGCCGCAGACGCGCACGGCGCTGTTCGTGCTGACCTTCCTGGCGCTGCTGGGCGGCTTTGTTGCCTGCCGCTACATCGTCACGTCCAAGCTGGGCCGCGTGGTGACAGCGGTGCGCGATGCCGAGATGCGCGTCATGTTCTCCGGCTACAACCCGCTCGGCTACAAGCTGTTCGTGTGGACCTTCTCGGCCGTGCTGTGCGGCATCGCCGGCGCGCTGTACGTGCCGCAGGTCGGCATCATCAACCCGGGCGAGATGTCGCCCGGCAACTCGATCGAAATGGCGGTGTGGGTTGCCGTGGGCGGGCGCGGCACGCTGATCGGGCCGGTCATCGGCGCGTTCCTGGTCAACGGCGCCAAGACGCTCTTCACCGCCCACTTCGCCGAGTACTGGCTGTTCCTGCTGGGCGCGATGTTCGTGCTGGTGACGCTCTACCTGCCCGACGGCGTGACCGGCCTGTGGAGGCGCCTGCACGAGCGCCGTGCTGCATCCGAGGCGCCATCCGTGCCCGAGCCGGTATCCACGCCCGCGGTCGCGGGCCGCACCGGAGGTGAAGCATGAACGCCGCACTAGAACATGGCCAGGCTGAAAGCGGCGACGCCACCGGGCTGGGCCGGGTGCTGGAGCCGGGCACCATCGATGTGTCGCACGGCCCGATCCTCTACCTGGAAGACGTCACCGTGCAGTTCGACGGCTTCCGCGCGCTCAACAAGCTGAACCTGTCGATCGACCATGGCGAACTGCGCTGCGTGATCGGCCCCAACGGCGCTGGCAAGACCACGATGATGGATGTCATCACCGGCAAGACCGGCCCGCGCAACGCCAATGTCAGCGGGCGCGTGTTCCTCGGCCAGACCATCGACCTGATGCGGATGACCGAACCGCGCATCGCGCAGGTCGGCATCGGCCGCAAGTTCCAGAAGCCAACCGTGTTCGAGCAGCATGCGGTGTGGGAGAACCTGGAGCTGGCGATGAAGGCCGACAAGCGCTGGTGGTCGTCGCTGCGCGCGCGGCTCACCGGCGAGGGTCATCGCCGCATCGAACAGACGCTGGCGCTGACCGGCCTGGAGGACGAGGCGTACCGGCCCGCCGGCCTGCTGTCGCACGGGCAGAAGCAGCGGCTGGAGATCGGCATGCTGCTGATGCAGCAGCCACAGCTGTTGCTGCTCGACGAACCCGTGGCCGGCATGACCGATGAGGAAACCATGCAGCTCGCCAGCCTGCTCAACGGCCTGCGCGGCAGCTGCTCGATGATGGTGGTGGAGCACGACATGGAGTTCGTGGCGGCACTGGCGGGCGATGCCGGCAAGGTCACGGTGCTGGCCGAGGGCAGCGTGCTGGCCGAAGGCACGCTCGACAGCGTCAAGCGCGACGAACGCGTGATCGAATCCTACCTGGGGAGATAGGCATGCTGCAGGTCCATGCACTGAACCAGTTCTACGGCGGCAGCCATATCCTGCGCAACGTCTCCTTCGACGTGCCGGCGGGCAAGCTGACTACGCTGCTCGGCCGCAATGGCGTAGGCAAGAGCACATTGCTGAAATGCCTGATGGGCGTGGTGCCGACGCGCAGCGGCAGCATCCACTGGGACGGCAAGCCGCTGGAGAAGAAGGCGCCGTACGAGCGCGTCTCGGCCGGACTGGCTTATGTGCCGCAGGGGCGCGAGATCTTCCCGCGGCTGACGGTCGAAGAGAACCTGCTGATCGGTGCCGCCAGCCGCGCGCGGCCAGCGGGTGTGCCGGATCGCATCTATCAATTGTTCCCGGTGCTGCGCACCATGCGCCAGCGCCGCGGCGGCGACCTGTCCGGCGGCCAGCAGCAGCAACTGGCGATCGGCCGGGCACTGATGAGCGAGCCGCAACTGCTGATCCTCGACGAGCCGACCGAGGGCATCCAGCCGTCGATCATCCAGGACATCGGCCGTGCGCTGCGGTTGCTGGTAGACGAGTTCGGCATGACGGTGCTGCTGGTCGAGCAGTACTATGAATTCGCGCGCCATATCGCCGACCACTATGTGGTGATGAGCCGGGGCGAGGTGGTTGCCCGCGGTGCCGGGGCCAGCATGGAACAGGACGGCGTACGGGAGTTGATTGCCGTGTAAGCGCGGGGCGGGGAATGCGCATCGCACGCCGCTTTCGCACAGGCAGGGGGCGCGCTATGATTGCCTGCAACCCCCGCCATCGCGCGCGCCCCGCCGGCCTTGCCACGCCATGCGTCATCCCGATTTTCCTTCGTCACTCGCCGTGCCTGCCGCATGGCAGGCCAGCCTGCGGCTGCGTTTTGCGCAACGCGGCGAACGCTCCGCGCTGGTCGAACGCCGCCACCAGGGGCCATTGCTGGTGCAGAAGCCGCTTTATCCCGAAGGCGGCATCTGCCATGCCGTCATCCTGCATCCGCCGGCAGGCGTGGCGGGTGGCGACAGCCTGGATATCGATGTGACGCTCGAAGCCGGCGCCCATGCGGTGCTGGCCACGCCCGGCGCCACCAAGTGGTACAAGTCGCTCGGCCGCGATGCGGTGCAGCAGGTGCGGCTCTCGGTCGGGGCGGGTGCGCGGCTGGACTGGCTGCCGCAGGAGAACATCGTGTTCGACGATGCGCGCGCGCGCATCGCGACGGTGCTCGACGTAGCGCCGGGCGGCAGCGCGATCGGCTGGGATGCCGTAGTGCTGGGCCGGCAGGCGTCGGGCGAGCAATGGGCGCGCGGCGCGTTGTGGCTTGATACACGCGTCGGCGCTGGCGAGCGCGCGCTGTGGATCGAACAGTCGCATCTCGATGCGGGATCGCCGCTGCGCGCCGCGGTAGCGGGACTCGACGGCCTCAATGTGCTCGGCACGCTGTGGGCGGTGGGCGAGGGCGCCACGCAGGAACTGGCGGAATCGCTGGCCGAGCGATTGCCCTACGGGCCAAAGTTGCGCGCGGGCGTGACCTGCCTGGCAGCCCAGGGCCAGTCGATGCTGCTGGTGCGCGTGCTTGGCCGGCAGATGGAAGCCGTGCGCCACGTGATGGTCGACAGCTGGCAGGCATTGCGCGAGCCGATGCA
The DNA here is from genome assembly GCF_000426345.1 of Cupriavidus phytohabitans. Classification (GTDB taxonomy): domain Bacteria; phylum Pseudomonadota; class Gammaproteobacteria; order Burkholderiales; family Burkholderiaceae; genus Cupriavidus. The sequence goes on along the minus strand of NZ_AUFE01000001.1, from coordinate 282,120 downwards.
CGGCGTGGTGGCGCGGCCGCTGCGCCTGTGGGCGACGTAGGGCGACGTAGGGCCGCGATCGGACAACGAGACACACAAGGAACAAGAGATGGAACTGACGCCGAGAGAGAAGGACAAGCTGCTGATCTTCACCGCTGCGCTGCTGGCTGAACGGCGCAAGGCGCGGGGACTCAGGCTCAACTATCCGGAAGCCGTGGCGCTGATCACCGCGGCCATCATGGAAGGCGCGCGCGATGGCCGCACCGTGGCCGACCTGATGCACGAAGGCACCACCGTGCTGACGCGCGACGAGGTGATGGACGGCGTCGCCGAGATGATTCCCGAGATCCAGGTCGAAGCGACGTTCCCCGACGGCACCAAGCTGGTGACGGTGCACCATCCCATCGTCTGAGCCTGCGCCTGAACGACCGATTCCGATCGATTCGAACAACCAAGCCAACCGAGAGCCGACATGAACCGTTCCGCCTGCCTGCGCCTTGCCCTGGGCACCACCCTGACCGCTGCCGCCACCGCCGCGCTGGCGCACCCCGGCCATGACGCCGCCACCGTCGGCGCCAGCCTGTGGGCCGGCCTGGCGCACCCGTTCACCGGTGCCGACCACCTGCTGGCAATGGCGGCGGTGGGCGTGTGGAGCGCGCTGGTGGCGCGCTCGGCTGCCGATACGCTGCGCCTGCCGCTGGTCTTCGTTGCGCTGATGCTGGCCGGTGCCGCGCTCGGTCTGGCTGGCATGGCGCTGCCCGCGGTTGAACCGATGATCGCCGTGTCGTTGCTGGTGGTGGGCCTGATGCTGGCGCTGCGCGCCCAACTGCCGGCCTGGGCCGGTGCCCTGCTGGTAGGGGGCTTTGCGGTGTTCCACGGCTATGCGCATGGCGCCGAGCTGCCGGCTGCCGCCGAGGCGATGCCCGCCGTGCTCGCCTACGTCGGCGGCTTTGCCGTCGCGACCATGGCGCTGCACCTGCTCGGCATCGGCGCCGGCACGCTGCTGCGCCGCCATGCCGGCTGGCTGGCCCGCCTGGCCGGTGCCGGCCTGGCGCTCTACGGCACCGGCCTGCTGATGGCCTGAGGAGACACACACCATGATCCCCGGTGAACTGATGCCCGCCGATGGCGAGATCGAACTCAACGCCGGCCGCGCCACGGTCAGCGTGACGGTGGCCAATACCGGCGACCGGCCGATCCAGGTCGGCTCGCACTTCCACTTCTACGAGACCAACCCCGCGCTGTCATTCGATCGCGAGGCCACGCGCGGCTTCCGGCTGAATATCGCGGCGGGTACGGCGGTACGTTTCGAACCTGGACAGACCCGCACCGTCGAACTGGTGGCTCTGGATGGCGACCGCATCGTCTACGGCTTCAACGGCAAGATCATGGGAGCGCTGTGATGGCAACGATCTCCAGGCAGGCCTACGCCGAGATGTTCGGCCCGACCACCGGCGACCGCGTGCGGCTGGCGGATACCGGGCTCATCATCGAGGTCGAGAAGGACTTCACCGTCTACGGCGAGGAAGTGAAGTTCGGCGGCGGCAAGGTGATCCGCGACGGCATGGGCCAGAGCCAGCGCATGGCGAAGGACTGCGTCGACACGGTGATCACCAATGCGCTGATCGTCGACCACTGGGGCATCGTCAAGGCCGACATCGGGCTGAAGGACGGGCGCATCGCGTCGATCGGCAAGGCCGGCAACCCGGATATCCAGCCGGGCGTGACCATCGTGGTCGGGCCGGGTACGGAGGTGATCGCGGGCGAGGGCATGATCGTCACGGCGGGCGGCATCGACAGCCATATCCATTTCATCTGTCCGCAGCAGATCGAAGAGGCGCTGATGAGCGGCGTCACCACCATGATCGGCGGCGGCACCGGGCCGGCGACAGGCACCTTCGCCACCACGGTGACGCCGGGGCCTTGGTTCATGGAGCGGATGCTGCAGGCGGTGGACGCCTACCCGATGAATATCGGCCTGCTCGGCAAGGGCAACGCCAGCCAGCAGGCGCCGCTCCTGGAGCAGGTGGAGGCCGGTGCGATCGGGCTGAAGCTGCATGAGGACTGGGGCACCACGCCGGCGGCGATCGATACGTGCCTGTCGGTGGCGGACGCGACCGACACGCAGGTGGCGATCCACACCGATACGCTGAACGAGGCCGGATTTGTCGAGGCCACCATCGCCGCGTTCAAGGGCCGCACCATCCATACGTATCACACCGAAGGTGCCGGCGGCGGCCATGCGCCGGACATCATCAAGGTCTGCGGCGAAGCCAATGTGCTGCCGTCGTCGACCAACCCGACGCGGCCGTACACGGTGAATACGCTGGACGAGCACCTCGACATGCTGATGGTGTGCCACCACCTCGATCCGTCGATCGCCGAGGACATCGCCTTCGCCGAAAGCCGCATCCGCCGCGAGACCATCGCCGCGGAGGATATCCTGCATGACCTCGGCGCGTTCTCGATGATCTCCAGCGACTCGCAGGCCATGGGCCGCGTCGGCGAGGTCATCATCCGCACCTGGCAGACCGCGCACAAGATGGCGCTGCAGCGCGGCAAACTGCCGGGCGATCCGCACGATGCGCGCGGCGGGCACGACAACTTCCGCGTCAAGCGCTATGTCGCCAAGTACACCATCAACCCGGCGCTGACGCACGGCATCGCGCACGAGGTGGGCTCGGTCGAGGTCGGCAAATGGGCCGACCTGGTGCTGTGGCGTCCGGCGTTCTTCGGCGTCAAGCCGAGCCTGATCCTGAAGGGCGGCATGATCGCCGCCGCGGCGATGGGCGATCCCAATGCGTCGATTCCCACGCCGCAGCCGGTGCACTACCGGCCGATGTTCGCATCGGCGGGCGGGGCGCTGCACCGCTCTTCGCTGACCTTTGTCTCGCAGGCGGCATTGGCGGCCAATATCGGCGAGCGCTATGGCCTTGCCAAGACGCTGTCGGCGGTGCGCGGCACGCGCACGGTCAGCAAACGCGACATGGTGCACAATGATTGGCAACCGCACGTCACGGTCGATCCCGAGACCTACCAGGTCGTCGCCGACGGCCAGCTGCTGATCTGCGAGCCCGCCACCGAGCTGCCCATGGCGCAGCGCTATTTCCTGTTCTGAACCGCCGGGGCCCGCGCCCCGCATCGCGCATGCTGAAGATCGACAAATTCCTGAGCGCCCCGCACGGCATCGCGCCGGTGCTGGTGCGCCGTGCTCCCAAGCTGGTCCTGCCTTTCAACGAACGCAGCAAGAGCCGCTTGCGCGCGGTGCTCGACAACGGCACCGAGGCCGCGCTGTTCCTGCCGCGCGGCACGGTGCTGCGGGGTGGCGATTTGCTGGTGGCCGAGGATGGCAGCCTTGTCGAGGTGCAGGCTGCGGCGGAGGCCGTTCTTGATGTGCGTTCGGAAGATCCGCATGGGCTGATGCGCGCGGCGTATCACCTTGGCAACCGGCACACGCCGGTGGAGATCGGGCGCGACTATCTGCGGCTCGAGTACGACCCGGTGCTGGCCGACATGCTGCAGCGCCTGGGCGTGCGTGCCGAGCGCGCGGCGCTGCCGTTCGAGCCGGAAGCCGGGGCGTATGGCGGCGGGCACAAGCATGGGCACGATGCCACGTTCGCGGAGGACTATGCGGCGGCTCAGGCGGTGTTCCATGAGCATCATGGGCACTCGCACTCGCACTCGCACTCGCACTCGCACTCGCACTCGCACTCGCACTCGCACTCGCACTCGCACTCGCACGGGCATGCTCATGATCACGAACATGGCGACGCGGATCATGATGCAAATTGCGTGCATAAGCATTGATTACATTAGTGCTGACTACAATGGGCGCGCGCTGTGAATCAGCCGGAAAACCTTACCAATACCGACACCGCGCTCCCCTCTCCCGCTTGCGGGAGAGGGGAGCAAGACGATGACAAGCGGGTGCTGTAGCCATGACCACCCTCCACCAACTCATCTCCCTGCTGCACCTCGCATCCCCCGCCTTGCCCATCGGCGGCTTCAGCTATTCGCAAGGGCTTGAAGCCGCGATCGAGGCCGGCGTCATCCATGACGCCCAGACCGCCGAGCGCTGGATCCGCGACAACCTGCTGCACGTCCAGGCGCAATGCGAGGCACCGCTGTGGCTGCTGTTGCATCGCTGCTGGCGTGCCGGTGACACGGCAGCAGTGCAGGCGTGGAATGACTGGTTCCACGCCACCCGCGAAACCTCGGAGCTTCGTCTCGAAACCGAGCAGATGGGCTGGTCGCTGGCGAAGCTGATCGCCCAGATGGAGTGGGGGACGCCGGCATTGCGCGAGGCGCTGGCAACGCTATCGCCGGTCTGCCTGCCATCCGCCTTTACCGCAGCGTGCGTTGCGCTGGACGTCGACGCCCGTGACGGCCTGGCCGCCTATTGCTTCAACTGGGCCGAGAACCAGGTTGCCGCCGCGATCAAGGCGGTGCCGCTGGGACAGGTCGCCGGGCAACACATGCTGCGCCGTCTTCACGCAGCGGTGCTGGAAACCGTAGGCGAAGCCACGCACCGCGCCGATGCCACGCCGCCGCAACTGTCGACCTTTTCCCCGATGCTGGGCCTGCTTTGCGCACGCCACGAAACGCAGTACTCCCGGCTGTTCCGTTCCTGAATCCACACCCCACCATGACCCAGGCCCGTACCAAGAAGAATCCTCCGCTGCGCGTCGGCGTCGGCGGCCCGGTTGGCTCCGGCAAGACCACGCTGCTGGAGATGCTGTGCAAGGCCATGCGCGACCGCTATGACCTGGTCGCGATCACCAACGACATCTACACCAAGGAAGACCAGCGTCTGCTGACGATCTCCGGCGCGTTGCCGGCGGAACGCATCATGGGCGTGGAAACCGGCGGCTGCCCGCACACCGCGATCCGCGAGGATGCGTCGATCAACCTTGAAGCGGTGGACCGCATGCTGGCGAAGTTCCCGGATGCCGACGTGGTGTTCATCGAGTCCGGCGGCGACAACCTCGCGGCAACGTTCAGCCCAGAACTTTCTGATCTGACGATCTACGTGATCGACGTAGCCGGCGGTGAGAAAATTCCGAGAAAAGGCGGCCCGGGAATTACCAAGTCCGACCTGCTGGTGATCAACAAGACAGACCTCGCGCCATACGTCGGCGCGTCCCTGGAAGTGATGGAGAGCGATGCCCGCAAGATGCGCGGCACCCGGCCGTTCGTGATGGGCAGCGTCAAGTCCGGGCAGGGCCTTGACGAAGTCATCCGCTTCATCGAACGGCAGGGCATGCTTGGCGTCTAGGGCTCGATGTCGCCCGCGGCAGCCCTGGCGCCGGGTTTGACGTAGCTCACCGGCGGGCGGAAGCTGCCCTTGCCCGCCAGCGCCCGGGCAACCGCCGCCACCAGGTTCAGCTCGGGCTCGTTGAGCTCGGCCATATGACGCATGGTCGCCTCGATGGCTGCCTGCTGCCGGTTGCCGTAGGGCATCGGCGCCTGCTCCACCTGCAGCTCGCTGACATCGTGGCGTGCGAAGTCCAGCATTTCAGACGGCGGGACCGCAAGGGTCTCGGCCAGCGTGCAGATGTTGATCAGCGCCAGGTTGCGCTTGCCCCCTTCGATGCCGCTCAGGTAGGAACGCGCCAGACCGCTTTCCAGCGACAGCGTCTCCTGGGACCAGCCGCGCTGCTTGCGCAGCCAGGCGAGATGCAATCCGAAAAGTCTGAGATGTCGAGTAGTCATGGGATCGTAAGAAGTTCGGAGTGTTCTGAGGCTAAGGGTTTGACCTTGAGGCCACGACAACTTATTCTCCCCCTCACTATCGATGCCCGATCCGCGGAATAAGGGATGCGCCAGTGCATATGGCGCGGCACGATGGCATGACACCGGGCGGCTTGCATGGCCGCGCCAGACGGGACCACTGTGCGATGCCGGAGCGCGATGCTTTCGCGTGCGCCGCGTTGCGCGGACAGGATGACCGCATCCTGTCGCCCTGCTCAGGGAATTGCCATGCAGATATTCACGCTGTTCGAGGCGCAGATGCGCGCCTTCCAATCCGGCCACCATGCCGTGGCGGATCTGACCATCGGTTTCCAGTCGCGCTTGCTGTCCTCCACGGCAGGGCTGGGCGAAACCTGCGACTACGTATTTCTCCGTGCGGGAGAGGCCCAGCCCGAATTCGTGGCGCAGCGGCCCGAGTGGTGGGCCTGCCTTCGCGGCGGGCTGCGCATGTCGGCGCCCGGGCGCGGCAGCCTGCTGACCGGCGGCGGTGAGTTGTTCGCTCCCGCCACCGGCGTGTCGATGCAGGTCCGCGCGACGGTCGATACGATCCTGCTGCGCGCCGTGGCGCAGGATGTGGCCGCGGCGCCGGTGTCACTGCCCGCTGGCGCGTGTCGCTGCACGCTGGGGCAGCTGGGTGCGAACGACCCCGGCGGCATGGCCGGCGCATCATCGGACGAGTCCGCGCTGCAAAGCCCGGCAGGCATGCGGCCCGAATTCATCCAGCTTGGTGACTCGGGCGGCGACTGGGCGCAGCGGCTGCGCGCGCGCGGCTTGCGCTGGGCGCTGTGCTATCGCGGTGCTGCAGGCTTGTATTGGCACGGGCCCGAGGCGCCAGCGGCGGACGAGGCGGCGTTCCTGCAGCCCGGCGCGCTTTACGCGCCGGATGCGAATGAAACCTGTCGTCTCGACGTGCTCATGCCCGGCACGGCCCTGCTGTGCTGTTTCGGCCCGCCGGGCGGGCACGGTGCTCGCGGGAATGAAAACGAAGGCGGAACCGGCCAGGCCGCGCGCTGCCCCGGACGGTTGCCCAGGGAGCGCATCGACACGCAGGCATTGGTGGCGGCGTGAACGCCGCGGTGGCCCGGGATCATGCCCGGGCCGGCGGCCCTCAGTGGCGCTTGTACTGCGTGGCGCCGAACAGCACCTCACGCGCCTTGTCGTCCTGCAGCGCCTTGCGCGCGCTGGCCAGCACCTCGACGCCGCGCTTGACCGCGGGGCGCTCGGCGATCTCGTTGAACCAGCGCTTCAGGTTCGGATATTCGTCAAGCTCGACGCCCTGGTTCTGCCAGCTGCGCAGCCACGGGAAGGTGGCGATGTCGGCGATGGTGTACTGGTCGCCAGCCAGCCATTGGTGCTTCGACAGCTGCGTGTCGATCACGCCGTACAAGCGCCTGGCCTCGTTGGTATAGCGGTTGACCGCGTACTCGATTTGCTCCGGGGCGTAGATGCGGAAGTGGTGCGCCTGGCCCAGCATCGGGCCGACGCCGCCGATCTGGAACATCAGCCACTGCAGCGCGTCGTACTTGCCGCGCACGTCCTCGGGCAGGAACTTGCCGGTCTTGCCGGCCAGGTACAGCAGGATGGCGCCCGATTCGAACAGCGAGATCGGCTTGCCGTCCGGGCCGTCGGGGTCGACGATGGCGGGAATCTTGTTGTTGGGGCTGATCTTCAGGAAGTCCTCGCCGAACTGGTCGCCGGCGCCGATGTTGATCGGATGGACCTTGTACTCCAGGCCACATTCTTCCAGCATGATGTGGACTTTGTGGCCGTTGGGCGTTGCCCAGGTATAGACGTCGATCATCGCAAAAGCTCCCCTGGCTGCGATCGTGGTGACTGCCACGTCAACCACTGACGTGGCGAACCGGGCGATTTAAGCACAGAAGAAAAAAACGCGCAGGCAGGCTGCGCGTTTCCATGCTGGCGTCAGGGGCGAGCGCGCCCCCCCGCGGCGGGCGCTCAGAAGCCGCGCGCCACCGGCATCTTGATGCTGTCCGGGTTCACGTTCATGTGCTTGGCCAGTTCCAGCTTGGCGATGGCGTTGCGGTGCACCTCGTCCGGACCGTCGGCCAGGCGCAGCGTGCGCTGGTGCGCCCACCAGTTGGCCAGCGGGAAGTCGCTGGAAACACCGGCGGCGCCATGCACCTGGATGGCCCAGTCGATCACCTTCAGCGCCACGTTCGGTGCCACCACCTTGATCATCGCGATCTCGGCCTTGGCCACCTTGTTGCCGACGGTGTCCATCATGTACGCGGCCTTGAGCGTCAGCAGGCGCGCCATCTCGATCTCGCACCGCGCTTCGGCGATGCGTTCCTGGGTGACGCCCTGGCTGGCCACCGGCTTGCCGAAGGCCACGCGCGACAGCGCGCGCTTGCACAGCAGCTCCAGCGCGCGCTCGGCCACGCCGATGCTGCGCATGCAGTGGTGGATACGGCCCGGGCCGAGGCGGCCCTGCGCAATCTCGAAGCCGCGGCCTTCGCCCAGCAGGATGTTCGAGGCCGGCACGCGCACGTTCTTCAGCTCGATCTCCATGTGGCCGTGCGGCGCGTCGTCGTAGCCGAACACCGGCAGGAAGCGCTTGATGGTGATGCCCGGGGTGTCGGCCGGCACCACGATCATCGACTGCTGCTCATGGCGGCCGGCGTCGGGATTGGTCTTGCCCATCACGATGTAGACCTTGCAGCGCGGATCACCGGCGCCCGAGGACCACCATTTGGTGCCGTTGATGACGTAGTGATCGCCGTCGCGCTCGATGCGGCATTCGATATTGGTGGCGTCTGACGAGGCCACCGCCGGCTCGGTCATCAGGAAGGCGGAGCGGATCTCGCCGGCGAGCAGCGGCTCCAGCCACTTGTCCTTCAGTTCCTCGGAGGCATAGCGCTCCAGCGTCTCCATGTTGCCGGTGTCGGGCGCGGCGCAGTTGAACACCTCGGCCGACCAGGGCACACGGCCCATGATCTCGCACAGCGTGGCGTATTCCAGGTTGGACAGGCCCTGCGGCGCGCGCGGCGAGCGCGGCAGGAACAGGTTCCACAGGCCGGCTTCGCGCGCCAGCGGCTTCAGTTCCTCGATCACCTTGGTCGGGATCCAGGCGTTGCCGGCGCGGCGGTTGGCGTCGATCTCTTCGGCGAAGCGCTTCTCGTTCGGATAGATGTGCTTGTCGAAGAAGGCCAGCAGCTTGGCCTGCATTTCCTTGACCTTCGGGCTGTACTCGAAATCCATGTGGTCTCCTCGCTACGGATCGGTGGGCGCCGCGCATTGGCAACGGCGGGCAACGGGCTTCGTCAATCAGGCAGACATCGCCGATGCAATGCACTCTATCTGAAAGACGGTAATAAGAAAAATGAATTTTCTGGATTTGCCAGTATCAATTCCCTGCATTCCGTGCCAGAATCTCCGTCATGCAGCTCTCCCGCATCGACCTCAACCTCTTCGTGGTGTTCGACGCCATCTACAGCGAAGGCAGCATCACCGCGGCCGCGCGCCAGCTCAACCTGACGCAGCCGGCGGTCAGCCATGCGCTGGGGCGGCTGCGCACGCTGTTCGACGACCCGCTGTTCGAGCGCCGCGGGCAGGGCATGGCGCCCACGCCGCTGGCCCGTTCGCTGGCCGGCGAGGTGCGCGGCGCGCTGCAGTCGTTTGCCCGGACGCTGCAGGACACGCCGCACTTCGATCCCACCAATACGGTGCGGCGCTTCACCATCGGCATGCGCGACGCGCTGGAATCGACGCTGCTGCCGCCGCTGATGGCGCGGGTGACGGCGATGGCGCCGCACGTGGAAATCGCCGCGATCCGCTTTGACCGGCGCGAGATGGAGTCCGAGCTGCTGGCCGGCACCATCGATACCGCGATCGACATCCTGCTGCCGGTCTCGCCGGCTATCCACCACGCGCCGTTCATGAACGACCCGATGGTGGTGCTGGCGCGCCGCGACCATCCGCTGGTGAAGAAGGAGCTGACGCTGGAGCGCTACCTAGCGGCCGAGCACGTGCACGTGTCGTCGCGCCGGCGTGGCGCCGGGCTGGAGGACCAGGCGCTGCACCGCATGGGCCTGACGCGGCGCGTGCGGCTGCGCTGCCAGCACTATGCCGCCGCCTGCCGCGTGGTCAGCTGCACCGATCTTCTGGCCACGCTGCCGCTGCGCTATGCGCGCATCGCCAACGAGCCTTACGCCAACCGGCTGCTGTCCCTGCCGTTCAAGGTGCCGACGCTGGAACTGCACCTGTACTGGCACGCGGGTGGCGAGAACGATGGCGCCAACCGGTGGCTGCGCGAGCAGTTGCTGGCGGTGATGACATCACTCGGTGGCGGCACCGCCGATGTGACGCCGGCGGGCTAAGCGCTGTGCGCGTCGCATGCCGGTTGCGTCAACGTGCGCCCGGCGTGGCTACTGTGCCGCGCGCGCGGTTCACACGTAAGCATTTGTTCGCAGGCTAGACCCTGCGGGGTCACCCTCATACCATCGTCCGGTCTTTCTGCCTCCGGCGCCTCCCGCGCCGGTTGTTCGCCGCTGCTTCGCCACGTGCGGATCCCTCAGGCGGATGCCTTCTTCCGACGACTACGACAATCCAGACCGATGACCGGGACACGCTTGCTTGCTGATTGCCAACCGACGCTGCCGCGACGCGCGCGGCACACCACGTTCACCCTGACCGGCCTCTGCGCTGCCGCCGTGCTGGCCCTGTCCGCCTGTGGCGGCGGTGGAGACGGCGGCGACGGCGCCACGTCGGCCGGCGCGCCGCAAGGCTCCTCGCAATCCGGCACCCAGTCCAGCGCGAGTCCTGGTTCGACGTCTTCCACACCGACCACTGCCGGTGGCTGCTACACCGTCAGCGGTGCGGCACCGGCGCCTGCGGCCGGCAGCGGCATCACGCTGTTGCCGGCGCGCGGCAGCGCGGTCAGCAACTACCGCGTGCTGGAGGAACCGCGCACTGCGGGCCTGTGCTACGCGAACTACCGCCGCGAGCAGGTCGGCCTGCCGCCGCTGGCCGCGCGCGACCCGCTCAACACCGTGGCGCAGAACCACACCGCGTACATGCTGGCCAACGCCACGCTGACGCACGACGAAATCAGCGGCCGGACCGGCTATACCGGTGCCACGCCGAACGAGCGCATCCAGGCAGCCTACCCGACCAATGCCACCGCGGAAGTGGTGGCCGGCGCCAATCGCTGGACCTCGGTGGCCAACGCCAACCTGTCGATGACGCCCAAGGATGCGCTGGTTTCCGACCTGGTCAACGCGCCGTTCCACCGCGCCGCGCTGCTGGGCAGCTACGGCTCGGCCGGCAGCGGCTTTGCCGAAAGCGTGGGCCCGAACGGCAGCGGCACTTCCGCGAGCTACTACCAGACCATCGACCTGGCCGATGCGTCCAAGGGCGGCAGCGACAACCAGATGGTGGCGTACCCGTTCAATGGCCAGGCCGATGTGCCGGCGAGCTGGGTCAACACCGAAAGCCCGAACCCGGCGCCGGGCTACGAAGGCAAGACCGTGGGCTACCCGGTTTCGCTGCAGGCGATCAATACCTCGCTGCAGTTTGATGCCGACAACTTCGCCATCACCGACGCGCAGGGCAACAGCGTCAATTGCCTGAAGGTCGACAGCCGTTCGTCGGGCCTGTCCAGCGCCGCGCGCGGACTGGCGATCTGCACGCCGGTGGCACCACTGGCCAGCGGCCAGCGCTACAACGTGCGCGTGACCGGCCGGCTGGGTTCGCAGCCGGTGGACCTGAGCTGGTCCTTCACCACGCGCTGATCTTCCGCGACCAGCTACCAGGCACCGCCGCGCTCACTGTGGCGCACGGTGCTGCAGCTCGATGCGCACCTGGCCCGGCGCCAGCGTGCGGTCAGGCTGCACGGCATACGGCAACGGCGGGCGCTGCCCCGCCGGCATCGACTGCCACAGCCGTTCCACCCATTCCCTGATATCCGCGCTGTCCGGTTCGGCCGCCCACAGGCCGAGCGCCGGGGTTGCCTGCATGCGCGCTGCGACTGACGCGGGATCTTCCTGTACCGAGACGACCATTGCTGCGGCGGCAAGCGCTGCGGGTGCGCGTGCCGCTGCCAGCGGCGGGGCGGCCTTGCGCGCGAAATCGGCGCCTGGGGCGGCGGCTGGTGCCGGTGCAGGCGCGGCTTCCGCCATGGCGGAGTATGCAGGCATCGGCGGGGCTGCTGCGACGGCGGGAGCCTGTGGCAGCAAGCCTTCGGTGGCAGGGGCGGGCATGGCCTGTGTTTCGCCGCGTGGCGTCGCCTTGCGTTCGGCGGGCGGCTGCACGCGCTGGCGCGGGGTGGCTTCGCGTTCTTGCCGTAGCTCCCGCGATGCCGGCGGAGCGGCCTTGGGTGCCGGCGGCGTGGGGTTTGCCGGCGCGGCGACGGGTGCGTCCTGCACGCGCGCGGGAGCGTTCCCGGCCGTCGGAGCCGCAGTCGGCGCGGGCGCGGGCGCGGTTGCCGGTGTGGCCGCCTGTGGTGTGGTCGACTCGCGCACCGCGCCCGGTTGCAAGGCGCCTTCGTCGACCTGCCGCAGCACGATGCTGGTGGTCAGCCCCGCCACGGCCGCCACGCTCGCCACGGCGCCGAGCGAACGCCACCAACGGCGTGCGCGTGTCGTGCGTGTCTGTTCTGTCCGCCCTGCGGCCTGCGCGATGGCCGTGCTGCGCGCCTGCGCCGCCAGCCAGTCGCGCGTGGCATCGCTGACGGGCGCACCCAGGGCTTGCGCCGCCGGCTGGCCCGCCTCAATGCTGGCCAGCACCGCATCGCGCCGGCCCGCCTGCGCTGCCTGCAGCCGCGCGGCTTCTTCCAGCACCGCGGACGCCAGCCCCGGCGGCGCGGAGAAAGGCAGGCCGAATGGCAGGGCGCCGGCGCGGCGTGCGTCGGCTTCCTGTTGGGCCGCGTGCGCCGCGGCTTGCACGGCAGCGGCCAGCCGCTCCGGTGGCATGTAGGCAGGCAATGCCTTCAGCAGCGCGGCAAGCCGGTCCTGCCCGTCGATGAAGCGGTCGGCGGCGCTCATGGCCGAGGCTCCCGCGCGCCCGGCAGGGTGCCCGCCAGCTCGGCACGCAAGCGCGCGAAGGCGTAGCGCAGCCGGCTCTTCACCGTCTCGAACTTCTCGCCCAGCATCTGCGCGATATCCTCGACGCTCATGTCGCTGAAGAAGCGCAGCACCACTACCTCGCGCTGTGCCGCCGGCAGTTGCAGCAGCGCGAGGTGGACATGGTGCGCATGCTGCCGCAACTGCAGCTCGGCTTCCGGCGACAGGTCGTCGACGGGCAGCTCGGGCGGCTGGCCGTCGTCCGTATCGCGGCGCTGGCGCGCATCCGCGCTGCGCACCTGGTCGAGCCAGGCATTGCGCGCGATCTGGTACAGGAAGGTGCGAAACGCCGCGGCAGGCTGGTAGTCGCCGCAGCGGGTCATCAGTTTGATCCACGTCTTCTGCGCGATGTCCTCGGCCTCGCCGGTATTGCCCTGGCACAGCCACGCCACGTAGTTGTAGAGGCCGGCGTTGTGGCGGCGGAACAGCTCGGCGATGGGTTGCTCGATGATGCCGGACGCGACCAGCAGCATCAGGTCCGGGTCGGGCAGTGCGGCCAACGGGGGAGACGGGACGGGATCTGGAGCCTGCATGCGTCCGAGTATAAGAGGGCGCAGGGCGGGGCGACAAACCGCTGCGCCGCCCTGTGCCGCGACGTTGTCAGCGCGCCGCCCGCTCGGGTACCGCGCCACCGGCATCCGCCGGTTTGCTGGTTGCGAGGCTTTGCGCCAGGTCGACCAGCTTGAGGAATTCGCCGCGGTAGCCGAAACGGTCGGGGCCGCGCGCGGCTTGCGCCAGCGCGTGCGCCTCGGCGTAGCCCCAGCTTCCGGTGTGCTTGCCGCCGCGCAGCGCCTGGCCGAAGCCGGCCACTGCGGCGGCGAAGCGGAAGTCGTCGTCGCCCTGGGCCAGGGTCCGGATCGCCTGCCGCGCCACGGTGACATCCATCAGCTGGCTCGTGCTGGCCGCAGGCAGCTTGTAGCGCAGCTTCACATGCGCCAGTTCGCCGTCGCGGGCGGGTGCCGGCGTGGCCGGCTGGTAGCGCAGCGGATCGACCAGCCCGGGCTGGCCGGCCAGCGTCAGCTCGTACAGCGCGGTCACCGTATGGCCTGCGCCGATGTCGCCGGCATCGACCTTGTCGTTGTTGAAATCCTCGCGCGCCAGCATGCGGTTTTCATAGCCGATCAGCCGGTATTCCTTCACCGTCGCCGGGTTGAATTCCACCTGGATCTTCACGTCGCGGGCGATGGTGGCCAGCGTCGAGCTGATCTCGCTCGCGAGCACCTTGTTGCCTTCCATCAGGTTGTCGATATACGAGTACGCGCCGTCGCCGGCATCGGCCAGCTGCTCCATCAGCTGCTCGTTGTAGTTGCCAGTGCCGAAGCCCAGTGTCGACAGCGACACGCCCGACTTGCGCTTTTCTTCGACCATGCCCTTGAGCTGCCGGAAATCTGTGACGCCGACATTGAAGTCGCCGTCGGTGGCGAGCAGCACCCGGTTGATCCCGTCTGCAATAAAACTCTGCTGCGCGGCCTGGTAGGCCAGTGCGATGCCGCTGGCGCCGGCGGTGCTGCCGCCTGCCACCAGCTGGTCGATGGCGGCGCTGATCGCGGCCTTGTCGCTGCCCGGCGTGGGGGGCAGCGCCACGCGGGTGCCGCCGGCATAGGTGACCAGCGTAATGCGGTCCTGCGCGCGCAGCTTGTTCACCAGCAGCTTCAGCGATGACTTGAGCAGCGGCAGCTTGTCGGGCGAATCCATGGACCCTGACACATCGACCAGGAACACCAGGTTGGCCGGCGGCAGCGCGCCGCTGGCGATGTCCTTGCCCTTGATGCCGATGCGCAGCAGCACGTTGGACGGATGCCAGGGCGCGGGCGCCAGCGCGGTGTGCACGGCGAAGGGCCTGCCGTCGGCGGGCTGGGCGTAGTCGTACGGGAAGTAGTTCAGCAGTTCTTCCACGCGCACGGCATCCGCGGGCGGCAGGCGGCCGGCATTGAGCAGGCGGCGCATATTGCTGTAGCTGCCGGTATCGACGTCGATGCTGAAGGTGGACACCGGGGCCTGCGCGACGAGCTTGACGCCGTTTTCTTCGATCTGGCCGTAGCGCTCGCGATCCGCGGCCGGGGGTGGCCGCAGGTGGTAGGGCGGCGACATGGCCTGCGCGGCATGAGGTGCGATAGCGCGCATCTCGGCGGCCGGAGTGGAATTTGCGGCCTTGGCCGCTTCGGCGGCACGGTCCCAAACCGGCGCGGGCGCCGGGGCCGGCGAATCGGATTGCGGTGCCTGCGTCAGTGAAGGCGAATGCCCGCCGCAGGCCGACAGCGCCAGGGCCAGCGCGGCGGCGCAGCAGGCAGCGGCGGCCCGGATCCGCCGGGCGTCAACGGTGGACACGACCGGTGCGCGAAGTTGCATGTTGTTCTCCTGGTGGGCCGCAGGCGGGACGCCAGGTGGCCTGTCCATGAAACGGCGCACGGTTCCCGGAGGGGTTAGATCCTCCACGTTTTTTTCGCTGCACGCCCAATCAGGTGACGGAAATCAGACTTCGCCCGACCCCCACATGCGGCGATCGCCACTACAATCGCCTGATTCCTTCCCCCAGGAGACATCGCATGGCCCGCTTTGACCTTGATTCGGTGGTGTGGCGCAGCACGCTGGCCCTGACTACGGCCGCGCTGCTTGGCGCGTGTGGAACGCAGGGCGGAGGGACCGGGACGCCCGCGGCAACGGCGGCACCAGCTGCTGCCGCGGCGCCTGCGGCGGCCATGCCGCCTGCCCCGGAGGTCGCTTCCGGCTACCGCGCCGGCATGTCGACGGTCTATGCGCAGCGCCATATGGCCGCCGCGGCCAATCCGCTGGCCAGCGAGGCCGGGCGCGCCATGCTGCGCCAGGGCGGCTCGGCCATCGATGCCGCCATCGCCATGCAGGCCGTGCTGACGCTGGTCGAGCCGCAGGCCACCGGCATCGGTGGCGGCGCCTTCATCATGTACTGGGACGGCAAGCGCGTGCAGGCCTTCGACGGCCGCGAAACCGCTCCCGCCGGCGCCACCGAGAACCTGTTCATGCGCGCCGACGGCAAGCCGATGGAATTCAGCGAGGCACAGATCGGCGGGCGTTCGGTCGGCACGCCGGGTGTGATGCGCGCGCTGGAGATGGCGCATCGGCAGCACGGGCGCCTGCCGTGGGCCAAGCTGTTCGAGCCGGCGATCTCGCTGGCGGAGAAGGGCTTCCCGATCTCGCAGCGCCTGTACACGCAGGTGGCCGCCGACAAGTTCCTGGCCAACTCGCCGGAAATGGCCGCGTACTTCCTCGATGCGCAGGGCAAGCCCAAGCCGGCAGGCACGGTACTGAAGAACCCCAAGCTCGCGCAGACGCTGCGCGATATCGCGCGGCGCGGCGCCGGCGTGCTGTACGGCGGCCCGATCGCGCAGGACATCGTCGCCAAGGTCAACGGCAGCGCCAACCGGGGCTCGCTGTCGATGGCTGACCTGCGCGGCTACCGGGCCAAGCAGCGCGTGCCGGTCTGCACCGACTACAAGCGCTGGAAGATCTGCGGCATGCCACCGCCGTCGTCAGGCGGTATCGCGATTGCGCAGATCCTGGGCACGCTGCAGGCGCTGGAGACAAAGAATCCCAAGTACGCGCTGGCAGCGCTCAAACCGCAAAACGTCAATACGCCCGCGCAGGTGGAAGCCAATCCGGACGCGGTCCACGCTATCGCCGAAGCCGACCGCCTGGCCTATGCCGACCGCGGCCTGTATGTGGCGGATGCCGATTTCGTGCAGATCGATGTCGCCGGCCTGGTCAATCCCAACTATCTTGCGTCCCGAGCCGAGCTGATCGGCGACAAGAGCATGGGCAAGGCGCAGCCGGGCGTGCCGCCGGGGCCTGCGGTGGCGTACGCCCCGGACCGCTCGCCACCGCGCATCTCCACCTCGCAGATCGTCGCGGTCGATGACCGCGGCGGCGCGATCTCGATGACCACGACGATCGAGTCGTACTTCGGCTCGCATCTGATGGTGCGCGGGTTCATGCTGAACAACCAGCTGACCGACTTCTCCTTCGTGCCGAGCGAGAACGGCAAGCCGGTGGCCAATCGCGTCGAGCCGGGCAAGCGGCCGCGTTCGTCGATGGCGCCTACGCTGGTGTTCGACCGCCAGACCGGGCAGTTGGTGGCCACGGTCGGTTCGCCCGGCGGCTCGCAGATCATCGAGTATGTGTCCAAGACGCTGGTCGGCATGCTGGACTGGAACATGGATCCGCAGGCTGCGATCGGCATGGGTAATTTCGGCAGCAGGAATGGACCTACCGAGGTAGAGAAGGGGCTGGTGTCGCCGGGGCTGGTGCAGGCGCTGCAGCAGCGCGGGCACCAGGTTGCCGAGATTGAGATGACCAGCGGGACGCAGGCTATCGTGCGGCGGCCGGGGCCGGACGGGAAGGTGGTTTGGGCGGGTGGGGCGGATCCGCGGAGGGAGGGGGTGGCGGTGGGGGATTAAGGGGGGGCGGTTTTCGCGTGCTGCCAGTGTGGTCGCTGTTTGTGACATGCTGTCGGCCGTTGAAGCGCCTGGTTCCGCCCTGCTGGGCGGGTCACATTTTGTCCGAGCGACAAAACGTAACCAAAAAGCGCGTCGCCTGAGCGGCTGGCAATCAATTTATCGGCGTGGGTGGTTCGGACGGTGGTGATTTCCGTTCGATGTGGTTAGTGGTCCGAAGCTGCTACGCCAGGTGAGTTAGGGATAGTGGCTGCGTCGACCCACTATTGAACGATCCCCATGTCGGGCGTAGGCCGCCTGCTGCCGGCGTCAACGCGAGGACGCCTACGGCTGCGCTGCGCGCGCTCAGTATCGTAGGTCGGGGGCACGGGCACGGAGTGCGTGGACCTGTCCGTATTTTTGTGTGCGAGGCGGTTTTGAATTTTGTTAGCCTCGGGCCGCGGTAAATCTCTCCCCATACAGGATAGCAAACTGGTTCATGGCGGACTTCCAGTCATAAGTCGTGCGAACGGACTTCGTCAGTACGTTGCGCAGTGC
>NZ_AUFE01000001.1:0-264337 GCF_000426345.1 Cupriavidus phytohabitans | reverse complement strand
TGTGCTGCGAGGGGTTTTTGCTTTTTGGATTTTGATTTTTGTTGCAAGGTGGTTGGTGGGTTGGTGACATGCCAGCGCGGCTGGTGGCATGCTGTCGGCCGTTGAAGCGCCTGGTTCCGCCCTGCTGGGCGGGTCACTTTTTGTCCGAGCGACAAAAAGTAACCAAAAAGCGCGTCGCCTGAGCGGCTGGCTATCAATTTATCGGCGTGGGTGGTTCGGGCGGTGGTGATTTCCGTTCGATGTGATTAGTGGTTCGAAGCTGCTACGCCAGGTGAGTTAGGGATAGTGGCTGCGTCGACCCACTATTGAACGATCCCCATGTCGGGCGTAGGCCGCCTGCTGCGGGTGTCAACGCGAGGACGCCTACGGCTGCGCTGCGCGCGCTCAGTATCGTAGGTCGGGGGCACGGGCACGGAGTGCGTCGCTGCGCTCGCACAGCGCCGTCGTGAAAGACGCCGGCCCCGACGGGGCTGTCATTTTTTTTGTGTTTAGGGCAGGTAAAGGCTCACCGTCGATTGAGCGGTGAGCCAGCATTATCTCAACGATAGGGGTGGGTGAAGCGTTCCTCGTAGAGGATCGCAAACTGGTTCATGGCAGCCTTCCAGTCGTGGGTTGAACTGCCCCACTTGCCGGTGATGTTACGCAGGGCCAGCCACAGCAGTTTGGTCGCCGCCTCATCACTGGGGAAGTGACCTCGGGTCTTGATGATCTTGCGCAGTTGCGCATTGATACTCTCGATCGCGTTGCTCGTGTAGATGATCTTGCGGATCGCCGGCGGGAACGTAAAGAACGGAATCACCTGATCCCAGGCGCGACGCCAGGAGGCGGCGATCGGCGTGTACTGCCGGCCCCATTCCCCTTGCTCGAAGGCCTCCAGTTCGGCCAGCGCAGCCTCGACGGTGGGCGCCGTGTACACGGGCTTGAGCGCGGCAGCCACGGCCCGGCGCTCCTTCCAGCTGACGTACCCCAGGCTGTTGCGAATCAGATGCACGATGCAGGTCTGCAGGGTCGTATTCGGGAACACTGCATTCAAGGCCTGTTCCATCCCTTTGAGGCCATCGGTCACCGCGATCAGGATGTCCTGACAGCCTCGGTTCTTGAGTTCATTGAAGACCTTGAGCCAGAACTTGGCGCCTTCGGTGCTCTCGATCCACAGGCCCAGGATGTCGCGCGTGCCGTCGGGCAGCACGCCCAAGGCCAGATAGACGGCCTTGTTGCGCACCACGCCGTCCTCGCGCATCTTGACCCGCAGCGCGTCGAAGAACACCACCGGGTACATCGCCTCCAGCGGGCGGGCCTGCCAGGTGGTGACCTCGTCCATGACCGCATCGGTGACCGAACTGATGAACTCGGGCGAGACCTCGGTGCCGTACTGTTCGGCCAGAAACGCCTGGATCTCGCGCACGGTCATGCCGCGGGCGTACATGGCGATGATCTTGTCGTCGAAGCCGGTGAAGCGCCGCTCGTGCTTGGGAATCAGGATCGGATCGAAGCTGCCGTCGCGGTCGCGGGGGATGTCTAACCGCAGCGGCCCGTCGTCGGTCAGAACCGTCTTGGCGCTCTTGCCATTGCGCTGGTTGGCGGTGCCGGCTGGGCGCTCAGCGCCAGCCGGGTAGCCCAGATGATGGCCGAGCTCGGCGCCCAGGGCCCGCTCGATCAGGGCCTTCTTAAACGCCATCGAAGCGTCTTGCACCGCCTCGGCGGTCATCGGGCCTTTTACGAAATGGGCGATCAGATCCTCGGGAATGGTCGGCAGCTCACGATCGGCGGCCTGGCTCGTCTTGGTTTTGCGTGGCATCACATGCTCCTTGGCGACATGTTATGCCCTAAACACAAAATTTCTGACAGGCCCGCCCCGACGCCCGGAGGAGGACGTGGGCGGCAACCCTGCCCTTAGGGCCGGCGCGCAGCGCAGCCGAAGGCGTTCCTACCATGCCGCCCGCAGCAGGGGCCACTCACAGCTCTGGGCTCGTTCAATCCCCGCATCAATCCCAAGCCACCGTGGCGCACCACGGCGTCAGGCAGTCCTGCCCTGCAACGAAGCCAAGTCCCGTACGAAAGCCTCAGCTCACTACGATAAGGGTGGCCCGCCCGCAGGGCCGTAAACGCGCTTTTTGGTTACTTTTTGCCGCTCGGGCAAAAAGTGACCCGCCCAGGAGGGCGGAACCCAGCGGTTCAACAGCCGACAGCATGTCACCAGCAGCGACAGCGCGCGCGCTAAAACAGCCGACAGCATGTCATCAACGGCGACTGCGGGCGCTTAAACGGCCAACAGCATGTCACCAGCCGCAACCCAAAAACCCCTCAAGCCACCTCAGCCACCCGTATCTCCACCAACAACTTCTTAAGCTCAGGCACACAAGACCCACAATTGCCACCAGCCTTGACGCAGGCAGTGATCTCCGCCGGCGTCTTCAAATCATGCTTGCGCACCGCATCGCAGATGGTGTTACGTCCGACGCCAAAGCAAGAGCACACCGTCGGCCCGGTATCTGCGCCTTTCTCCATCGGCTGGCCGAGCAGCAGCCCGATACGATCCGTGTCCTCAAGCCGATCACGGCCGAACAGCCCAGACAGCCAGGAACGCGACGGCAGTTCAGGCCGCGTCGACACGTAAACGCAGGCTTCCAGCCGGTCATTGACGACATAGCCAGCGTGGTAGACGCCCGCGGTACGGTCTTCGTATTCGAGCCAGTCCGCTTCCGGGTCCGTCACGCCGAGAAGTTCACGCGCCCACGCGGCACGGTCGGCAACGGCTTCACGGCCAGCAAATTCGTAGCGCTGGAACTGGCGGCCTTGCACGCGCGTCCAGTACGTCAGCGCTTCAGCCGGCAGTTCGCCGCGGCTCAGCACGAACCCGTGCCAGCTGACACCAAACGGCTCCACCCGCACTGGCGTGTGCTTGAACTCCGGCTCGCCGGAAACCGGATCAACCACCGGATTGACCAGCGCGCCAACGCGCGCATCGGAACTGAACTGCCCATTCCAGTGAATCGGCACGAACACGCTGCCGCGCGGGATGCCGCCGCCATGACGCACACGCGCCACCATCGCGCCCCAACGGGTGCTGACACGTGCCAGCTTGCCTTCCCCGACACCGCACAGCAGCGCATCTTGCGGATGCATGTCGACAAAGGGTTCAGGCAAGTGGTCGGCCAGCCGTGCCGACTTGCCAGTGCGCGTCATGGTGTGCCACTGGTCACGCACGCGTCCGGTATTGAGGATCAGCGGGAAATCGTCGTCCGGCGCATTGGCGGGCGCGCGCGTCGGCGTGGCGACAAAGCGGGCCAGGCCGTCTGCATGCGCAAAGCGGCCGTCGCCGAACAGTCGCTGGGAGTCAATCGCACCGTTGGCAGGAACCGGCCATTGGACCGGCTCCAGGATGTCGTACTCAGCCTTGTCCAGGCCGGCCAGTCCGCCGATGTCAAACACGCGCGGCGCATCGTCGTTGCGCCAGGCGCTCAGGCGCGCGTGCTCGTCGAAGATCTCATGTGGACCGGCATAGTCGAAGCCGGCAAAGCCCATGCGGCGTGCCACGTCGCACAGGATGTCCCAGTCGGCGCGCGCTTCGCCCGGTGCGGCCAGGAAGGCGCGCTGTCGCGAAATGCGGCGTTCCGAGTTGGTGACGGTGCCGTCCTTCTCGCCCCAGCCCAGCGCGGGCAGCAGCACGTGCGCCCCCGCGTTGGTATCGGTGCGTTCGATGATGTCGCTGGCCACCACCAGCTCGCACTTGGCTAGCGCGCGACGCACCTGGTCGGCGTCGGGCAGGCTGACTACCGGGTTGGTGGCGATCACCCATACCGCCTTGACGCGGCCGGCTTCGATCGCTTCGAACAGCTCCACCGCTTTCAAACCAGTGCGGTCCGCCATCACCGGCGACTGCCAGAAGCCCTGCACCACCTCGCGATGCAGCGGGTTGGCCAACTCCATATGCGCGGCCAGCATATTGGCCAGGCCGCCGACCTCGCGCCCGCCCATGGCGTTGGGCTGCCCGGTGAGCGAGAACGGGCCCATGCCGGGCCGGCCGATACGACCGGTCAGCAGGTGGCAGTTGATGATGCTGTTGACCTTGTCGGTGCCGGCGGAGGACTGGTTGACGCCTTGCGAGAACGCGGTGACGGTTTTTTCCGTGGCAGCGAACAGCGCATAGAAATCCAGCACATCCTGAACGCTGAGCTTGCAGGCGCGGGCGACGGCGGCCGGATCGGCGCAATCGACGTCGGCTGCCTGCAGGGCTTCGTTCAGTCCGGTAGTGCTCGCGTCGACAAAGGCAGCATTGGCATGGCCCTCGCGCGAAAGGTAGCTGAGCAGGCCATTGAACAGCCACACATCAGTCCCGGGACGAACCGCGAGGTGCAGGTCGGCCAGCTCGCACGTCGCGGTGCGGCGCGGGTCGATCGCCACAATCTTCATCTCGGGGCGGGCTTCCTTGGCCTTGGACAGGCGCTGGAACAGGATCGGGTGGCACCAGGCGGTGTTGGAGCCCACCAGCACCACCAGGTCGGCCAGTTCCAGGTCTTCATAGCTGCCCGGCACCAGGTCTTCGCCAAAGGCGCGCTTGTGGCCGGCCACGGCCGACGACATGCACAGG
Organism: Cupriavidus phytohabitans; assembly: GCF_000426345.1. Classification (GTDB taxonomy): domain Bacteria; phylum Pseudomonadota; class Gammaproteobacteria; order Burkholderiales; family Burkholderiaceae; genus Cupriavidus. Next base: position 259,746 of record NZ_AUFE01000001.1, on the reverse strand, counting down.
CGCGAGTTGGTGTCGATATTGGCGCTGCCGATGAAGCCCTTCATCAGCTTGTTGGCGACGTAGTAGTCCTCGGTCAGCAACTGGCCCGAGACATAGAGCGCAACCGAGTCGGGACCATGGCGGCGGATGATGTCGCTGAAGCCCTGCGCCACGGTATCGAGCGCACGGTCCCACGACACCTGCTGCAGCTGGCCGTCGGCACCGCGCAGCTTGGGATGGAGCAGGCGACCCTCCAGGTCCACCGTCTCGCCCAGTGCCGAGCCCTTGACGCAGAGCCGGCCCTGGTTGGACGGATGTTGCGTGTCGCCCGCGATCTCGACCTGGCCGTCGGCGCGCACCGTGGCACGCACGCCGCAGCCGACGCCGCAGTACGGGCAGGTCGTGGCGGTGGTAGTGGTCAGGGTTGCAGATACAACCGGGATGTCGGACAGATTCACGCGTTCTCCGTGCGGGGCGTTATATATGGCTTTGGTAATGCTCAGGCAGCGAGCGCTTCGCACTGCGCCTTGCCGAACAGCAGGCGCTGGCGCAGCGCGCCTACCGGCGTACGGCGCTGGATCATGTCGAAATACCACGGCCCGTCCTGCACGTCGCCGTACAGCACGGCGCCAACCAGGCAGCCGTCCTGCAACACCAGGCGCTTGTAGACGCCGCGGCGCGCGTCGCGCAGCACCAGGTCTTCGGAGCCTTCCGCGCCGATGAAATCGCCGGCGGAATACAGGTCGACGCCGGTCACTTTCAGTTTAGTCGCGGTGGCCTGCTGCACGTAGCGGCGATGGCCGGCGCCGGCGAGATGCGCGGCGCACACACGCGCCTGATCCCAGATCGGCGCGACCAGCCCGAACGTGGCCTGGCGATGCTGGACGCACTCGCCGACAGCATAGATCCGCGGGTCGTAGGTTTGCAGGGTGTCATCGACCACGATGGCGCGTTCGCAGTGCAGGCCCGCGCCGGCGGCGAGTTCGATGTTGGGGCGCACGCCGGCGGTCATCACCACCAGGTCGGCAGGAATTTCGCTGCCGTCCTTGAAGCGCACGCCAGTGACGCGCTCGGTACCGAGGATCTCCGCCGTCTGCGCGCTCAGCAGGAAACGCAGGCCCTTGCGTTCCAGCGCGCCCTGGAGCAGCGTGGCGGCGGGCTTGTCGAGCTGGCGTTCCATCAGGCTGTCGGCCAGGTGTACCACGGTCACGTCCATGCCCTGGCGCAGCAGGCCGTTGGCCGCTTCCAGTCCGAGCAGGCCGCCGCCAATCACCACCGCGTGGCGGTGATTGCGCGCGGCATGCAGCATGGTCTCGACGTCCTGGATGTCACGGAAAGCGATCACGCCGTCGAGCTGGTGTCCCGGCACCGGGATGATGAAGGGCTTGGAGCCAGTGGCCAGCAGCAGGCGGTCATAGCGCACCTCGCGTCCCGAGGCGGAACGCACCACGCGGCGCGGCCGGTCGATCGATACCACGGGATCGCCGGCGAGCAGCTCGATGCCGTTCTCTTCGTACCATTCGCGCGTGTTGAGCATGATGTCCGCCACCGTCTTCTCGCCAGCCAGCACCGGCGACAGCAGGATGCGGTTGTAGTTGCCGTGAGGCTCGGCGCCGAACACCGTGATGTCGTACAGGTCCGGGGCGAGCTTGAGCAGTTCCTCGACGGTGCGCATGCCGGCCATGCCGTTGCCGACGACGACCAGGCGCGGACGGGCCTGGGTGGAATCGGACGGCGTCATGCCGGCATCTCCGGGGCTGGGCGTGAAGGCGGTGGTGAGCATCGGGGGGCGCGACGAAAAAGGTGGATGAAAGGCGGATCAGGCGGCGAGTTCTTCCTCGGCCTCGCGCAGTGCCACGCCGGCGGCAACCCATACCTTGCCGTCGTAGACCCGCGCGCCGTAGGCGTTGACCGACTGGTCCGGCGCTTCCAGGCATTCGCCGGTGCGCAGGTCGAAGTGCTGCTTGTAGATGGGCGAGGCCACCACCAGGCGTTCGCCCAGGTTGCCGACCAGCCCGCGCGACAGTACCGCGGCCTGCGAGTTGGGATCGAAGTTGTCGATGGCGTAGACCTCTTCGCCACGGCCGATGCGGAACACGGCGATCTGCTTGTCGTCGACCAGCGCGCACACACCAGTATTGGGCACGATGTCGCGAACGGTGCAGACCGCGGTCCAGGTTTCGGGATGGTGGGGATGGCTCATCACGTTCTCCTTGAATGCTTGCACGATCAGGCTGCTTTTGCGGGCACGGCGATCACGGGGATGTGGCCCAGCCGCGAACGCTGCAATTTCCGTTCCTCCGGCGTGGCCGGGCGGATCTGGCCGCGCTCTTCGATGAAGACCAGGTTGTCGTCGCGGCGATCGCTGTTGACGAAATGGCGGAAGCGCTTGCGCGTCTCGGGATCGGTCACGGCCTTCTTCCACTCGTCTTCATAGGTGTCGACCACGTGCTGCATCTCGGACTCCAGCTCGGCGGCGATGCCGAGCTTGTCGTCCAGCACCACGGCCTTCAGGTAGTCCAGGCCGCCTTCGAGGTTGTCGCGCCAGACGCTGGTGCGCTGCAGGCGGTCGGCGGTGCGCACGTAGAACATCAGGAAGCGGTCGATGTAGCGCACCAGCGTGTCGTGGTCGAGGTCGCTGGCCAGCAATTCGGCGTGGCGCGGCTTCATGCCGCCGTTGCCGCACACGTACAGGTTCCAGCCCTTCTCGGTGGCGATCACGCCGACGTCCTTGCCCTGCGCCTCGGCGCATTCGCGCGTGCAGCCCGATACGCCGAACTTGATCTTGTGCGGCGCGCGCAGGCCCTTGTAGCGGTTCTCCAGCTCGACCGCGAGGCCGACCGAGTCGCCCACGCCGTAGCGGCACCAGGTCGAGCCCACGCACGATTTCACCGTGCGCAGGGCCTTGCCGTAGGCATGGCCCGATTCAAAGCCCGCGGCGATCAGTTCTTCCCAGATAAAGGGCAGTTCCTCGGCGCGTGCACCAAAAAGGTCCACGCGCTGGCCGCCCGTGATCTTGGTGTACAGGCCGTACTTCTTGGCAACCTGGCCGACCGCGATCAGGCCCTCCGGCGTGACTTCGCCGCCCGGCATGCGCGGCACCACCGAGTAGGTGCCGTCCTTCTGGATGTTGGCCAGGTAGTAGTCGTTGGAATCCTGCAGGCTGGCGTGCTCTTCCTTCAGCACGAACTCATTCCAGCACGAAGCCAGGATGCTGCCCACCGCCGGCTTGCAGATGTCGCAGCCCATGCCGCTGCCGTGCGCCTCCAGCAGCGCGTCGAAGGTCTTGAACTTGCCCACGCGCACCAGGTGGTAGAGCTCCTGGCGCGAGAACGGGAAGTGCTCGCAGATGTGGTTGTTGACCGCCATCCCTTGCTTCTTCATCTCCGCCTTCATGATCTGCGTGACCAGCGGCACGCAGCCGCCGCAGGCGGTGCCGGCCTTGGTGCAGGTCTTGAGCGCGCCGATGCTGGTGGCGCCGTCGCACACGGCGCCGCAGATCTCGCCCTTGGAGACGTTGTTGCAGGAGCAGATTTGCGCGGTGTCGGGCAGGGCGTCGGCGCCCAGCGCCGGCTTGGCCTTGCCGCTGCTGTCGGGCAGGATCAGGAATTCCGGCGACTCGGGCAGCTCGATCTTGTTCAGCATCATCTGCAGCAGGGTGCCGTACTCGCTGGCATCGCCGATCAGCACGCCGCCTAGCAGGTACTTGCCGCAATCGGACACCACCAGCTTCTTGTAGACCTCCTTGCGGTCGTCGCTGAACTGGTAGATGCGCGCGCCCGGCACGGTGCCGTGCGGGTCGCCGATGCTGGCCACGTCAACGCCCATCAGCTTGAGCTTGGTGCTCATGTCGGCGCCGCCGAACTCGGCCGCCTCGCCGCGCAGGTGGCGCGCGGCCACGCGGGCCATGTCGTAGCCGGGGGCCACCAGGCCGTAGATCTTGCCGTCCCACAGTGCGCATTCGCCGATCGCGTAGATGTCCGGGTCGGAGGTGCGGCAGTTGTTGTCGACCGAGATGCCCCCACGCGCACCGACTTCCAGGCCGCTGGCGCGCGCCAGTTCGTCGCGCGGGCGGATGCCGGCCGAGAACACGATCATGTCGGTGTCGAGGTGCGTGCCGTCGGCGAACACCATGCGATGGGTGCCGTCCTCGCCGTCGACGATCTCGACGGTGTTCTTGCCGGTGTGCGCGGTCACGCCCAGGCCAGCGATCTTCTGGCGCAGCATGCGGCCGCCGCCTTCGTCGACCTGCACCGCCATCAGGCGCGGCGCGAATTCCACCACATGCGTCTGCAGGCCCATGTCGCGCAGCGCCTTGGCGCATTCCAGGCCGAGCAGGCCGCCGCCGACGACCACGCCGGTCTTCGAGCGCGCGCCGCATTCCTGCATCGCTTCCAGGTCTTCGATGGTGCGGTAGACGAAGCAGTCCTTGCGGTCCTTGCCCGGCACCGGCGGCACGAACGGGTAGGAGCCGGTGGCGAGGATGAGCTTGTCATAGGACAGGGTCTCGCCGGTGGAGACCTTGACCGTGCGCGCGGCGCGGTCGATCTCGACCGCACGGGCATTCAGGCGCAGCAGCATGTTGTTGTGCTGCTCGAAGAAGCCCGCCGGCACCAGCGACAGGTCTTCCGCCGACTTGCCGGAGAAGAACTCGGACAGGTGCACGCGATCGTAGGCGGGACGCGGTTCTTCGCACAGGACGGTCACTTCCAGGTTTTCCGCGCCGGCTTCCGCCAGCGATTCCAGGAACTTGTGACCTACCATGCCGTGGCCGACGATGATCAGTTTCATGATGCTTTCCTTGTCCGGTAGTCAGTCTTTGCTGCTTGTGGTGCTTGTAGTGCTGTGGGGCGATACGAAATTCAGTTGGCCAGCGCGCTGTCGTACAGCGCCTGTTCGCGGGCCTTGTGCTCGGCGCTGAAGCGGATGGCGATGGCGCAGACGGCGGCGATGGTGGCCAGCACGCCCAGCACCGTCAGCGTCTGCTGCACGTTGCCCAGGCCCTTGAGCAGGAAGCCCGCGGCCACCGCGCCTACGTTGCCGCCGGCACCGATGATCCCGGCCACGCCGCCCAGCGCCTTGCGGTCGATAAAGGGCACCAGGGCGTAGGTCGCGCCGCAGGCCATGTGGGTGAACAGGCCGAACATCAGCATCGCGACCACGGCCATTGCCACGTTGCCGGCCTGGGCGAACCACAGCAGGCCCAGGCCTTCGCCCAGGATCAGCGCGAACAGCAGCGTGGTACGCGCATCCAGGCCGCGGCGGCGCGCCGCCTTGTCCGACAGCCAGCCGCCCAGTGCGCGGGCGAACAGTGCCAGCAAGCCAAAGCTTGCGGCTGCCATGCCGGCGGCCTTCAGGCTCAGGCCGAACTGGTCGACGTAGTACATGGCGGCGATGTTGTGGATGAAGATCTCCACGCCGAAGCAGGCGCCGTAGGTGATGAACAGCAGCCACACGCGGTAGTTGGCGCTGGCGGCGCGGAAGCTGGCCCAGCCGCCTCCCTTGCCACCGTCCTTGCCGCTGATCTCGATGCCCTGGGCACGCAGGTCCGAGTAATTGCCTTCGGGGCAGTCCTGGGTGAAGCGGTAGTACACGACGGCCATGATCAGCATCAGCACGCCCGGCACCAGCAGCGCGATGCGCCAGCCGAAGGCGTGGTCCGCGCCCATCATCAGCACGGCGGCCAGCAGCAGCGGCATGAGGGCCTGCGCGGCGCCGCCGCCGGCGTTGCCCCAGCCGGCCGAGGCCGCGTTGGCGGTGCCGACCACGTTGGGCGCGAACATCACCGAGGTGTGGTACTGCGTGATCACGAAGCTGGCACCGACCGCGCCGATCAGCAGGCGGAACACCAGGAAGGTCTCGTAGTTCTGCGCCAGCGCCACGCCCAGCACGGGCAGCGCGCCCATCGCCAGCAGGCCCGTATAGGTCTTGCGCGGGCCGAAGCGGTCGCACATCGGGCCGATCACCAGCCGCACCAGGATGGTCACGGCGACCGCCGCGATATTGATATTGGCGATCTGGCCCGGGGTCAGACCGAACTCGCCCTTGAGCACCGGCATCAGCGGCGCGCAGGCAAACCACGCGAAGAAACAGACGAAAAACGCCATCCAGGTCAGGTGGAAGGCGCGCATCTGCGGGGTGCTCAAGCTCAGCAGCTCGATGCGGGTGGCTTTGCCGATCATCGTCACTTGCTCCAAAAAAACAAATGGCATCCCGCGAGCGGACACATCGATGGTCTGATGAGCCAGTTCAGGGGACGCCGTTGTCCTGACAGCTGCTACATGGGATAGCCGCTGCGTATGTGGGTTGGGCCGGTCGCCGTTGACGGGCCCGGACCACATTACGCAAGGGGTGTGCCAGAGCGTGAAGTGACGGCGGATGGGGCTTTTGTGCGTGGGGTGGCGCCGGCGGCAAGCCGCGATGCGCTGTGCTGGGGCGGTTTGCAGATCGCCGGCACAGTCATGGTGCAGTGCAGTGTGCCGCGCCGGTGCGGCGCAGCAAGAGACGCAAGCGGGTTAGGGCTCGCCTTCGGTGCGGCGGGGAGCGACGGGGACGATCTGCATGTCGCGCGGAGACACCAGCGTGCCGTCTTCGTCGACCAGCGCAGCGCGCACCAGCTTGCCGCTCGCCTGCGAGCGAATCTGCACCGGGCCTTCGCCGCAGGACGTCATGTGGCTGTCGCCCCACTGCATCAGGCCGATCAGCACCGGCAGCAGCTCTACGGCCGCACGGGTGGGGCGGTACTCGAAGCGCTCGCGCTCGCCCGGCTCGCGGTAGCCAACCTTGCGCAGCAGGCCGGCTTCGGTCAGCGTCTTGAGCCGCGCCGACAGCACGGCAGGGGAGCATTCGAGCCGACGCAGGAAATCGTCGAAGCGCGTGATGCCGTGGAAAACGTCACGCAAGATAAGTATCGTCCACTTTTCGCCGATCAGCGAAAGTGTGGCGGCGATCGAGCATTGGCGGAGTTCGGACGACGTGGCGTTCATCATGCAGGCAGCTTAGCACGCTGACTTCATTTGCAAAAGTCAGGTTATTGCCTATACTCTGGCTACAAATAATGTATTCAGGGGTGCGGCATGACAGGCGGAACCGAATCGATGACAGGGCAAGTCGCCAGTGAGCCGGAGGCAGAAAGCTGGCCGGTAGGACGGGGCGGGCAGGTGACGATGCGGCGCACGAACGAGCAGGATCGCGGCGCGCTGCGGGCCATGGTCGACGGGCTGTCGCGTGAAAGCCGCTACTTCCGCTTCCTCACCGGCGGGCGCGTGGTCGACGAGGTCGTCGATGCGCTGGCCAGCCCTGCGCCGGGCAGCATGGCTCTGGTGGTGGTCGCACCCGACGCGCAAGGGACACCGGCCATCGTCGCCAGCGCCGAATACGTGGTCACCGGCCGCGTCGCCGAATTTGCGGTGGTCGTCGCCGATGGCTGGCAAGGGCAGGGCCTGGGCCGGCGCCTGATCACGCGGTTGCGCGACCATGCCCGCGCGGCTGGCTTGCGCGCCATGCGCGGTGACGTGCTCAGCGAGAACCGCCGCATGCTGGCGATCCTGCGGGGCCTCGGCTTCAGCAGCCGCCGCAATCCCGAGGACAGCTTCCTGCATGAAGTCTCGATGACGCTGTGGGAGGAAGCCGGCCGCAGCCATCAGCTGCCGGCAGACTGGTTCGGCGCGTACTGAGCGCTACGCCAGGTCGCGGCCGGCGTCGCGCTTGCCGCGCGCGGTCGCCGTGCAACCGACCGAAGCAATGATGATGCTGGCGATCGCCAGCCACTGCAGCGGGCTCAGCTGTTCATGCAGGAACACCAGCCCCGCCAGCGCACCCATGGCCGGCTCCATGCTCAGCAGGATGCCGAAGGTGCGCCGGTGCAGGCGCTTGAGCGCCACCATTTCCAGTGAATAAGGAATCGCGCTGGACAGCACGCCCACCGCCAGCCCCGCCAGCAGCAGCGGCGGGCTGAGCAGCGTGCTGCCGGCATGCGCCACGCCGAACGGCAGCACCACCAGCGCCGCCATGGTCAGCCCCAGCGAGGTGGCCTGGCCGCCGTGCGCATTGCCGGCCCGTTGCCCGAACACGATATAGAGCGCCCAGCCCACGCCAGCGGCCAGCGCGTAGCCGATGCCGACCGGATCGAGCGTGCCGGCCGCCTCGCCCATCGGCAGCACCAGCAGCAGGCCGGTCACCGCGCATGCTATCCACAGGAAGTCGATGGCGCGCCGCGACGACATTACCGCCACTGCCAGCGGGCCGGTGAATTCGATGGCAATCGCCAGCCCCAGCGGTACCGTGCGCAGCGACATGTAGAACAGCAGGTTGGTCGCGCCCAGCGCCGCGCCATACAGCGCGATCGCCAGCGCATTGGCGCGCGTCAGGGGAATGCGCCACGGCCGCCATACGCACAGCAGGATCAGGGCCGAGAAGCTGACCCGAAGCGCCGTGGTGCCTTGCGCGCCGAGCGCGTCGAACAGATGCTTGGCGAACGACGTGCCGACGCACAGCGAGGCCATCGAGCCGGTCAGGGCCAGGACGGCAACAAGGGTCGAGCTTTTTCCGGAGGCGGTGTGCGGCAATTGGAATCCTGGGGGAATGCTCGCGTCTGGTGCGCGATGCAGCCGCATCATGCGGCAAGTCCCGCCAGGGCGCCATATACAGGTTTCGGTGCGCGGCGCTGTACAGTTGTTCCGGTCTGCCCGCGCTCAATGGCTGTGCGCCGCGGCCCTGCGCCCCTTGCCCGGCTTGCCAGCGGGTGCGGGCCGCAGTGCGCGGCTCGGCTTGCAGCTGAGTTATTGGCGTTGCGGCGCCGTGGGAACTATTGCCGGCGCTGCCGCCGCCTGAGGGGTCGCCGGGGCCGGCGCAGCCCGAGGGGCCGCCTGAGGGGCCGCCTGGGCCGCCTGGGCCGCCTGGGCTGCCTGGGCTGCCTGGGTCGCCTGAGGGGTCGCCTGGGTGGCCGCCTGGGTGGCCGGCTGGGTCGCCGCCGCCCGAGGAGCGGCTTGGGTCGGCGCGGCCTGCTGTGGGTTTGCGCCGGGCGCCGGGCTCTGCGTCACCTCCCGCCATCCGCCGCCGAGCGCCTTGTACAGCGACACCCGGCTGGTCAGCCCGGCCAGCTTGTACGTGACCAGCGATTGCTGGGCGGTATAGAGCTGGCGCTGCGCATCGAAGACGCCGAAGTAGTCGTCGACCCCGTTCTTGAAGCGCATCTCCGACAGCCGCCGGGTCTCGCTGCCTTCGCGCACCAGCGCTTCCTGCGCCTTGACCTGCCGCTCGTAGGTCGCGCGCGCCGCCATGCTATCGGCCACTTCGCGGAAGGCGGTCTGGATGGTCTTCTCGTAGTTGGCCACGTTGATATCCTTGCGCACGTTGGCGGCATCCAGCCCGGCACGATTGCGCCCGGCATCGAAGATCGGCACCGTCAGCTGCGGCGCGAACAGCCAGGCCATGCCGCCGGAGAACAGCCCCGCCAGGCTGGTGCTGGCCACGCCCAGCGCGCCGGTCAGCGAGATGCGCGGGAAGAACGCCGCGCGTGCGGCGCCGATATTGGCGTTGGCGGCCTTGAGCCGGTGCTCGGCGTCGAGGATGTCGGGGCGCCGCTCCAGCAGGCTCGATGGCAGCCCCTCCGGGAACTCTTGCATCAGCGTGCGCGGCTCGAGCGGGTCTGCCGCCGCGCCCGCGGCCGGGTTGCCGCCCCCGGCGATCGACTTCGGCAACTGGGTGCCGACCAGCAGCGTCAGCGCGTTCTCGTCCTGCGCCACCTGCCGCGTGTACTGTTCCACGCCGACCTGCGCGGTCTGCACCTGGGTTTGCACGCGATGCTGGTCCAGCTGTGCCATCGCGCCCGCCTGGCGCCCGCGCCGCACCATCTCGGCCGCTTCCTGCTGCGTCTTCAGTGTGTCCTGCGACAGCCGCAGCAACTCGCGGTCCGCGCGCAGCGTCAGGTAGGCGTTGGCAACCTCGGCCACCAGCGCGATCTGCGCGCTGCGGCGTGCTTCCTCGGTGGCCAGGTATTGCTCCAGCGCCGCATGCTTGAGGCTGCGCACCCGGCCGAAGAAATCGAGTTCGAATGCGGTAAAGCCGATGCCGGCGTTGTAGGTGGTGATCTGTTGCGACTGGCCCGGCGCGCGCAGCCGCGACGACAGGTGCTGCGACACCAGGCCGGCATTGGCCTCAACCGTCGGGAACTGCGCCGCGCGTTCGATCTGGTAGAGCGCGCGGGCTTCGTCGATGGCGAGCGTGGCCATGCGCAGGTCGCGGTTGTTCGCCAGCGAGAGTTCGATCAGCTGGCGCAGTTGCGGATCGACGAAGACATCGCGCCAGCCGAGATCGGCGGCGGAAGGGCCGGGCGGCTGCACCGCCTGAGCAGGCTGGCCCGGCTGTCCGGCAGCGGCGCGGGCCTGCGGCGTGCGGTAGGCGGCGCCATCCGGAAACGCCGAAGGGATCGGCGCGTCGGGCCGCTGGTATTGCGGCTCCAGTGTGCAGGCTGCCAGCGCCAGCGACAGTGCCAACACCGAGGTGCGGGGCAGCAGGCGTTGTGCGGGGAAGAAGTGGCGGCTCAGGCTTGGCATGACGGGTTCCCGGAGAGTCAGTGAAAGGCAGTCTTTGTTCAGCCCAGCAGCGCGCGCCGCATGAAGCGCGAGATCGCCAGCCGCGGCTGGCCCTGGCGGGCAATGTTGTGCGCGGGATCGCTGAACAGCAGGCGGATCAGGCTGTGACGCGCCGCCATGTCGGCATGCAATGCAATGCCCAGCAGCTGTTGATCGCGCCGCACCACGCGGCATGGAATCCAGCCGGTCTGCGCCAGCCACAGCGCGCCTTCGGCGCCAGGTTGGAAGGCAGCGGCCAGCGGCGTAGTCACGGCCACGCCGTTGCAGGACAGGTCGCGCGTGGTGACGCGGTATTCGCGCCCGTCCACGCGCAGCAAGGCCGCGGCGCGATGCGGGAAACGCTCTTCCTTGCGCGGCCGCGGCAGCTCCACGCAGACCAGGAACGAAGCCAAGTAGAGCATCAGCGCAATGCCCGTCCATACCGTATTGAAGGCCAGCCCCTGCGCATCGGCATCAACCACCAGCGCGCGCCCCAGTCCCAGCGCCGATAACGCCAGCAGGCTCGCGTACAGCGCCGCGAACTTGCCGTGGATCACCAGCTTCGAACGATCCAGTCCCTTGTTGGTGACCTTGAACGGCCGCCCGAAGGGCTTGAACATCGCGCTGACCAGCGACACCGTCACCGCCAGCGACGCGACGATCTGCGTGACTTCGGTAAAGATCGGCAGCGCGCGCTGGCCGGTGATCCAGATGCTGTAGGCCCAGTACGCCACCAGCGCGGGCAGGCCGTAGGCGAGGAACTGCAGCGGCTCGCCGTACAGCGTGGAGACGCCGAAGTACCAGTACAGCAGCGGACCCGCCAGCAGCATCAGCGTGAATGGCCGCGACATCCAGTGCAGCAGGCCATGCACGTAGTGCAGCCGCTGCACCGCGGTGTAGCCGCGCCCGCGCAGCGGCCCGTCGGCGGTCAGCGCCACCTGCACCGTGCCCAGCCCCCAGCGGCTGCGCTGGCTGATGTACTCGGGCAGCCCTTCGGCGGACAGTCCCACGCTGAGCCGCTCGTTGAGCCAGCGCGTGATATAGCCGTGCCGCAGCAGCCGGTAGGTGAGGTGGATGTCTTCGGTGACGGTGCCGGTCGGGAAGCCGCCGATGTGTTCGATCAGGTCGCGCCGCACCACGAACGAGGTGCCGATGCAGAACGCCGCGCCCCATGCATCCTTGGCCGGCTGCATCACGTCGAAGAACGCGCGCTGCTCGTCGACCCAGCACTCGGTGGCGCGCAGGTTGTACTGGATCGGGTCGGCGTTGTAGTAGAACTGGGGCGTCTGCACCACGCCCACGCGCGCATCGCCGAACAGGCCGACGGTGCGCAGCAGGATATTGCGGTGGGGCGCGAAGTCGGCGTCGAGCACCAGGATGTATGGCGCGCCGCCGGCTTCGGCGCTGTGGCGCAGGCCGTTGTTGAGATTGCCGGCCTTGGCGTGGGCATTGTCGGGGCGGGTCACGTAGTACGCGCCGACGCGGCCGCAGAATTCACGCAGCCAGTCGCGGCGCGTGTCGTCGAGCACCCAGACGCGAAAATCGGGATAGTCGATCGCCAGCGCCGAAACGATGGTCTTTTCCAGGATGTCCAGTCCTTCGTTGTAGGTGGCGATGAAGATGTCCACGCGCGGCACGTGCGCGGCGCGGCGCAGCGCGGATTCGCCGGCGTCGGCCGCGGGCGAGTGGTTGCTGTTGCGGCCGAGCACCACGATCGACAGCAGCGTGTAGGCCAGCGTCATGCACTCGAACGCGAAGAAAACATGCGCCCATGCGCTGGCGAAGGTCGGCTGCCATGGGGGCAGCGTCTCGCGCACGCGCCAGGTCAGGTAGACCACCAGCAGCAGGAAGGTGATGCCGCCGAACAGCATGCGGTCAGCCGGCCGCTCCTGGCGGCACAGCAGCGTCAGCAGCACCATCGCCAGCAGCACGCCGCCGTTGATGGCCAGCAGCGACTGGGTCTCGAGGAAGAGGGTGAACATCGTCAGTCCTTGCCGGAGGCGTTGGTGGTGTTGGCATTGGCCGCGGCAATGGCTGGCGGCGGACACGACGGGTCCAGGCAGCCGCCGGGACGGAACGGATTCCAGCGCGCTGCCGCCAGCACGGCCCACGCGGTGGCGCCAAGGTGCGGCAGGTGGAAGTAGTAGAAGTCTTCCGTGGTCGACGTGGGCCCGATCGACAGCCCCGTGCTGATGCGCGTATCGGGCGTCGCGTAGAGCATGCCCGAGGGAGCGCGCTGCGACAGCAGCAGCGGCCACAACGGCTGCGCCTGCTGCGCGCGGCCAGCGGCCTGCAGCACCAGCGCGGCCTGGCCGGTGCCCTCGGTCCAGATGCCGTCCGGGCTGGCCTTGAAGCCATAGCCCGCGCCGGCGCGATGGCGTGCGTCGACCCAGCCCAGCGCGCGGTACCAGTCCTGCGGCGGATCGGGCAACGCGATCAGCGGCCATAGCACGGCGTCGAGCGCCGACGGGCCGGCATTGAGGGCACGGCCGTCGTCTTTCGTGCCGATCACGAAGCGGCCCTCCCGCGGCTGCCACATGGCATTGACAAAGCCGCGCGATCGCGCGGCGCCGTCGCGCCAGCGCGGGTCGTTGCGCCGGCTGGCGAGCCAGCTGAAGGCGGCATAGGTATCGACGTTGTGCTCGGTCGACTTCCAGCCCTGACGGATCTGCTTGGGCTCGTGGCCGAAGAAGCCGCCGGTATAGGCCGCGGGCGCGCCGGTATCGGGCACGCTCGCGTGGACCCAGCCCATCAGTGCCGCGGCGCCGTCCAGGTAGCGCGCGTCGCGCGTGGCTTCGTGCACGGCCAGCAACAGCAGCGCCGCCCAGGCGACGTTGCCGGTGGCGGTGCCGGCCTGGTAGGCGTCCTCGAACCAGCGCTTGCTGGGCTCGTCCCACCAGCCGGGCAATGGAGCCGGCCCCGCGGGCAGCGGGCCGGCGCGATAGGCATTGCGCAGCCGCGCGTCGCGATAGTGGCGATCCTGCCGGCTGGCCTGCAGCACTGCGTCGGCGATGCGGCGTGCTTCGGCGGGACGCTTGCACGCGACCAGCGCGATGCCGGCCAGCGCGTTGTCGTAGACGAAAGCGGCGTTGCGCAGCGCCGGCACCAGCGGCTCGCCGCCCGGCGCGGGCTCGTAGCTGGCGAGGAAGACCGGGCCGCTGCCGGCTTCACGGCCGACACGCTCGGCCAGTGCCTTGCAGCCTTCGGCCAGCAGGGTTTGCTGCGACGCCTGCGCATGCGCGGCCGCGGGGGCGAGTGCGAGCGCTGCCGGCAGCAACAGTGCAGCGGCTAGCCTGCGCATGCGCGGTGGAGGCAACGGTGATCGGTTCATGCTCGTCTCCGTGGTGTCCGTTCAGGTCCATTCAGGCCCATTCAGGCCCGTTCAGGTCCGTGGCTCAGGTCAGCGATGCCCGTAGCTGCCCAAGCCAGCTTTGATCCAGCGTCACGCGCGCCCAGCGGCCCATGCCGCAGTGACCCGAGCTCGCCGGTGCGGTACCGCCCGCGCCGGCCGTGGTCGCCGATGCGGCCGCATTCGGCTTGTTCGGCAGCTTGCCCAGCGGCCGGTCGAGCTTGGCGATGACGTAGATCTCGTTCTTCTCGATCGGCGGGAACGGCACGAAGTAGCGCGCCTGGTCGCCGTCTGGCGCGCGCGGCAGGATCTCCGCCACCGATGCGGGCAGCGCCGCGGGCAGCCCGTCGACATGCACGTTCAGGCGCGCACCCGGCAACAGGTTGTCGCTGAGGCTGCGCGGGAACACCGCCACCACGCGCGTCTGCGCGCAGTTGCTGGCGCGCGCCAGCGTGGCGCCCGCCGCCACGCGCATGCCGGGCTGCGCGATCAGGTCTTCGATGGTGCCAGGCTCGGTCGCGCGGATCTCCAGGTTGGACAGCCGATCGATGCGCTGCTGCTCGGTGGCGAGCAGCTCGTCGACTGACTTGCCGTACGCCTCGAGTTGCTCCAGCTCGGCGGTCAGCTGCGCGGATTCGGCGCTCAGCGCCTGGCGCCGCTGCGCCAGCGATGCGCTGGGGCCGTCCGCCGATGAGGCATAGACCTTGTTGCGCGACGCTTCGCTTTCGCCGACGGCGCTGTCCAGCTCGGCTTTCACCGCGGCCTTGGCATTGGAGAGCATCGACAACTGGTAGCGCGAAGCATTGGTGTAGGCCTCGCTCACCGCGCCTGCCCACTGCATGTTCTGGTTCCGGTTGACGATCTCCTGCTGCTGGTCTTCCTGCGCGGTGGCCGACGCCAGCCGTGCCTGCAGCGCGCGCACGCGCGTCGCATGCTCGCGCTGCGCGGCGCTGTTGTAGCGCTGCAGGTCCTGCTCGGTGGCGCCCATCAGCCGGCGGTTCGATTCCAGCCGCGCCCGCGCGGAATCGTAGCGCTGCTGTGTATCGAGCTTCTTGCCGGTCAGCTCGACCAGCAGCGAGCGGTCGATGTTCGGGTTCTGCACCACCATCAGCGGCTGGTTGGCGGTGAAGCTCTGGCCCGCTGCCACCTTCTGCTGCATGACGATGCCTTCGACCGGCGAGGTCACCAGGCTGACGGGACTGTTGATCACGGCACGCTCCGACGAACGCGTAAACACATTCGGAAACATAATCGTCAGCACCGCCCACACGATGAACAGCACCACGCCATAGCCGGCCATGCGCGGCACGATATGCCACAGCGGCACGGCCACGGGCTGCTGGCGCTGCACCAGGCCGTCGCCATGCGACTGGCGCTGCGATGCGGGGGCCAGCGTGTGGCGCGGGGGGGAAGGCGGCGGCGGTGGGTTGTTGCGCTGGTCGGCCATGGTCGTTGTTCTCCGGCAAACGGTCAAAAGCATCCCTCCCGGCTGCTGGCACCGCAGGCCGGACGAGCAAATTCACAGGCAAGCGCGTGGCGTCGCGCAAGGGCTGTCGCGCGATGCCCGGCCTGGTAGTCCCCAATTCAGCTTGTTGTCTGCAGCACGCGCGCTGCGGCAGTCAGCCGCGGCGGCGCACCTTGCATCGGACCTCGGTCCGGTCCGTGGATTTGCCCGTTCTGATTCGGGCAGCGTTGAACAATGGCCGATCGCTGCTGCGAGCAGCAAGGCGATGGCCACGAGGTGGCAGCCTGTTGACGATAAGATTCATGCACTCAGGCCGCCGCGCGTGAGTCAAGGCTAGACAGTTGCCCCCTGGCTTGCTGTAAGAATGTGTAAGGGGAGGTCGTAGTCTTGCTTAATACGGCCTTAATACTGGCAGTTGCGAAAGCAGGGACACGACCGGTGCAGGCATGGGCCAGGAACGTTGTCCGGCGCGGGCTGCAGAATTTCGGACAGGCGCTGACGGATCACTTGTTTACCATTGCGGACGATCGTCTGAAGCAAGCGGCGGCGCGACTTGTTCCAGCGGACGGCGTTCGGCATCGATGCCAAAACGCAACGCCAGCAGGCCGGCGATGATGACGAGTGCCGCACCGAGACCATAGCCCGCAGCCACCGCTTCGCGGCTGCCGCTCTCGATCAGCGCGCCGAGCAGCAATGGCGCGATAAAGCCACCGGTGCCCGTGCCGAGGGCATAGAACACCGAGATCGCCAGGGCACGCATTTCCAGCGGGAACACTTCGCTGGCGGTGAGATACGCGGAGCTGGCCGCCGCCGAAGCCAGGAAGAACACGGCCGACCAGCACAACGCCTGCGCGCGCGCATCGAGCCAGCCTTCGACAAAGGCCCAGCCGGTCAGCGCCAGGCCAATGCCGGCCAGCACATAGGTCGAGGCAATCATGCGCCGGCGCCCGATATGGTCGAACAGCGGCCCCAGCAGCAAGGGCCCTGCGGCATTGCCCAGGGCGAACGGGAAGATGTATAGCGCCACACTTGCTTCCGGCACGTGGTAGAAGTGCGTCAGCACCAGCGCATAGGTGAAGAAGATGGCGTTGTAGAAAAACGCCTGCGCCACCATCAGCGCCAGCGTGATCGTGCTGCGCCGGCGATAGCGCCGCAGCAGCAGGCGCATGACCTCGCCCACGCCGGGGGCTGCGCGCCGGCGCATCGCAACCGGGGCGCAATCGGACGCCACCGGCGGCAGCGGCCCATGGCTCGCGCGCACCTCTGCTTCGATCGCGGCGACCACGCGTTCGGCTTCTTCGACCCGCCCGTGCGTGGCCAGCCAGCGCGGGCTTTCGGGCACGTGCCGGCGCACCAGCACGATTGCCACCGCCAGCAGCGCACCCAGCGCAAAGCACGCGCGCCAGCCCCATACCGGCCCTAGCATGCGTGGATCGAGCACCGCCAGGCTCAGGCCCGCGCCCAAGGCCGCGCCAAGCCAGAAGCTGCCGTTGATCGCCAGGTTGACGCGCCCGCGCACGCGCGCGGGGATCAGCTCATCGATGGCGGAATTGATTGCCGCGTATTCGCCGCCAATGCCTAGGCCGGTGAGGAAGCGGCAGGCGGCAAAGAAGGCAAAATCCGGTGCGAACGCGGTGGCCAGCGTCGCGAGCATATAGACCGTCAGCGTGGCCAGGAACAGCCGCTTGCGCCCGAGCCGGTCGGCCATGCGGCCGAATACCAGCGCGCCGATGACCGCGCCGAGGATATAGAGCGAGCCGGTCCAGCCGACCTGCGTCGCGCTCAGCGCCAGCGTGTCGGGGCGCTCCAGCACGGCGCCGACCGAGCCTACCAGGGTGACCTCGAGCCCGTCGAGCACCCAGGCAATGCCCAGCGCGACGGTGACGCGCCAGTGCCAGCGCGACCACGGCAGGCGGTCCAGCCGCCCCGGGATGTCGGTGCGGAATGCGGTATCGAGCGGAAGGGTGGCGAGCGCGCTATCGGCTGGCGTTGCGTTCGGCATTGCCAAGGGTCTGTTCCCATTATGGGAACAGACCCTAGTATAGGCGCCGCGGCGCCCCCCGGCTTCAGCGGTACAGCACCGTGGGCAGCCAGAGGCCGATGCCGGGGAAGACGTACAGCAGCGCCAGCGCGATCAGCTGGATGCCCATGAACGGCAGCATGCCGAGGAAGATCTGGTTCAGCGTCACGTGCGGCGGCGCCACGCCCTTCAGGTAGAACGCGGCCATTGCCACCGGCGGCGACAGGAACGCGGTCTGCAGGTTCAGCGCCACCAGCAGGCCGAAGAACAGCGGATCGATGCCGAAGTTATCCAGCAGCGGGATGAAGATCGGCATGAAGATGATGATGATCTCGGTCCATTCCAGCGGCCACCCGAGCAGGAAGATGATGACCTGCGCCAGGATCATGAACTGCACCGGCGACAGGTTCAGCGACAGCACCCATTGCTCGACCAGCGCCTGCCCGCCCAGCAGCGCGAATGCTGCCGAGAAGATCGACGAGCCCACGAACAGCCAGCACACCATGGCGCTGGTCTTGGCCGTCAGCAGCACCGATTCCTTGACCACGCGGAAATTGAGCTGGCGATAGGCGGCTGCCAGCAGCGCGCCGCCCAGCGATCCCACCGCCGCCGCTTCTGTCGGCGTGGCCAGCCCGAATACGATCGAGCCCAGCACCGCCAGGATCAGCAGCGCCAGCGGGAAGAACGACGCCAGCAGCATCTTGAAGATTTCCAGCCGCGCGAAGCTGAAGCGCCAGTAGAAGTAGACCAGCAGCACCGCGACCACGCCCAACGTGATCCAGAACCAGCGCGGCGCCGGCGTGGCCGCGCCTGCGGCGGGTGCCGGCTGTGCATTGGCTTGTGCATCGGCCTGTGCGGCGGGTGCTGCAGCGGGAGTACCGGGAGTACCGGGCGAAGCCGCGGCCGGTGCGGCAGTGCCCGCGGGCGCGTCCGGCGCCGGCACCGGTGATTCTTCCGGCGGCGCCTGCAGATCATCCAGTGGCGCGCTGCTTTCCTCGGCCCCGCCAAGCGCAATCGGCGCTTCGACTGCGACGCTTGCGCCTGGCGTGGTCACTGCCTCGTATAACGTGCCCATGATCACCGCCACGGCCAGCGCGGGCAGCAAGACGATGCCCAATTGGCGCGCGAACGCCGCGGCGGGTACGTCTGCATTGCGCGGGCCTTTGAACGCGCGCAGCATGCCGGCACCGAAGGCGGGCAGCGCGCGTACCGCGCCGCCCGCCTGCAGCGTGCCGGCCAGTGCCGGCAGCGGCACCGCACGTTCGCTCTCGGGCAGCGGTGGCGCCAGCGCCGGCTTGAGCTTGGCGATGAGCACGATGTACAGGATGTAGAGCCCGGTCAGCATCAGCCCCGGGAAGAAGGCGCCGGCATAGAGCTGCACCACCGATACGCCCGCCGTGGCGCCATACACGATCAGCAGCACCGAGGGCGGGATCAGGATGCCCAGGCAGCCGCCGGCGGTGACCGCGCCGGCCGACAGCGTCGAGCTGTAGCCGGCGCGCAGCATGGCAGGAAACGCCAGCAGCCCCATCAGCGTGACCACCGCGCCGACAATGCCGGTGGCGGTGGCGAAGATCGCGCACGTCACCAGCGTGGCCACCGCCAGCGAGCCGGGGATCCAGGCCAGCGCCAGGTGCAGGCTGCGGAACAGCTTCTCGATCAGGTTGGAGCGCTCGACCAGGTAGCCCATGAAGACGAACAGCGGGATCGAGATCAGCACGTCATTGGTCATGACCGCATACGCGCGCTGCACCATCAGGTCCAGCGTCTGCTGCACCGCGATCTCGGGATTGGCGTGGCGATAGGCCAGCCATGAGAACAGCACGCCCATGCCCATCAGCGTGAACGCGGTGGGAAAGCCCAGCATGATCGCCACCACGATCAGGGCGAGCATCAGCAGGCCGAGATGCCCGTTGGTCCAGTCGCCGGGCGCAGGCATGAACCAGATCACGGCGCCGACAATCAGCGCCATCAGCGTCACGCCGAACCAGAGTTCCTTTCTCATCGCGCGGCGTCCTCGCGGTGGGGTGGCGGGGGCGTGTCAACCAGCTCGGCCGTCGGCGTGCCTTGCACCATTTCCTTGAGCTGTTCGACGTCCACTTCCTCGACATCGCCTTCGCGCGGCGGCCATTGCCCGCGCTGCAGGCACAGGATGCAGCGGATGGTCTCGGCTACGCCCTGCAGCAGCAATAGCGCGCCGGCAATCGGGATGACCGCCTTGAACGGGTAGATCGGCGGGCCGTCGGCGGCGATCGACGAATGTTCGTTCTGCGCCAGCGAGACCTCGAAGAAGTCGATGCCGGCCCAGGCCAGCGCGATCACGCCGGGAAAGAAGAAGGCCAGGTACAGCACCAGGTCGATCGCCGCCTGCATGCGCGGCGACAGGAAGCCATACAGGATATCGCCGCGCACGTGCCCGCGCTTGGCCAGCGTGTAGGCGCCGGCCAGCATGAACAGCGTGCCGTACAGCATGTTGCTGGCATCGAACACCCAAGCGTGCGGCGCGCCGAGCGCGTAGCGCGAGAACACCTCGTAGCTGATCATCAGCGTCAGCGCGATGATCAGCCACGAGCCGGCCTGGCCGACGAAAGTGCTTACCCGGTCGATGCCGAGCAGCAGGCGTTGCACGATGGTGCCCCGGCGCTGCTCAGGTGCGCTTGGCGAAGTAGTGGCTTGTCGCCAGCCGGAAGTCGACGTTGGTGTCGTTCTGCCAGCGGGTGGCGCGCTGCGCGAAGGCCTTCATCGAGTCGTTGACCTTCTTGAACATCGGGTTTTCCTTTTCCTTGCGCGCCACGATCTCGTCCCAGACCTTGAGCTGTGCCTGCAGCACCGAGTTGGGCGTGGCGTAGAACTTCACGCCCTGCGCCTGCAGCGCCTGATAGTCCTTGGAATAGCGGTCGATCGCCTTCATCGACATATCCGCCGAGGCCGCCTCCACCGCGTTGGCGATCAGTGCCTTCATCTTGGCCGGCAGCGCGTCATAGCGCTTCTTGTTGAACAGGATCTCGAACTGCTCCGAGGCCTGGTGGAAGCTGCGCAGCATGCAGACCTTGGACACGTCCTGGAAGCCCAGCGCCCGGTCCGAGCTGGCATTGTTGAATTCGGCGGCGTCGAGCAGGCCGCGGTCCATGGCCGGCACGATCTCTGCGCCGGGCAGCGCGTTCACCGCGGCGCCCAGCCCGGTGAAGATATCGATCGACAGGCCGACCGTGCGGAACTTCAGTCCCTTGAAGTCCTCCGGCTTGGTAATGGGCTTCTTGAACCAGCCCAGCGGCTGCGTCGGCATCGGCCCGTACAGGAACGAGACCACGTCGAGGTTCAGGCTGCGGTAGATCTCTTCCTGCAACTGCTTGCCGCCGCCGTATTTGTGCCAGGCCAGCAGCATGTTCGGATCCATGCCCCACGCGGGGCCGGAGCCCCACAGCGCCAGCGCGGAGTTTTTGCCGTACCAGTACGCGATCACGCCGTGGCCGCCGTCGAGGGTGCCCTTGCTGACGGCATCGATCAGGTCGAACGCCTTGACCACCGCGCCGGCGGGCAGCAGTTCGATCTTCAGGTCGCCGCCCGACATATTGTTCACCTTGGCAACGAAATCGCCGGCAAACTCGTGGAAGATGTCCTTGGTCGGCCATGTGCTCTGCCAGCGCATGGTGACGGGGCCCTGCGCCTTGACGATGGCCGGGAATCCCATTGCCGCAGCGCCGGCTGCTGCCCCGGCGGCGCCGCCGAGAAAGCCGCGCCGCGAGACGCCACCCGCGCCGCCGGTCTCGGCGGCAGACTGCTTCGCCTGTGTTTTCCTCGTCCTGGATGCCATGATTGCCTCCATGTATGGGTGGGATGGCCGCGAGCACTGGCCATGGGCCGAGTCAGCTCGCCACTGTCTTGAACACCGGAAAAGTCGGGAAAATCGGGAAAGCGATGGACCAGGAAAGCTGCGCGCGCGCTGCGCAGGGTGGTCCCTGATTCCCTTCATGGTAGGAAATGGACAGAGAACCACAATCTAGGGATTACCCGCGCGGTGTGGGCTGGCTCACTTTGGCTCCGCGGCGCGGGCGCTGATGCGGCACTGCCGCAAGATTCAGGCGCGCGCAATCCCAACTGTGAACTCGCCCTCGAGCGCGCTGCCGGTATCCCCGGGCTGGTTCACGCGCACGGTGCTGGGTCTGCTGCCGGCAATCGGATCCCCTGTGGTCGGACGCGTCGGCACGCCGTGTGCGCCGTAGGCAGGGTGGCTGCGGAGCACCTGTCGGCTGAGCGCATCATCGAAATACAGCTGGCTGGTCAGGACTTCCGACTGCGCCAGCAGCACCTTGAAGTGAATATGGATGGCGCGCGACGGATACCAGCCGGGATAGATCGTCGTGAACGTCGCCACGCCGTCGGCGCCGGTGGCCTGCACGCCGCGCAGGTAGCGGGTTTGGCGATTGGTGGCGCTTTCGCCGCTGTAGCTGCCATTGGCGTCGCAGTGCCACACGCTGACCAGCGCGCCCTGGACGGGCGCGCAGCCGCGCCGTGCCTCGACCACGCGCAGCCGCAGCCGCAGCGGCTGGCCGGGGCGGCCGTCGCGGATGTCGGCGCGCATCAGTGCATCGTCCAGGTAAAAGGGCCCTTCGGTTGCCTCAGGGGTGAGCAGGCAGGCCGCCGGCGCCTGCGCTTCTGCGGTGCCGATGCACCCGAGCGCAAGCAGGGCCGCCACTTCTTGCAGGAAGCAGCGGCGCGCGGTGTCTGGGGGGGCTGTCCCGTCAGGGCCGGCTGCAAGGCGCACGTCCATGTGGGTCTCCGTGGGATGTCGGGGTGCGCACTGCTGCGCGAATCGCGGGTCAGCCGGTCGGGTGATGGGCGGGACGCCTCAGCGTCCCATGGCTTTCAGCATCGAGTAGCCGTGGCTGGTGATGCGTGGTTCCTGCCGGCAACCGTGCAGGACTTCGAGCTGGACCAGTTGTTTTTCGACCAGGGCCTTCAGGTCAGTGGGATCGATCTGGCGGGAATCGTTCGAATCGAGGGAGTCGGGGCCGTCGCTCAGTAGCAATAGCGTGGCAAATTCATGCGGGCTCAGCACGTTCATCTCCTTGGCTAGAGGGGGCGTTTGCTGGGGGTCTGCAGGGCGCACGCGGCGCCCGCGCGAAGAAGCGCGCCGTGGAGACCCTGGCACTTGCGACGGCGCGTGCTGCATTGCGGCACGAATGCTGCAGCGCGGTGCCCGGTCGCATGTCCGGTCTCTGGCGGCTAGCTTGTTTGACGGCACCGGTGGCGCACGGTTCCTTGCCAGTACTTGCCGTTACAAGTTGCCTCTCGCTGACCGGTGTGGGGAGCCATTATCGGCCAGCGACGATGACAGTGTGATGGCCAAGCAGGTGGCGTGGGCTTGACCGGTAGCAGGCTCGGCGATTCATCGCGGCGACTCATTCGTTTTGTCACTGGATCCCATTCAAAGGCTTAACTTCCGGCGCACGGTGCCGGCGTGACAGAATGCCGCGACCAGGCCGCTCCTGCTGCGCGACCATGGCCTCTTTTTTCTCATCCCGCATGGAGATACACGCATGCTGGCCGCGCGCCTGCTTCTCTGTCTTGCCATTGTGATTGCCATGGTGACCCACGTTTCCTTCGCGGCCGGCGCTTTGCCGGCCACCGAGCTCCATGCCGCCGCGGCCAGTGGCGACACCGCACGCGTGCGCGCGCTGCTTGCCAGCGGCGTGGCCATCGACGCCCGTGACGCGCAGGGACGTACCGCGCTGCTGGTCGCCACGCATCACAACCGCGTGCAAGCGGCAAAGGTGCTGATCGAGGCCGGCGCCGACGTCAATGCCAAGGATGCGATCCAGGACAGCCCCTACCTCTACGCCGGCGCGCGTGGCCACAACGAGATCCTGCGCATGGCGCTGGCCAACGGCGCAGACCTGCGCAGCACCAACCGCTATGGCGGCACCGCGCTGATTCCCGCCGCCGAGCGCGGGCATGTCGAGACCGTGCGCATGCTGATCGCGGCCGGCGTGGATGTCGACCATGTCAACCGGCTGAAATGGACGGCGCTGCTCGAGGCCATCATCCTCGGCAACGGCGGCGCCGCGCATACCGAGATCGTGCGCCTGCTGGTGCAGGCGCGCGCCAACGTGAACCTCGCCGACGGCGAGGGCGTCAGTCCGCTGCAGCATGCGCGCCAGCGCGGCTATGCGCAGATCGAGCGCATTCTCAGTGCCGCTGGCGCGCGCTGAGGCGCCGGCGCTCGCGCAGGAACGCATGCTGGCGCCGCCGAAGCCGCGCAGCGGGAGGTGTTCATGGAATTGCTGGCGACGCTGGTAGAAGCTGGTAACCACTACAGCCCGGCCTGGGGGAAGTGCCCTCCCTTGCCCGCCTTACCCCGGATGCACTACAACCAGTAGTGCGGTGGCAGTGGTCTTGCCGCCATTGGAGATCGCATGTGCGACATCGGCCGCATAGCGCGCGGTCTCGCCGTGCCGCAGCTTCTTCTCGTCGGCGCCGGCGCGCACCGTCATCGCCCCCCCCAATACCGTCAGGTGTTCCTGCGTGCCGGCCTCATGCGGCTCGGAGGCGAGCTCGCCTCCGGCCTGGATGGTCAGCTCATACCACTCGAAGCGCCCGGCCAGCTCGATCGGCCCCAGGATGCGCAAGTCGCAGCGGGTGTCGGGGCTTTTCAGCGACGGGATCGCGTGCGGCTGGACCACGGTGATGCCGCCGCCAGGGCGCTCCGCGGCGCCGCCGGCGAGGAAGTCGGTCAGGCTCACGCCCAGCGCATTGGCCAGTCGCCACAGCACTGCGACGGTGGGGTTGGCCAGGTTGCGTTCGATCTGGGACAGCATCGACTTGGATACGCCGGCGCGGCGCGACAGTTCGTCGAGCGACAGGCGCTGCTGCTGACGCAGTGCCTGCAGCGCCAGGCCGACAGCTGGCGGACCTTCGGCTTGCGGGGTCTGGGCCGGGGCTTGCATCATGGATGGATGTTCGTTATATTGCGCAAAATGTTCGATATACAGAACATGTTCGATTTATCGATCGAATCCTAGCATATCCCCAGCACATCACTGCACACCACAGGGAGCCAGCCATGCCGAATGCCGAGGCATTCTACGCATCCATCCGCACCGAACTCGACGCGATCCGCGAGGCCGGGCTGTTCAAGCAGGAGCGCGTGATTACCACGCCGCAGGGCGCGCGGGTGCGCACCACCGACGGCCGCGAGGTGATCAATCTGTGCGCCAACAACTACCTTGGGCTGTCGTCGCACCCGCAGGTGATCGAGGCCGCGCACGAGGCGCTGCGCACGCATGGCTTCGGCCTCAGTTCCGTGCGCTTTATCTGCGGCACGCAGGATCTGCACAAGACACTGGAAGCGCGGCTGTCGGCATTCCTGGGCACGGAGGACACCATCCTCTACGGCTCCGCGTTCGACGCCAATGGCGGGCTGTTCGAGACGCTGCTGGGCGCCGAGGACGCGGTCATCAGCGATGCACTCAACCATGCGTCGATCATCGACGGCATCCGCCTGAGCAAGGCGCGCCGCTACCGCTACCAGCACAACGACCTCGACGACCTGCGCGTGCAGCTCGCGCAAGCACGCGCGGACGGCGCGCGCTTCATGCTGGTGTTTACCGACGGCGCGTTCTCGATGGACGGCACCATCGCGCGGCTCGACGAGATGCGCGCGATCTGCGACGAGTACGGCGCGCTGCTGGGCATCGACGAATGCCACGCGACGGGCTTCCTGGGGGCGCGCGGGCGCGGCACGCATGAGCTGTGCGGCGTGTTCGGCAAGATCGACATCATCACCGGCACGCTGGGCAAGGCGCTGGGCGGCGCTTCCGGCGGCTTCACCAGCTCGCGCAAGGAGGTGGTGGCGCTGTTGCGCCAGCGCTCGCGGCCGTACCTGTTCTCCAACACGGTGGCGCCAGCGATCGTCGGGGCATCGATCGCGGTGCTCGATATCCTTGAAACCAGCACCGAGCTGCGTGACCGGCTGGAACGCAACACCAAGTTCTTCCGCGCGGGGCTGGACAAGCTGGGCTTCGACGTCAAGGCCGGGGAGCATCCCATCATCCCGATCATGGTCTACGACGCGGAGAAGGCGCAGCAGCTCGCGCAGCGCCTTTTGGACCTGGGCGTGTACGTGGTCGGCTTCTTCTACCCGGTGGTGCCAAAGGGCCAGGCCCGCATCCGCGTGCAGATGAGCGCGCTGCATGACGAAGCCGCGCTGCAGGCGGCGCTGGATGCGTTCGGCCAGGCCGGCCGTGAACTGGGGCTGATCTGATGGCCGGCGGCACTCCCAAGATCCTGATCGTCGGCGCCAACGGCCAGATCGGCTCGGAACTGGCACTGGCGCTGGCCGATCGCTACGGCCGCACCAACGTCGTCACCTCCGACGTGGTGCCGACCGGCCGGCACGTGCATATCACGCACGAGATGCTCAACGCCACCGACCGCGGCGAACTCGCCACCGTGGTCGAGCGCCATGGCATCACGCAGGTCTACCTGCTGGCGGCGGCGCTGTCCGCAACCGGCGAAAAGGCGCCGCAGTGGGCGTGGAACCTGAATATGACGAGCCTGCTCAACGTGCTGGAGCTGGCGCGGCAGACCGGGCTGGAGCGCGTGTTCTGGCCCAGCTCGATCGCGGCGTTCGGTCCGACCACGCCGTCGGTGGATACGCCGCAGAAGACCGTGATGGAGCCGACCACCGTCTATGGCATCTCCAAGCAGGCGGGCGAGGGCTGGTGCCGCTGGTACCACGCGAACCATGGCGTCGACGTGCGCAGCGTGCGCTATCCGGGGCTGATCTCGCACAAGACGCCGCCGGGCGGCGGCACCACGGACTATGCGGTCGACATCTTCCATGCGGCCGTGAAGGGCGAGCCCTACACGTGCTTCCTGAAGGAAGACGAGGCCTTGCCGATGATGTACATGCCCGACGCGCTGCGCGCCACCATCGAGCTGATGGAGGCACCGGCCGAACGGCTGGGCGAGCGCGGCAGCTACAACATCGCCGGCACAACCTTCACGCCCGCGCAGATCGCCGCGGCGATCCGCGAACATGTGCCGGACTTCGAGATCCGCTACGAGCCCGACTACCGCCAGGCAATCGCGCAAGGCTGGCCCGATTCGATCGACGATTCGGTGGCGCGCGCGGACTGGGGCTGGAAGGCGCAGTACGGCCTGGAGGAAATGGTAGCGGACATGCTGGCCAACCTGAGGGCGACGCTCGCTGCCTGAGCGCTACGGCACGGCAGCGTCGATCGCGATCCGCACGCCTTCGCTGCCGACTGCCATCGGACCGCTGCGCCCGACCAGGTCGCCTGACTGCGGCATGGCGTTCCCGCTCGCGGAAATACGCGCTTCCACCACCACCTGCGTATGCGCCGACAGCTTGTGGTCGGGCCGCATCGCCATCGCGTCGTCCAGCGTGAAGGTCAGCGGCAGGTCGCGCGCCTGCCGGCGCAGCACCGCCAGCGGCATGCGCGAGCCGTCGGCGGGCAGGGCATAGACGAAGAGGGTGTCGCCCGGCTGCGGCGTGCGCCCCGCTTTTTCGCTGAGCGTGACCATGCCGGTAAGCTTCGCCGCCTGCGCGGCGGAAGTTCCGCGCGCCGCGGCGAGGTTGGCGGCAATGCGTGCCGCGGTCTGCGAGTCCGGCGGCAGTAGCCGGTGCAGGTGCTCCCAGTAGCCGATCGCCGCTGCCGTGTCGCCGCGTTCCACTGCCGCGCTGGCCGCCAGCGCCAGTGCCTTGGGGTCATCCGGATCCAGCGTCAGCGCCCGCTTGATCTCCGCCATTGGCAGGCCCTGCAGTGAGCCATTGTTGAGACTGGCCAGCACATCGGCGTAATCGGAGCGCAGCGATGCCACTTCGGGCGCCAGCTCGACCGCGCGGGCGTAGGCCGCGGCCGCGTCGGCATACCGCTCCAGCACACTGTAGGAACGCGCCAGCATGGCCCAGCCTTCGGGATCGGCAGGGGCTTCGCGCAGCCGCTGCGCCAGCTGGTTGACCATGCCTTCGACCTGTGCGCCGCTGAGCTGGTGCGGGCTGCCGCTCGCTTGCGGCATGTCGCCGGCGCGCCAGAGCGCGACGGGGTTGCCCAGGTGCAGGTAGAGCAGGATGGCGGCGCTCGGCAACGCCGCAAGCAATGCCGCGGCGAGCAGCGGAGCCGTGCTGGCGCGGCGCGTGCCAGGGGCGGTGTCTGTGGCTTCATCCAGCAGCCGGCGGCCGAGCTCGTCGCGGGCTTCGGCATGCCGGGCCGCGCTCAGCGTGCCGGTGCGCAGGTCGGCGTCGAGTTCGCGCAGTTGGTCGCGGTACAGGTCGACCAGCAGCATGCGCTCCGGGGTGCCGGGGTCAGGAGGGGCATGGCGGCGCAGCAGCGGCCACAGCAGGCCCGCGATGGCGGCGGCGATCAGTGCAGCGGCGAGCAGCCAGAAGGTCGTCATGGTTGTCGGGGAGCGGCGGGATCGGCGGCGTCGTTGAGCAGGCTCTCCAGGTCGCGCCGTGCGCCGTCGTCAAGCGGAGCGTCCGTCCCGCGATGGCGCGCGCGGGCGCGCACGATCGCCCATGCAACGCCTGCAACCAACAGCAGCGGACCAAACCACAACAGCCACGTCAGCGGCCGCAGCGGCGGCTTGTACAGCACGAAGTCGCCGTAGCGCTGCACCAGGTAGTCCTTGACCGCCTGGTCGCTGGCGCCGCCGCGCAGCTGCTCGCGGATCTGGCGGCGCAGGTCGACGGCCAGGTCGGCATTGGAATCGGCCAGCGTCTGGTTCTGGCACACCAGGCAGCGCAGTTCATTGGACAGCGCATGCACGCGCGCATCGAGCTCGGCTTCGGTCGGCGCGGCGGCCGCCTGCATCGACAGGCAGCATAGCCACAGCGCAAGCGCGGAGCGCAGCCTATGCATGGCCGCCTCCGTGGCGCTGCAGC
This sequence comes from Cupriavidus phytohabitans, assembly GCF_000426345.1. Taxonomy (GTDB): domain Bacteria; phylum Pseudomonadota; class Gammaproteobacteria; order Burkholderiales; family Burkholderiaceae; genus Cupriavidus. The sequence continues at coordinate 231,450 of NZ_AUFE01000001.1, read as the reverse complement.
CGCTCGATCAGCGGGACCAGCTTCTGCTCCAGCACCTCGCGCGTGACCGGGCCTACCTGGCGGTAGCGCACCACGCCGTGCTGGTCGATGACAAAGGTTTCGGGCACGCCATAGACGCCGTAGTCGATGCCCACGCGCCCGTCGGCGTCGACCAGCGATGCCGTGTAGGGGTTGCCGAGCCGCTGCAGCCATTCGCGCGCGGCGCCGGCCTCGTCCTTGTAGTTCAGGCCGTACAGTGGCACCGGCGCGCGCGCGGCGAAGTCGACCAGCACCGGATGTTCGGTGCGGCAGGCCGCGCACCATGAGGCCCACACGTTCAGCAGCCACACCTTGCCGCGCATGTCGGCGGACGCCAGCGTGCGGCCTTCCGGCTCCAGCAGCGGCAGCGCGAAGACCGGTGCGGCCTTGCCGACCAGCGGCGAGGGCAGCTCGCGCGGATCGTTGCGCAGCCCCGCGGCCAGCGCAACGGCCAGTGCGAGGAAAGCGGCGAGTGGCAGCAGGAAGCGCGTCATGCCGGCGTCTCCTCGCGCGTGGAGGCCAGCGCGGGCGCGGCGGGTGCAGTCGGCGGCGCGGCCTCGGCCGTGACACGGCGGCGCAGCCGGTAGCGCTTGTCGCACGCCGCCAGCAGGCCGCCCAGCGCCATCAGCACGCAGCCGGCCCAGATCCAGTCGACAAAGGGCTTGACGTGGATGCGCACGGCCCAGGCGCTGCCGTCGACATTCTCGCCGAGTGCCACGTACAGGTCGCGCGTCAGGCCGCTGTCGATCGCGGCCTCGGTGGTCGGCATGTCCTGGCTGCGGTAGATGCGGCGCTCGGGATAGAGCACCGCCACGCGCTTGCCGTCGCGCGACGCGGTCAGCGTGCCGCGCAGCGCGTCATAATTGGGGCCGACGGCCTGCCTCACGCCGGCGAAGCGGAAGTCGTAGCCGCCGACGCTGACGGTGTCGCCCGCGCGCATCGGCAGTTCACGCAGGCTTTCCTGCCCGGTGACCAGCGTCACGCCCGCGATGAAGATGCCGACGCCGGCGTGCGCCAGCAGCATGCCCCAGTAGCCAGGCGCGAGCTGGCGCAGCGCGCCGAACCGGTGGCCCCGCTGGTGGCGCAGCCGTGCCGCCAGGCTCGCCACCGCGCTCAGCACGCACCATGCCGCCAGCAGCAGCCCCAGCCCGGTCATCGCGGAGGCGTTGCGCAGCGCCAGCAGCAGCCCCAGGCCGATGGCCACGCTGGCGATGCCGGCCCAGCGCAGCCGCTGCGCCATGTCGGGCAGGCTGCCATGGCGCCAACGCGCCAGCGGCGCCGCGCCCATCAGCAGCACCGCGGGTGCCATCAGCGGCACGAACACCTGCTCGAAGTAGGCAGGGCCGACCGAGATCTTGCCCAGCCCCAGCACATCGACCAGCAGCGGGTAGAGCGTGCCGAGCAGCACCGTTGCCGCCGCCACCGCCAGCAGCACGTTGTTGGCCAGCAGCAGCGATTCGCGCGAGACCGCGGCAAACTCGACACCCCGCGACAAGCGCGGCGCGCGCCATGCGTACAGCGCCAGCGCGATGCCGGTCACCATGCCAAGCAGGGCAAGGATGAAGATGCCGCGCTTCGGATCGACCGCGAACGCATGGACCGAGGTCAGCACGCCGGAGCGGACCAGGAAGGTGCCGAGCAGGCTCAGGGAGAACGTGAAGATCGCCAGCAGCACGGTCCACGCGCGGAACGCCCCGCGTTTCTCCGTGACCGCCAGCGAATGCATCAGCGCGGTGCCGGCCAGCCACGGCATGAAGGAGGCGTTCTCGACCGGATCCCAGAACCACCAGCCGCCCCAGCCCAGTTCGTAATACGCCCACGCGCTGCCGAGCATGATGCCCAGTGTCAGGAAGGCCCACGCCACCGTCGTCCACGGCCGCGACCAGCGCGCCCAGGCGGCATCGACGCGCCCGGCCAGCAGCGCCGCCACGGCAAAGGCAAAGGTCACCGAGAAGCCGACATAGCCCATGTAGAGCAGCGGCGGGTGGAATACCATGCCGGGATCCTGCAGCAGCGGATTGAGGTCGCGGCCCGCCATCGCCGGCGGCAGCAGCCGCACGAAGGGGTTGGAGGCAAACAGCAGGAACAGCAGGAAGCCCGCGCTGATCGCCCCCATCACGCCCAGCACGCGCGCCACCGCGGCCAGCGGCAGCTGCCGGCTGCAGTGCGCCACCGCCAGCGACCACAGCGCCAGCATCAGCGTCCATAGCAGCATCGAGCCTTCATGCCCGCCCCATACGGCGGCGATGCGGTAAGCCAGTGGCAGCGCGCTGTTGGAATTGGCCGCGACATAGCGCACGCTGAAGTCGTTGGCGACGAAGCTCCATGCCAGCGCCGCGAACGACAACGCCACCAGCGCGCATTGCACGCGTGCCGCCGGCCGCGCTACCGCCATCCACGCCAGCTTGCCGCGCGCCGCGCCGGCCAGCGGCACTGCCGCCTGCACCAGCGCGACCAGCAGCGCGACGATCAGCGCGAAGTGCCCCAGCTCGGCGATCACTGGCGCGCTCCCTGCGCCGGTGCCCCGGCCATGCGGCGGTTCACCTGCTCGGCCTGCTTCAGCGCATCGGCGGCTTCGGGCGGCATGTAGTTCTCGTCGTGCTTGGCCAGCACCTCGCTGGCAACGAAGGTGCCGTCGGCCTCCAGCTTGCCGCGCGCGACCACGCCCTTGCCTTCGCGGAACAGGTCCGGCAGCAGGCCGCGGTAGCGCACCGGCACCTGGTGCGCGGTGTCGGTGACGACAAAGCGTACGGTCATGCCGTCGCCTTCGCGCCGGATCGAGCCGGATTCGACCAAACCGCCGAGCCGGAAGCTGCGCGCCACCGGCGCCTCCTGTGCGGCGACCTGGCTCGGGCTGAAGAAGAACACCAGGTTGGAGCGGAACGCATTGAGCACCAGCGCCAGCGCGATGCCGCCGCAGGCCAGGGCCGCGGCGAGCATGCCGAAGCGGCGCTGGCGCGGCGTCATCGGCGGTTGCTGGCCTGTTGCGCGCTGGCGCGGCAGCGGCGCGCCAGCAGCAGCAGCTCCAGCGCCAGCAGCAGCGCACTCATGCCGAACGCCCCGGCGATGAAGATGCCATGGGGTCCGTATGGCAGTGCATGCTGGAGCAGCGACAGGGTCATGACGTCTCTCCGGTAACCGGCACCTCGCCGCGCTCGCGCAGGATGCAGCGCACGCGCACCAGCGCAACGGCGATGGTGTACATCCAGCACGCCAGCGTCATCAGCAGCATGCCGGCCAGCATGGTGGCCGCCATCGACGGCGCCGCGGTCAGGCTGACCGAGGCGCCCTGATGCAGCGTGTTCCACCACTGCACCGAGAAGTAGATCACCGGGATATTGGCCACGCCCACCAGCGCCAGCACTGCGCAGGCGCGCTCGGCGCGGCGAGGCTCGTCGATGGCGGACTCCAGCGCGATAAAGCCAAGGTACAGGAACAGCAGGATCAGCTCCGAGGTCAGCCGAGCATCCCAGACCCACCACGTGCCCCATGTCGGCTGGCCCCACAGCGCACCGGTCCAGAGCGCCAGCGCGGTGAACAGCGCGCCGGTTGGCGCCAGTGCCGAGGCCATCATCGACGACAGCCGCGTGCGCAGCACCAGCGCCAGCGCGCAGTAGCCGGCCATGACCAGGTAGATGAACATCGACATCCATGCCGCCGGCACGTGGATAAAGATGATGCGGTAGACCTCGCCCTGCTGCGCGTCGGTCGGCGCCACGGCAAAGCCGACATACAGGCCGGCGACGGCAAACAGCGCCGCCGCGGCGAAGCACCACGGCGCCAGTCGTCCGGCCAGCGGATAGAACCGTACCGGCGCCGCGTACGCCATCCAGGCGCTACGCGCCCGCGGCGCCTCGGCAGTGTGCAGCGATGGCAGTGGCTGGCTCATGCCGGCGTCTCCATGGCGATGCGCAGCCCGGCGGCAGTGGCCAGCGGGCACAGGAACAGCGACAGCGCCAGGCATGCGCCCAGCAGCGAGAACTGCGGCACCACGTCGAGCCCCGCGTCGGCGGCCGCCGCGGCGCTGGCGCCGAACACCAGCACCGGTACGCTCAGCGGCAGCACCAGTATGCACAGCAGCACCGCGCCGCCGCGTACGCCCAGCGTCAGCGCGGCGCCCACCGCGCCGATCAGGCTCAGCGCCGGCGTGCCGACCAGCAGCGAGGCCGACAGCAGCAGCGATGCACTCCACGGCAGCCCATACTGCTGCGCCAGCAAAGGCGTCAGCAGCAACAGCGGCAGGCCGCTGGTCAGCCAGTGCGCGGCGATCTTGGCCAGCACCAGCAGCGCCAGCGGATGCGGCGACAGCAGCAGCTGGTCGAGGCTGCCGTCCGCATGTTCCTGCGCGAACAGCCGCGACAGCGACAGCATCGACGCCAGCAGCGCCGTGACCCACAGGATCCCGGGCGCCAGCGCGCGCAGCTGCTGCGGCTCGGGACCGATCGCCAGCGGGAACAGGCTCGCCGCGATGACAAAGAACACCACGCTGCCGAGCAGGCTGCCGCGCCGGCGCCAGGCCAGCGACACGTCGTGCGTGACGATGGCGGCGAGGGCGCGGGTCATGTCACCGCCTCCAGCCGCAGCACCGTGCCGCCCGCGCTCAGCAAGTGGTGGGTGGCGATCACTGCCATGCCGCCCGCCGCCAGGTGCGTGTCGAGCTGCGCATCGAAGCGCGCGCAGGCGTCGGCATCCAGCGCCGCCACCGGTTCGTCGAGCAGCCACAGCGCGCGCCGCGCGAGCGACAACCGCGCCAGCGCCACGCGCCGGCGCTGGCCCTGCGACAGCGCGCGCACTGGTGTGTGCGCGACGCGCTCCAGTGCCTGGGCGGCAAGGGCACGGTCCACCGCGCCCGCGTCGTCGGCACCCGCCATGCGTGCGGAGAAACGCAGGTTTTCAGTCGGGCTCAGGTCCGGGTCGATGCCATTGGCATGGCCGACATAGGCAAGCGCCTGCAGGTAGGCAGGATCGCCGCTGCGCACCGGCCGGCCGTGCCAGTGCAACGTGCCTTCGTCCGGCACGGCGAGGCCGCACAGCACGCGCAGCAGGCTGGTCTTGCCGCTGCCATTGGCGCCCAGTATCTGCAGCAGGCCGCCCGGCGACAGGGCCAGGTCGATGCCGCGCAGCACCGGGCGGCCGGCGCGCGACAGGCCGAGCCCTTCACCGCTCAGCGCGGGGGCGGAATCTGGCCGGACGGCGGATGGCGGCACGCGTCATTTCTCCTCGGCCTTGGATACGTCCGGCAGGTGGTGCGCGATACCCTTGTGGCAGTCGATGCAGGTCTTTTCCTTGTTGGCCAGGTAGGTCGAGTGCATGGCCTGCGCGCGCGGGCTCTGCCGCGTGAAGTCCATCGACTGGTAGTCATGGCAGTTGCGGCATTCCAGCGAATCGTTGGCCTTGAAGCGCGCCCATTCGTGCTGTGCCAGCGTGAGCCGGTACGCCTGGAACTTCTCGCGCGTGTCGACGGTGCCGAAGACCTTGGCCCAGACTTCCTTGGAAGCCTGCATCTTGCGCGCCATCTTGTCGGTCCAGTTGTGCGGCACGTGGCAGTCCGAGCATTTGGCGCGCACGCCGCTGCGGTTGGTGAAGTGGATGGTGCCCTGAAGTTCCTGGTAGACGTTGTCGCGCATCTCGTGGCAGCCGGTGCAGAACTGCTCGGTGTTGGTCAGTTCCAGCGCGGTATTGAACGCGCCCCAGAACACCACGCCGGCGACAAAGCCGCCCAGTGTCAGGAAGCCCAGGCTGAAATACGCACTGGGCCGCGTGATGGTCCGCCAGTAGCGCTTGAGCAGGTCGAGCATGACGCGCATCCGCAATGAGGTTGATCTTGGCCGGGCGCTGCTATCTGGTCGCTCCCTGATCCGGTCGCTCCCTTACTTGGCCGCTCCCTTGGTGTCGGCTGCCCCCTTCGCGCCGGGCTTGCGCTTGAGCATCTGCTCGACATCGATGAAGCTGTTGCCCACCAGCGGCTTGGCCTCCGCCTGCGGCACGTGGCACTGGGTGCAGAAATAGCGGCGCGGCGACACCTCGGCCAGCACGTTGTTGTCGCGGTCCATGTAGTGCGTGATGCTGACCGGGATCGCCTGGGTTTCTTCGGTGCGGGTGCGCGCGTGGCAGAACATGCAACGGTTGAAATCCTTGTCGACCTGGTAGCCGTCGATCTTGTGCGGGATCGTCGGCGGCTGCATGGTGTAGTTGCGATTGCGGCGGATGTCCTTGTTCTCGGTCGGGTAAAGGACCGGGGCCTTGGCCTCGTTGCCGATGGGCGTGGGCCCGCGCATGGCATCGACCAGGCCCTGCTGTTGTTGCTGCTGCGCGCGCGCCGCAAGTGGCGCCGTCGCCAGCACCGCCAGCAGCAGCGTGAGCAAGGCCAGCAGTGGCAGCCAGGATCGACTCGGTTTCATGGCGTCTCCCTGTTGTATCGGCCGCACTAGACCTTGACGATCTTGACCGCGCACTTTTTGAAGTCGGTCTGCAGCGAGATCGGGCAGGTTGCGTCCAGCGTCACCTTGTTGATCAACTGGCTGGCGTCGAACCACGGCACGAACACCAGCCCGCGCGGCGGCGCGTCGCGCCCGCGGGTTTCCACGCGGGAGCGCATGCTCCCGCGCCGCGACACCACTTCTACTTCCACGCCGCGGCGCAAGCCCATGGCCTTGGCGTCCTCGGGGTGCATGAACACCACCGCGTTGGGGAAGGCGCGGTACAGCTCCGGGACGCGCCGCGTCATCGAGCCCGAATGCCAGTGCTCGAGCACGCGCCCCGTGACCAGCCAGTACGGATACTCCTTGTCGGGCGATTCGGCGGGCGGCTCGTAGGGCAGGGCGAAGATGACCGCCTTGCCGTCCGGGTTGCCGTAGAACTGGTAGCCGGTGCCGGCCTTGACGTAGGGGTCGCTGCCTTCGCGGTAGCGCCAGCGGGTTTCCTTGCCGTTGACCACTGGCCAGCGCAGCCCGCGCGCTTCATGGTAGGCATCGAACGGCGCCAGGTCGTGGCCATGGCCGCGGCCGAAGGTGGCGTATTCCTCGAACAGCCCCTTCTGCACGTAGAAGCCAAAGGCTTTGGCCTCGGCATTGTGGTACTCGGCGTTGACTTCCTTGAGCGGGAACTTGTCGACCTGCCCGTTGCGGTAGAGCACGTCGAACAGGGTCTTGCCGCGGTATTCGGGCTTCTTCGCGATCAGGTCGGCGGGCCAGACGTCCTCCACCTTGAAGCGCTTGGAAAACTCCATCAGTTGCCACAGGTCCGAGCGCGCATCGCCCGGCGCGTCGACCAGCTGGTGCCAGAACTGCGTGCGGCGCTCGGCGTTGCCATAGGCGCCTTCCTTCTCGACCCACATCGCGCTGGGCAGGATCAGGTCCGCGGCCAGCGCGGTCACGGTGGGGTAGGCGTCAGACACCACCACGAAATTCTGCGGATTGCGATAGCCCGGCAGCCCTTCCTCCATCAGGTTGGCCGCCGCCTGCATGTTGTTGTTGACCTGCACCCAGTACGCATTGAGCTTGCCGTCCTTGAGCATGCGGTTCTGCAGCACGGCGTGGTAGCCAGGCTTGTCGGGGATGGTGCCCGCGGGCAGCTTCCAGATGCGCTCGGCTTCTTCGCGGTGCTTGGGATTGGTCACTACCATGTCGGCCGGCAGCCGGTGCGAGAAGGTGCCCACCTCGCGCGCGGTGCCGCACGCCGACGGCTGCCCGGTCAGCGAGAACGGGCTGTTGCCCGGCGTAGAGATCTTGCCGGTCAGCAAATGCAGGTTGTAGACCATGTTGTTGGCCCAGCTGCCTCGCGTATGCTGGTTGAAGCCCATGGTCCACAGCGACATCACCTTGACGTTGGGATCGGCATAGAGCTCGGCCAGCTGGTCGAGCTTGGCCTTGGGCACGCCCGACAGCTTGCTGACGGTATCGGCATCGTACTTGGCCACGAAGCGCGCGAAGTCGTCGAACGTGATCGGGCGCGAGGCGCCGGGGTTGGCCGCGTTCTTGGCAGCCTGCTGCAGCGGATGCTCCGGGCGCAGGCCGTAGCCGATATTGGTCACGCCTTCCTTGAAGACCGTGTGCCTGTTGACGAAGTCCTTGTTGACCTTGTTGTTCTTGATGATGTAGTGGGCGATGTAGTTCATCATCGCCAGGTCGGTCTGCGGCTTGAAGATGACCGGGATGTCGGCCAGGTCGAAGGAGCGGTGCGTAAAGGTGGACAGCACCGCCACGCGCGTCTTCGGATGGCTCAGGCGCCGGTCGGTGATGCGGGTCCACAGGATGGGATGCATCTCGGCCATGTTCGAGCCCCACAGCACGAAGGCATCGGCGGCTTCGAAATCGTCGTAGCAGCCCATCGGCTCGTCCATGCCGAAGGTGCGCATGAACCCCTGCACCGCGGAGGCCATGCAGTGGCGCGCATTGGGATCGATGTTGTTGGAGCGGAAGCCGGCCTTGTAGAGCTTGGACGCGGCATAGCCTTCCCACACGGTCCACTGGCCCGAGCCGAACATGCCCACGGCGGTCGGGCCTTTCTCTTTCAGCACGCGCTTGAACTGCTGCTCCATCTCGTCAAAGGCGCGCTCCCACGTGACCGGCGCGAATTCGCCGTTCTTGTCGTACTTGCCGTTCTTCATGCGCAGCAGCGGCTTGGTCAGCCGGTCCTGGCCGTACATGATCTTCGACAGGAAATAGCCCTTGACGCAGTTCAGCCCCTTGTTGACCTCGGCCTGCGGGTCGCCGTTCGTGGCCACGACCTTGTTGTCCTTGACCGCAACCGTGACCCCGCAGCCGGTGCCGCAGAAGCGGCACGGCGCCTTGGACCATTTCAGCTTTGTCACCTCGCTGTCCGTGACAAAATTGGCGGCCCCGGCCGGCAGCGTGACGCCAGCCACTGATGCCGTCGCGGCGACGGCGGTCTGCTTGATGAAATCGCGGCGGGAGATGTTCATCTTGCGCCCTCCTCGTAGATGGTCTCGCTCATGGCTTCGGCGTCTTCGTTGTGCTGGTAGACAAGCGCGGCCGACAGCACGCCGGGGAGCTGGTGGAGATATGAGAGGTGCGCGGCAATGGCGCGCGAGGTCGGCGCTTCGATGGTGACCACGAGCTTGCCGGCATCGCTGGCGGCGTGGACCTCTGCGCCGGTGAGGGAGTCGATGGCGCTGCGTACCTGCGCCACGCTGGCCGGATGCGCATGCACGACGATGCCGGCAATATGCCACTCGTCGCTGGCTGGCAGCGGCTGGATGGGGATCGCACATCTGGCTGCGGGCATGCGCAAGCTCCGGTTCAATGCCGTTTCAGTCTGTGCTGCAGCTTGTTCTTATCTCACAATTCGCGCCAGCGGCGCGCCGCGCGTTCAGTGCGTTGGGGGGCCGCTGACCAGTTGGGTCATCCAGACAATGAACCCATAGCCTGCCACGACGATGACGGAAAGCACCGGCACCATCACGGCGGTCAGGAACAGGAAGCTGCGCAGTTCTTCTTTCTTGCGCTGCGGATCGTGGACTTCCCCGGTTTCCATCATGGCTTGAAGTAATCGGTGAAAGTGGTCAGGCAATGCACCTGATGCGTAACACCATTAAAGGAAGTGCGGCCGAAGGTGTCAAGACTGCACTCGCGCGGTTCATGCAATCAGCCCGCGCGCACGCGTCAGCGCTGCGGCTTCAGCGCGGCTTTGGGCACCGGGCTTGGCGTGGATGCGACGCAAATGCGACTTGACTGTCAGTTCGGAGGCGAACAGTTTCTGTGCAATCACCCGATCGCGGTATCCCGCCGACAGCATGCGCAGGACTTCGAGCCCGCGGGCCGCGGACGCCCGGCTCGGCCGACGCCCCGCGTTTGCGGCGCAATGGCGCCAGGGCCGGTGTGCCAGGTGTGCCAGCAGGCGCTCCAGGTTGTTGCCGCCGGCATCCAGGCGTAGCCAGGCGAGCGCCTGAGAACGGGCGTCCGCACCGCCCCGCGCGCCACGCCTAGTGGTAAGTCACCACCATCACGAAGCCATCCGGCCTGCCGCGCCGCCCCCCAGGCAGGCCGCGGAACACCGGCTCCACGCGCATCTTCGCCGTCGCGACATGCGCATGCCCTTTGGCGCGCACCGGCGGCATCGGAACCGGCGCCGAGACCGTCCGCCCCGAAGCGTCGACACAGCGCGCCTGCACATGTGCCGACGTTGGCGTGAAGCCGCACGACGGATTGGCGACAGCACCGCGAAACGTGATCGTACCCGTCTGCGCCGTCGCGATGCCGGCCAATGCCAGCGCCAGAACTCCACCCGCTATCATCCCGCTTCGTTTCATTGATCTCATGGCATCACTCCGCTGTCGGTGTAGTGCGGATGCAAGCCCCCGCGCGATGCGGTGCTGCCACTGCGCGACCGGAAGGGACAGTACATGCGCCACCTGATGTTAGTAGCCGCAATAGTGATTACTTGAGATTTGGAACAATGCTGTGACTATTGCACCGCAGCGGGGCAGGGCGCGAGGGCGCCCTGCATGGTTTCAGCCAGCCTGGCCATTACCTTCCCGCAGGATCAGGCGCGAGCGCGCGAAACCGGCGTGCGTGCGCAGGGCCTGCATCAGCTGCTCCGATGGAACGCGGTCGAGATCGGTCACCACATAGCCGGTGGTGCCGCGCGTCTGCAGGTGCTGGCCGGTGATGTTGACCCCCTCCTGCGCCAGCAGCGTGTTGAGCGCGGCCAGCGCACCCGGCGCGTTGCCATGCACGTTGAGCAGCCGCGCCGGCGACTGCAGCGGGCCTGGATCGACCTCGGGAAAATTCACCGCCCCGATGGTGCCGCCGGTCGCCAGGAAGTGCGCCAGCTTGGCCGCGACCTCGGCGCCAATGTTCTCCTGCGCCTCTTCGGTGCTGCCGCCGACGTGCGGGGTCAGCAGGACGTTGGACAGGTTCTGCAGCTCGCTGACGAACGGATCGCTGTTGGTCTTGGGCTCTTGCGGGAACACATCGATGGCAGCACCGCCCAGGCGTTCTTCGCGCAGCGCCGCGGCCAGCGCGGCAATGTCGACCACGCTGCCGCGCGAGGCATTGATCAGGATCGCGCCAGGCTTGAACGCGGCCAGCACGCTCGCGTCGATCATGTTCTTGGTGCGCGGCGTGGCAGGGACATGCAGCGTTACCACCTCGGCCTGCGACACCGCTTCCTCGAGCGAACCCGCGGCGCGCGCAGAGCCGTGCGAGAGCCGCGCCAGCACGTCATAGTAGACCACGCGCATGCCCATCGATTCGGCCAGCACGCCGACCTGCGAACCGATATTGCCGTAGCCGATGATGGCGATGGTCTTGCCGCGCGCCTCGAAGGCGCCGCTCGCGCCCTTGGCCCACTTGCCGGCATGCGCCAGCGTGTTTTTCTCGGGAATCCGCCGCAGCAGCATCACCGCTTCGGACACGACCAGTTCGGCCACCGAGCGCGTGTTGGAAAAGGGCGCGTTGAATACCGGAATGCCCGCATGCGTAGCGGCCTCCAGGTCGACCTGCGAGGTGCCGATGCAGAAGCAGCCGATCGACAGCAGGCCCGGGGCGCGGTGGATATCGTCGCCGCGCAGGTGCGTGGCCGAGCGGATGCCGACCACGTCGTGGCTGGCCAGCACTTCGTGCAATTCAGGACCGGCCAGTGCGCCGTTACGGCGCTCGACCTGCAGGCCGGCTTCAGCCAGCCGTGCGGTGGCGCTCTGGTGGATGTTCTCGAGCAGGATCGCAGTGGTCACGTTCGTCTTCCGCCTGGAGGGATGGGTACCCCTCCATTCTGCGCGCAAAACAGCGTGGGGCCACGGGAGTCCCTGCTGCCGGCAATGGCACCGGCGTTAACACCGTCATACTTGGGTTGGGGCAACGCGCCCCGTGCGTTGCCCCATGCCGGTTCAGCGCGAGCGGCGCGAGTCGCCGCCGAGCGGGTCGACGATGATCATGGTCTGGCGCAGCACCCCGCCGTCATCGAAGTAGGCGCTGAAATGCGCGGACTGCAGGCCGTCCTTGTACATCCGCCACGACCACGCTTCGCGCTTCATCAGGGGATAGTACTGGATGGGTTCGCGGGGCATGCCGAAATGCTCCTGCATGTCTTTCTTGGTCCAGACATTGACCTGGGCACGATAGACCTCCGTTTCGGTCAGCATCTGGCGGTAATTGGTCAGCTTGCCGCCGGCATCGAAATCGGCGGCATAGACCTCATGCCCGAAGGGCTGGCGCGACCACAGCCAGCGGGTGGTGCCGTCGGCCAGGCGGAAGGTCTCGGTGGGTGGGCCGAAGGTCTGGCGCACGGCGCTTTCCGGGCTGCCGATCAACTTCTGGCCGGTCTGTACGGGCTGCAGCGTGGCGCAGCCCCCGAGCGTGCCGGCCAGCCATGCGGCCGCGCACAGGCGGCCGGCCAGCCGAAGTTGCATGCGAAGCTGCATGGCGTTCTCCTGCGGGCGTCATGCCCGCATCCGCCATTCTCCGACTAGTGCGATGGCCGGCGCAACAGGACCCCGCGTGCCGGGAAGCCTGTTGCCGCCGGCAGGTCAGCAGCGGCCCTTCTTGGCCTGCCCCGGGGGGCAGAAGGATTCGTTGCCGTACGGGTCGACACGGCAATTGCCCTTCTTGGCCTGGCCCGGCGGGCAGCCGGGACCCCCGCCGCCGTAGGTGTCATATGGGGCAACCACGCAGCCACCAAGCAGGACGCTGCAGGCAGCGAGCAAGGCCAGGACTGGTTTCATTGATTTCTCCTTATTGTGGGGATCTGGATGCGCCCGAGGATACTGCTTTGATCTGGCGTCAATTGTAAGGAATCGTGAATAGGCTTGCGCCACGAGTGGGGCCGGGAATGGGGCTGCAGATGCGGTGCTGCAGATGCGTGCGGAGAGACCCCCGCGTCCGACACTACGGCAGGTGCCTGCCGGGCAGCCGGGCCGCCGGCGCGCCGTTGGGTCGCGCAGCTTGAGTGGCGGAGCCTTGCCGGCGCGCAGTGCCGGCCTTGGCCTGCCTGGAACCGTGAGGCGCAGCCATCCGGCGTTCGCCGTCAATGCGTTCCCCGGGCGCGGAGAATGCCCCGATCCTGACGGGCTCGCCCATGCCGCCGGTGACGTGCTGCGCATGGGCGGTGGCGGAGGCCGCGAGCAACGCGGCGATAACAAGAGGAAGGGCAGGGAGGCGATGCATGGAACGTTCCGGTCGTCGGTGCCCTACGGCACGCGGCAGACAGATGTGTCGCGGCTTCGTGCGGGCCACGGGAGCATAGTCGAGCTCCCGGGTCATGGGTGTAATCGATTGTTAATTGGCCGCCACCCGCTGTCTTCATTCTGGCGCAGGGCTCTCCGCTATTGCTTCTTTCGTCAGTCATCCTATGACATGGATGGGTGTGGCAAACAGCATTTTGGCCTGGAACGCCTTACATCCGGCTGGATTTGGTGGCGTAAAATCAATATTTCGTACACTGCACCGCAGATTCCTAGGGAATCCCGGGTAATCCCCAGCGCAATCTTTTCCGCAGTCTCGTAGAATGTTGTACGACGACGTATTACGCTGCCAACAGAGACCCCAAATGCGCGAAAACCGGATCCGAAAGATGTGGGCGGCAGGCCAGGCGGTGGTGAATGGCTGGCTTTCCATTCCCAGCGCCTTTGCCGCCGAGACCATGGCCCACCAGGGCTGGGACTCGCTCACCATCGACCTGCAGCACGGCGCGCTCGACTACGCCGATGCACTGGCACTGCTGACCGCGATCTCGACCACGGACACCGTGCCGGTCGTGCGCGTGCCATGGAACGAGCCCGGCATCCTGATGAAGGTGCTCGACGCTGGCGCATACGGCGTGATCTGCCCGATGGTCAACACCCGCGCCGATGCCGAGCGCCTGGTGGCCGCCACGCGTTACCCGCCGCTGGGCACGCGCAGCTTCGGGCCGATCCGCGGGCTGCTGTACGGCGGCGCCGACTACGCTCAGCACGCCAACGACACCGTGGTGGTGCTGGCGATGATCGAGACCCGCCAAGGGCTGGAAAACCTGGACGAGATCCTGTCGGTCGACGGGCTCGACGGCGTCTATATCGGCCCGTCCGACCTGTCGCTCGCGCTTGGCTGCCGGCCGACCTTCGACGACGTCGACCCGCCGGTGGCACAGGCCATCGAGCACGTGGCTGCCCGTGCCAGGGCGCACGGGCGTGTCGCGGGCGTCCATAACGGTGCGCCGGCGGCGGCGTTGCGCCGCATCGGGCAAGGCTTCGGCTTCGTCACGGTCAGTTCCGATGCGCGCCTGATGGCCGCGGGGGCCCAGCAGGTCATGGCCGAAATGCGCGCCGGACAGCCACGGCAGACGGCAGCGCCGGCGCCCGACAACGCCGGCTACTAGTGGCCGGGCACCAAACAACACCAAACAATACCGAACCGCACCGCACGCAAGGAGAGCAAAACGTGAAACTCGGATTCATTGGCCTTGGCATCATGGGCAGCCCGATGGCGCAGAACCTGATCGCCGGCGGGCATGAAGTCAGGCTGTCGAGCCGCAGCGGCGCGCCGCAGGCACTGGTCGACCTGGGCGGCATCGCCTGCGCGTCGGCCCGCGAAGTGGCGCAGGGCGCCGACATCATCTTCCTGATGGTGCCCGACACCCCGCACGTGGAAGCGGCGCTGTTCGGCGAAGACGGCGTGGCCGCCGGCCTGGGCCCGGGCAAGATCGTGGTCGACATGAGCTCGATCTCGCCGATCGCGACCAAGGGATTCGCCAGCCGCATCAACGCGCTCGGCTGCCGCTACCTCGACGCGCCGGTGTCCGGCGGCGAGGTCGGCGCGCGCAACGCCACGCTGTCGATCATGGTCGGCGGCCCGGAAGACACGTTCGCGACCGTGCGCCCGCTGTTCGAACTGATGGGCAAGAACATCACGCTGGTCGGCGACAACGGTGCCGGCCAGACCGCCAAGGTGGCCAACCAGATCATCGTGGCGCTGAACATCGAGGCCGTGGCCGAGGCGCTGCTGTTCGCCGCCAAGGCCGGCGCCGACCCGGCGCGCGTGCGCCAGGCGCTGATGGGCGGCTTTGCCTCGTCCAAGGTGCTGGAGGTGCATGGCGAACGCATGATCAAGCGCACCTTCGAGCCCGGCTTCCGCATCGGGCTGCACCAGAAAGACCTGAACCTCGCCCTGTCCAATGCGCGCGAGATGGGCCTGTCGCTGCCCAACACGGCGACTTGCCAGGAGCTGTTCAACGCCTGCGCGAGCCACGGCGGCGCCGGCTGGGACCATTCCGCGCTGGTGCGCGCGCTGGAGCTGATGGCCAACCACGAGATCGGATCCTGAACATGACCGCAACCGCAGCTTCCCCTCAACCCGCCGACAGCATCGCCTGGATCCGGCTGTCCTCCAGCTACCTGCCGCTGGCCACTCCGATCAGCGACGCCAAGGTGCTGACCGGCCGGCAGAAGCCGATGACCGAGGTCGCGATCCTGTTCGCCGAGATCCGCACCGCCAACGGCCACGAGGGGCTGGGCTTCAGCTACAGCAAGCGCGCGGGCGGCCCGGGCCAGTTCGCGCACGCGGCCGAGATCGCGCCGGCGCTGATCGGTGAAGACCCGAGCGATATCGCGCGGCTGTGGGACAAGCTGTGCTGGGCTGGGGCTTCGGTCGGCCGCAGCGGCTTGTCGACGCAGGCCATCGGCGCCTTCGACGTAGCGCTGTGGGACCTCAAGGCCCGGCGCGCCGGCCTGTCGCTGGCCAAGCTGCTGGGCGCGCATCGTGATGCGGTGCGCTGCTACAACACCTCGGGCGGTTTCCTGCATACGCCGCTGGACCAGCTGATGGTCAATGCCGCGGCATCGGTCGAGCGCGGCATCGGCGGCATCAAGCTGAAAGTGGGCCAGCCCGACGGCGCCCTCGACATCAAGCGCGTGGCCGCGGTGCGCGAGCACCTGGGCGACGCGGTGCCGATCATGGTCGACGCCAACCAGCAATGGGACCGCCCGACCGCGCAGCGCATGTGCCGCACCTTTGAATCGTTCAACCTGGTGTGGATCGAAGAGCCGCTCGACGCCTACGACCACGAAGGCCACGCCGCGCTGGCGACGCAGTTCGACACCCCGATCGCCACCGGCGAAATGCTGACCAGCGCCGCCGAGCACTGGGACCTGATCCGCCACCGCGCCGCTGACTACCTGATGCCCGATGCGCCGCGGGTAGGCGGCATCACGCCCTTCCTAAAGGTGGCGGCCCTGGCCGAGCACGCGGGGCTGATGCTTGCGCCGCATTTTGCGATGGAACTGCATGTACATCTTGCCGCCGCGTATCCGCGCGAGCCGTGGGTCGAGCATTTCGACTGGCTCGAGCCGCTCTTCAACGAGCGCCTGCAGATCAGCGACGGCCGCATCCGGGTGCCGACCGCGCCGGGGCTCGGCCTGAGCCTCAGCGAGCAGGCCAGGGCCTGGACGCGCCAGCAGGCGGAATTCGGCCAGCAGCCATAAGCACGACATAGAGAAACAAGACACACAGCACACAGGAGACAACCCATGAAAAAGCTGATCGTATCCCTGCTGCTTGGCGCAGCCATGGCCACCGCGCACGCCGCCTGGCCGGAAAAACCCGTCACGCTGCTGGTGCCGTTCCCCGCGGGCGGCTCAAGCGACAACGTCGCCCGCATCCTGGGCGCCAAGATGCAGTCGCAGTTCGGCGGCAGCTTCGTGGTCGACAACAAGCCGGGCGCGGCCGGCATGATCGGCGCCGCCATGGTCAAGCGCGCCCCGGCGGACGGCTACACCGTGTTCGTGTCGTCGCTGGGTCCGTTCGTGATCGGGCCGCACCTGACCAAGAACGCCGGCTACGATCCGCTCAAGGATTTCGACTACATCAGCGTGGCGGTGCAGGCGCCCAATGTGCTGGCCGTCCCCGCCAGCTCGCCGCACAAGAGCCTGCAGGACGTGATTGCCTACGAGAAGGCCCATCCCAGCAAGATGACCTTCGCCTCGGCTGGCAACGGCACCAGCGACCACCTGACCGCCGAGCTGTTCTGGCAGCAGACCGGCACCACCGGCCTGCACGTGCCGTACAAGGGCGGCGCGCCGGCGCTGAACGACCTGCTGGGCGGGCAGGTCGATGCCACCTTCATGAACATCAACACCGCGATCCCGCATATCAAGGCGGGCAAGCTGCGCGCGCTGGCCATCACCAGCAGCAAGCGCTCGCCGATCCTGCCTGACGTGCCGACGATGGATGAGGCGGGCGTAAAGGGCGTGACGGTCTACTCGTGGCAGGCCGTGGCGGCGCCGAAGGGGCTGGCGCCGGAGATCAAGGCCAAGCTGCATGCGGCCGTGGTCGCGGCGCTCAACGATCCCGCGGTCAAGCCCAAGCTGCTCGACCTGGGCTTCGAGATCGTCGCCAATACGCCGGAGCAGTTCACGGCGTTCCAGGCGGCGGAGTATGCGCGCTGGAAGAAGGTGATCGAGGTGGGCAAGATCACGGCTGACTGAGAGCAGGCGGTCAGACCCCTGGTTTGCTCCCCTCTCCTGCTTGCGGGAGAGGGGCAGGGGTGAGGGTGGGCGTTTGGCAAGCACGATGCCGGGTCACTCCGTGGGTATTCCGACCCTCACCCCCACCCCTCTCCCACTTCGCGGGAGAGGGGAGCCTTTGCGAGGGGCGGCAGCAAGCGCCATCCCGTTTGCCCGTTTCCAATTCTCAGCGCTCAGCGCCGCGCCAGCCGCTTGAGCGCCCCCGGCTCCAGCAGTTCGATCTGCCGGTACTGGCGCCGGATCCACCCGGCGTCTTCCCATGCCTGCAGATACTTGGCCACCGTCTGGCGCGAGCGGTTGACCATGTCGCCCAGGTCTTCGGCGCTGATATGCACGATATGGTCGGTGCGGTCGGCCAGCTCCAGCAGCCGCGCCGCCATGCGCGCATCGACCGGCGCCTGCGCTGCACTCTCGGCGTGGTCGAAGGCCACGCGCAGCCGCGCGCAGATCTGCTGCACGATCAACTGCATCCCCTCGGGGTGCTGCGCCAGGATCCGGTCGAACGCGCGCCGGTCCAGCACCAGCAACTCGGTATTGCCGACCGCGAAGGCGTCATGCGTGCGCGGCTTGCCGTCGAGCAGCGAGATCTCGCCGAACCAGCGGCCGCGCCCGATCACCGAATACACCGACTCGCGCCCGCCGCTGCTGACGCGGCTCATGCGCACGCGTCCCGACACCACCATGCAGAAGTAAGTCGGCGGGTCGCCGCGCGCAAAGACCATCTCGCCATCGGCAAAGCGCAGCCGGCGTGCCGCGCCGGCCACGGCGTCGAGCACACCGGGCGGCGCATTGCGCAGCCAGCCGCTGGCCAGCACGCCGCGCGGCAGCGCCCGCACGGGTTCGATGCGCTTCACTTTGCTGGCCACCTGATCTCTCATTGCCGTTCCGGTTGAGCCGAGATTGTCCAATACTTAACAGACTTTGGCACGGTGCGCCGCGACAATGCCTGCGTCCAGTCACATATCTCACCCCCGGGAGACTACGCAGATGGCGCAGATCCAGCTCGTCGATTCAGTAAGGGACCGCGTTTCCGACGCGGAATGGCAAATGCGCGTCGACCTTGCCGCGGCCTACCGGCTGGTGGCCCACTTCGGCTGGGACGACCTGATCTTCACGCACATCTCGGCGCGCGTGCCCGATGCGCCGGACCAGTTCCTGATCAACCCGTACGGCATGATGTTCGACGAAATCACCGCGTCGAGCCTGGTCAAGGTCGACCATGAGGGCCAGCCGGTGCTGGAGACGCCGTACGACGTCAACCCGGCCGGCTTCATCATCCACAGTGCCGTGCACGAGGCGCGCCCCGAAGTCGGCTGCGTGATGCACACCCATACTTCGCACGGCGTCGCGGTCTCGGCGCAGCAGGCGGGCTTGCTGCCGATCTCGCAGCAATCGATGTTCGCGCTGACCGGCCTGGCCTACCACGACTATGAAGGCGTGGCGCTGCGCGAAGACGAGAAGGCGCGGCTGGTGGCCGACCTGGGCCGCTGCAAGCAGATGATCCTGCGCAACCATGGCCTGCTGACGTGCGGGCGCACCGTGTCCGATGCGTTCCTGACCATGTACACGCTGGAGTCCGCCTGCCGCATCCAGATCCTGGCGCAGAGCGGCGGCACGCCGCTGACCACGGTGCCGGAATCCGCCAGCGCCAACATGGGCCAGCAGGCGCGCCAGGCCACCAAGGGCAAGGGCTCCAACCTGGCCTGGCCGGGCCTGCTGCGCCGGCTCGATCGCATCAACCCCGACTATCGCAACTGAGCCGCAACCGAGCCGCAACTGACCATGGCCATCCTTGTTCACCTGCCGTCGTTCATGGCGGTCCCCATCACGGCCTTGCTGCGCGAGCAAGCGCCGGATATCACCGTCTGGAACGGCCGCGAAGCCGCCGTGCCGGAAGACGTCGAGGCCATCATCGCCTGGGGCCTCAAGCCGGGCGTGCTGCCGGCCTACCCGAAGCTGCGGCTGGTCTGCGCCGCCACCGCCGGCGTCGACAAGCTGCTGGCCGCGCCCGACCTGCCGCAGGACATGCCGGTCACGCGCATTGTCGATCCGGGCCAGCAGACCGGCATCGCCCACTTCGTGCTGGCCATGGCGCTGCGCCATACGCGTGAACTGGGTATGTATGCCGAGCAGCGGCGCCGCGGCGAATGGAAGCGCCATCGCGGGCGCGCGCTGTCGCGCTGCCGCGTGGGCGTGCTGGGGCTGGGGGAGATCGGCAGCGAGGTGGCGCGTATGTTCGCGGCCATTGGCTTTCCGGTGGCGGGCTGGAGCCGCAGCCCCAAGCACCTTCCCGGCGTGGCGGACTTTACCGGCGACGACGGGCTGGATGCCATGCTGGCGCAGACCGATATCCTGGTCTGCACGCTGCCGCTGACGCCGCAGACCAACGGCATGCTCGACCGCAAGACGCTGTCGCGGTTGCCGCAGGGTGCCTACTTCATCAACGTGGGGCGCGGCGAGCATGTGGTGGAAGCCGATCTGCTTGCGCTGATCGACGAAGGCCACCTTGCCGGCGCGGCGCTGGACGTGTTCGCCAAGGAGCCGCCGGCGGCCGACGACCCGGTCTGGACCCACCCGCGCATCGAAGCGACGCCGCATATCGCCGCCGATCCTTCGTACGAGCTGGTAGCGCAGCAGTGCATCGAAAACCTGCGCCGCGCGCGCGACGGACGCCCGTTGCTGAACCAGGTCGACCGGCAGGCCGGCTACTGAGCGGCGCGCCCGGGTTACGTTACAGCGGCGCGGGCTGCGGCGCTGCCGGTGCGGACGCAGCGGCCGGCTTGCTGCCGGCGCCGCTGTAGGAGAAGTACTTTGCCTTGGCGTTGCGGGCCCAGTAGGCCACGGTGAAGTGCTTGCCGTCACGGCCGTACAGCAGTTCCAGGCTGCCATTGGCCGCGGCCCATTCCGCATAGCCGTTCTCCGCCGAGGCTTCGGTCTTGCGCAGCGAGGCGTAGCGGGCATCGAGCTTGCCGCGCACGTCTTCCAGCGCCGAACGGTCGAAGGTCATGGTGATCAACGCCACCGTATCCTGCGCGTCGCAGTTCAGCGTCACGCGCGTCAGGCCGGGGAGGTGGAAGCGCTCCAGGCGCTTGAGCTCCACCGTATCGCCGCCGGCCCATTCTGACCTGCCGGTGCGGGCATGGTTTTCCGCCGGGGCGAGCCGCGCGCATTTCGACTTGCCAAGCTCCAGGCCGAGCGGTGCCGCGGTGTTGGCCGCGGCAGCGGTGGCGTTGGTGGCGCTGGCGGTGGCATTGGCCGTTGCCTGCGGCGCGGCTTGCGCGGCAAATGCTGCAAACGTGGCCAGCAGCGCGGCGCGGTGAGGGAAAGCCTTCTTCATCATCAGGGTGCTGAACGGATTCACGGGGTCGGATCGATAGGTCACCGCGGATTCTACGGCTTTTCCCGTGCGCACCTGCAGGGCAGGGCACAACTCGACCCACGACAGCCCTCGCACAGCCGCTCACCGCCGCTGCGCCAGCCAGATCCCCGCCCCGATCGCCGCCAGCCCGACCCCGTGATACCACCGCGGCCAGTCGCCCAGCAGCAGCGTCGACAATAGCGCCGCGAACACCGGCGTCAGCGTGATGAAGAACACAGGCAGCTGCGCGCCGGCCCGGGCAATGGCGCGGTCCCAGGCGAAGTAGGCCAGAAGCGAGGGAATCGTCGCCACGTAGAGCAGTATCGCGGCGACCTTGCCGTTCCATGGCAGCGGCTGGTCCTGGGCCATCAGTTCCCATACCGTCACCGGCGCGCTCGCCAGCACGCCGGCGACGATCTGCGAAAACAGCAGTACCGGCAGCGGTACGTCGGGCCGTTGCTTGCGCAGCAGCCAGGTATAGGCGCTCCAGGCAATGGTGGCGGCCAGCATGTAGAGGTCGCCGGGCACGAGGTCCAGCTGGGCCAGTCGCGCCGGCTCTCCACGCACCAGCACGAAGGACACGCCGACCAGACACAGCAACGCACCGGCGACCTGCACTGGCTTGACGCGTTCGCGGAAGAACAGCGCGCCAATCACGATCAGGAACAGCGGCGTGGACGCGCCGATCAGCGTCACGTTGATCGGGGTCGACGTGGTCAGTGCCAGGTACTGCAGCGCGTTATAGCTGCCGATGGACAGCACGCCCATGGCCGCGATCACGCCGGCGTGCCGGCGCAGCGCCGCACGATGTTCCAGCACGCCGCGCCAGGCGAATGGCGCCAGCAGCAGGCCAGCCAGCACCCAGCGCACAGCATTCAGCGTGATCGGCGGAATCGTGCCGGCGGCGAGGCGGCCGACGATGGCGTTGCCGGCCCAGCTCAGCGGCGGAAAAGTCAGCAGGAACAGGGTGGTCCAGTCGATGCGTCCGGAGCCGGCGCGGCTTGCTTGCATGGCGAAGGCGATGTTGGGCGAATCGCGCATTATCCGCCAACACCGGCATGGTCCGCAGCGGCGGGGCCGAAAATCAGGCGTTGGTCTTGCGTCCCACGCTGCGGATCAGCTGCGTGACCCGCGTCATGTACTGGTCGAACGCCTG
Organism: Cupriavidus phytohabitans; assembly: GCF_000426345.1. Lineage (GTDB taxonomy): Bacteria > Pseudomonadota > Gammaproteobacteria > Burkholderiales > Burkholderiaceae > Cupriavidus. Next base: position 209,463 of record NZ_AUFE01000001.1, on the reverse strand, counting down.
GTTCGCCTGCGCCTGGCTGTCGATGGGTCTGGCGACGGTGCGTCCTTCCGCCTCCAGCTTGGCCAGGATATCCGGCTTGGCCAGCGCTTCGCCGATCGCCTTGCGCAGCACCGCTACCCGGTCCGCGGGCGTGCCGGCCTTGACGAAGTAGCCGCCGCCGATGGTGTATTCGAAGTCGGGAATCTGCTTGCTTTGCGAGATCAGCGGGACATGCTTCAGCGCCGGCGGCAGTGCCCTGGAGAAACTGGTCAGGATGCGCAGCCGGCCCTGCTGCTGCATGGCGTCGAAGCTCGACTGGTAGGGCAGGATGGCAAAGTCGACTTCGCCGCCGGCCAGGCCCTGCAGTGCCGGCGCGCCGCCCTTGTATGGCACGTGCAGCAGCGGTGCGCCGAGCCTGGCGGCCAGCGCGTCGCCCATCAGGTGATAGATCGAGTCGATGCCGACGGTCGCATAGGTCAGCGGCTTGGCCTTGCTCTGCTTCGCCAGGTCAAGGAACTTGTCCAGGCTGTCAGCGGCCAGGCCATTCCTGGCCATCAGCACGATATTGGCATCGCTGATCGGCGCGGCCAGCATGAAGTCCTGCGGCTTGTAGCGCGCGGCCGGATTCAGCAGCGGGGCCAGGAACACCTCGTTGATCGAGCCGTGGAAGAAGGTGTAGCCATCGGCGGGTGCGGCCAGCACCTTGTTGGCACCGATCAGGCCGGTGCCGCCGCCGTAGTTCTCGACCACGACCTGCTGCCTGACGCTCTTGCCGATCGATTCCCCGAAGATCCGGGCAGAGGTATCGCTGGCCCCGCCGGCCGGGTACGGCACCACCAGCGCCAGCGGCCGGGCGGGGAAGTTTTCCGCGGCAAGCGCGGGAAGGGAGGCCAGTGCGCCCAGTGCCGGGCTGCCGGCCGCACAGCCGGCCAGTTGCAGGAAGCGGCGGCGGTTCAGTGAATACATGAGGACTCCCGAAAAAAGCGTTGCTCAAACCAGGTAGCTCTGCGCCAGGTGCGCCCAGAATGCGGCGCCCACGGGCAAGGCCTTGTCATTGAAGTCGTACTGGGGGTTGTGGACCATGCAGCCGCCGTCCTCGCCCAGGCCGTTGCCGAGCCGGATATAGGCGCCGGGCCGCTGCTCCAGCATGTAGGCGAAATCTTCGCTGCCCATGACCGGCGGGCGCTCGACCACGTTGTCGGTGCCTACCAGCCGGATGGCGGCCTGGCGTGCGTACTCGGTCTGCACGGCGTGATTGACCAGCACCGGGTACTTGCGCTCATAGACCACCTCGGACTGGAGCTGGTAGCTCTGCGCCTGCGCGGTGACGAACTCGCGGATGCGCGTTTCCACCAGGGTGCGCACCCTCGGGTCGAGCGTGCGCACGCCGATCTTGATGGTCGCGCTTTCCGGCACGACGTTGTAGGTGCTGCCGGCCTGGATCGAGCCCACCGTGATGACGGCCGACTTCAGCGCATCGATCTCGCGGCTGACAATCGACTGCAGGCCCAGCACGATGCTGGCCGCGCATTGCATCGGGTCGATGCCGTGGTGCGGCATGGCGCCATGCGCGCCGCGGCCGTGCAGCGTGACCGTGGCGCGGTCGAACGATGCCATGGCCGGGCCCGCGATCACGCCGATCTGGCCAACCGGCATTCCCGGCGAGTTATGCAGCGCGTAGACCTCGTCGCACGGGAAGCGCTCGAACAGGCCGTCCTCCAGCATGTGCAGCGCGCCGCCTTCGTTTTCCTCGGCCGGCTGGAAGATCAGGTTGAGCGTGCCGTTGAAATCGACCGACTCGGCCAGGTATTTCGCCGCGCACAGCAGGATCGCCGTGTGCCCGTCATGGCCGCAGGCGTGCATCTTGCCGGCGATGGTGCTGGCATAGTCCAGGCCGGTCTGCTCCTGGATCGGCAGCGCATCCATATCGGCGCGGATGCCGAGTGCCTTGCCGCCGTCGCCCTTGCGCAGGGTGCCGACCACGCCGGTCGTGCCCAGGCCGCGATGCACCGCGTAACCCCACGCCGCCAGCTGTTCGGCGACCAGGTCGCTGGTGCGGCGCTCCTCGAAGGCGAGCTCGGGATGGGCGTGGATCTGGTGGCGGATCCGGACGAACTCGGGCGCAATGGCCTGGACGGCCTGACGCAGGCTGGCGGTGGGGGACTGGGTCATGAATGTCGGCGTACGTGGTATTCCGGCCTATTCTCCACGCCCTTGGTCGCGGCATCCATGACAAGGTTTGGGAAGAAACGTTGTATAAATAGCAACAATCAAAAAAAAGCCTCGCTCGACCGGGAGGCAGGATCAGGCAAGAAGGAGCAAAGACATGGATGACGTGCTGGACCGCAAGCGGGCGCTGTGCCTGCTGCAGATCATTGAGACCGGCACGGTGCGCGGCGCGGCCGAGGTGCTCGAGCTGGACCCTTCGGTAGTAAGCCGCGCCGTGGCCAAGCTGGAGCAGGACACCGGCCTGACGCTGCTGGAGCGGCGCGGGCGCGGCGTGGTCGCCACCGACGCGGGGCGCCTGCTGGCGCTGTTCGCGCGGCGCCAGCAGGATCTGAACGACACCTTCCTGGCCGAGGTCAACAACCTGAAGAACGCCAGGCGCGGCCATGTCGAGCTCGTCTTCGGCGAGGGCTTCGTCGACCTGGTGCTCGAGCCGGTGCTGCAGGGGTTCCTGAGCAAGCATCCCGACGTCACCTGCAGCATTCAGGTGGCGGGCACCGACGAAACCGTCCGCCATATCCTGGAAGACCTGGCGCATATCGGCTTTGTTTTCCAGCCGCCCGACGATGTGCGCCTGCGCTCGCACTATTCACGGCTGTCGCCGATCCGCGTGCATGTGCGCAAGGACCATCCGCTCGCGCGGCGCCGGCGCGCGCTGACGCTGGCGGACCTGGCTGCGCACCAGGGTGCGGCGCTGGCTGAATCATTTGGCGTGCGCAAGCACGTGCAGGCGGCGGAGCTGGACGAGCACATCACGCTTAAGCCGATGCTGGTGACCAACTCATTCAAGGTGCTGTGGGAGTTTGCCGCGATGGGGCTGGGCTACATCCTGACGCCGCGCTCGGTGCCGCTGAAAGGGGCGCAGTTCAGGCAACTGGTGTCGCTGCCGCTGGCCAACCCGATTCTGAACAACAGCCGCATCCATATCATTTCGCGGGCGGGCAGGCACCTTTCGCCGGTGGCCAGCAGCATGCTGCGGCATGTGATGAAGGCCTTCCCGCTGATCTGATCAAGCGGGCAGGGCATCGTTGCATCCAGTGCAACGGATAGCCTGCTCGCTTGTCATGCGCCGGAAGCGGAGCGGTGGCGCTGCGGCCTCGCGCGGCTATTGCTGGCGTAGCGGCGGCATGCCGCATCCTCACGCGTGCGCACCGTCCAGGTAGGGATCGATTGCGCGCGCCGGGTCGGCGGAGGGGCCGGTGCGGTCCAGGCCGGCGAGGGTGCGTGCGCCGTCGCTGTATGGGTCGACGTTGCGCGCGCCGTCGGCAAACGGGCTGCGCGCGTCCTGCACGCCGCGAGCGCCATCGGTGAACGGGCTGCGTGCGTCCTGCACGCTGCGCGCGCCATCGGCGAACGGGCTGCGTGCGTCCTGGACGGCGCGGGCGCCTTCGCTGAACGGGTCGCGCGCGCTCGGTGCGGCTTGTGCGCCAGCGGCGGCAGCGGCGAGGGCGATGGCGAGGACGAGGCGTCGGGTGAATTGGGTAGCCATGATCGGTTTCCTTTATGTCAGTGGATCTGTCTCGGTTTGCGTATCTGCGCGGCCGGGGCGTCGTCTTCGTCGTCTTTGCCGCCGGGCCACGAGAGGAATTAAAGGAGACCGGTGTATCTGCCCTGTAGCGGGTCAGCGGCGATTCTGTCTGGACACGTATCGATGTTTGCCGCGGATACAAAGCGGTACAAACGCGTGCCCGGGGATGCCGTTTGCGAGCGGCAGTCAGCCGCGCCACGCCCGTGCCGGGCGCCGGGCCCGTCACACGAAAGATCCGGGCTCAGGTGCGCCGCGCGCAGCTTCGATGGCCCGGCCGTCCGGAACTCAATGGGAAGCAAAGGGTTCGTCGCACGCGACCCCATGATCCGGGGCACAATGGCGTGGCATCAAAAACCGAGGATGCCACCTTTTCTGCCACACAAGGACGTCCGATCATGCATCACGTAGCGCTCGCCCTGTACCCTGGCTTCCAGGCGATGAACCTGGCGGTTACAACGGTGCTGGAGTTCACCAACCGGACGCTCGGCACGCCGCTGTACCAGGTCCACCTGCTGTCGGAGCAGGGCGGGCCGGTGATGTGTTCCGGCGGTTTCGCCGTGAGCACCGAGCCGTTCGGCAGGCGCCGCTTCGATACCGTGCTGGTGGTCGGCGACAACGACATCACGCCCACGCCGCCGGCGCTGGTCAGGTTCCTGCAGCGAGCGGCGCGCACCTCGCGGCGCATTGGCGCCACCTGCACCGGGGCCTTCAACCTGGCGGAGGCCGGGCTGCTGGATGGCCGCCGCGCCACCACGCACTGGTACTACGCGGAGCAGCTGCGGCGGCGCTTTCCCAACGTGGGCGTGGAAGAGGACCGCATCTTCATCATCGACGGCCCGGTATGGACGTCGGCCGGCATGTCAGCCTGCATCGACCTGGCACTGGCGCTGGTGGAGAAAGACGCCGGCGGCGCGGTCGCGCGCGACGTGGCGAAAAAGCTGGTCGTGTACCACCGCCGTGCCGGCGGGCAATCGCAGTTCTCGGCCTTGCTCGACCTGGAGCCGCGCTCCGACCGCATCCGCGCCGCGCTGGACTTTGCGCGGCAGAACCTGCAAAGCGAGCTCTCCGTGGAGCAGCTGGCAGAGGCGGCACACCTGAGCCCGCGGCAGTTCGCGCGCGCTTTCCGGGACGAGACTGGCCAGACGCCGGCGAAGGCCGTCGAGCACCTGCGCGTGGAAGCCGCGAGGCTGATGATGGAGAGCGGGCGCCATGCCATCGACGTGGTGGCGCGGGACACCGGATTCGGCGACCGCGAGCGCATGCGGCGGGCGTTCCTGCGGGCCTTTGGCCAGCCGCCGCAGGCGATCCGACGCCTGGCGCGAGGCGTCGAAACGCCGGCGGCATAGCGGGCGGCATAGCGGGCGGCAAAGCACGCTGAAGACGCAGGCCTGCCGCATGAGCCTGCAGGCATCCTTCACGCACGTTGAAACCCTCTTGTAATAACCACCTGGCGGAATTGCACTGGTCACTGGCGCGCCGGCGGCCCCTCCGTTATCCCGGCGCAGCATACTGCCCGCGCTCCATGGAAAAGTGCATACGGCTCCACGGCACGTTTGTTGCTGGACAAAGGGAAGGTGAGCCATCCGGCCCGTCACCTCGTCCACGTCCCTACGGACATCACAAAGGAGCCGCCATGAATATCGTCTGGCTAGTTGGCGCGGTTGTCATCATCCTCGCGGTGCTCAGCTTCTTCGGCCTGCGCTGATCGATGGCTGACCATCGCCTGGTGCTGCGGCGGCTTGTCACCGCGTCCGCAGCGCCGGCATTTTCGTTCTTCTTTTTCTTTCTTTTTGTCCTGAATGTCCTCAACGGGGCGCGTACCGGGCGCGCCCTACAACTCCGGCGTTCCCAGCGCCCGGCTGATACGCAGTGCCGCCAGCGTGCTGATCACCCCGGACAGCAGGTAAAGACTCACCGCCACCAGTCCGAACAGCGACGACAGCCCCAGTGCCACGAGCGGCGCAAACGCGGCGCCAAACAACCAGCCGAAATCCGTGGTCAGCGCCGCCCCGGTGTAGCGGAAGCGGCGTTCGAAGTTGGAGGTCACCACGCCCGCCGCCTGCCCGTACGACAGCCCCAGGAGGCCGAATCCGACCAGGATGAAAATATTCTGGCCAGTGGCGCCGCCGCCCAGCAGCCACGGCGTGACCAGGCTGAAGACACCGATCAGCACCGCCATCGTCGCCAGCGTCGTGCGGCGGCCGATGCGGTCCGCCAGCCAGCCCGAGATAAGAGTGCCGATAAACGCGATAAAGCCGCCCGCGATCTGCACGGCCAGCACCTCGGAAATGGTCTGCTCCTGGTGCAGCACCGCCCACGACAGCGGAAACACCGTGACCAGGTGGAACAGCGCATAGCTGGCCAGCGCCGCGAACGCGCCCAGGAAGATGTTGAAGCCCTGCGCATTGACCATCTGCAGCGTGCTGATCGGCTCCAGTTCGTCTTCTTCGAGCAGCTGCGTGTATTCGTGCGTGACCACCAGCCGCAGCCGCGCGAACAGCGCCACCACGTTGATGGCAAAGGCCACGTAGAACGGATAGCGCCAGCCCCATTCGATGAACTCTTGCGGGGTCAGGCTGACATGCAGGAACAGGAACAGCGACCCGGCGATGATAAAACCGGAGGGCGCGCCAAGCTGGCCCACCATCGCATACCAGCCACGCTTGTCTTCCGGCGCGTTCAGCGCCAGCAGCGACGGCAGGCCGTCCCATGAACCGCCGAAGGCAATGCCCTGCAGGAAGCGGAACAGTGCCAGCAGGTAGATCGATACGGCCCCGATCGACGCGTACGACGGCAAGAACGCAATCCCCACCGTGGCGGTGCCGAGCAGGAACAGCGACGCAGTCAGCTTGATGCCGCGGCCCCAGCGCCGCTGGATGCGCATGAACAGCGCCGTGCCGAACGGCCGCCCGATGAAGGCGAAGGAAAAGATCGTGAAGCTGTACAGCAGCCCGGCCAGCTCGCTCGCGAACGGAAAGTAGACCGCCGGGAAGACAAGCACGGAAGCGATGCCGTACACGAAGAAATCGAAGTACTCAGACGCTCGCCCGATCACCACGCCCGTGGCGATTTCGGCAGGGGCCACCTCATGGTGGCCGGGGGCCGGAGGTGCAGTCGGCGACGCTCGATGCTGGTGGGTCAGGCTGGCCATCGTCAGTCTCCTCTCGACAGGAGTGCTTCGATACTGCACTTAATCTCGCACAGTCACAAGAATAGCGCCTAAACTGCCTTAGAAAATCGAAAGGTGGATTCATCGGTGCTTGCCGACATTCCTCAGACGCCACTTTAGTGACTATGGGCCACTTCGACGCTGCCGTACCGCATTTCCGTGTGCCAAGAAGAAGACTACTGCAAGGATGTGGCGCGGTAGCCGCGCTGGCGTGCCTGTCCGGCTGTCAGGCAGTGTTGCTTTCGCCATCCGGCGACATGGCCGTGCGACAGCGCGACCTGATCATCATCGCCACCTGCCTGATGCTGCTGATCATCGTGCCGGTGATCATCCTCACGCTGGTATTCGCGTGGCGCTATCGTGAAAGCGCGACCGCGCCCTACAACCCCGACTGGGACCATTCCACGGTGCTGGAGCTCGCCATCTGGGCCGCGCCGCTGCTGATCATCATCGCGCTGGGCGCGGTGACCTGGGTCAGCACCCACCAGCTCGATCCCTATCGGCCGCTCACGCGCATCGACGCCAACCGGCCCGTTACCGCCGACGTCAAGCCGCTGCCGGTGCAGGTGGTGGCCATGGACTGGAAGTGGCTGTTCCTGTATCCGGAGCAGGGCATCGCCACGGTCAACGAGGTGGCAGCGCCGGTGGACCGGCCCATCGCCTTCCACATCACCGCCACCTCGGTGATGAACGCATTCTTCGTGCCGTCGCTGGCCGGCATGGTCTACGCCATGCCCGGCATGGAAACCAAGCTGCACGCTGTGATCAACAAGCCCGGCGAGTACGAGGGCATGTCGGCCAACTACAGCGGCGAGGGCTTCACCAACATGCGCTTCAAGTTCCACGGGCTGTCGAATGAAGACTTCGACCGCTGGATCCAGCAGGTCAAGTCCTCGGGCCAGGGCTTGTCGACGGATGCCTACCTGCAGCTCGCGCAGCCCAGCGAGCGCGTGCCGGTGCAGCGCTATGCCAACGTGGCGCCCGGCCTCTATGACCTGATCCTGAACCGCTGCGTGAGCGGTGGCCGGTGCATGGCCGATACCATGGCACTCGACCGCAGCCGCGGCAAGTTCGACCCGTCACGCGAGATCTGCACCGCGAGCAACACCCAGGCGGTTGCGCCTGCCTTCGCGGCCGGCGTTGCCCGCAACGAGGGCCGGCTGCTGCTGCAGTAAGGCGCGGATCTCCCGGTTTTTCATTTCTCCCAGCGGTACTGGCCAGCTACCATCGGCCACGGTTGGTTACTTCAGGCCCCAGGTGACAAACATGCCCGAGCGCTCGGAACTCGCCAATTTGATCTTCGGACGGCTGACGTGGGAAGCCATCCCGCTGCATGAGCCCATCCTGATCGGCACCTTCATCGCGGTCGTGCTGGGCGGGCTGGTGCTGGTCGGCGCGGTCACCAAGTACGGCCTGTGGGGCTACCTCTGGCGCGAGTGGTTCACCAGCATCGACCACAAGAAGATCGGGATCATGTACGTGATCCTGGGCATCATCATGCTGCTGCGCGGGTTTGCCGACGCGGTCATGATGCGCATCCAGCAGGCCATTGCCTTCGGCGACAACGCCGGCTATCTGCCGCCGCACCACTACGACCAGATCTTTACCGCGCACGGCGTGATCATGATCTTCTTCGTGGCCATGCCGCTGGTCACGGGGCTGATGAACTTTGTCATGCCGCTGCAGATCGGCGCGCGCGACGTCGCCTTCCCGTTCCTCAACAACTTCAGCTTCTGGATGACCACGGGCGGCGCCATCCTGGTGATGATGTCGCTGTTCGTTGGCGAATTCGCGCGCACCGGCTGGCTGGCGTATCCGCCGCTGTCCGGCATCATCCACAGTCCCGACGTCGGCGTCGACTACTACATATGGTCGTTGCAGGTGGCCGGGGTCGGGACATTGTTATCCGGCATCAACCTGCTGGTGACCATCGTCAAGATGCGCGCGCCGGGCATGACGCTGATGCGCATGCCGATCTTCACCTGGACCGCGCTTTGCACCAATGTGCTGATCATCGCCGCCTTCCCGGTGCTGACCGCGGCGCTGGCGCTGCTGTCGCTCGACCGCTACGTCGGCACCAATTTCTTCACCGCCGACCAGGGCGGCAGCGCCATGCTGTACGTCAACCTGATCTGGATCTGGGGCCACCCCGAGGTCTACATCCTGGTGCTGCCCGTGTTCGGCATCTTCTCCGAGGTGGTCGCCACCTTCTGCCGCAAGCGCCTGTTCGGCTATGCGTCGATGGTCTACGCCACGGTCGTGATCACGGTGCTGTCCTACCTGGTGTGGCTGCACCACTTCTTCACCATGGGCTCGGGCGCCAGCGTCAATTCCTTCTTCGGGATCACGACGATGATCATCTCGATCCCGACCGGCGCCAAGATCTTCAACTGGCTGTTCACGATGTACCACGGCAAGATCCGCTTCGAGGCGCCAATGCTGTGGACCATCGGCTTCATGGTCACCTTTGTGATCGGCGGCATGACCGGCGTGCTGCTGGCGGTGCCGCCGGCGGACTTCTCGCTGCACAACAGCCTGTTCCTGATCGCCCACTTCCACAACGTGATCATCGGCGGCGTGGTGTTCGGGCTGATGGCCGGCATCCACTACTGGTTCCCCAAGGCCTTCGGCTATCGCCTGGTCTCGTCGTGGGGCAAGGCCTCGTTCTGGTTCTGGCTGACCGGCTTCTACTTTGCCTTCATGCCGCTGTACTGGCTCGGGCTGCTCGGCGTGACGCGCCGGATGAACCGCTTCGACGATCCGTCGCTGCAGATCTGGTTCCAGATCGCCGCCTTCGGCGCAGCGCTGGTCGCCATCGGCATCGCCTGCTTCATCATCCAGCTGGTGGTCAGCTTCCTGCGACGCGAGGAGCTGCGCGACCTGACCGGCGATCCGTGGAATGGCCGCACGCTGGAATGGTCCACCTCGTCGCCGCCGCCGCAATACAACTTCGCCTTCACGCCAGTGGTGCACGACACCGACGCCTGGTGGCACATGAAACAGAACGGCTACACGCGTCCGCTGCAGGGCTTCAACCCCATCCACATGCCGAAGAACACCGCGGCCGGCATCGTGCTGGCGGGGCTGTCGACGCTGTGCGGCTTCGCGCTGATCTGGCATATCTGGTGGCTGGTGGTGGCGTCTTTCGCCGCGATCATCATCGGCGCGATCATCCATACCTTCAACTACAAGCGCGACTACTACATTCCGGCCGACCAAGTGGTCCGGACGGAGTCGGCGCGCACACAAGTGATGGCGGGCCATGGCTGAGACCACCTATCCCCAGTACGTGAGCGGCACCTCCGAGGCGGATGAAGTGCCGCCGGGGGGCTTCACCTTCCACCTGGCGGAAGAGCACCACCCGCAGAATGGCACGCTGCTCGGGTTCTGGCTCTACCTGATGAGCGACTGCCTGGTCTTTGCGTGCCTGTTCGCCGCGTACGGCGTGCTGGGCCGCGAATACGCAGGCGGGCCGAGCGGGGCCGAGCTGTTCGAATTGCCGCTGGTGGCGTTGAACACCACCTTCCTGCTGCTGTCGTCGATCACCTATGGCTTTGCCATGCTGCAGATGCAGCAGAACCGCATCGCCGGCACGCAGATCTGGCTGGCGATCACCGGCGTCTTCGGGGCGGCCTTCCTGGCGGTCGAGCTGTATGAGTTCGCGCACCTGATCCACCAGGGCGCCGGGCCTCAGCGCAGCGCGTTCCTGACCTCGTTCTTCGCGCTGGTTGGCACGCACGGTCTGCACGTGACCTTCGGCATCATCTGGCTGATCGTGCTGATGACGCAGGTGGCGCGGCACGGGTTGATCACCGCCAACAAGCGCAGGCTGATGTGCCTGTCAATGTTCTGGCACTTCCTGGACGTCGTCTGGATCGGCGTCTTTACCTTCGTCTACCTGATGGGGGCGCTGCCATGAGCGCACACGACGAGACGCTGGACGGCCACGGGCATGGCCACGAGCACGAGGAAGACGTAGGGCCTCATGCCACGCTGGGCGGCTACCTGACCGGCTTCGTGCTGTCGGTTTTCCTGACCGCGGTCCCGTTCTGGCTGGTAATGGGCGGGGTGTTCGAGAAGTCTTCCACCACCGCCATCGTCATCCTGCTGATCGGCGCGGTGCAGATCGTGGTCCACATGATCTATTTCCTGCATATGAACGCCAGATCAGAGGGTGGATGGAACATGCTGTCGCTGATGTTCACGCTGACGCTGGTGGTGATCACGCTGACCGGATCGCTGTGGGTGATGTTCCACCTGAACAGCAACATGATGCCGAAGATGCGTCACGAGCGCACCGTTGAACCCGGTGCGGCAATCGTGCCGCCCAAGGCGCCGTAACAGGCAGGGCAGAGGGCAGGACGTTCCTGACTGACCAGCATAGATACCCGCCCCCGCCAAGTGTCCTCAGATCACAGGGACATGCAACTGGCCATCAGTGCCAAGCACACGACCATCCGGCGTCGCCGGCAAATTGGTGAGCTCAAACGCCAGGATCTGCTGCGGCGTGCGATAGATGCCGCCATGTATCGCAGACATGGCGCTGGCGTCGAGGGTGCGGTGACCGGCAAGGTCGCGAATGGTCAGGGTGCTCATGACATTTCTCCCAAGGATTGGTGAGCGGCGTGCTCTGACAGGGCTTTGCAACCATCGTGCCTGTCGGGGGCGGGCGCAGCTTTCAGCATGGGAACGGCTGGGGCGTGACGCCGACGGCGCGGCGCATCCTGCACGGTGTTGGGCGGCGCCGCACACTAGTGCGATCGGTACGGGGAGCAATACCAACATCCCCAATCCGGAAGCCATCAAATCCTCGCCTTCCGCAATCGCAATGCCTTCGAGACCACTGAAGCCACCTTCAAACCGGACGCCCCTCGATGGACAGGCCAGGATCCTTGCTCAGGTCCGCACACCTCAGGAGAAAGCATGTTCGACCACGTCAAATTCGGAGTCAGCGATTATGCAGCGAGCAAAGCGTTCTTTCTCAAGGCACTCGAACCGCTCGGCGTAGCCGTTGTCTCGGAAGGGCCGCCGACGTACGGTGTCGAGCTGAGCTCAAAGCGCAAGGCTTCATTGTGCCTGTACCAAACCGAAGAGAAGCCGGCGCACCTTCACCTGGCATTCATGGCCGAGAATCGCCAGCAGGTCGAAGCCTTCTATCGCGCGGCTCTGGAGGCGGGTGGCAAAGACAATGGTGCGCCCGGTCTGCGCCCGCACTACCACGCGAACTACTATGCGGCTTTCGTCATTGGCCCGGACGGGCACAACATCGAAGTGGTTTGCCACGAACCTTGAGCCATAACGTAACGTTCCACCACGCGTTCAGCCGCTTCGTCCAGGGGAACTTGCGCCAGATCACCCACGCATCCGCAACAGATCGGCGTAAGAGACCAGCTTGCGTTCCTCATTAGCAAGCGCCTTTCGTTTGGACACCGGGCGGGTTGGCTGGCCGCGCTCAAACTTGGCGGCGGCACGTGCGTCCTCCCGCGCGTAGGTCTGCGCGGCTCTCGCTTCCGCTTTCAGGCGTTCAGCTTCCAGCCGCGCGGCAGTGCGTTCCTCTCGGGCAACATCCTGCACGGCCGACATGATTTCGGCTCTTAGCAGATCGCGCCTTTGCCTGGCAGCGGCACGGGCAGCCTGCAATTGCTCTTTCCTCTGCCGCAGCCAGTCTTTCCGGTTGACCGGCGCAGGCCTGGCCTCTGGGGGCACGCTCAGGCGCAAAGCCCTGCTGATTGAAACTCTCTCAGCCTGCAACATGCGCCGCGGTTCCTGCTTCGCATTTCTCACGCTGCATCACCCTCCCGGCACCACACGGATGCGGCACATGCATCACCAGTTAAAGTCCATGAACTCATCCCGGCAACCTTACCATAGGACTCCATCTCGGACCTGGATGAGGGCGGCTGCGGATCAACCGGTCGCTGGCGCCACGCTACAATTGTGGCTTGCCCGCAAGGCCGGTTCCACGCCCAGACAACACCATAACGCCCGGGAAGTCATGTTGAACAAGAAGATGTTGGTTGGAGCGACAGCCGCAATCGCAATTGGCGCAGTCACGAGCTACGCGAGCCCGTACTGGACCATTTACCAAATGCGGTCCGCCATTGAAACCCGGGATCCGGAGAAGTTTTCACGCTACGTCGACTACCCCGCGCTGCGCGAAAACCTCAAGGCCCAACTGCTCCTGTCGATCAATGCTCATCTGCAATCTCCGGAGTTGAAGGGCAACCCGTTTGCCGGACTCGGACAAATGATCGGCCTCGCCATGGTCAACACGCTGGTGGATACCATGGTATCGCCCGCTGGCGTCATGGCGCTGATGGCTGGTGAGAAGCCGGCCGCCCAACCCTCGGCACCGCAACCACAGGCGTCGGCGCCGGCGCCGGAAGCACCTCGCAAGGAAGCGGCAAGAGATACCTTGAAGTACGACGTTTCCTATCGGAGCTGGAACCTGGTTCAGGCGACGGCTACGAAAGACAACGGCGACGCGATCGTTGCCGATTTGCGGCGCGATGGGCTTTGGTCGTGGAAGTGGGTCGGGATCAAGATCCCCGATCTGGCAAGGCCATAACTGGCTGTGCCTGGGCGTTTAGCGCGATGCAAGCGGACTGGGTCGGACGGCCGGCGTGCGCCGCCTGCAATGTGATTCAACGAAATGCGGCGCGAATGTCTTCTATGGTGCGCCGGGGATCCTGCAGGTGCGGGTAGTGCCCGATGCCCGGCAGAGCGGTGAACTCGGCGTGCGCCTTCTGCGCGAATTCGATGCCCATTTCTTTCCGGATATAGATGTCCTTCTCACCCCAGACCACCTTGACCGGTGTCTTCAGCCGGTGCAGGTTCGCCTCCAGATACGCCTGGTCCCGCGTGAAGTGCGAGTAGTAGTGATAGAAGGCGTCGGCAGACGTCATGGCGCCCTGGCTCCATCCGCGGGCCATGTCTTCCTGGAGTTCGGGCGAAATGTCGAACTGCGCTTGCGCTGGCAGGCCGCGCCGGTAGGCGTTCTGGAGGACATCGTCGCGATTCCGGTTCAGCTGCGCGCGAGCCAGTTCGGCCGACGGCTGAGATTTCAGGCTTTGCAGGCTTTCGTACATGTACTGTGGCCTGTCGAGCGGGGCGAAGTCGCCGACGATGATCGTTCTCGCAATGTCCGGTGCGTCGAGCGCCAGAAGCAAGGCCGGCAGCGCGCCGATATCGGTTGCGTAGATGGTCAGCTGCGACGTGTCGATGCCGGCCTTGCGGATGTATGCCTCCAGGACTCGGGCATAGTCCCGGGGCGCATAGGAAAACCTGTCCGCCGTTGGACGCGATGAGAGCCCGTAGCCAGGCCAGTCGATGGCATGCACTTCGAAGCTATCGCCCAGCGACAGGGCGATGTCCTTCCATGCGTAAAGGGTTTCGGGGAATCCGTGCAGGAACAGGACGGTCCCTTTCGCGCCGGGGTGGTGCACGATCATCCGTCTCAGCGAAATGTCCGCGTCAATCTCGATCCATCCGATATCGGGCTGTCGTGGCTGGGTGGAGGGGGCGGCCTGGGCGATGGCGGCAGCGCCAAGGATGAGAGCGAATGCAAGCAGCCGCTGCAGCAAGGATCTGGACATGTCAGCAGTTCGTGGAAATGGTATCGCACATCAATGGACCCAGCGCTCGACCTGCTCTTGCAGGCGCGGGCCGACCAGCAGGATGGCGGGGATCACGATCACATAGCCGATGCCCCAGGAGCGCAGCCAGGTCAGCGCAAAGCCATCGGAGAATCCCATATTGAGAGCGAGCAGGGCGAACGAGATGATTCCCGTGGTGACGACACCCATCGACAGCGCGAAGGCGATTTTCCGTTTCAGTTGCACGTTCATGGCTACTTCCTTTACTTTGAAAAAATACCGATTGGTATATTCTTGCTCAAAAAAAATCAAGCGAGATCGGCGATGGTTTTCTTCACCGCCGACATGACGGCCTGGTTGTACGCCGCGTTGCCGGTGAGCCGGGAGATCATGATCGCGCCCTCGATCAGTGCGATCAGCGTGACGGCAGTCTCCTCAGGGTCGACGTCTTTGCGGAACTCCCTGGCGGTAATGCCTGCCTTGATGACCGACACGAGGTTTGCTTTCCAGCCCCGGAAGGCCGCCATCGCTTTTTCCCGCAGGGCAGGGTGGGTGTCGTCGGCCTCAACGGCCGTGTTAAGAAGGGGGCAGCCGCCTTTCGGGAAACACTCAGGAAGATTCCCATACACGCCGGTCAATGCCAGCAGCTTTTCCTTGCTGGTGCCCTTGGAAGCCATTTCATCACGCACGGCGGATAGCACCTGCTTCCAGTTGTGGTCGAATGCTGCCAGCGCCACCTCTTCCTTGTTGGCAAAGTTGCCATAGACACTGCCCTTGGTGAGGCCAGTGGCTTCGGTCATGTCGGCCAGTGATGTTCCGGCATAGCCCTTTGTGTTGAAAATGGGCGCTGTCTTCTCGACGATCAGCTGGCGGGTGCGTTCGGCTTTATTCATGCAGCCCAGAATATACCAATCGGTATTTTTGTCAAGGGCCGCACGCCCATGTGATGGATGGTTCATCCCTCACGCACGGGCTGGACGGCTGTACCCCTAGACATTGCCGGATGGCTTCATGCCGCCTGGAGATGCGTTCACCAACGCGCAGCCTGGTGCGCGCGTTCGCTTCGCGTCACTGGCGATAAAAAAATCTTGCACTTCAAAACTACGACTAATATGATCGTAGTTATGGGTCGTGCTTTGGCTCGGCCCTGTTACCAAAACCGAGGTTTGATTCAGGAGCTTGAAGATGTCCCAACGCATTCTTGTCATCGGCGCCGGCTTTGCCGGCATGTGGAGCGCACTGGCTTCGGCCCGTCTGCTTGACCAGGTCGGGCGCACCGACGTGGAAATCGCGCTGGTCGCGCCGGAACCCGAACTACATGTCCGCCCGCGTCTCTATGAGCAGAATCCGAACGGGATGAAGGCGCCGCTGCAGGAAATCTTCAAGGCCGTCGGCGTGCGGTTTATCCAGGGCAGGGTGGAACACATCGATGTCGCGAACCGCGCAGTGAGCATTGCGGGCGTCGGCGCGGATGGCTCGCGCCACCGACTCGGCTATGACCGCCTGGTGCTCGCCGCGGGAAGCCGGTTGTTCCGTCCGCAGATTCCCGGCCTGGACCAGCATGCGTTCAATGTCGACCAGGTCGCCGACGCGGCGCGGCTCGAAGCGCATCTCCATGGCCTGGCCAGTTGCCCGGAAGGCGCCGGGCGCAATACGGTAGTCGTCGCGGGCGCCGGTTTCACAGGCATCGAGACTGCCGCGGAAATGCCGGCCCGCCTGCGCGAAGTCCTGGGCGAGGACGCCGCCGTGAACGTGATCATGGTGGAGCGCAATGCCGAGATCGGACCTGACCTGGGCGCGGGGCCGCGGCCGGTGATCAAGCAGGCGCTGACGGAGCTGGGCGTGACCTGGAAGCTCGGCTCCGGCGTAGCGGCGGTCGACGCGGCCGGCGTCACCCTCGAGAACGGCGCGCGCATCGAGGCGGCCACGGTGATCTGGACCGCCGGGGCCCGCGCCAGCGAACTTACCGCGCAGATTCCGGCCGAGCGCGATGGCTTTGGCCGGCTGCACGTGGATCGCGATCTGAGGGTAAGGGGTGTGGAGTCGGTGTTCGCCACCGGTGACTGCGCCTATGCTGCGACCGATGACGAAGGCAACTTTGCGGCGATGTCGTGCCAGCACGCGATGAACCTCGGCCGATCGGCAGGACACAATGTGGCAGCGGACCTCGTGGGCGAGACGCTGATCCCGTATAGCCAACCGAAGTATGTGACCTGCCTGGACCTGGGGCCGTGGGGCGCTGTCTACACGGAAGGCTGGGACCGGCAGGTAAAGCTGACCGGAGGCGTCGCCAAGGCGCTGAAGACACGGATCAATACCGAGTGGATCTACCCGCCGAGCGCGGATCGTGCGGAAGCGCTGGCGCTGGCTGACCCGCGCCGGATCGTTGTTGCCTGACCCGGCGCAGGAAGGAAAGAGGGTGATCCAGCGGATCGCCCTCTTGGCATTGCATCCGCGCAGCATCTGCGCGCGCTGATGAAGGACAGGGATAACTAAGATTTTTTTCAATCGTAGTATTGCGCCTGTGCAAGTCCGGGGCGAGCTGCCGGGGCGCCTATAGTGGAAGCCGGCACCGCTCCCGGCTCTGGATGTCATGCCCCTCCGAAAGACTGCCTTCCGCGCCCTGGCGGCGATCTGCGTGATTGCCGTGCTGCTCTTCGCGCCACTCCCCTGGCAGCCGATGACAAGGATCCACAGCGAAGTCACGATCCAGCGGCCACCCGCTGAGGTGTTCGCCTATGTCTCGACCCCTGCCACCTGGCCGGCGTGGCATCCGTCGTCGCTGGCCGTGCGCAGCGCCACCGACCATCCGCTGGAAATTGGAGATGAGGTGACGGAGGACTTCAGGGTGGCGGGGCGCGAGGGGACGGTGGTCTGGAAGGTGGCGGAGCGACGGCCGCCGACCCTCTGGCGCATCGACGGCACGATCGATGGCAGAAAAGCGGGGACAGTGACATATACGCTGACACCGTCCGGTACCGGCACGCGGTTCGAGCGCGAGTTCACCTACCAGGCGCCGACCTTGCTGTTCTCGCTGCTGAACTGGGCCGCGCTGCGCAAGCAGGTCGATGCCGAGTCGACGGAAGCCGTGCGGCGCCTCAAGGCCAAGCTCGACGGCGGCGCGCGGCTGGAGTAGTAGCGCGCTCCGCAGTTGCAGAAATCGCGGTAATGAGGCCAGAAATCGGTGTCAAAACGCGAAGAAAAGTTGATGCACAGACCAAAGCGCCAGATTTTTCGCAAGAAGTACGGGTAACGTGCCACAGCGTACCCACGGGTTTTGTCAGAGCGAAGGCTTCTTTTGCGAATCGTGAATTCACATTGCCCGCACGGTCGATTTATCGTCCCTGGTGCCGTGATAGCGCCACATCATAGAAACACGGCGTGACCGATAAAGGAGACGCAATGAAGCAGACTCTGGATGTCCTGCGGCTGGCGCGCGCCAGCCTGGCACTGGTGGCGACGCGGATGGCAGGGGCGGTCGGCGTGACCGTTATGGTAGCCCCGGCCGCAGCGTTGGCAGCATATCCTGACAAGCCGATCCGGCTGATCGTGCCGGCGGCTGCGGGAGGCACAACGGATATCGCGTCGCGCCTGGTCGGCAAGCGCATGGGCGAGTTGCTTGGCCAGCCGGTGGTGGTGGAAAACCGCGCCGGCGGAGGCGGCATCATCGGCGCGCAGGCGCTCAGGCAGTCTGCCGCCGATGGCTATACCCTGATGATGGGAAATATCGGGCCCAATGCCATCAACTACAGCCTTTACCGCCAGTTGCCCTACCGCGCAGAGTACTTTGCGCCGATTACCATGGTGGTGTCGGTGCCCAATGTACTGGTAGTCAATGCCAACGTGCCGGCCCGTACCGTGGCCGAACTGGTCGCGCTGGCCAAGGCGCAGCCCGGCAAGTATTCCTTCGCCTCCTCAGGCACCGGCCAGTCGGTCCACCTTTCCGGCGAACTGTTCCGCAAGCGCACTGGCACTGACCTCATC
Organism: Cupriavidus phytohabitans; assembly: GCF_000426345.1. Classification (GTDB taxonomy): domain Bacteria; phylum Pseudomonadota; class Gammaproteobacteria; order Burkholderiales; family Burkholderiaceae; genus Cupriavidus. Next base: position 190,982 of record NZ_AUFE01000001.1, on the reverse strand, counting down.
CACGTGCCCTACAAAGGCGCAGCACCGGCCGTGGCTGATCTGGTGGCCGGACAGGTCACCATGATGGTGGACAATCTGCCCAGTTCGCTGCCGCATATCCAGTCGGGCAAGCTGCGCGCGCTGGCTGTGACCAGCGCCAGCCGCGTGCCCGAGCTGCCTGATGTGCCCACCATGAAGGAAGCCGGCGTGGACGACTTCCAGGTGACGGCATGGTTCGGCCTGGTGGCGCCGGCCGGCACGCCGCAGGAGGTCATCAACCGGCTGCAGAAGACCGTGGCCGGCATCCTCGGCGAGGCTCAGGTCAAGGCAAGGCTGTCGGAGCTGGGCGGTATCTCCGGCGGCGATACGCCTGCCCACTTCGGCAACTTCATCAAGAGCGAGCGCGAGCGCTGGGCACGCGTGGTCAGGGACACCGGCATTCCGCAGCAATAAGCCAACAGGCCGACGGGGCTACGTTGGCTGCCACGAGACCATCAACATGATCGACAAGACTGTGGCCTCACTGGAGCAAGCGGTGGCGGGCATCACTGACGGAGCCACCGTGCTGGTGAGCGGCTTCGGCGGCTCCGGCATTCCCGGTGCGTTGCTTGACGCGCGCTGGTTCGGGCGGGCGTTCGCCCTGCCGGGCGCCCGCCTGGCGGTTTTCGCTGCTGAACCGGGCGGCGCTGCGCAGATATGTCGAAGCGGAGTCGGCAAAAGCCATGCGCCGCCTCAAGGTCAAGCCCGATGGCGGCGCGTGGCCTGGGCAGATTGCACGGCGTCGGTGCATCCTGCTGCTGCGTGTGCCTCCGGGCGCGCGCGGGGCGGGCCGGTGAGCGGCGCTCGGCTTGCACTTCGGCGTGGATGATGTAATACATATCCAGGCCATGGCCTCGCGCAGAAAGTCGGCTTTTGTTCGCCCGGCAGCGAGGGACCGCCAAACGACTCGGGCTATCGCCCCGTCATTTCCTCGGGAGGGGATTGATGGAACAACTGCTGGTTGACGCGGTAATCTTCCTCGCCGCGGCACTGATTGCCGTGCCGCTGTCGGTGCGCTTCGGCTTCGGCTCCGTGCTGGGCTATCTGATCGCCGGCGCAGTGATCGGCCCCTGGGGACTGAGGCTGGTCACGGACGTCAACTCGATCATGGACGTGTCCGAACTGGGCATCGTGCTGATGATGTTCATCATCGGCATTGAAATGGAATTCGAGAAGCTGTGGGCGATGCGCCGCTCCATCTTCGGCTACGGCGGGATCCAGGTCGCGCTGTGCGCGGCGTTGCTGGCGCTGATCTTCATTGTCTTCGGCGTGCAGTGGCGGGTTGGCGTGGCGGCCGGGTTTGCGCTGTCGCTGTCTTCCACGGCGATGGTGATCGCGATCCTGGAACAGAACCGGCTGATGGACGCGCCCGTCGGCCAGTCCAGCTTTGGCATCCTGCTGTTCCAGGACATTGCCGCGATCCCGATGATCGCGCTGTTACCGTTGCTTGCGCCGGTTGAGGCGGACGCCGGCATGTCGAGCGGCTGGGCTTCCGCGGCGAAGGCGCTGGCCATGCTGGCAGCGGTCGTCGTCGTCGGGCGCTTCGTGCTGAAATATGTGCTGCGCATGATCCAGCGCAGTGGCACGCGCGAGATCTTTACCATCTTCGCGCTGCTCTGGGTCATCGGCATCGCGTTGCTGATGCACGTGGTCCACCTGTCGATGTCGCTCGGCGCGTTCGTGGCCGGGCTGCTGCTGGCCGGCTCCGAATGCCGCCACGAGATCGAATCGGACATGGCGCCCTTCAAGGGCATCCTGCTCGGCCTGTTCTTTATCGCGGTCGGCATGTCGATCGATTTTTCGGTGCTGGGCAACAAGCCGCTGCTGGTGGCGGTGCTGGTGGTTGCCCTGGTCGTGGGCAAGTTCCTGGCACTGATGTACCTGGCAAAGCGGATCGAATTGCCGCGCCAGCATCGCATCTACTTCGCCATCCTGCTGTCGCAGGGCGGTGAATTTGCCTTTGTCGTGATGGGCGCTGCGCAGGCGGCGAACCTGATCGATGCCGAGCAGCTCTCCGTCGTCACGGTCGTCGTTGCGCTGTCGATGGCGACGACACCGCTGCTGCTGCTCGCTAACCGCAAGCTGCCGCGCACCCGCGCGGCACCGCGCGAGGCTGAGGCGGATGGCCAGTAGCGGCCTGAGTTCGCCAGCGCCGCAAGCAAACCGATCCTGGGAGATGCCGAGCGATGACTGTCCTCAACTGGCTGCGCCGTCGCGGCAAGCATCCTGACGGGGCGCGCGATGCAGGGCGCGCCGCGCTGGTGGAGCGCGTGACCAGGCTCTGTCCGTACGTGCGGCTGGTAAGCGGCTATCGCAAGCGGCTTGTCCCGGCGCTGGCCATCGCAGACCGGTACGTGCGCGATGTCTTGGCGGGCTTGCCGCCGGCGTCGGCGGCAAGCGAGGCCACGTGGAACAGCGATCCGTATATCCATGCTTTCTTTGGCACGGCACAGGACGTCATGCCGGTGTTCAGCCGGTCGCCGGACCTGCGCGACTATTTCGGCAGTTCCTCGGCCGCCGCCGAGGCCTATTGCGTGCTGGGGATGGACAAACATGAGCGCCGTACGCTGGGCGTCGCGCTGGAGGGCGACGTCATGCGCACGGAGGTGCCGCAGACCACGGTCAGTTTCACCGATCACCGGGTCCGGATCTGCGCGGCGACCGAAGCGGCGCTGCGCGAGGAAATCGCCAGCCGCATGCTGGACCAGTTCGCGCTGCAGGCGCTGGCCGACGTCGCCAGCGGCACGTCCCGCCGCGACCGCATCGAGCACGAGCAGACACTGCTGACCACGCGGCTGCACCTGCTGGAAAAGCAGGGCTTTGGCATGCGCAGCGTACTTGGCGAAAGCAGCGACACGCAACCCGGCGAGTCCGAGCGGCTGCGGGAGCAGGTGGCACAGAACGAGGCCGCGCTCGCCGCCCTTGGCGCAGCAGGGGCACAGGGCGGCCGGGCCGGCATGCCGGAGAGGCAACTGCAGGTGCTGGTCGACGTGCTGACGCATGCCGAAGCCAGCTTCACGGTGGAGCGGGAAGCGGTGCGGCTGAGTCCGATGAACATCGTGCTGCCGCCCGGCAGCGCCGGGCCCGGCGCTGAGCTCCAGCTGATAACCGCGCGGGTTCCTGGAGATCCGCCGCTGGTCCGCACCTTTGCGCTGGTGTGCGTGTCCCGCGCCGGGATGCTGTCGCCGATGCAGTTGCTCGATGACGCGGCGCGCATGCTGTAACGCTAAAATCATCCCGATAATGGTTTCCGGAAGGCTTAAGCGTGGCACACCAGCAGGGTTTCATCCTGACCCGACATTGGCGCGATACCCCCGCCGGCACCGAGGTCGAAGTCTGGTTGGCCACCGACGACGGGCCGCGCCGGCTGCGCCTGCCGTACCAGCCATCGATTGCATTTATCCCTGAGGCACAGCGCGAGCGTGCCGAGGCGCTGCTGCGCCGCGAGCGCGCGGCCGAGCTGCGTCCGCTCAAGCTGCATGACTTCAAGGGCAGGCCGGTCATGGGCCTGTATTGCCAGCAGCATCGGCAGCTGATCCAGCTTGGCCGATCGCTGCGCGATGCCGGCGTGGATGTCTACGAGGCCGATATCCGCCCGCCCGAGCGCTACCTGATGGAGCGCTTCATCACGGCCCCGGTCTGGTTCGAGGGCGAGCCGGAAGGCGACGGCGTGCTGTGCAACGCCCAACTGAAGCCCGCGGCGGACTACCGCCCCACGCTACGGCTGGCTTCGCTCGATATCGAAACCAACGCATTCGGCGAGCTGTATTCGATCGCACTCGAAGGCTGCGGCCAGCGCCAGGTCTATATGCTTGGCGCTGCGCCGCGGGAGCCGGCCGCTGTCGATTTCTCGCTCGAATACTGCGCGACACGGCCAGAGTTGCTGGAAAAACTGAACCAGTGGCTGGCCCACCACGACCCCGATGCGATCATCGGCTGGAACCTGGTCCAGTTCGACCTGCGCGTGCTGGTCGAGCATGCACGACGGTTCCAGCTGCCGCTGCGCCTCGGCCGCGGCGGTGCGGAAATCGAATGGCGCGAGCACAACGCGCAGCAGCACTATTTCTGCAGCGCGCCGGGCCGGCTGATCATCGATGGCATCGAGGCGCTGCGTTCCGCCACGTGGAGCTTCCCGTCGTTCAGTCTCGAATCGGTGGCCCAGACGCTGCTTGGCGAGGGCAAGGCGATCGACAACCCGTACGACCGCATGGATGCCATCGACCGCATGTTCGAGCAGGACAAGCCGGCGCTGGCGCGCTACAACCTGCGCGATTGCGAACTGGTGACGCGGATCTTCGAGAAGGCGGAACTGCTGTCGTTCCTGCTGGAGCGCGCCACGGTCACGGGCCTGCCGGCCGACCGCAGCGGCGGTTCGGTCGCGGCGTTCACGCATCTCTACATGCCGCTGATGCACCGCCAGGGCTATGTCGCGCCCAACCTCGGCGAGCTGGCGCCGGAGGGCAGCCCCGGCGGCTTTGTCATGGATTCGCGGCCGGGGCTCTATGAATCGGTGCTGGTGCTGGACTACAAGAGCCTCTACCCGTCGATCATCCGCACCTTCCTGATCGACCCGATCGGCCTGGTCGAGGGGCTGGCGCATCCTGACGATGCCGATTCCGTCCCCGGCTTCCGCGGCGCGCGCTTCTCGCGGACCAGGCACTGCCTGCCGGCGATCGTCGCGCGGGTCTGGCAGGGCCGCGAGGCGGCCAAGCGCGACCGCAACAAGCCGCTCGCGCAGGCGCTCAAGATCATCATGAACGCGTTCTATGGCGTACTGGGCTCCAGCGGGTGCCGCTTCTTCGATCCGCGACTGGCCTCGTCGATCACCATGCGCGGGCACGAGATCATGCGGCAGACCCGCGCGCTGGTCGAGGCGCGCGGCTACGAGGTGATCTACGGTGACACCGATTCCACCTTCGTCTGGCTGCGCCGCGCGCGCACGGAGGCCGACGCGCAGCAGATAGGCCGCAGCCTGGTGGCCTACGTCAACGACTGGTGGCGCGACCACCTGTGGCAGGTCTATGGCCTCGAAAGCGCGCTCGAACTGCAGTTCGAGACGCACTTCCGCCGTTTCCTGATGCCGACCATCCGCGGCGCCGACCTTGGCAGCAAGAAGCGTTACGCGGGCCAGGTGGAGCGGCCAGACGGCACGGCCGAGATGGTGTTCAAGGGGCTCGAGACGGTGCGCACGGACTGGTCGCCGCTCGCGCAGCATTTCCAGCAGACGCTTTATGAGAAGGTCTTCAACCGCGAGCCGTACCAGGATTATGTGCGCGACATCGTGCGCCGCACGCTGGCGGGAGAGCTCGACGGCCAACTGGTCTATCGCAAGCGGCTGCGGCGCAAGCTGGAAGAGTACGAGCGCAACGTGCCGCCGCACGTGCGGGCTGCCCGCATCGCCGACGACTACAACGAGCGCCACGGGCGCCCGCGCCAGTACCAGCACGGCGGCTGGATCAGCTATGTGATGACCATCGCCGGGCCCGAACCGCTCGAATGCCGATCCGCGCCGATCGACTATGAGCACTACGTCGGCAAGCAGCTGCAGCCGATTGCCGACGCGATCCTGCCGTTCCTGAACGACGATTTCGAGCGGCTGTTGTCGGGGCAGATGACCTTGTTTGCGCAGTAGGGCAGCCTCGTAGCACCCTGGCACCCTGGCACGTCAGGCGCCGGTCCCGTCGCCGGCCCTATTTATCGCGGCCATCAGGTCGTCAGGATGAACCATCAGTTCGCGCACTTGCCGCAGTGTCGGATATTGGTTGAGCACGCTGCGCCAGCGGGGCGACTCCAAAAGCTGGTGCCAGACCGGCGCAAGCGCGGCTGGATCCGCGGCTTGCGCGTGCGCCAGCGCGCTGGCAAATTCAAGACTGGCCTGTGCCGACAGCAGTTGCATCCGGCTGGCAGCGCCGAGCAGGCGTGGCCTGGGCTCGGCAGGCGCATCGCAGCAATACAGCACCGTGCCGGCAAGGCCGTCCGCGTCGGCGCGCAGCGCGCTGAGCGCGGCACCGTGCAGGCGCACTGTCCCTTGCTGCGTCTCGAACGCATAGACGACGTCCTTGTCGGCATGCGCCAGCAAGCGCAAGCCGCGCAGCAGCTTGGGCAGGTCAGTGGTGGCGGCATCGACCGAAGCCTTGGCTTCCGCGAGCAGGCAGATGTCCCACGCTGGCGTTTCCGCGATCGGCAGCACTTGCCGCAGCAGCACCACATCCCATTCGGTCTTGGCGCGTTCATGCGTGGCGGGGATCGAGGCCGGTACGCGCATCGAAGTCACGACGCGGTATGAAACCTGCGCTTTCTCGGCCTCGTTGAGCCGCTGCGCCAGCGCCCGCAGTGCCTGTGCGGCCAGTGCTTCGGTGGCAGCGCCACGCTGGCGCGCGGTGACGCCTTGCGCATTGGCGCCGGCGCTTCCGGCGCGGGGGGCATGCCGGTCCCACAGCGTCTGGTATTGGCGAACCAGATCATCCGACGCCAGCGCTTCCAGGCGCTGCAAGCGCTTCAGCGCGGGATCGTCGAGCAGCCGTGTCAGGCCCGGCGCTTCGTTCGCTATCCCCTGCATATCGAGCAGAGTGCGCGCGGTGTCGTGCAGCGCGGACCACGATGACGCCGAGGCGGACGCGTGAAGCCGGGCCAATGCCTCGCGCTGCGGACCCGGCGCGATGCGTTGCTGGCGGCCCGGATGGGCGATCGCATTGACCGCCTGCCGGACCTGGCGGCCATCCTGGCCGGCGCCCGCGGACAGCGACGCATACTCGCGCACATGCGCCGCGCGGTGCCGCATGACCATGGCCTGGAACACCGGGTCGCCAGCGCCCGCGCGCAGCGCTTCGCGGATCAGTTGCGCGAGCGCGTCGATGAAGCGGTCTTTCAGGGCCGCGGCTGGCGTTTCGCCGCGTGCAGTGGCCGCGCGGGCCTGTTCGATCGCAAGCGCGAGCGTCGTTGCCGGGCTAGCTGGGTGCAATTTGGAGATCGCGGCGGCGCTTGCCGGCAGGCGATAGCGGCGGGCGACGGTGCGAAGCGTTGCATCGAGTAAAAGGGGCGCGGACAACGGTGGCATGGCGAGGGGTGGCACAAAGAGGCAGCACAGGGGCGATGCTCGCCGGACTGGTCAAGTCTCGGCAATCGGCAAAGGTTTGTCCATCGTGCCATCGTGAAGAGGGATCGCGGTACGTAATGCCGGATTTCCGACATGCGGCGCGTCGCCGGAGGTCAATGTGTCGCCGGTGCAGTTCAGCCATCCGGCCTTCGTTGACCAGGTGCGCCGGGCGGCCGTCTGGCAATCTACAGGCCTGACAAAGGGTGTGCGGTGTTGCGGTGCTGCGCTGCACACATGGATTTGTGGCGTGCCAAGGCACACAATGCCTGCATGAGAGCTTCCATGCATCCTGCCCGCGCCGTCGCCATGGGGTTCCTGCTGGCCATCGTGGCGGGCAGCGTGCTGCTGATGCTGCCCTGGTCGCGCGCCGGCGGCGGCAGCGTGCCGTGGCTGACCGCGTTCTTCACGGCGGTGTCCGCGGTGTGCGTGGCCGGGCTGATCGTGGTCGATACCGGCACGTACTGGTCCGGATTTGGCCAGGCGGTCATCATGGTGCTGTTCCAGCTTGGCGGATTCGGCATGATGACGGCGTCTACGCTGCTGGGGCTGATGGTCAACCGCTCGCTGAGGCTGCGCACCAGGTTGATGACCCAGGCCGAGACCCGCGCGATCGGGCTGGGCGATATCGTCGGCGTGGCCAGGCTGGTGCTGGTGGTGACGATCGGGATGGAACTGTTGCTGGCCGCCTGGCTGGCGTGGCGGCTGCATTTCGCCTACGGGGCGCCGTGGGGAGACGCCGCCTGGAACGGGCTGTTCCATGCCATTTCCGCCTACAACAATGCGGGCTTCTCGACACATGCCGACAGCCTGGTCCGCTATGCGGCCGACCACTGGGTGCTGCTGCCGGTAATGGTGGCGGCGCTGGTCGGCGGTATCGGCTTCCCGGTGCTGCACGACCTGCGCAACAAGCCCTTCCGCCCGCACCGCTGGTCGCTGCACAGCAAGCTGACGCTGGCCACCACCGGTGTGCTGTTCCTGGTGGGCCTGGCCGGCCTGCTGATGTTCGAGTGGGCCAACGCACGCACGCTCGGCCAGATGGCCACGGGGCAGAAGCTGTTGTCGGCGGCCTTCGCCTCGGTCTCCGCGCGCACCGTCGGCTTCAATACCATTGACATCGGCGGCCTGACCCATGAAAGCATGGCGCTGCATTACTTCCTGATGTTCGTCGGTGGCGGCAGCGCCAGTACCGCGGGCGGCGTCAAGGTCGGCACCATCGCGATCCTGGCGCTGCTGGTGATTGCCGAGATCCGCGGGCGCGGCGACAGCGAAGCCTTCGGGCGCCGCGTCAGCAGTTCGGCGCAGCGGCAGGCGATCACGGTGCTGGTGCTCGGCAGCGCGCTGACGACGATCGGGACGCTGGCCATCCTGTTTGTCACGGAATTCCCGACCGACCAGGTGATTTTCGAGGTCATCGCGGCCTTTGGTTCCGCGGGCCTGTCGACCGGGATCACCGCCGACCTCCCGGCTTCTGCCCATCTGATCCTGGCCGGGCTGATGTATGCCGGCCGGGTTGGCACCATCACGCTCGCGGTATCGCTCGCCATGGGCGAGCGCCGTACGCCGTACCGTTACCCCGAGGAGCATCCAATTGTTGGCTAGATTGTTTTCCGAACAGTTCGCCTTTTCAGCAGGCGATAGCGTGGCCGTGATCGGGCTGGGGCGCTTCGGCGGTTCCGTGGCGCAGTCGCTGATGCGGCTGGGCCATGACGTCATGGGCATCGACAAGGATCCCGACCTGGTGCAGCGCTGGTCCAATGTGCTGACCTGTGCGATCCAGGCCGACTCGACCGATGTCAATGTCATGCGCCAGCTGGGGGTGGCGGATTTTTCACACGCCATCGTGGGCATCGGCACCGACATGTCGTCCAGCCTGATGACGCTGATGGCGCTGACCGAGCTGCAGATCCAGGACATCTGGGTCAAGGCCTTTACAGCCGAGCACGGGCAGATCGCGCAGCGCATCGGTGCCCACCACGTCGTCTACCCGGAAGCGGACATGGGCGCGCGGGTGGCCCACCTGATCACGGGCAGGATGATCGATTTCATCGAGTTCGACGACGGCTTCGCCATCGCTCGGATCCATGCGCCGGCATCCACCCATAACAAGACCTTGCTGATGTCACATGTACGGGAGCAATTCGGCGTGACGGTGGTGGGCATCAAGCGAGGCAACGCGGAGTTCGAGCACGCCACGGCGGCTACCATGGTGCTGCCCGGCGACCTGCTGGTGGTGTCGGGCCTGACCAGCAAGATCGAGCGCTTTGCCGGCAGTTCGGAGAAGGGGTAGGGCGAGCGCGCGCCACAGAGACCGGACGGCCACTGAATTCCCCTCAGCTTGAGCTGATGCTGGTCCACGCAGGTCAAGCAAGCCATTCCCCAGCGACTCGGCCATAGGAGCGAATCTAACGATCCGCTCGTCCCTTCACGGCCTTCTGCTCCCCTTCGGCTCCGTAGTGCCGTAGTGACAATCCGCAAGATGCTCCTGTCGGCACTTTTCGCTACACGCAGGCCCAATCTTTACGCGTTCTTTATACGTTCGCGCCGCCTTTATACCCAGTTTTTACGCCCCTCTCGCTACCAAGAGATATCAAGCATTCCTGCGCGCCTGGCACCAGTACGGCCGGACAGGCTAGGTGGCGGCGCTTACGGAGGATTGCGGAGAAACCATGCAACACGATTCGATGGCCCCAACGGCCAAGGGTAAAGGCGAGGCGCGAGACACCGCCGCTTCCAGGGCTGCGCAAGCGCAGGAAGCGGCGGCCGCTGGCAAGCAGCACGCTCCCCATCACCACCATCATCATCCACATCGGCCGGCTTCGCGTAGCATAGATGGCGAGGTCATCGACGGCGGGGCTTCGGTCGATGAGAGCGCCATCACCGGCGAGTCGGCGCCGGTGATCCGCGAGTCCGGTGGCGACTTCTCGTCGGTGACCGGCGGCACGCGCGTGCTGTCCGACTGGATCGTGGTGCGCATCACCACCAATCCCGGCGAAAGCTTTATCGACCGCATGATCACGATGGTCGAAGGCGCCAAGCGTCAGAAGACGCCGAACGAGCTGGCCCTGACCATCCTGCTGGTCGGCCTGACGTTGGTGCTGCTGCTGGCCACGGCCCCGCTGCAACCATTCTCGCTCTATGCCGTGCTGGTGACCAAGGCCGGTGTTCCAGTGACGATCACCGTACTGGTGGCGCTGCTGGTGTGCCTGATACCCACGACCATCGGTGGCTTGCTGTCTGCCATCGGCGTCGCCGGCATGAGCCGGATGATGGAGGCGAACGTGATCGCGACCTCGGGCCGCGCGGTCGAGGCCGCCGGGGACGTTGACGTGCTGCTGCTCGACAAGACCGGCACCATTACCCATGGGAATCGCCAGGCTTCGCGCTTTATCCCGGCGCCGGGCGTGTCGCCGTTGCAGCTCGCGGAAGCGGCGTGGCTGTCGTCGCTGGCCGACGAAACGCCGGAAGGGCGCAGCATTATCACGCTGGCCCGCCGGTTACCCGGGCAGGCTGCGCCGTCGATGGCAAGCCTGAAGCCTGAATTCGTGCCGTTCAGCGCGCAGACGCGCATGAGCGGCGTGGATCTGCGCGATGGCGGCGGTGAGCGCCACGTGCGCAAGGGCGCCACCGATGCAGTGCGCCGGTACGTCACGGAACGGGCCGGCAAGTTCCCCGATGCGGTGTTGCAAGCCGTGGATGAGGTGGCCCGTGCCGGCAGCACGCCGCTGGTGGTTGCCGACGCCAGCGGCGATGCGGTACGCGTGCTGGGCGTGATCGAACTGAAAGACATCGTCAAGACCGGCATCCGCGAACGCTTTGGCGAGCTGCGCAAGATGGGCATCAGGACGGTGATGATCACCGGCGACAACCGCCTGACCGCGGCATCGATTGCCGCCGAAGCGGGCGTGGATGACTTCCTTGCCGAGGCGACGCCTGAAGCCAAGCTGAAGCTGATCCGGCAGTACCAGGCGGAAGGGCGCCTCGTCGCGATGACCGGGGATGGTACCAACGACGCGCTGGCGCAGGCCGACGTTGCCGTGGCGATGAACAGCGGCACGCAGGCTGCCAAAGAGGCCGGCAATATGGTCGACCTGGACAGCAATCCGACCAAGCTGATCGAAATCGTCGAGATCGGCAAGCAGATGCTGATGACGCGCGGATCGTTGACGACCTTCAGCGTCGCCAATGACATCGCCAAGTATTTTGCGATCATCCCGGCGGCCTTCGCCACCACGTATCCGCAGCTCAACCTGCTCAATGTCATGGGCCTGGCGACGCCGGCATCGGCCATCATGTCGGCAGTGATCTTTAACGCATTGATTATCGTCGTATTGATCCCCCTGGCGCTCAAGGGCGTCGTGTACCGCCCGCTAGGCGCAGCCGTGCTGCTGCGCCGCAACCTGCTGATCTATGGGCTCGGCGGCATCCTGGTGCCGTTCGCCGGGATCAAGCTGATCGACCTGGTCCTTGCCTTGTTCGGCTGGGTCTGATTCCTCCTGGAGCTCTCATGAATCCTCAAGCGCATTCTCCACAGCCGACTTCGGCGTCCCCGGCGCCGGTGCAGGGCGGGCCGGTCCGGCCGATGGCCGTGGTATTTGTCGCCTTGTCGCTGATTACGGGCCTGCTCTACCCGGGCGTGATCACCGGCATCGCGAAAGCCGTGTTCCCGCACCAGGCCGCCGGCTCGCTGATCGAGAATAAAGGCAAGATAATGGGATCCGAACTGATTGGCCAGCCGTTCTCAGACCCCAAATACTTCTGGGGCCGCTTGTCCGCGACGGCGCCGATGCCGTTCAACGCCTCGGCGTCGGCGGGGTCAAACCTCGGCCCCGGCAATCCCGCGCAGGCCGATGCTGCCCGCGCCCGCATTGAGGCGCTGCGTGCCGCCGAGCCGGATAACCAGGCCCCGGTGCCCGTGGACCTGGTCACGGCATCGGGCAGCGGCCTGGATCCGCATATCAGTCCGGCTGCCGCCGAATACCAGGCGGCGCGGGTAGCCTGACTGAGGTCGGATTGGGTTACCGCTTCGCGGGATAGGATCGGGAAGCGATGGATTGAGCTTCGTGATTTCCCTAGCCGCCCCGAAATGTCAATCTGATGCCCCGGATTGTCAAAACGCTCCGTGTTGTTGCTAGATACTTGCCGAGATCGGCCCAGAGGCCGACGGTATCGACATCCGACGCAAGATCGCAAGGAGATGACAATGGAGCTGAAGGACAAGGTTGCAATCATTACGGGCGGCGGACAGGGCGGCGGCGAGGGCATAGCGCGCGTGCTGGCGCGTGAAGGGGCCACGATCGCCGTGGTGGACATAAACCTTGACGCCGCCAGGCGCGTCGCGTCCAGCATCGATCCGGACGGCAAGCGTGCTATTGCCATCCGCGCCGACATCAGCAAGAAGGCCGACACGGAGGCGATGGCCCGCCAGACGCTGGAGGCGTTCGGCGCCATCGATATCCTGGTCAATAACGCGGGCGTCGGCGGCGCCTCCGCGCTGGTGTGCGACGTCACGGAAGAGAACTGGGACCGCGTGATGGGGGTGAACGCCAAGGGCATCCTGTTCTGCTGCCAGTCGGTCATCCCCGCCATGAAGGCGCAGGGAAAAGGCAAGATCGTCAATATTGACTCCATCGCCGGCATCCGCATGGCTTACTTCAGCAGCGTGGATTACACCGCGTCAAAGCATGCGGTCACGGGACTGACGCAGCACCTCGCATGGGAGTTGGCGGACCAGCGTATCAACGTCAATGCGGTGTGCCCCGGCGGCATCCTGACGCCAGCCATTGAAGCGTATGCAAGCCCGAAAGAGCGCGAGGCGCTGATCAGGCGGACGGTACCGCTGGGCAGGTTCTGCAAGCCGGAGGAGATCGGCGAAGCGGTATCCTTCCTTGCCAGCGACCGTGCAGACATGATCACAGGCCAGATGCTGGCGGTGGATGGCGGCACCCTCACCGGCTACGGCGAGGATCTGCGCGCGGTACTGCGCCAGCGGCTCCAGGAGGAACAGGGCCACTGACGTCAGCGCAACTGGCAGCCTGCCGGCCTGGCCCCATCTGAAGCGGGCCAGCACGGCGAGACTGCCGTCGGCAGTTCAGGGTTCGTTCAATAGTGGATGATGCCGGGGGTCCCGCCGCCGGCGGGGATGGCTTCGCCGTTGATTGCCACACTCAGTGGTGACGCAAGAAAGGTCACCACGCAGGCCACCTCGCTGGCGTCGACCATGCGGCCGAGGCTACTCCGGGCCGCCGCCCACGCCTCGGTTGCCGCGTCGGTCTTCTCGGTGCGGGTGGGTCCGGGATGGACTGCCGTGACATTGATGCCCTTGGGCCCGAGTTCATCAGCGAGGTTCTTGGTGATTGCCGCCACGCCGACGTTACGCAGCGTGGCGACGGGACGGCCCGTATGGTAGATCGCCAGGCCGCCGATATTGATGATGCGGCCCCAGCCATTTGCGGCCAGATGCGGAGCCAGCGCCCGTGCGGTGCGAAGATAGCCGATGACCTTGATGTCGATATCCTCGAGTGCCTGCGCATCGACGATCTGGTCCAGCTGTGTGGCCGGCGAGATGCCGCCTGGCAGAGCCGCGGCGTTGACCAGGATATCGATGCCACCCAGGGCTTCAATCGCTTGCTCCACCATGGCGTCGACAGAGGCCTTGTCGGCGGTGTCGACCGTCAGCGGCACAATGCGGCGGCCGGTCAGCGCCGCGAGCTCCGCGGCAGTCGCATCCAGCGCTTCTTTCCCGCGCGCGGCGAGCACGACATCCACCCCTTCCTGTGCTAGCTGCAGCGCAATCGCCTTGCCAATGCCGCGGCTGCCGCCGGTCACGATTGCACGCTTGCCTTTTAACTTCAGGTCCATGATCTCTCCGATTCCGGCAATGGGTTCGGGGCGATCGTGCCATGAACACGTCGCCCCGTGATCGTTATGCGTCAAGGCGTACAAGGCGGTGGTGCCCCGCGCGCCAGCATGCGCACCCGGTTTGTTGGGACAGGATAGCCGCCCGCCCTGGCCGCAGTCGAGCCGCTGCGTGCGGGCGGCCTTGCGCATCAGGCGGCGCGCAGCGGCAGGTTCCTGATGCCAGCCTGGCGGTTGGGCGCCATGCCGTGGGCGGCCAGCGTTTCTTCAACGCTGTCGTACCAGGTGCCGATGCGGTAGATCTCGCGCGCTTCCTTGCCCGAGGCAATCTCGCGGCCCAGTTCCCTGGCCACGCGCACGCATTGTTCGATCTGCTGCACCGAAGTCATGCGGTTGCCGTGCTGGTCGATGATGGTGTCTTCGATGCCGCAGCGCGGGTGCAGGCCCATCGCCATCGCCATCATGTTGAACGGCAGCACGTTCTTCAGCAGCGATTCCGCGGTCAGCGTGCAGCCATCCGGCGCGCGGTGGACGAAGTTGAAGAAGTTGAACGGGTTGGGGCCGTCGAAGCCGCCGCCGATGCCGATCCAGGTCAGGTTCAGCGGGCCCTTGTAGTGGCCGGCGCGCACCAGGCGATCGAGCGTTTCCATCGCATGGATGCCGGTGAGCTGGAAGTGCGGCTGGATACCGGCGTTGCTGAGGCGGCGCAGGTGTTCTTCGACCCAGCCCGGGCCGGCCGGCACGGTCATTTCGCGGTAGGCGGCCTGGTAGGCGGGCTGCTCGAGCGAGGTACCCTTCAGGTACTCGGGATAGAGCAGCTCCATGATGTTCATCTGCGTGGTGTTGATCGCCACCGTCACCTGGTCGGGCTTCGGGGTGAGCTCCGCGAGCATATGACGGGTGTCGTCGGACAGCCACTTGGCGGCTTCGCCTTCGTCTTCCGGCGCGAACGAGATCGAGCCGCCGACCTGGATGATCATGTCGGGCACGGCGGCGCGCACGCCGGCGATCAGCTCGTTGAACTTGGACAGGCGCTTGGAGCCCTTGCCGTCAAGTTCGCGCACATGCAGGTGCAGCACGGTGGCGCCGGCGTTGTAGCAATCCACTGCCTTCTGCACCTGCTCTGCCATGGTCACCGGGATGTCTTCCGGAAAGTCCTGCGGCATCCACTCAGGGCCATATGGGGCCACGGTGATCACCACTTTGTCCTGGTTCTCCGGGTGCAGGGAATCGTCGAGAAATTGCATGCTCATCCTCCTGATGATGAATTGCGCGTCCGTAGACGCCCGTTTGACAGCCTTGATCCAATGGCCAAGAGCCGATGCGCGTGGCCGCGCTTTCAAGTGACCCGCGTTGACTCGCTTTCCGCTTGCGCGCAAATGCGGGCAACGCAATCGGCATCCGGAAGGCCGGCGAGGTAGGCAAGCAGTGTGTCGAAGGGGCGATCCTCATGCCCACCGGGCGCGGTGCCGGTGTTCGCTGTACAGTACGCGGCGTTGAGCTTGTCCCAGTCCGCGTCAGTCAGGTAGCGCTGCGCCGCCGGAAGGATGACGCCTTCCTCGCGTCCCATGAGCGCCCAGACGAACTGCGCATACTGATCGACCCTGTCCAGCAGTTCGGCCAGCGGGCCGCCTGTCGCAAATCGCTCAACGGCTTCGGCGAGTGCGCCGACCCATTGCGCATCGCGTTCATGCTGGCGTTCCAGTTCGTCGAGTTCGGCGTCGGCCCTGGCGGTGCGCCGGCGCAGCCTGCCGTAGAGGCAGGCCTGCTTGCGCGGATGCTGGCGCGCGACCGGGAAGGTCTCGATAAACCGGATCATGCCCCGCATCACCGACACGTCCGCGGTAGCGCGCTGGTCGTTCGCGGCCATTAGCATGTCCAGCCAGGCGCGCAATATGGCACTGAGAGCGCGGTGCTCGTCACGGATGCCGCGGACGGCTGGCGCTGGCGTCATCGCCGCGGGATCCGGCATGGCGAATACGGGGATACCGGCCGCGAGCACCGCCTGGACGAGCGGTCTGGTCCTCGCTTTGCCGATGAAGACCAGGTCGCAACCGGCCTCGCGCGCTGCCGCGACAATGGCGGCTTCTACGCCGCCGCCGGGTGCGCCAGCCGATGCACATGGCACCCCTTGCGACCGAGCCACCGACTCGGCCTTTCCGAGCAGCTCGCGGCCGCGGCTCATATGGTCGCGCGGCACTGTAGCGAGGAGCGGCGTATAGGCGAACGTGATCCGTGCGCCCGCGATGCGTGCCAGCTCGATGGCCCCGATCACGGTGGCCATGGATGCATCCGTTTCGTCGAGAGGAACCAGCAGATGGCGGCAGGTGACGGCATCGGCATCGGAACAAGGGCGGCTCATGTCGGCACCCCGGCCAGTACACATTCCTGCTCCAGCGCGCACACGTCCATGCATTGCATCGAATACCTCGTGTTCCGTTTCGACCTGGACGCATGCTAGCCGCGGCACGCCTCATGCGCCCCCTCCTCGGCGGAGGGGGCGATTGCCAGCCAGGCCCGTCGTGTGCCTATAATCAGACACCATTTCGAGCCAGGCACGCCGCCCCCAATGGCAGGGCGAAGCCACGGACAATGCATTGCCACGCACGCAGCCCGGCATGCGCGTCCCGGCGAGCGTCGCATCCAAGCCAACAGGTACCTGCCAGATGACCTCCGTGAACCGCGGCTCGGGTGCCGCGTTTTCCGAGCTTGCGCTCAAGACCATGCCGCCGCGCGCGCCGCGGCACCTGCTTGCGCGCGTGCGCCTCAGCCTTGACAGCGAAGCGCTGCGCGACCGGCCCGCGGTTGTCGTGCAGGCACCGCCGGGCTTCGGCAAGACGCTGCTGCTTGCGCAATGGCGCCGCGAGTTCCTGGCGCGCGGCACGGCCGTTGCCTGGATTTCCGCGGACACCCACGACGATCCACTGCATTTCCTGCAGTGCCTTGTGCTCGCTGTCCGCGCAGGTTGCGCGCGGCCCGGCTTTGGCCGCACCCTTCTCGAAGGCGCGGCCGCAGCGCCGGGCAGTACCGAAGGGCTCACGGCCTGGCTTGCCGAGGTGGCCCAGACGTCGCTGGATCTCGTGCTGATCGTCGACGAAGCCGAACGCCTCTCGCAGGACGGATTTGCCGCACTGCTTTACCTGCTGCACAATGCGCCGCCCAATCTGCGCATCGTGGTCGCGGCGCGCGGCGGGTTCGACACGGCCGTCGTTGACCTGACGGCGTACGGCCAATGCACCGGCATCGGCGCGGAAGCGCTGCGTTTCCGCTTCGATGAAACCATGACCCTCGTGCGCAGCCGCTTCGGCGACCGGGTCGATGCCGACAGTTGCGCGCGCCTGCATGAGCTGACCGACGGATGGCCGCTTGGCCTGCAACTCCTCCTGGCCGCAATGGAGCGCGGCGCAGATCCGCGCAGCGTCGTGGATGCCATGGCAGCCCGCCCGGCCGATGAAGGCGAGCACCTGGTCGGTGGCCTGATCGCCAAGCTCACGCCCGACGACGTCAGCTTTCTGACGCGCATCGCCGTCGCGGATCACGTTCATCCGGACCTGTGCCGTGCGCTGACAGGCGCCGGGCAGGCTCCGGAGCAGCTGGCGCGGCTGATCCGCGAGACACCGATCTTCGTGTCCGGGGACGACAGCGACTGGTGCCGGCTGCACGCGCTTGCGCACAGTGCCCTGCAGGCTCGCCTGGCCGAATTGCCACTCGCGGAGCAGACCGAACTGCATATGCGGGCGTTGCGCTGGCTCGCCGCGCGCGGCATCACCGAGGAAGCTGCGCGTCACGCACACGCGGCGGGCCAACATGCGCTTGCCTACGAGCTGGCAGGACGCTCGCTATATGACGCCGTGATGCAGGGGCGGCTGGGTACCGTGCTCGAATGGCTGGAACGCCTGCCGGATGCGGAACTGGACCGCTACCCGGGCCTGCGCCTGGCCGCTGCCTGGGTGCTCGCGCTGGGCGAGCGCCATGCGGAGGCCGAGTCGCTGGTAGCGCGCATGCTTGACGGGGCAGGCGACGATACCGTCCTGCGCTATGAATGCGCGCTGATCCTGAGCATCGCGGCCTACTACGCCGACCAGCCAGACCGTTGCCTTGCGCTGCTGGAGCCATGGCTCCAGCCACCCGCCGCGCGCGACCCGCGCCTCGCCCAGATGCATGCCAATCGCCTGGCAATGGCGGCGATCCTGCAAGGGCAGACAGGGAATGCGCGACGCCATCTGCAGCTCGCGCCCCGCGGCGACCTGGGCGAGGGGCATCGCTACGCGGCGCGCTGGGGAGAGTTCGTGACCGGGCTGAGCTACCTGCGCGAAGGGCAGGTGATGTTGAGCGAAGCCATCCTGCGGCCCGCCCTGGCAAGCGCGGAAGCCGATCTCGGCCGCCGCCATCCGCTCGCCTGCATGCTCGCGTCGCTGCTGGCCGCGGCGGTCTACGAGTGCGACCGGGTCGAGGAGGCGGCAGCGCTGCTCGCCAACCGGCTCGACGTGCTGGAGCGGGCCGGCACGGCCGAGACGTCGCTGCTGGCCTATCTGAGCGCTGCGCGCGTGGCAGCCGTGCAGGGCGTCGAGCACCGCGCACTCGACCTGCTCGAAGCGTTGTACGCGGTGGGCGCCGCGCGCGGGATGCCGCGGCTTTGCATTGCGAGCCTGGCGGACCAGGTGCGGATGCATGCCGGGCGCTTCCGTGCCGAGACATGCCGGGCCCTGATCGTCCGCCTTGACGAACTGGTCGCCGGGGCCGAGGCGGGCCACGGCCCGCTGTGGCGCCGCGATGTGGCGCTGATGCAAGCCATGGCACACGCCAACGCGGCGATCGCCGCGCAGGACTGGCCGTCTGCGCTGGATGCGCTGCACCGCGCGGCGCCTGCGACCCAGGCCATGAAGCTCGGGCGCAAGCGTATCGAGATCATGGCGCTGGAGGCGTTCGTGCGCCATCGCGGCGGCGAGGACAGCCGCCGGCTCATGCAGGAAGCCATGAACCTCGCGCAGACCTATGGCCTGGCCCGCACCTTCGCCGACGCGCATCCGGCGCTGGCCGACTGGACCAGGCGCTTGATGGAGGAGGGGGCCGCGGAATCAGGCGCCGGCCAGCCGCTGCCGGCGGCGCGCGTGCCGCGCCGCGCCGAACGCCCGGCGACGGAGCCGCGTGCCGTGGCCAGCACGGTGCTGACCCCCAAGGAACGCGAGGTTCTTGAGCTGCTGGCGCGCAATCTCTCCAACAAGGAGATCGCGCAGGCCATCGGCGTGGGCGAGGTCACGGCAAAGTGGCATGTGAAGAACCTGTTCGGCAAGCTCAGCGCCGGCTCGCGCAAGCACGCCGTGCGGCGCGCCCAGTTGCTGGGGCTGCTGGAGGGTCTCGGGTAGTCCCGCCCTTTCGTGTGCGTTTTGCCTCCTCCTTCGCGCAGGGGGCGCCTGGCCGCCTTCTCCGGATGATCGGAAAGTCCCAACCACGGTGCGCCAACCGGACCCGACACGTGTCCATGACACCGAAACGCAGACTCTATAGCGGCCCGTGACGCGCGGCGCCTAGCGCGTACTTTCCAGCGCCGCTTGCTGACGCCGCCACGCCGACACGCTGCAGCCGAAGCGGGTGGAGAACCACCGGGAAAAGGCACTGAGCGAGGAAAACCCCACCAGGATCGCAACGTCCGATAACGCTCGTTCGTTGTTCTTCAGGTATCTCGTGACAAGGTCGACCCTGACGGCATCGACGACTGACATGTAGTTCTGTCCGTAGCCAGCCAGGTGGCGATGCATCGTCTTGCGGTCGATGCCAAGCTGCCGGGCCACCTGTTCGGCCCCGCATTCGCCGGTGGGCAGCAGCGCGAATACCAGCTTCCGCACTTTGTCCGGCATGGTGGAATCGGATTGCGCCAGCTTGGTATCCAGGAATTCGCGCGCATGGCGGCCCAGCGCCGCATCCGACGTCGCGCCGGCCACGTCGAGATCCGCGGCGGGCAGCAGGATGCCATCGAAATCCTGGCGGAATCGCACCGGCACACCGAACAGGCGCCGATGCGTGGCAAGGCTGGCTGGCGCGGCGTGGGTGAAGCAGACGCTGCGCGGTCTCCATGCCGTCCCCGCGAGCAGCTTGAACAACCGGAACCAGAGGCAGATGACGAACTCCGTCGATTGCCGCATGGAGCTTTCCCGGGACACCAGGAATTCAAGCCTGACAACCGCGGTGTCCCCGACCTCCTCGATGCGCAAATCGAGCGCTTCATTGAGCAAATGCAGATAGCGCGCCATCGCACCCAGTGCGTTGCGCAGGGTGGCGCCCTCGCGCATCACCACCCACAAGGGCCCCAGCGTTGTCAGTTGCCGGGCTTCCGCCACGCGTAGCCCAAGGTCTTCCAGGCCGGCCAGCTGTGCCGAATCCTCCAGCAGTTGCATGACCGACTTCGCGGGCACCCGCATTTCCGGGTCCACCAGGGCAGTCGGGCTGATACCCGCCTGCCGCAGTTGCCGGTAGGGATCCAGGCCGAGCTGGCGGGCTACGTCGACAAACTCGGTGAGGTTCACCTGTTGCAGCAGCGTAGACATAGGAGTTCCCCCAGGTGCCCCAAAATGTAAAGTCGCTGCCCCGGAATGTCAACGCATCGCGCGGCGGTTCTTCAATACTTGCATCGACCCTCCTGCTTCGACCTCTACCTACAATCTCTTGGAGTCGCAATGCGAGTCGAGCCACTTACCTGTTCCATTGGAGCCGAACTGGTCGGCGTCAGCCTCGCCGATGCGATCCACGATGACGGCGTCTTCGCCGGCATCCGTGAAGCACTGCTCAGGCACCGTGTCCTGTTCCTGCGCGGCCAGGACATCACAGCCGGCGAGCACGTCGCCTTTGCGCGCCGCTTTGGCGAACTCGAAGACCATCCGGTGGCGGGCAGCGATCCTGAGCATCCGGGGCTGGTCCGTATCTACAAGAGTCCCGACGAGCCCACTCCGCGTTACGAGAATTCCTGGCACACGGATGCCACCTGGCGCGAGGCCCCGCCGCTTGCCAGCATCCTGCGTTGCCGGGAATGCCCGCCTGTCGGCGGCGACACCATGTGGGCCAATATGGTGCTCGCTTACGAGAATCTGCCGCAACAAATCAAGGACCAGATCGCTGACCTGCGCGCACGCCACAGCATCGAGGCAAGTTTCGGCGCGGCGATGCCGATCGAAAAGCGCCACGCGCTGAAGGCGCAGTTCCCGGACGCCGAGCATCCCGTCGTCCGGACGCATCCGGAGACTGGCGAGAAGGTGCTGTTCGTGAACGGCTTCACCACCCACTTTACGAATTTCCATACGCCCGGGCGCGTGCGCTTCGGGCAGGACTTCAACCCGGGCGCATGTGACCTGCTGCGCTTCCTGATCACGCAAGCCTGCATTCCCGAGTACCAGGTGCGCTGGCGCTGGAGCCCGAACAGCGTGGCGATCTGGGACAACCGCTCTACCCAGCATTACGCGGTCATGGACTACCCGCCATGTCATCGCCGGATGGACCGGGCCACGGTGATCGGGGACCGCCCGTTCTGAGCGACACGCCCGGGCACTGCGTCCTGCTTCCTTCCACCCCCGTTGCAACCCAAAGCGAGACTGAGAGACTGACAATGAGCCAGATCGACCCCAACCTGCTCAAGGACAAGGTAGCCGTGATCACCGGCGCGGGCCGCGGCATCGGCCGCGCCATTGCAATGGCCTATGCCAGCGCCGGTGCCGCGGTGGTATGCAGCGCCCGCAGCGAGGCCGACATTGCGCGGACAGCCGCGCTGATTCGTGAAGCGGGTGGCCGGGCCATTGCCCGGACCGCCGACGTGGCGGACTACGAGACCGTCGCGACGCTGTTCCAGCGCGCCAGCGATACCTTCGGCGGTGTCGATATCGTGGTGGCCAATGCCGGTGTCGCGCTCGAGCAGCGCAGGATCGCTGACGGCGATCCCGCGCTCTGGCGCAAGACCATCGATATCAACCTGACCGGTGCCTACCACACCGCCCATGCCGCCATTCCCCATCTGCGCCGCCGCGGGGCCGGCAAGATAATCATGATCGGTTCGGGCCAGCGCAAGCGGCCTGCCGCGGGCTTTTCTGCCTACTCGTGCTCGAAGAGCGGCCTGTGGATGCTGACCCAGTCGCTGGCGACGGAACTGCAGGAGGACAGCATCAGCGTCAATGAGCTGATACCGGGGCCGGTCAGGACGGACATGACGCGCGATGTTCCGGTGCCGCCCGGCGAATGGTTCAAGGATCCCGCGGACGTTGTCCCGCTTGCCCTGTTCCTGGCCGGCATGCCCGATTTCGGACCCAGCGCGCAGAGCTACAGCCTGATGCGCCGCGCCTGACGCCAGACGACAACCCGACCGACAACCGAAGGCTGCAACGGCCTTGCAGCCGCAGCCCGTGCAAGGAGGCCCATGAGCCGTTTAGTCCGCAGCGCCACGCTGTCGCGCTACACCGAGGTGGCCCGCTCGGTTGGGCTGGATCCGCTGCGGATCCTGGCAGAGGTCGGGCTGCCCGGGACCTGCCTGGACGCCGGCGACAACCTGGTCTCCGCCAGCGCAGTCTGCCGGCTGCTCGAAATGTCCGCGGCAGCCTCCGATGCCGAAGACTTCGGCCTGCGCCTCGGGGAAGGCCGTCAACTTTCGGCGCTCGGGCCTCTCGGCATGGCTGTTCGAGATTCACGGACGCTGCGCGATGCGCTTGGTGCGATGGCGCGCTACATCACGCTGCACAGCGAGGCACTGTTCCTCGGCGTGGAAGAACGGGAGGGCGCTCTTGTCATCCGCTTGTCCCTGATGGTCGAGCATTCCGGTTCGACACGCCAGGCCGACGAAATGGTGCTGGTCTCGGTTTACCGAATGCTGCAGGAACTGATGGGCCCAGGCTGGCGTGCGCGGCGCATCTGCCTTTCGTACAGGGCGCCAAGGAACCTGGCATCCCACTTGCGCGTGTTTGGCCGACCCGTCGAATTCGGTTGCGACTTCAACGGTATTGTCTGCGAGCTGAAGGACATGGAGGCAGTGCTGCCCGCCGCGCGCCCGGAACTGGCGCGGTATGCGCATGCGTACCTGGACTCGCTGGCCGCGCGTGCGACCATGTCCATGAGCGAGAAAGTCCGGCGGATGGTGCTGTCCTTGCTCTCTTCGGGAACCTGCAGCGTGGAACGTGTCGCCAGCCAGCTTGGCGTCGACCGGCGCACGGTCCACCGCAAGCTGCTGCAGGAAGGCTCGACATTCAGCAGCATTCTCGATGAGGTCCGTGCCTCGCTGGCGGTGCAGTATCTCGGGCATTTGGAACGCCCGGTCAGCTACGTTGCCGTGTTGCTCGGATTCTCGATGCAGAGCGCGTTCTCGCGCTGGTTCCGCGGCCGTTTTGGCTGCAGCCCCAGTGCATGGCGCAGCGATGGCGCGCAGTCGGCCGGGCCCCTTCCACGGCAACAGCTGGTGGCGGCGAGCCCGGAGCAGCGCGTGTAGAACGGCATCGCTCCGACGTGATCCGTAATCTGCAGACGCACGCAGTGGCCGGGATCAACGAGGTTGCCCGCGCCTGCCAGCGCCGAACGGACATAGTCCGCGCAATGCAGGAGCGCATCGAGCGCCGCGGCATCGTCGACCCAGATCTCGTCCACGGTATCGTAGCGCGCAGCCTGACCGGGGGCCGCGCGGACGGTGCTGTGGACGTAGCGCCGCACACCGGGCAGGCCCTCCACCAGCGGCGCATGCACGTCGCGCCAGTAACGCAGGTACTCCTGGCGGTCCATGCCGGGGGCGCCGCACGCTCAGGAAGATGAGATGGATCATGTCGTGGGCACTCCGGCGGTGACGCTGGGCGCGCGTTCCAGTGCATCGAGAATCCGCGTGAATCGCGCCTCAAGGCGCGGCCGCATGCGCGTTGGCGTGAAGATGTAGAACTCGCCTGTCAGAATCGCCTCCAGCGTGTGACTGGCCACCAGCTGCGGCGCCGTGCCGGCGGCAACAGCGGCCCTGAACGATTCGCCGGCATGGTTCGAGCGTTCGGCGATCGGAGTCTTCACTGGACCAGGACAAAGCACGGATACGCCAATGCCGGTGCCGCGAAGCTCCTGCTCGAGTGCCTCGGAGAGGGCCACGACGCTGTATTTCGTGGCCGCGTAGGCGCCCATGGGAAAGTCGCCGTTCACCCAGAAGCCCGCGCCTGACGCCGTGCTGACGAAATGCGCGGGCTCGCCGTGCCGGCGCAGCAGCGGCAGGAAATGACGGATGCCGTGAATCACGCCGAACACATTGACGCCGAACGCGCGGGTCCAGTCCTGCTCGGACAGCGACGACAGTTCGCCGCTCATATCGATGCCGGCATTGTTGAAGACCAGATGGATGCGTCCCAGCTTCGCTTCGAACTCCTCCGCCGCATCGCGCACGTCCGCATCGGAGGAAACATCCAGTACGCGCGTGCAGATGCGCCTGCCGGTCGGTGCAAGGCGCGCGCGTGCGGCGTCCAGCCCGTGCGCGTCGATGTCGGCCAGCGCAAGGTCGGCACCGCGCGCCGCCAGTGCCTGGGCCAGTTCGAGGCCGATGCCGGACGCGGCGCCGGTGATGATTGCCGCCTTGCCCTGAAAGTCCAGAAGGCGGGGTCGGGCGTCCGGCCGGGAATCGTTGCTGTCTATGTCTGGATGAATCATGGATATTGGCGGTTAAGTGGTGCGGGGCTGCGCGGCTGCGGCCCTCAGTGGATTGCAGGTTCCGGAGCAAGGCGGACGAGCTGCTTGCCGATGTTCTTGCCGGTAAACAGGCGGTTCAGGGCGGCGGGCGCCTGCTCGATGCCGTCAACGATGTCGACCCGGTACCTGAGCTGGCCGTCCCTGACCCATTTCGCCATGACTTCCACGGCTTCGTGGAACCGCGAACGGTAGTCGGCAATGAGGAAACCCTCGATGCGGGCGCGTTTCATGATGACGTTGCGGAACATCTTCGGGCTCCACCAGTCACCGCTCGCGTTGTAAGTCGATATCATTCCGCAAAGGGCAATACGGGCGCCCGGGTTGATCAGCGCGAGCACGGCATCCATGGTGTCGCCGCCCACGTTCTCGAAATCGACGTCGATGCCGTCCGGGCAGGCGGCGCGAAGATCGGCAAGCACGTTGCCTGCCTTGTAGTCGACACAGGCATCCAGGCCAAACTCTTCCCTGACGAGCCGGCATTTGCCCTGGCCGCCCGCAACGCCGACCACCCGGCAGCCGAGTATCTTGCCGATCTGGCCGGCGATCGAGCCGACGCCGCCTGCGGCGGCAGAGACCACAATGGTTTCGCCAGCCTTGGGCCTGGCAATGTCGAGCATGCCGAAATAGGCGGTCATGCCGGAGTTGCCCAGCACGCTCGCAAAGGCATGCAGGGGCAGGCCGTGCTCCACCGGGACGCGCCTGGCAGTCTTCGTGACCGAATACTCTTCCCAGGCCATGCCGCCCTCGACAATGTCGCCTGGCCTGAAGTCCGGATGGTGGGACTCGATGACCACCCCCATGGTGACCCCGCGCATGACTTCGCCAAGTGCCACCGGTGCCATGTACTGGTCGATCTCGCTCATCCAGACGCGGTTGGTCGGCGCCACCATGAGATAGATATTACGCACCAGCATTTCGCCGTCCTCCGGCCGTGGCATCGGTGCTTCGACGAGCTGCAGGTCGTTGTCGCCGATATCGCCGACGGGGCGCTGCCTGAGGATCCAGCGCCGGTTCATTGTCTTCATGCTTTCTCCTCCAAAATTCGTGACTGGCGCCGAGTGCGCGGGCCGCGCCGCCGGTCGCCACAAATCGCTCGCCGGTTCAGTCTTCCAGCGCGCCATAAACGACGTTGCGCAACAGGGACCGGTACCCGGCGCGCGTCGCCAGGTCGTTCTCCTGGAGCATCAGGATGGCGACCAGCTGTTCCTGCGGATCTGCCCAGAAATAGGTCCCGAGCGCGCCGCCCCAGTAGAAATCGCCGATGGAACCGGGCACCGGGCTCAAGCCCTGCGCAGTGCGCACGCCCACGGCGAGGCCATGGCCCTGGCCGAGATCGGGCAATGGCGCGTTGATGCCGAGCCCGGTTGTCGAACCGCCATAGCGCGTGCCCCGCGGCAGATGGTTGCCAAGCATCAGTTCGATGGTCTTGCGCGAGAGCACGCGCACGCCATCGAGCACGCCTCCATCGAGCAGCATCTGGCAGAAGCGCGCGTAGTCGCCGGCCGTGGACAGCAGGCCGGCGCCACCGGAATGCCAGCGAGGCGGGTTGTGCTCGTCGTAGTCGAACAGGGCGGAGGACTTGCCGGATGCGCCGGCTGGCAGCGCCAGGCCCGCGCCGTCCTGCCTGATCAGCCCGAAGCCCGTTGCATGCATGCGCAGCGGCTGCGTTACACGCTCCGCGACGAACCGAGCGAGGTCCATGCCCGAGACAATCTCGATGATGCGGCCAAGCACGTCGGTGGACATGCCATATTCGAACACCTCGCCCGGCTGGCATTGCAGCGGGATGGCCGCCAGCTTCGCGATCATCTCGGCATTGGTCTGTCGGGGATCCATCAGGCCGCATTCGCGATACTGGCGCTGCACCAGCGAGTCGCCGAACTGCCCGTATGTCAGCCCGGACGTGTGCCGGAACAGGTCGTGAACGGTCATGGCGCGGCGCACGGGCTCGAGCGCAAGGCGGCGCTCGCCGGTATTCGCGTCGACTGACTCGACGCCGACCTGGAGGCGGGCGAACTCGGGGATGTAGCGTTCGACGGGGTCGCTCAGGGCCAGTCGGCCTTCTTCCATCAATGTCAGCGCTGCCACGCCGACGATGGGCCGGGTCATCGCGGCAATGCGGAAGACCGAATGGCGTTGCATCGGACGCGACGGGGTATCCGCATGCTCGAAGCCGAACGCCTCGAACCAGCCGATCCGGCCCTTGCGCGCAACCAGCACGACCGCGCCCGGGATCTTGCGCCGGTCGACATCGGCATGGATCACCGCCGAGAGCGACTGCAGCCGCCGCGCGGACAGTCCCACCCCTTCAGGGGTATCAGCATGTTCGAGGGCACGGGTGAGAGGCAATGCAGGCTCCTGCAAGTTTCGGCGGATCGAGGGTTCGGCGCGGTGCGCTGTGCCGGTGAGGTATGTGTGCCGATTCTAGGCAGGCGGTCGGCTTGGCGATTGATGGTAGGGGTCTTTCTCGTGACCGCCGGGGACATTGCGTCAGCGGGTGGCGACGGGAATCGGGGAGGAGGGGAGCAACCAGCGAAGGTTGGATGATCGCGGCCGATCGTCGCGATGGCCGCGAAGGAGCGAGCTCCGGCGGGAAGGCAGCAGCCAACGCCGCCGGAGCCGCGGACCGTCAGGGCTGGATGCTATAGGCCTTCACGATGGCGGCATTGCGATCGTATTCGGCGCGCAAGGCCTGGCCAAGCTGGGCAGGGGCTTGCGCCGGTACTGTCTCGAAGCCGAGCCCGAGGATACGTTCCTGCACCTTGGGCGTCGAGGCCGCCTTGTAGACGGCCGCCTGGATCTTCTGGACCACGTCTGCCGGCACCTTGGACGAGACGAACACGCCCGCCCAGTTGTTGAAGTCAATGTCCGGATAGCCCAGCTCGGCAAAGGTCGGAACCTGCGGCAGCAGCGGCGAACGCTGTTTCGCGGCCAGGGCATAGGCCTGCAGCTTGCCGGCCTTGATCATCGGCAGCGAGGTCACCATGCCGTCATACATCACGGCGATCTGTCCGCCCATGACCTGTGTCAGCGCCGGCGGAGAGCCGGCGAAAGGCACGTGCTGCAGATCCATGCCGGCTTTCTGGTTCATGATCAGGCCGGCATAGTGGGCGACCGTGCCCGCGCTGTAGGAAGCAAAACTGAGCTGCCCCGAATGGGCCTTCACATAGCTCACCAGGCTCGGCAGGTCCTTGGCCGGCAGGCTCGTCGACCCGACCAGCACGAGGGTCGACCTGGCCACCGCGGCCACGGGCTTCACATCCTTCATCGGATCGAAGGAGACCTTCACTACATGCGGGATCTCCGTGAGCACATTGGTGGTTGACACCAGGATGGTCTGCCCGTCGGCCGGCGCCGCCAGCATCGTGTTGATCGCAATGCTGCCGCCGGCGCCCGGCTTGTTATCGACCACCACGGGCTGGCCCAGTTCGGCGGTGAGCGCTTCGGACAGCACGCGTGCCAGCACATCCATGGTGCCGCCGGCAGGCGCAGGGATCAGTACCCGGACCGGCTTGCTGGTCCATGCCATGGCGACGGGCATGGACAGGGCCAGGACAGCGCACACAGCGGCGCGGCGCATGCAGGTCAGGGCAGGGCGGATTGGCATAAGTGTCTCCCCGTTATAAGTGTGGGCTGGAAATGGGTGCCATTGACGACGGAAGTCGTGGCAGAAGTATGGGCGGTCGAGGCAAAGCGCTTTAACATTCGGGGGCAAAAATTTGACATTTCGGGACAGTTAGGGAAAGCCCAATGTGGGCGGGCCTTGTGCTTGGCTGGCGCCGGCGGCGGCCTTCTTCGTATCTCACTGGAAGCAGCCCAAAAAAGAAAAAGCGCCCCGGAATCCATCCCGGAGCGCAAAGTCCCACATGATCGAGCAGACCCGCGGGGTGGAGACCGTGACGCCCTGGCGTACCCGATTGCAGTCATGCCGCAATGGCGGAAGCGATTTCGCCATTCCCCATAGTGTCGCCGTGCAGGCGCATAAACAGACCACTCGAATTGGGGGGATTTCATCTCGCCAGACCGTACGTATTCGCCCGGCGGTTTGCGATCAATGAATTGATTCAAACCTGACGGCACCTTCTCGCGCGCACCTGGAATAAGGGCTCCGTGTATTTCTGTGGATTCGCGGCGGTGCACCGACCCGACAAGGGAGATGCGTTGTGTATTGAAGTGCAAGCCGGCAGGTAGATAATGCCAACACAAGCAAATGGGGGTTACGAGTGACAGCCAGCGAATTAATGGTACGAACAGCGCAAGAGGGCGACCACGAATGGATCGTTGCTGCGCATGGAGAAGTCTACGCCACGGAGTTCGGCTTTGACGGAAGTTTCCAGGACAGCATCGCCCGGAAGATGCATGCATTTCTCCAGCTACCAAGCACGTTCAATCGCGTCTGGGTTGGATGGATAGGGGACAAGCGCGCGGCGTCGATTGCAATCTCCGACAGACCTGGCGATGTGGCGTTTCTCAATTTCGTTCTGGTCCTGCCGCAGTATAGAGGCAGAGGCGCCGGGCATGCCTTGATGAAGATAGCCCTCGATCATGCACGCGCGCACTCGTTGAAGGAGGTACAGCTCGAAACCTATAGCTGCCTCGTAGACGCAAGGGCGCTTTATCGACGCCTGGGGTTCCATACGACGGAGATAGTGCCTGGACAAAAGGCGTTTGGGCAGACATTTCAACAAGAATTCTGGGCGCTTGGTCTCTAGCAGGCTGTTGCCGCGGTCCGGTTGTCTCTTTTCGGACCGATGCCGGGCGTTCGGCGGAGGGAGCAGAAGTGCTGCTCGCCCTGCCTGAAGTCGAGGGCGGAAGGACCATCCTCTCCCGATCCCTCATGAGTCTGCCTGCGCATGATCTGCCTGTTCCTCCCCTCCAGTGTCGAGCGTGATGGCTTGCTTGTGGGGAAGAATTCTTCGTAAATGCCCCCGGTCGTTAGCCTTGCCACATTCAGTTACACGGTGTCCCGTCAGTCTTCGCGCTACCTGCTACCGGTCAGGTAGAATCCAGCCTATGTCGCGCGCAATTGCCATCCTCCTGATGCTGATCCTGCCGCTGCAGGCCTTGGCCGCAGCGCAGCGGCAACTCGCGCATTCGGTCGGCTTCCCCTCGGAGCATATGGCGGCGCACGCCGAACATATCCCCCATCACCACGATGACGACGGGGAGATCGCGTTCGACGATTCCACAGCGTCGGCGTCACACCAACTCGACTTCGACTACGGCGCTCACTTCCAGGCGCCCCTGCCCGCGAGCCTGCTGCCGCCGCTGTCGCAGCGGACCCAGTCCGAGCCGTTGTTTCTTGGCGGCCGCATGCCCGACCCTCGGGGCAGTCCCCCCTTACGCCCGCCTCACGCGCCCGCCTGACGGCGGGGCCTTGACCTCCTGATTCCATGCCGTGGCGCAAAGACTTGCGCCGCGCCCCGCCGCATTACCTGTGCTATCGCGATTTGCGTTGGGGATTCCATGCAGAAGTTCTTCTTTTCCATTGTTGCGTCCGCGCTGCTGATGCCGGCGGCCCATGGCCAGCCTGCGCCGGCGGATCTGCACGCGCTGTTCAATACCGCGTGGGAGTGGTCCGTGGCATTCCAGGCGACCGAAGGGCGTCGCCTGGAGGCGGCGGCCAGTCGGGTACAGGCGGATGCGCTGATCGCCGGACCACCCACACTGGGCCTGCTGCACCGGGACGACCGCTGGACCGAGAAGCGGGGCCTGCGCGAGAGCGAGGTCCAGCTTGGTGTCCCGGTGTGGATGCCAGGTCAGCGCGCGGCCCGCGGCGATCTGGCTGACGCGCAGGCCGCCGAGGCCGAGGCCGGCGCCGCTCTGGCGCGGCTGAACGTCGCCGCTGAGGTGCGCGAGCGCGTCTGGCAGCTTGTGGCTGCGGAGGGTGAGCACGATGTATTACGACGCCGCGCCGAGATCGCCGCTTCCCTGCGCGACGACGTGCGGCGGCGCGTCAGCGCTGGCGACCTTGCGCGCACCGACCTGCTGCTGGCGCAGCAGGACTATCTGGCTGCACAGGGGCTGCTGGCTGACAGCGAATCCCGGCTGGTGGACGCCAGGGCGCGGCTTTTGCAAGCGACCGGCGTATCTGCCCTGCCGCTGCGGTATGACGAAGCGGCAGCGGCAGCGGCCGTGGGCGATCCGGCTGCCAGCGTGCCGACCCATCCGCGGTTGGAAGCAGCCCAGCGAGCCGTGCTGCGCAGCGAGCGGCAGGTGGGCTACTTGCGCAAATCGCGCCGCGATCCGCCGGAAGTTGGTGTGCTGTACCGCAACGACCGGGCCGGCGGCGGCATGCCCAGCGACCAGACCATCGGCCTCTTCGTCAAAATTCCATTCGCAACCGACGCGCGTAATCTGCCGCGCGAGACCGCCGCGCAGACTGAACTGATGACAGCCCGGGCCGAGCTCGATCGCACTGAACGCATCGTCCGCGCTGAGATCGACGCGGCACAGGCGGCGCTGTCGCTCGCCGGGCAGCAGCTCAAGCTCACGGAAGAGCGCAGCGCTACGCTGTCCGAGCGGGCGGCACTGCTGCGCAAGACTTTCAATGCCGGTGAAATCGGCTTGCCTGAAGTGCTGCGCGCACAAAACCAGGCCCTTGAAGCCGAAAGCGACCTGGCGCGCCAGCGCGCCCGCCGCGGCATCGCCACTGCCAACCTGAACCAGGCTCTCGGAGTCCTGCCATGATCCGCCAGCTCTTTCTCACCCTGCTCTTGTCACTCGCCTGCGCCGCGCATGCCGCTCCGGGCGCCCACGGCCCCAATGGCGAACACCTCGATGCGCCCACCAGCACCGGCGCCGCGGCGAATGCCCAGCCCGGCATCGAAGCCAATACGGAGGCGTTCGAACTGGTTGGCACTCTGGCCGCGGATGAGCTGTCGGTGATGATCGACCGCTACGCCACCAACGAGCCGGTGCTGAACGGCACGCTGGAGGTTGAGTTCAACGGCATCCAGGCGCAAGGCAAGCTGCACGCCGACTTCGGCGACTACGCCTTTACCGACGAGAAACTCCTCAAGGCACTGCACCAGCCGGGCAACCATGCACTCGTGTTCACCCTTGTTGCGGGCAATGAGTCGGACCTGATCGAGGGCACTCTCAATGTTGCCGCGGACGCGCACACCCATGGCCTCGGGGCCTTCTGGCAAGCGCGCTGGCCGTGGGTCGTCTTGCTTGTGGCGGTTGTCCTGGTTGCCGCAGCCTGGGGCGTAAGGCGCCGCAACATCCATAAGAAAAACTGAGGCCCGACATGCTGAAGACAACCAAATTCGCAACGATCGCCGTCGCGCTGGCTGCCTGTGCAGCCATGCCGGCACTGGCCGGGCCCGGTGCACACGGGCCCGGTGGCGAACACCTTGATGCACCGGGGGCGGTGTCCGGCAGCGGCGGCCTGGCCCGGTTGCCCGACGGTAGTGTCCAGGTGCCTAAGCTCGCGCAACGGCGCATGGGCATACGGACGACGATGCCGCAGGAAGCCTTGCACCCCGTGACCGTGGAGCTGAATGCCGTGGTGGCGATCGACCCCAATGCGGGCGGGCGGCTGCAGGCGGGACACCCGGGCTGGATCGAGCCGCCACCCGGTGGCTTCCCGGTACTCGGGCAGCGTGTCACCAAAGGCCAGGTGCTGGCCGTGCTACGGCACAAGAGCGAGCCCTTCGATATCGGCAACCAGCAGGCGCAGCTGGCCAACCTGAGCGCCAGCCTGAACCTGGCCCGGCAACGGCTGCAGCGGTTGGAATCGCTGCAGGACAGCATCCCGCGCAAGGAGATCGAAGCCGCCCGCGCCGAGGTCCAGAGCCTTTCCGGCCAGCGCGAGGCAGTGGGCAAGAGCCTGCACCTTACCAACACGCTGACCGCGCCAGCCAGTGGCGTCATCGCCACCGCCAATGTGCTGGCCGGCCAGGTAGTCGCTGCTGGCGACGTGCTGTATGAAGTGGTTGACCCGGCGCGGATGCTGATCGAGGCCAACACCGCGGATGCCTCGCTGGCCAACCGTATCCAGGCTGGTACCCTGGGTCGATCGGACGGTGGCAAGCTGGATTTCATCGGCGCCGGGCGCAGCTTGAAGAATGGCGCCGTGCCGTTGACGTTCCGGCTCACGGGCAATGCGGTGCCGCTTGCCGTCGGGCAGCCCGTAACGGTGGTGGCCACGCTGACCGATACCGTCAAGGGCATCGCGTTGCCCAGCGAGGCCCTGGTCCGCAACGCCAGCAACCTGCCGGTGGTGTGGATCAAGTCCGGCACGCAGCGCTTTATCGCCCAGCCGGTGGAAGCGCGCGTGCTCGATGCGCGCACCGTGGTCGTGGTCAAAGGCCTGTCGCCGGAGAACCGGGTGGTAGTGTCCGGGGCGGCGCTGATCAACCAGATCCGCTGAGGGGCGCGCATGTTCAACTGGATTGTTCGCGCGAGCCTCGGCAATCGGCTGCTGGTCCTTGCCGTTGCCGTCATCCTGATGGCATACGGCGCCTTCACCGCCTGGCGCACGCCGGTGGATGTCTTCCCGGACCTCAACAAGCCGCTGGTGACCGTAATCACCGAAGCTGGCGGCATGGCGCCGCAGGAAGTGGAGCTGCTGGTGTCGTTCCCGATCGAGACCGCACTGAATGGCATGCCCGGCGTCACGCGGGTCCGCTCGGTTTCGGGCGTGGGCCTGTCGATTGTCTATGCCGAATTCGACTGGGGCAGCGATATCTATCGCAACCGCCAGCTGGTGTCGGAGCGGCTGGCGCTGGTGAAAGAGCAGTTGCCCGGGGGGCTGACGCCCATTCTCGGGCCGGTGTCGTCGATCATGGGCGAGATCATGCTGATCGCCTTGCCGATCGATCCGGCCAAAGCCAGCCCGATGCAGGCGCGAGAATATGCCGACTTCGTGCTGCGGCCGCGCCTGCTGTCGGTGGCTGGCGTGTCGCAGGTCATCCCGATCGGCGGCGAGGTGCGCCAGCTTCGGGTCGAACCGGACACCGCCAGGATGGCGCAGTTTGGTGTGGCATTGCCCCAGGTGGAGAGCGCGTTGCGCGACTTCGCGGCCAATACCAGCGGTGGTTTCATCGACCTGAATGGGCGCGAATACCTGATCCGCAATCTCGGGCGCACCAACCGGCTCGACGACCTCAAGGGGCTGGCCGTTGCCTACAAGGACGGCATGCCGGTGCTGCTGGAGCAGGTGGCGGGCGTGCGTTATGCCCCGGCACTCAAGCGCGGCGACGCTGGCTTCAATGGCAAGCCGGCAGTGATCGTCAGCGTGCAGAAGCAGCCGGCGGCGGATACGGTGCGGCTGACGCGCGACCTTGAGGCCGCACTCGGGGAGCTGAAACAGGGGCTGCCGCCGGGGCTGTCCGCGCCGCAGGTGCTGTTCCGCCAGGCCGACTTCATCGAGGCCTCGATCGGCAACGTAGTCGAAGCGCTCCGCGACGGCGCCATCATGGTCACCGTCATCCTGTTCGCCTTCTTGCTGAGCGCGCGCACTACCGCGATCTCGCTGGTGGCGATTCCGCTATCGCTGGCCGTCACCGCGCTGGCCTTCCACCTGCTGGGCCAGTCGATCAACGTGATGACGCTGGGCGGCCTGGCCATTGCCATCGGCGAACTGGTCGACGACGCCGTGGTCGACGTGGAGAACATCCTGCGCCGGCTCAGGCAGCGGGCCGGCAAGGAGAATCCGCCGTCGGTGCTTGAGGTGATCTGGCGCGCTTCGGTCGAAGTCCGCTCCGGCATCGTCTATGCCACGCTGGTGGTGGTGCTGGTGTTCGTGCCGCTGTTTGCGCTGCCGGGTATCGAAGGGCGCCTGTTCGCGCCGCTGGGCATCGCCTACATCGTGTCGATCCTGGCCTCGATGCTGGTGTCGATGACGGTGACCCCGGTGCTGTCTTACTACCTGCTGCCGCGGATGAAGCGGCTCGAGCATCCGGACAGCCCGCTGGTGGCATGGCTCAAGCGGGTCGACGGCAGGGTGCTGGACTGGTCGTTTCCGCGCGCAAAGGCGCTGCTTGCCGCGGCTGCCATCGCCGTGGCGCTGGCGGCCGCCACGGTGCCGTTCATGCCGCGCGCCTTCCTGCCGGCCTTCAACGAAGGTTCGCTGGTGATGTCGCTGATGTTCAATCCGGGCACCTCGCTGGCCGAAGCCAACCGCATGGGCGCGCTGGCGGAAACGCTGATCCGGCAGGTGCCGGAAGTGATGCAGGTCGGCCGGCGCACCGGCCGCGCCGAACTCGATGAACATGCCGAAGGCGTGCATTCCTCCGAGATCGACGTCGACCTGAAGCGCTCCGACCGCAGTCGTGAACAAGTGATGGCCGCCATCCGCGCCCAGCTTGCCAGCCTGCCTGCGTCGGTGGCGATCGGCCAGCCGATTTCGCACCGGTTGGACCACCTGCTGTCCGGGGTGCGGGCACAGATCGCGCTGAAGATCTATGGCGACGATCTCGATACGCTGCGCGGCCTGGCGGAGAAAGTGCGCGGGCGGCTTGCCGCCATACCGGGGCTCGTCGATATCACGGTCGAGCGTCAGGTGCTGATTCCGCAAGTCAATGTGAGGCTCGATTACCGCAAGGCCGCGCAATACGGCATTCCGGCTGGCGAGGCGCTGAAGGCGTTGCAGACCTTGTCGGACGGCACGCGGGTGACGCAGCTGATCGAGGGCGTGCGCCGCTACGACCTGGTGGTGCGGTTGCCGGATACGGGCCGTACACCGCAGGACCTGTCCCGCGTCATGCTCGATTCGCCGCGGGGCGCGGTACCGCTGTCGGCAGTCGCCACGGTCGAGGATGGCGACGGCCCGAATCAGATCGGGCGCGAGAATGGCCGCCGGCGCATCGTGGTCTATGCCAATACCGATGGCTCGGATATGTCGAAGGTCATCGGCGAGGTGCGCAGCGCGGTCGCGCGCGCCGGGCTACCCGGTGGTTATTTCGTCAGCATCGAGGGTCAGTTCCAGGCACAGGAGCAGGCGACGCAACTGATCGTGCTGCTGTCACTGGTGTCGCTGGCACTGATCTACCTGGTGCTGTATTCGCGCTATCGCTCCGCGACTCTCACGTTGATCATCATGGCGAATATCCCGCTGGCATTGATCGGCAGCGTAATCGCGATGTGGCTGGGAGGGCTGACCCTCTCTGTGGCGTCCATGGTCGGCTTCATCACGCTGACGGGTATCGCCACCCGCAACGGCATCCTGAAAGTCAGCCACTACATCAACCTGTGCCGCGTCGAAGGGGAGACCTTCGGTATCCCGATGATCGTGCGCGGGTCGCTGGAGCGGCTGACGCCAGTGCTGATGACCGCGCTGGTTGCGGCGTTCGCACTGACGCCGCTGCTGGTGTCGGCCGACGCGCCCGGCAAGGAAATCCTGCATCCGGTGGCGGTGGTGATCTTCGGCGGGCTGGTCAGCTCGACCATCCTGGATTCCGTGCTGACACCCTTGGCATTCTGGTTGTTCGGGCGCCGCCCGCTGGAACGGATTCTGTCGCAACAGCAGGGCGACGCGTACTGACTACGGGCTTTGGCAGCGACGCCCCCAAG
This sequence comes from Cupriavidus phytohabitans, assembly GCF_000426345.1. Classification (GTDB taxonomy): domain Bacteria; phylum Pseudomonadota; class Gammaproteobacteria; order Burkholderiales; family Burkholderiaceae; genus Cupriavidus. The sequence continues at coordinate 154,813 of NZ_AUFE01000001.1, read as the reverse complement.
TCGCTGCATCAACGGAGTATTCGATGAAGAAACAGATTTCAGCCATGTTGTTTGCCGGCAGCCTCGCACTGTCCGGCCTTTCCGGTCTGGCCATGGCCCACGGCGCCAAGCCCGCGCAGTACGGCGGCATCGTGCAGACCGCCAGTGACCTGCAGTTCGAGTTGGTCAACAAGGATGGCGCGGTCACCATCTATGTCGACGACCATGACCGGAAACTGCCGGTGGCCGGCGCCAGCGGCAAGCTGACGGTGCTGACCGGCGCCCAGAAGACGGAAACGGTGCTGAACCCGGGAACGGACAATGCGCTGGTGGCGGCCGACAAGTTGCAATTCAAAGCCGGCTCCAAGCTGGTCGCGACAATCAAGTTTGCCAACGGCAAGACCGTCACGGCGCGCTTTGTAGCGAAGTGACACAGTAGGAACCCCGTCGATCACACCATGGCAAGCCGGGTGCGCAGGGGCGTCGCCATCCGGTCATGGCCGGAAGTACAAAGGCGGTGACTACAAAAGATCCGGCCATCTCGGATGCAGCTCATCGATGGTGAAGGCGTGGCGGTGGCTTCGGCTGCCCGTACGCTCGCCTTCAGACAGGTGCTCCTCGAACGCCGTTCCCGCTGGGTGGCTGTGGTCGAGAATATCGTGGTCTGCGGCCGGCCACATCCGCCAGCCAATCCCCACGCCAAGGAGGGTCAGCGCAGCGAGGACGGCAAAGGTCGGCGCCATGCCCAGTCTCGCACCAAGCTGCCCTGCCAGCGGGTATGTGACCAGCCAGCATGCATGCGACAGGGAAAACTGCGCCGCGAAGACTGCCGGCCGGTTGGCCGAACTTGCCGAGCGCCGCAGCAAGCGTCCGCTGGGCGTCAGCGTCATCGAATAACCTATGCCGATCGTGAACCAGGCAGCGAGGAATGCGGGCCATTCGGCCGATCCTCCCAGCTCCGCGATTGCGATGCCCGCCAGCAAGCCCAGCGCCATGACCGAAGCACCGGTCAGCATGGCGGGCCTGTCGGGCCGCTTGTCGAGGTACTTTGGCAGCAGCAGCGCCACGAGCATCGATCCGCATCCGAACGCGGCCAATGCAATCGGAACGTCGGTGGCAGGCCGCTGCATCTTGCTTTGCACGTAGACGACGGTATTCACGATGACCATCGAACCCGCCGCCGCAGCGGCAAGGTTCAGCGCAAGCAGGCCACGCAGGCGCGGCGTCCGAAGATAGATCGACATGCCATGGGTTGTCTTGGCGAAGATGCCGCCCGATCGCTCGACTGCCCGTGACTGAGGCAGTCGCACGGATACCACCAGCGCAGCCGAAACCAGGAAGCCGATGACGGTGCCGGCAAACAGCCAGTGGAAACCGATCACCGTCAACAGCGCGGCGGCCAGCGCAGGGCTGGCAAGGTTTTCCAGGTCATAGGCCAGCCGCGACAACGACAATGCGCGGGTGTAGTCCTTCTCGTCGGGTAGCACGTCGGGGATCGTCGCCTGGAACGTGGGGGTAAACGCCGCCGACGCCGACTGGAGCAGGAAAATGAGCAGATAGATCTGCCAGGCTTCGGTCACGAACGGTAGCGAGACCGCGACACCGGCACGGACCAGGTCCATCGACACCAGGAACGCGCGGCGGGGCAGCCGGTTCGCGTACGCACCGATGACCGGGGCAACACCGACATAGGCGACCATCTTGATGGCAAGCGCTGTGCCGAGAACGGTGCCGGCGTTCGCGCCAGCCAGATCATAAGCGAGCAACCCCAGCGCCACTGTTGCCAGTCCCGTCCCGACGAGTGCGATGACCTGCGCAAGGAACAAGTGCCGGTAGGTGCGATTGGTCAGGACATCCAGCATAACGGTGACGTTTATAGATACTTGCTGATGGACTTGAACTCGCGCAACGCCTCGTCCGCAGTGCGGGTACCGGCGCGAATCGCATCGTCGAGGCAATGGTCGATATGGTCATGGACCAGCGTTTTCTTGGCGCTTGCCACGGCGGATTCGACCGCCTGCAGCTGCTGCGCGACCTCCACGCACGGCCGCTGTTCTTCAAGCATGCCGATGATGCGCCTCAGGTGGCCTTCGGCGCGCTTCAGGCGCTTGATGATATCGGGGTGCGTGGCATGCATCGACATAACTTCTCCTATCCTGGGGGGGAGGATAGCATGATGGCTGTCGCTCCGGTGAAGCCAGTGCTCCTGGTCATCCGTTCGGCCTTCACCATGGATCGGACAGTTCAGCGCCGCGACAACGACGATTGCGGCCAGTACTGCTGTGATCCAGTCTGGCAAGTCCACATCCCGCTCTGGCCGGTCAGTTGAGTGGCTTGACCCGACGGAACGCGCGCAGCATCGCGAGGTCGTAGGCGATCTTCAGCAGGCCGCAGGCGACCAGCGGCGTGCTGGCATAGCCGCACGCCATCAATGCGGCGGCGAGCGCGGGACTGAGTGCCGCAGCCAGGCTGCGCGGCACGGCGGTCAAGCTTGCGGCCGCCGCCCGTTCCGGCGGGGTCACAACCGCCATCACATAAGCCGTCCGTGTCGGCACATCCATCTGCGACAGCGCGCTGCGAGCAAGCAGCAAGGACAGGCTAAGCGTTAGCGTGGGCGCGAAGGCGGCGGCAATCAGGCACAGGCTGGACGGGATATGCGTAAATACCATCGTGTTGAGCAGGCCGATCTTTCGCGCCAGCGGCACCGCGGCGAGTTGCGAGAACGTCGTCAGTATTCCTGCGAGGAAGAAGAACTGGCCGGTCGCGGCAGGACTCAGGCCGAACCGCTGCATCAGCCACAGCGACAGGAGCGAATTGACCACGAGCCCGCCCGCGAACGCGTCCACGCTGAACAGCATCGCCAGGCGCAATACGATCGGACGGGACGGACCCAATGGTGTGGTCGCCGTGGTTGCCGACCCACATGGCTGCGTGGCAGGTACGCGCGCATAGAGACGCCACAGCAGCAGTCCTATGATTCCGTAGAAAACGAACATCAGGCGCATCGCATCGAGCGGGGACAGCCGGGATTGCTCGGCCAGCCATGCCGGAATCGCCGCTGCTAGTGCCCCTAAAGCGGAGGAAAATGCGCCGACCAGGCCGTAGCGGGCGAACAGCGCCGTCCGGGTGTCAGGCGATGCTGATTCCGCCAGGCGCGCGTGCTCCAAGGGCAGGAAGATACTGACATCGCCGGAGCCAGGGTTAAGCGTGCCGACGAATGCGATGACCAGAAGCGGCCACAGCGTGGAGAAGCCAGCAAAGCCGAGGCCGGTCGCAAACATCATGGCCGCCGCCAGCATCAGCAAGCGGCGTTGCGGGTAGCGGTGCCCGGCGATCCCGATCAGAATGGTGGCGAGGGCAGAGCCGATCAGGGTCGCGCTGCTTATGAGCCCAACGGCCAGCGAGTCGAAGCGAAGGGCCAGCAGGTAGGACGGCAACAGCACGGCAATATAGCCATCACAGATACCACGCAGCGCACGGCCAGCAAGCAGCGGCAGGGCGTCGGGGCGAACACCGGATGGCAGCGTGATGCGTTCGAGCCAGCTACTGCTGGCGGTGGGGGGGTGGTCCTTATGTACTGCCACGGCGAGCCTGACTTGTCGATCTGGCATCGAGGCCAGTTGGCGAGGGCGGACTGCTATGTATGTTGCAGCCTGACATGGTGCCTGCCGCCTTATCCGGTGTTGTTACTGCCAGACGAGATGGCAGCAAAGAGGGTTACGCTGTCGGCCCTGGTCCAGACGCCGATGGCACCGGCACCCGGGATATGCTCGTCCGAGGTGTCGATGTGCAGCTTGCCATCCAGCGCCGGTTTCGCCCGTAGCCGGAAATTGCAGCCGCCGTGACGCCATCGACGAAGGCCAGGATGGCCGGCAGTTTTCCGTACTTCTTGAAGTAAGGGGCCGGCCATACCGTGAACAGGTAGCACGGCAGGAAGGTCGCCAGGGCCGCCACGCAGGCGCCGGGCAGCCCGGCCACCAGGTAGCCGATAAAGCCGACCGTGATCACGACGGGGCCGGGCGTGATCATGGCCACGGCCACCGCATCGACGAATTGCTTTTCGTTAAGCCATTGGTATTCCGTCACCACGCCACCGTAAAGGAAGGGCACGATGGCAAGACCCGGCCAAAGACGAAGGCGCCGGCCTTGGCGAAGAAAACACCGATCTGGGTCAGCAGCGGCCAGTCCAGCGTGCTGAGCAGACCGCTGGCGGCCGGCCGATCAGCGTGGCACCGAGGATGCGGTAGTGCACGTAGCCGAGATAAATCGCCAGTTGCGCCAGCGCGATGCCTTCCTTGTAGTCGCCCTCTGCGATCCATCCCCGCCGCTCGACCAGGTCGCGATGCATATAGCCGGCCAACGCGACCGGCCCGCCAAAGCCGAAGGTGCCAAGGCGGAGGAAATAGAGCACGAGTCTGCCAAAGAGTATAGGCAGGCCGTTCCGAGACTTCCGGTGGTGCTATACCGGCTTGCTGCATGCGACTCATGGCGGGTTGAAAATGGAAATCAAGTCTTCTTGTTGGCCGAGAAGTGCGCGTAAAGTGAATCCAGCAACCGTGCCGATTTCCGCCAGCAGCGCGTCATCATCCTTCAGGCGGGCCCGTGCGCCGGCCAGTACGGCTTCAAAGCCGCTGGCTTCCGGCACCGAAATGCCGCAAATGTCGAGCGCATGCACCATGGTGCCAAGCCGGCTGAGCCCGTGGTCGGATTCGAGGCCGAAGCCGCGGCATCCCAAAAAAACATAGGAGACAACCATGCGGATCAAGCAAGCAGAGGTCTCTTCGCCACATCGGGCTACGCCCATGCGGAATATCCAGTCCATCTCCGATTCCCGGCCCCCGCCGCCAGGACAGCCAATTCCAGCGCCCTACAACACGGCTTACCGCACCCACAAAAAGATTCACTTCACTTCCCCCTTCCCGTCATAGAAGATTCCCCAGCATCTCCATCGCCGGCCTGAATCCGCACGCGGCCGGGCGATTGTCCAGTCAACCGGGAGTTCACCATGGCACGCATACCGGCCCTGACCCTGCTCGTCATCGCGCTGGCGGCCTGCAGCAGCACGCCGCCCGCGCCGCCACCCGCGACGCCTGCAACATCGGCCGCCTCCGCCGCGGCACCGGCGCAGGCACAGGCGAAGCCCCAGCCGAACGCTGTCGACCCCGCAACGATCCAGGCGCTCAACGACATGGGCAAGTACCTGCAGTCGCTGCGCCAGTTCGAGGTGTTTATCGACCTGTCTGGCGAACGGGTGCTGCAGGACGGCCAGAAGCTGCAGCACACCGCCACCGCGGACCTGGATGTGCAGCGGCCGGACCGGCTGCGCGCGCTGATGCGCAGCGCGCGCTCGCAGCGCGACCTGATCTATGACGGCAAGAAGGTCACGCTCTATTCCCCGACGCAGAAGGTATACTCGCAGGCCGAATTCAGCGACAACCTGGGCGTGCTGGCGCAGCGGCTGCGCGAACGCTTCGGCGTGGAAATCCCCTCGGCCGACCTGTTCCTGTGGGGCACGCCCGCGGCGCCGGTGGACAACATCGAATCGGCGATGAATGCCGGGCAGGACATCGTTGGCGGCGAGCTGTGCGATCACTATGCCTTCCGCCAGGGGCAGCTCGACTGGCAGATCTGGATCGCCGCCGGCAACCGTCCGGTGCCGCGCAAGCTCGTCATCACCAACCGGTCCGACGAGGCCAGGCCGCAATCGGTCACGCTGTACAAGTGGAACCTGAATCCGAAATTCAGCAATTCAGCGTTCGCCTTCACGCCGCCCAAGGACGCCAGGAAGGCGGAGTTCGTTCCCCTGAAGGCCACCCGGTAACGGGGCCATGGACAAAAGGAGCATTGCCATGAGCTACACATTCGCAAAGCCGCTCGCGGTGTGCACGGCCGCGCTCATGCTGGTGGCGTCCGGCTGGACATCGGTGGCCGAGGCCGCCCGCGGCGACAGGGGGGGCGGACATGCCGCTGCCGGCGGACATGCCGCGGGCGGGCAGCGCGCCGCTGCCGGCGGCGCCAGCCGCGAAACGCGGCAGGTGAACAACCAGCGTGCCGACGCGCGCACCAACAATGTCCGCAACACCAGCGTCAACAACGTCAACGCCAGCCGCGACGTCAACGTCAATACGAGCCGCAACGTCAACGTGAACGTCGAAAATGGCGGCTGCTGCGGCTGGGACAACGATTACCACCCGGTGGCGACGGCCGCCGCGGTGACGGCCACCGTCGCCGTCACGTCGGCGGTGGTGGGATCCATGGTGCGCACGGTCCCGCCGAGCTGCGTGCCGGTCAACTACGGCGGCATGGTCTACCAGCAGTGCGGCAGTACCTGGTACATGCCGCAGGGCGCGCAGTACGTCGTGGTCAATCCTCCGTACTGATGGCGCGCTTACCCGTGGCGCCGCTGCAGGTCATGGAATGACAGCAGTTCGCCCGCCATCGCACTGGCGGCCACGGTGGGCGGGCTGGCCAGCCACACCTGCCCGGGCCCCGAGCGCCCGGGGAAATTCCGGTTGATCGAACTCACCGTCACCTGCTCGGCCCGTTCCGACGAACCCGGGCCACAGTTGGCGCACGCCCCGCACGACGGTTGCAAGATGCGCGCGCCGACCGCATGGAACGTCTCCATGTAGCCCTGGCGGATGCAATAGTCCCGCACGTCGGTGGTGCCGAACTGCAGGTAGAGCGTGACATGCGACGGCAGCCGCAGGCCGCGCTGCACCGCCCAGTGCAGCACCTCGTGGTACAGGTCGAAATCCTCGCGCTTGCCGGCGGTGCAGGAGCCGCCATAGGCGATATCCACCCGCACGCGCTGGTCCAGCGTGGCCAGCGGCAGGCCGTTGCCGGGATCGCCGGGGCGCGCCACCATCGGGCCGAGCGTGCCGCAGTCGAGTTCGATGGTGGCCGCGAAGGCGGCATCGTCGTCGCTGCGCATCCACGGCTCGATCACGAGATCAATGCCGCGGCGCTCCCTGAGGAAGCGCACGGTCTGCGCATCCGGCGCGACGATGCCGGTGAAGCCACCCAGCTCGGCGCACATATTGGTCAGCGTGGCGCGTTCGTCGATGGACATCGCGCGCACGGCGGGGCCGGTGAACTCGAACACCTTGCCGACGCCGGCGCCTGCCTTGATCTCGGCCCGCGCCAGCAGATGCAGCACGACATCCTTGGCCGTGACGCCCGGCGCAAGCGCACCGTGGAGCGCGACGCGGATGCCCTGCGGCATGGTCATGCGGACCGCACCCGTCACGAACGCATTGGCCATGTCGGTGGTGCCGACGCCGAAGGCCACGCAGCCGAGCGCGCCGCTATGCGGGGTGTGCGAGTCGGTGCCCACCACGACCTGTCCCGGCAGCGCATAGCGCTCGGCCATCATCGCGTGCGAGATGCCCGCGGCATGGCTGCCGTCGTCGCTGCCGTCGCCGCTGAGTGAGGCTTCCTCCGTCAGCGTGCGGTGGCACCGCAGCCGGTAGGCGTCGACGAACTCCCGCTGCGCCGCGCACATCCGCGCAATGTTGTCGACCAGCCCGCCACGCACATGCGCGGGGCTTTCATTGACGTAGGAGGTATGGTCCTCGAATACCACGATGCGATCGGCATCCTTGAGCCGCAGCGGCTTGCCGAACGTGGCGTGCAGCATGTGGGCGCACATGCCGGTGTAGTACTCGTGGATAAAGCGCCAGTCTGCGCGCACAAAGATGCCGTCGCCCGGTTGCGGGCCCGCCGGGGATACGGGCGTCACGGGCGTCATCAGCAGGTGGCGGTGGACGATCTTCTCGAACAGGGTTTGTGGCGCCGCGGGCGGCGTCGCTGGTGCCGGTTCGACCTTGCCCAGGTATTGCTGGCCGAACTTCAGCAACCCGCCGCTCAGCAGGATGGCGGCGGCCAGCGCGTCGCGCCCGGCCACCAGCGTTTCCGCGGCGATCGGCTCGCCGGCCTGCAGGCGCGCGAGCAGGCCGAAGTCGGTCGAGGTGAACAGGCCGATGTTGTCGGCGTTCTGGCGGTAGATGCGCTCGAAGCTGCGCGCGATCACCAGCCGGATGCCGGCGAGCTTCTCTGCCGCCGGGCTATGCTCGCGCGACGATCCCTTGCCGTAGCGGTTGCCCGCGACCGTCACCGAGAAGCCGCCCTCGCGGATCGCGCCGGGCGCGACCGGGCAGGTGCCGCCGACCTTGTAGCCGGTATAGGGATAGCGGCCGAGCTTGTCGTCGTAGTGCGTCAGGATCGGCACCGGCGTGATCTCGTCGGTGGACACGTCGTCGCGCAAGGGCCCGGCTTGCTCAAGCGTGAGGGCCTCGCCGTGCAGCTGGCGCGCCATGGCATCCGCCGAGTCGGCGAGGAACAGGATGCGGCCTGGGAAATCGGGGGCGCTCATGCGGGTCTCCAGTGGCATATTGGCGGCACTTTACTGGCTGCATCGCGCCGGCACGAAGCGCTGATCCGGCATGGCTGCTATCTGTGGATGGCATATCAGGGTTAACCCGTTATCCCCGTGTTGTGCATGCGGCAGGCATGTGCGCAGGCGTTAGTATCGGGCGACACGCGACACGCCGCCCGGCATCCTGAAGACCATGCACCGCATCGACCCCGTCAATATCCAGCTGTTCCTCGCCGCGGCACGCGAAGGCTCGATCAAGCGCGCGGCGGAAACCGAACACATTGCGCAGTCGGCGCTGAGCCGGCGCATCGCGGAACTGGAGCGCAGCCTCGGCGTGGTGCTGTTCGTGCGTTCGCCCGCCGGCGTGGTGCTGACCGATGCCGGCGCCCGCGCGCTCGAACTGGGCCGCAAGCTCAACGAAGACATCGCCAGCTTTGCGCGCGAAGTGCAGGATCTTGGCGACCAGGTTGCCGGCGTGGTGCGCGTGTCGGCCAGCCCATCGGCCATCATCGGCTTCCTGCCGGAGCGGCTGCATGCGTTCAAGGCGGCGCATCCGCTGGTCGAGATCGCGCTGTACGAACGCTCCACGGCCGAATCGATCCGCGCCTGCCTCGATGACCGCGTCGACATCGGCATCGGCGTCGCGGCCAAGACGCCTGGTGGGCTGGAGTCGTGGCCGTTCGCCAGCGATCCGCTCAATGTGGTGCTGCCGTCGTCGCACCGGCTGGCGCGGCGCAAGCGCATCCGCTATGCCGAAGTGCTGGAGCATCCCCTGGTGGTGGTGCAGCCTGGCGGCGCGCTCGACCAGGAGCTGCGCGAACAGGCGGCGAACCTGCGCCTGCCGTTCAACCAGAGCGTGACGGTGTCGAGCTTCGAAGCCGCATGCCGCATGGTCGAGGCCGGCCTGGGCATCGCCGTGCTGCCGGCCAGCGCCGGCGCGGCCTATGCCGGCACGCGCGGCTTTGTGCGCGTGCCGCTCGACGAGCCGTGGCGCGAGCGGCAGCTGCTGATCTATGCGCCCTACAAGCAACCACGGCTGCGCGCGATCGCGGCGATGATCCGCGCGCTCCAGCCAGGCACCGCCGAGGCTATGCCGGCCTGAGATATCCGGTCCAGCGGATTAGCACTCTGCCGTGCAGCGGCGCAGCCCTACACTCCGACCCAAGGCCACCGCCCACGGTGCGATTTCAATAAACGGAGACAAGGAATGCGGACAACGCTGTTTCGGCGGGCGCGCCATGCGCTTGCGGGCATCACCACACTGGCCGTGCTGGGCGGCCTGCCTGGCGCGGTCAATGCGCAGGAAACCAGGCCGGTCAGGCTGATCGTGCCGACCCAGCCGGGATCGCAGGCCGACGCCGTGGCGCGCGCGCTGAGCCAGCCGCTGGGCAAGCACCTGGGCCAGTCGGTGGTGGTCGAGAATATCGCCGGTGCCGGCGGCGTGCCGGGCACGCAGCAGATCGTCAGGGCGCCGAAAGACGGGTCGACGCTGGGCCTGATCTCGTCGAACCACGTGATCAACCCGTTTATCTACAAGAACCTGCCCTACGACTCGCTCAAGGACATCACGCCGATCACGGTGATCGGCACGCTGCCGCTGGTGCTGGTCGTCAATCCTTCGGTCAACGCGCAAAACACCCGCGAACTGGTCGCGCTGCTCAAGTCGAAGCCGGGCGAACTCAACTATGGCTCGTCTGGCAACGGCACGGTGCTGCATCTAGCTGGCCAGCTGTTTGCCAGCGAAGCGAAGGTCGATATCCGGCATGTGCCCTACAAGGGCTCCGGCAACTACACCACGGACCTGGTCGGCGGCCAGGTACAGGTCGGCTTCCTGACGGTGCAGGCGGTGCTGCCGCTGCTCAAGGCCGGCAAGCTGAAGGCCATCGCCGTCTCGACCGCGCAGCGCGTGCCGGCGCTGCCGGAGGTGCCGACGCTGGCGGAGTCCGGCCTGCCGCGCTACAGCTTCGATGCCTGGCTGGCGATCGTGGGTCCGGCGGGCTTGCCGAAGGCCAATGTATCGGCGCTGCAGTCCAGGATCCAGGCCACGCTGCAGGAGCGCGAGGTGCAGGAGCATCTGGCGGGGCAGGGCGTGGTCGTGGCGGCCACCGGTGCCGACGCGGCCGTGCCGTTCTTCCGCAGCGAGCTGGACAAGCATGCAAGGATCGTCAAGCAGGCGGGGGCGACGCTGAACTAAGGCAACGTGCCTGACACCCGGCCCGCCGAAGCGTCCTGCGCAACGCCACCCGTAGCAAAGCGTGGGATTCAATCAACAGCACCTTCATTGCACGCTTCTCTCTTGTGCACTGACGCGGCGCCGCGGCCGCGGCAGGGGCGGCATGCGGCGCGGCGCGCCCGGCGGCCGTGGTTTATGCAGCGACTCGCCCGGCGAAAGCCGACGCGGTGGCGTGGCTCAGCCTGGATTGTGCAAGTTCGACCGCTTGCTGGAAGCGAGCCTGCGCCAGCTGCGCAAGTTCGGCCTGCGTTTCGGACGCGATTTCGCACACCTGCCGCGTGTAGGCGCAGGCCTTGTCGGCGGCAAGGGGTGTCAGGCCGTTCTGCATGTCGAGGACCTTGCGCAGGTCCTTGCTGGCCAGCAGCGCCTGCATGCGTTGCTGGCTTTCCTCGAAGGCCGCCTGCGCGGTCTGCAGGTTCAGCTCGGCGATCCGCTGGAAGCCGGCAAACAGGATGCTGGAGTAGGCAAAGCAGTCAGCGAAGCCGCTGCCGTGGGTGGCAGCGAGCTGATCGGGCGCGAAAACGGGCATGCAATGGTTTCCTTGGATCCGCCTGGGCACGGTTGCCCGACGACGGTAGCTGGTGGACGCACGACCGTGTGCGTCGAAGGAGACGCCCGGCGTGCTGCGTTGCATCATTCGCGACCCATTCTAGAGTAAGCACTCTAAACAATGTTGCCCGGTGCCCTAGGGGCATTCCCCGATGGTTTCAGCGTTTTTGCACGATTTTGTGCTTTCGTTTTCGTTTCTGTGTGCATTCTTGTTGACACGCCCTGCAATCCGCCAAGAGTCACGTCGATCACCCGAAAACGCAGTATCCTTCCTCACGTACGCAACCGCGCACGCCACCGACACATCACTTGCGCCACGCTGTCCGCCGGCATCCCGTCTTCGCCGGCCTCCTGCTTGTTGTATTTCTGACAGTTCAACTGGCAGCGGCCGCGTACGCCTGTACCGGCATCCGCTACCAGATGGAAGGCAGTGGCACGGCAGCGGCAATGACCGAATCGTGCGCCGACATGGCGCCTGGCAGCGACTACCAGGGGATTGACCAGAGCGGGCTATGCCAGGCGCACTGCCAGGCCGATTCCAGGAGTGCGGACCATGCCCACGCGCAGCTGCCGGCATTCCTGCCGGTGCTGAGGAGCATCGTGGAACCCACGCGCGTGGTCCTCGCTGATATCCGCGTCGCGCTGCGCGCGGAAGTGGAAGCCCGCGGCCCACCGGCCCTGAACATCCTTCACTGCAGTTTCCAAACGTAGCCTCCGGATCGACGTCCATTCAGCGCTGCCCGCCAGACCGGGCAGCTGTCGTCGCTCACGGAGGCTTTATGCTTTCTCTTCGTCGCCTGGCACTGGCGCTGCTGTGCGCGCCTGCCCTGGGCCCGGCGTGGTTGCACGCCGCAGCCGCGCAAGCCGCTCCAACTCTTTCCCTCGAGGAAACCGTCGCGCTCGCGACGGCCCACGCGGGCAATGCCGAATCTTCTCCCGGCGCCGTCGAGTCGGCCGCGCAAATGGCGGTCGCCGCCGGCCAGTTGCCGGATCCGGTGCTCAAGCTCGGGCTGAACAACGTCCCCCTGAACGGGCCGGACCAGTTCTCGCTGACCCGGGACTTCATGACCATGCGGTCGGTCAGCGTGATGCAGGAATTCACGCGCGCGGACAAGCGCCGCGCAAGAGCGGCGCGTTCCGCGGCCGAGGCGACCGCCGCCGAGGCGAAACGAGCCGTCGGACTGGCCGGCGTGCAGCGCAATGCGGTCGGTGCCTGGCTTGACCTGTGGTACGCCGAGCAGACCGCCGTCCTCCTCGGCCATCACGTCCACCCGCTGGATCTGGCGCTCCAGGCGGCGACGGCCGCCTATCGCAGCGGGCGTGGCTCGCGTGCGGATGTCCTGGCGATGGAGCTTGAAATCGAGAAGCTGCACGACCGCCAGGACGAAAACCGTGCCGCTATTGCAACGGCCATGCTCAATCTCGAGCGCTGGGTCGGGCCCGCGGCCAGGCGCCCGTTGTCGGAGCGCCCGCCGCTCGACGTGCCGCAAGGCATTCAGCACCTGCTGCAAGGCGAATTCGACGCGGTGCCTGAGGTGACGGCGGCGCAGCGTGAAGTGGCCCTGGCGGAGTCGGAGATCCAGGTGGCGACAGAAGCCCGCAAACCGGATGTGACGGTAGAGCTGATGTACAGCCAGCGCGGCCCGGCCTACTCCAATATGGGGTCGCTCAACGTCAGCTTCCCGGTACCCTGGGACCGCGGTAATCGCCAGGACCGCGATGTCGCAGCCAGGCTCGCACAGGCCAACGAGGCGCGCGCCAGGGCCGAAATCATCCGCCGCAACACGCAGGCCATGGTGGGCGCCAGGCTTGCCGAACTGCAGCGCAACCTGGAGCGGCTCAAGCGCTACGACGAGAAGACCTTGCCGTTGGCCCGCGCGCAAGCGGATGCCGCGCTCACGGCCTACCGGGCCAATACCGGGTCGCTGCCCGCTGTCGCCGAGGCCAGCCATCGCGCCATCGACATGGCGGCGGAACGGCTGGCGCTTGAGGCCAGGACGGCCAGGCTCTGGGCCGAGCTGACCTTCCTGGTCCCTCTGCCAACCGCGCAGACCGGGCCGGCCATCAAGGATCTCCAATGAAAAAAGCACGTATTGCAGCGGCCGCCGCCCTCGTTCTCGCCGGCGCCGCTATCTATAGCGCCTATCATCTCGGCGTCACGCGCGGGACACAACTTGCCCAGTCGCGGACACCCGGCGCCGGGCCCGCGCTCAAGGCAGGTGACATCGATCCGAAGACCGGCAAGAAGATCCTGTACTGGCATGATCCGATGGTGCCCGGCCAGCGCTTCGACAAGCCGGGCAAGTCTCCCTTCATGGATATGCAGCTCGTGCCGGTCTACGCCGATGGGGAAGGCGCGGGCGGCGGGGTCACGGTCGACAGCCGTGTCGCGCAGAATCTGGGCATCCGCACGTCCGAGGCCAGGACCGGCCGGCTCAGCGCCGTGCTCGAGGCGCCAGGCAATGTCGCCATCGACGAACGCAGTGTCCAGGTGATTCAGGCACGAACCACTGGCTTCGTTCAGCATGTTGCCGTCAAGGCAACCCTCGACCCGGTTCGGCGCGGGCAAGTCCTTGTGACGGTGTACTCCCCCGACTGGATCGCCGCGCAGGAGGAATACCTCGCCGTGTCCCGCACGGCCGCCGATGGCCGGATTGACCTGCTCGGTGCGGCCAGGGCCCGCATGCTGCAGGCGGGCATGACGCCAGGCCAGGTGAGCGCGGTCGAGTCGTCCGGCAAGCTCCAGCCCCATGCTGGCATCGTGAGTCCGGTCGACGGCGTCGTGACCGAGGTCGCGGTCCGCGAGGGCATGACGGTTTCCCCGGGCACGACACTGTTCCGCCTGGCCGACCTGAGCCGGATCTGGGTGATTGCCGAGATCCCGGAGGGCCAGGCCCGCGCCATTGTTCCCGGCCAGGCGGTCAAGGTATTGCCCGCCGGCGCAACCGAGCCACTGGCCGGAACGATCGACACCGTCCTGCCGGACGTCAATCCGGCCACGCGTACCGTCAAGGTGCGCATTGTCCTGCCCAACAAGGGCAGGCAGCTGTTGCCGGGCATGTTCGTGACGGCCCGTTTCGACAGCGGCGAGCAGAAAGAGGTGCTGATGATTCCCCTGGAATCCGTCATCCGCACCGGCCGGCGCAGCATCGTCATGGTGGATGCCGGCACGGCAGGTTTTGTGGCAACCGACATCAGGACCGGACGCGAGGCCGCGGGCATGGTCGAGGTGCTGGATGGGCTGCGGGCTGGCCAGAAGGTGGTCACCTCCGGACAATTCCTGATCGATTCGGAGGCCAGCCTGCGCGGCACCGCAGAGCGCATGGGTGCTTCTCCGGCGGCTTCCGCGCCGGCGGCAGCCGCGCCCGGGCACGAGGGCCTCGGCCGCATCGAGGCAGTCAACGGCAGCGATCGTGGCACCGAGAGCCTGACCATCTCGCACGGCCCCATCCCCTCGGTGCAGTGGGGCGCGATGACCATGGATTTCGCCGCGCCGCCTGCGGGCCTGCCGAAAGGGCTCAAGCCCGGTGACCGCATCCGGTTCCGCTTCCACCTGGACAAGGACGGCATGGCGATCCTGTCTTCGGTCGAGCCGGCTGGCGTCACCCAGGAGGCCAAGCCATGATCGCCCGGCTTATTCTTGCGTCCATCCGCAACCGCTTCCTGGTACTGCTGGCCACGATCCTGCTGACCGCATGGGGACTGTGGGCGGCGCGCAGCATGCCGCTGGATGCATTGCCGGACCTGTCCGACGTGCAGGTCATCATCCGCACGCCGTTTCCCGGCCAGGCGCCGCAGATTGTCGAGAACCAGGTCACCTATCCGCTGACCACCACCATGCTGTCGGTGCCCGGGGCCAGGACCGTGCGCGGCTATTCGTTCTTTGGCGACTCCTTTGTCTATGTGCTGTTCGAAGATGGCACCGACCTCTACTGGGCACGGTCGCGGGTCCTGGAATACCTGAACCAGGTGCAGTCGCGCCTGCCCGCCGCAGCCAGGCCGGCACTGGGGCCGGACGCCACCGGCGTCGGCTGGATCTACGAGTACGCGCTGGTGGACAAGTCCGGGCAGCATGACCTGAGCCAGTTGCGCGCGCTGCAGGACTGGTTCCTGCGCTTCGAGCTGAAATCGCTGCCCAATGTCGCCGAGGTCGCCTCGCTGGGGGGCATGGTCAGGCAGTACCAGATCGTGCTGATGCCGGATCGGCTGCGCGCCTACAACCTGTCGCAGGCCAGGGTGCTGGCGGCGCTAAAGGGGGCCAACCAGGAAACCGGCGGCTCGGTGCTGGAGCTGGGGGAAGCGGAGTACATGGTCCGCGCCAGCGGGTACCTGAAGACGCTCGACGATTTCCGGCAGATCCCGCTGGTGACCAGCGACGCCGGCATCCCGGTGCGGCTGGGCGATGTCGCCGTCATCCAGCTCGGTCCAGAGATGCGTCGCGGCATTGCCGAGCTCGACGGCCAGGGCGAGGTTGCCGGCGGTGTCATCGTGATGCGCTCGGGCAAGAACGCACTGGAAACCATTGAGGCGGTCAAGGCCAGGCTCGCCACGTTGCAGCAGAGTTTGCCGGCTGGCGTGCAGATCGTGACCACCTACGACCGCTCTGCGCTGATCAACCGGGCGGTGGAAAACCTGGCGCACAAGCTGGCCGAAGAGTTTATCGTCGTCGCCCTGGTCTGCCTGGCTTTCCTGTTCCACCTGCGCTCCGCGCTGGTGGCCATCGTTTCATTGCCGCTGGGTGTGCTGGCCGCGTTCCTGGTCATGCGATACCAGGGCGTCAATGCCGACATCATGTCGCTGGGCGGCATCGCGATCGCCATCGGGGCCATGGTCGATGCCGCGGTTGTCATGATCGAGAACGCGCACAAGCACCTGGAGCACTGGCATGCGGACAATCCTGGCCGCGAACTGGGCGGGCACGAGCGCTGGGGCGTGATCGGCGCGGCGGCAGCCGAGGTCGGGCCCGCTCTGTTCCTGTCGCTGCTGATCATCACGCTGTCGTTTATCCCGGTGTTTGCGCTCGAAGCGCAGGAGGGCAGGCTGTTCTCGCCGCTGGCCTACACCAAGACCTATTCCATGGCCGCGGCGGCGGGACTGTCCGTGACCCTGGTGCCGGTCCTGATGGGCTACCTGATCCGCGGCAGGATCCCTGCCGAGCAGTCGAATCCGCTCAGCCGATGGCTGATCTGCGCCTACCGGCCCGTGCTCGCCAGGGTGCTTGCCTTTCCCCGGGCCACCGTGGCGATCGCCGCGCTGCTGTTGCTTGTGAGCGCGTGGCCGGTCATGCGGATCGGCGGCGAATTCATGCCGCCCCTCGACGAGGGCGACCTGCTGTACATGCCATCGGCGCTGCCGGGGCTGTCCGTCGGCAAGGCAGCGCAGCTGCTGCAACAGACCGACCGCATGATCAAGACCGTGCCCGAGGTGGCCACCGTGTTCGGCAAGGCGGGCCGCGCCGATACCGCGACCGATCCGGCGCCGATCGAGATGTTCGAGACCACCATCCAGTTCAAGCCGCGTGACCAGTGGCGTGCCGGCATGACTGCCGACAAGCTGGTGGAGGAACTCGACCGGGTGGTGAAGGTGCCGGGCCTGTCCAATATCTGGGTGCCGCCGATCCGCAACCGCATCGACATGCTCGCCACCGGCATCAAGAGTCCCGTGGGCATCAAGGTGGCCGGCGCTGACCTGAAGGAAATCGACCGCCTCGCCACGCGCATCGAAGACGCCGTCAGGGCGGTGCCTGGCGTCACCTCGGCGCTCGCCGAACGGCTGACCGGGGGGCGCTATATCGACGTCGACATCGATCGCATGGCGGCCGGCCGGTATGGCCTGAACATCGAGGATGTCCAGCGCATCGTGTCGTCGGCGATCGGCGGCGACAACGTGGGGGAAGTCGTCGACGGGCTGGCGCGTTTTCCCATCAACGTCCGTTATCCGCGCGACTACCGCGAATCGGTCGAGCAGCTGCGCAACCTCCCCATCGTCACCGACAGGGGCCAGCAGATCGTCCTGGCCGACGTGGCGCGCATCCAGGTGGTGCAGGGGCCGCCGATGCTTCGCAGCGAAAACGCCCGCCTGTCCGGCTGGGTGTACGTGGATATCCGCGGACGCGACCTGCGCTCGGCCGTCCGGGACATGCAGGCCGCGGTGGCAAAGGCGGTGCCGATGCCGGCGGGCTACTCGCTCAGCTGGTCGGGGCAGTTCGAGTACCTGGAGCGGGCGACGGCGAAGCTGAAGGTGTTAGTGCCGTTCACGCTGCTGATCATCTTCGTGCTGCTCTACCTGGTGTTCGGCCGTCTCGACGAAGCGCTGCTCATCATGGGCACGCTGCCGCTGGCGCTGATCGGCGGGTTCTGGCTGCTTTACCTGCTGGGCTACAACCTGTCGGTGGCCGGCGTCGTCGGCTTCATTGCGCTGGCCGGGGTTGCGGCGGAGTTTGGCGTAATCATGCTGCTCTACCTGAAGCAGGCCTGGAGCCTGCGCGAGGACCGTGGCGAGACCGGCTCGGCTGCCCTCATGGAAGCCATCCAGGAAGGCGCGGTACTGCGCGTGCGCCCCAAAGCCATGACGGTCGCGGTTATTCTCGCAGGCCTGGTTCCCATCATGTGGTCGCACGGCACCGGCTCGGAAGTCATGCAGCGCATTGCCGCCCCGATGGTCGGCGGCATGGTGACTGCCCCGTTGCTGTCCCTGTTTGTCGTGCCGGCGGCGTACCTGCTGATGCGCAGGCGCAAGCCAGGATCCACTCCACTTTCCACTCAACCCTCGCTTCAGGAGGAATCAAGATGAAACGCGTCAAGACTCTCGCAATCGTGCTGGCCCTCGCCGCCACCCCGGCGGCATTCGCTGCGGGATCGATGGACGGCATGGACATGAAGCCGTCGGCGGGGTCGAAGCAGGCTCCCCGCCCCGTTGCGGCGGAAATCAAGAAGATCGATATGAAGGCCGGCAAAGTCACGCTCAGGCATGACCCGATCGAGAACCTCGGCATGTCCGCCATGACCATGGCGTTCCCGGTCAAGGATCGCGCCTCGTTGCAGCATTTCCGGGAAGGCGAATCGGTGTGGGCCACATTCGACAATGTCGACGGCAAGCCGACCGTGGTCGGGATGCAGCGCAAGTAACCGCGGCGGACCGCGGACCGCCGCATTCGGCGGCACGCGGCCCGCAACACCCAGTAGAATCGCTGCGACTCCATGCCGAACCACATGCCATGCGGATTCCTCCGGTAAAGGCCATTATCGCCTTCGAAAGCGTCGCCAGGACAAAGAGCGTCAGCCGCGCCGCGGAGGAACTCGGCCTGACGGCGTCCGCCGTCAGCCACCAGCTCAGCAATCTGGAAGAGATCCTTGGCCAGGCGCTGTTCTTCCGGCAAGGACGCGGGCTGGCGCTGACGTCGGTTGGCGAGCAGTATCTGCGCGATATCACCGGCGTGCTTGCCGATCTCAACCGCGCTACCGAACGCGCTTCGAGCCCCGCGAATATCGAGATTCTGCGTGTCCATTCGAGCCCGAGCTTCGGCCTGATGTGGCTGCTGCCACGGCTGGAATCGTTCCAGGCCGACAATGGCGATATCCAGCTCAACCTGTCCTGCTCGTATGAAGACGTGTCGTTCACAAGCGGCTACTACGATGTTGATATCCGCCACGGCTACGCGCACTGGCGCGATCTGCAGGTGAAGACGCTGCGGCGCGAGACGATTGCGCCGCTGGCTTCTCCCGCCTATCTCGAAAAGCATCCGATCCGTACACCCGAGGATTTGCTCGCGCAGCGGCTGATCTATTCCGAAACGCCGCTGGTGCAGTGGCAACAGTGGTTCGCGCGGTTCGGCGTGCCGGCTTCGCACAAGACCTTCGACTTCAGCTTCGACCGCTCCTACATGTCGCTGGAGACTGCCGCACTGGGACTGGGCGTGGCGCTGGAGAGCACGCTATTGGCATCGGTGCAGATCCGCAAGGGCGCGCTGGTGCCGGTGTTCGACGACAGCCACGCGCTGGAGGTGGGCAGCCACCACCTGGTCTGCCCGGCGCAGAACGCGGAGTTGCCGCGCGTGGCGCGCTTCCTGGCCTGGCTCGACCGCCAGCTGCCGGCGCCGCGCTGAACGCGCGACGCCCCCTGCGGGGCCAGTGAAGTGAATGAAGCGTCTCACTCTTCCGGGCGCCTTCGCCGACATTTGAAAATTTCTCAGCAATAGCTGAGGCAGACCGCGTTGATCGTCAGGCCGCCAGCGACAAAACTCGACACATCCCAAGTCCAATTGCAAGGAGACAAAGATGCTGGTCGAGAACAACGTAGTCATCATCACCGGTGCCGCCTCGGCGCGCGGCATCGGCAAGGCCACCGCCAGGGCCTTCGCCGCGCAGGGCGCCACCGTGGTGATCCTGGATCTGCGCCTTGAAGACGCGCAGGCCGCCGCCGGCGAGCTCGGTGACCGGCACCTGGGCCTGGCCTGCGACGTGACCGACAAGGCCGCCTGCGAACGCGCGGCGCAGGCCGTGCTGCAGCGCTACGGCCGCATCGACGCCCTCGTGAATAACGCGGGCATCACCCAGCCGGTGCGCACGCTCGATATCCAGGCGGCCAACTACGACGCCGTGCTCGACGTGAACCTGCGCGGCACGCTGTACATGTCGCAGGCGGTGCTGCCGCAGATGCGAGAGCAGAAGCGCGGCAGCATCGTGTGCATGTCGTCGGTGTCGGCGCAGCGCGGCGGCGGGATCTTCGGCGGGCCGCACTACAGCGCCGCCAAGGCCGGAGTGCTGGGGCTGGCACGCGCCATGGCGCGCGAGTTCGGGCCGGACGGCATCCGCGTCAATTCGATCACGCCGGGCCTGATCCAGACCGACATCACCGGCGACAAGCTCACGCCAGAGATGCGCGCCGACATCATCAAGGGCATCCCGCTGGGCCGCCTGGGCAATGCCGCCGACGTGGCCAACGCCTGCGTGTTCCTGGCGAGCGACATGTCCGCGTACCTGACCGGCATCACGCTCGACGTCAACGGCGGCATGCTGATCCACTAAGTTCAAGTGAAGCCGCCCGAAAGAGGCGGGACCTTCAACAGCCGGGGCACCGCAGCGCGGCGCCACCAGGCAGGAGACAACCGATGAAGACCAAATACGCGGCTTCGCCCATTGGCGGCGAAGCGACGCTGCACGCCGATTCCGCCACCTTCGAGACCCGCACCTACGCCAAGGTGGTGAAGCGGCTGATCCCGTTCCTGATGCTGTGCTACCTGGGCGCCTACCTGGACCGGGTCAATGTCGGCTTCGCCAAGCTGCAGATGCTGAGCGACCTGCAGTTCAGCGAAACCATCTACGGCCTCGGCGCCGGCATCTTCTTCCTCGGCTACTTCATCTTCGAGGTGCCGAGCAACGTGATCCTGCACAAGGTCGGCGCCAAGCGCTGGCTGGCGCGCATCATGCTGACCTGGGCGGTGATCTCGGCGTGCTTCGCCTTTGTCACCACGCCAACCCAGTTCTACGTGCTGCGCTTCCTGCTCGGCGTGGCGGAGGCCGGCTTCGCACCTGGCGTGATCCTGTACATGACGTACTGGTTCCCGTCCGAGCGGCGTGCCAAGGCCTTGTCGATGTTCTTCATGGCGATTCCGCTGGCCGGCATCGTGGGCGGGCCGCTGTCGGGCTGGATCATGCATGCCTTCCACGGCGTGGGCGACCTGGCCGGCTGGAAGTGGCTGTTCCTGATCGAGGCGCTGCCTTCGCTGTGCCTGGGCGTGGCGATCCTGTACTACCTCGACAATGGCATCGACCAGGCGCACTGGCTGACCGACGCCGAGAAGGCGCTGCTCAAGCGCAATATCGAAGGCGACAACGCGCACAAGATGGAGCACATGTCGATCCGCTCGTTCATGGGCGACCGCCGCCTGTGGCTGATGGCAGCGATCTACTTCTGCGTGGTGCTGGGCCAGTACGGGCTGACCTTCTGGCTGCCAACGATCATCCGCAAGGCCGGCGTTGCCGATCCGCTGTGGGTGGGCATCTACACCGCGCTGCCGTACCTGTGCGCCATCGTGGCGCTGCCGCTGGTGGGCATGAGCGCCGACCGCCGCCGCGAGCGCCGCTTCCACCTGATCGTGCCGATGGTGGTCGCCGCCGCCGGCTTTGCCACCTTGCCGCTGCTGGGCAGTGTCAGCGCGTCGCTGGTGTGCCTGTGCATCGCCGCCGCCGGCATCCTGGCCTCGTCGTCGCAGTTCTGGGCGCTGCCCACCGCGCTGCTTGGCGGCATGTCGGCGGCAGCGGGCATCGCCGCGGTCAACTGCGTCGCCAACCTGGCCGGCTTCTTCTCGCCCGCCATCGTAGGCTGGCTGAACGACCTGACTGGCAAGTCCACCGCCGGACTGGTGTTCATCTCGGGCACCGTGGTCTTCGGGGCGATGCTGGTGCTCCTGGTCCCGGCCAGGTCCGTGAACCGCTGAAGTGGACCGCTGAAGTGAACCGCTGAAGCCCCCCTCTTTGCCGACCTTCTGAAACTCTGATCGAACCGATTGCTGGAGACATCATGCAACAAGCAACCACCGACAAGGCCGTGTCCTTGCGGGAACGCGCCTACCGCATCCGCCGCAACGCCTTGCTGATGGGCGAAGTCCAGGGCCAGGGCTATATCGGCCAGGCGCTCGATATCGCCGACGTGCTCGCCGTGGCCTACTTCGACGCCATGCGCTACCGCCCGGAAGACCCCGAATGGGAAGGGCGCGACCGCTTCCTGCTGTCCAACGGCCACTACGCCATCGCGCTGTACGCGGCGCTGCTGGAGGCCGGCATCCTGCCCGCCGAGGAGCTGGAGACCTATGGCAGCGACGACAGCCGCCTGCCGATGTCGGGCATGGCCAGCTACACGCCCGGCATGGAAATGTCCGGCGGCTCGCTGGGCCAGGGCCTGACCATCGCCGTGGGCCGCTGCCTGGGCCTCAAGCGCAAGGGCTCCGACAACTTCGTCTACACGCTGTTCTCCGACGGCGAGCTGGACGAGGGCGCGATCTGGGAGGGCATCCTGTCCGCCGCGCACTGGAAGCTGGACAACCTGATCGCGATCGTCGACGTCAACAACCAGCAGGCCGACGGCCCGTCCACGCAGATCATGGCGTTCGAGCCGCTGGTGCCGAAGCTGGAAGCATTCGGCTGGTTCACGCAGCGCGTCGACGGCAACGACATCGACGCTGTCGCCGCCGCCTTCCGCGCGGCGCGCGGGCACCGCGGCGCGCAGCCGCGCATGATCATCTGCGATACGCGCATGGGGTGCGGCGTGCCGTTCCTCGAGCAGCGCGAGAAGAATCACTTTATCCGCGTGGATGCCCACGAATGGCAACTCGCACTGCAGGCCCTGGAAGCCGGGAGACAAGCATGAGCAATACCATCGCCACCACCAACGCCAAGCCGAAGCTGAAGACCTCGGCCATGATCGCCTCCATCGCCGGCGAAGGACAGGCGACCCGGTCCGCCCCGTTCGGCCACGCGCTGGTGGAACTGGGCCGCCACAAGCAGAACGTGATCGGCATGACCGCCGACCTGGGCAAGTACACCGACCTGCATATCTTTGCGCAGGCGTTCCCGGAGCGCTATTACCAGATGGGCATGGCCGAGCAGCTGCTGATGGGCGCCGCCGCCGGCTTCGCGCATGAAGGCGCGCAGCCCTTCGTCACCACCTACGCGGTATTTGCCACGCGCCGCGCCTACGACTTCATGCACCAGACCATTGCCGAGGACAACCTCGACGTGAAGATCGTCTGCGCGCTGCCCGGCCTGACCACCGGCTACGGCCCCAGCCACCAGGCCGCCGAAGACCTGGCGCTGATGCGCGCCATGCCCAACATGACGGTGATCGACCCGTGCGATGCGATCGATATCGAGCAGATGGTGCCGGCCATTGCCGCACACAACGGTCCGGTGTACGCACGCCTGCTGCGCGGCAACGTGCCGGTGGTGCTGGACGAATACGACTACAAGTTCGAGCTTGGAAAGGCCAAACTGCTGCGCGACGGCGCCGAGGTGCTGGTGATCTCGTCGGGCATCATGACCATGCGCGCGCTGGAGGTGGCCAAGGCGCTGGAGAAGGACCGCATCGGCGTGGCAGTGCTGCATGTGCCGACCATCAAGCCGCTCGATACCGAGACCATCCTGCGCGAAGCCAAGCGGCAAGGGCGCCTGGTAGTGGTAGCCGAGAACCACACGTTGGTCGGCGGCCTGGGCGAGGCGGTCGCGGCCACGCTGATGCAGGCGGGCACCATGGTGCCGTTCCGGCAGGTCGGGTTGCCCGACGCATTCCTCGATGCCGGCGCACTGCCCACGCTGCACGACCGCTATGGCATCTCGGCGGGCGTGATGGCGCAATCGATCCGCAACTGGATAGCCTGACGGCCGTCTTGCCCGTCGTTCATATCGCCATAGGCCATCGTCATTCCCGCTTGCGCGGGAATGACCTTCAGATCCCGCCAAGGGCGTGACGCAGCAACAGTGCCGACAGCACGAACATCGTCACGCCGATCAACCCGTCCAGCACCCGCCAGGCCCACGGCCGCGCAAACCACGGCAACAGCCAGCGCGCCCCGAATCCCAGCAGCCCGAACCAGAACAGGCTGGCCGAACTCGCGCCCGCCACGAACCAGCCGCGCAGCGCCGCCGGCTGCTGCGCGCCGATGCTGCCGACCAGCAGCACCGTGTCGAGATAGACATGAGGATTGAGCAGCGTGAACGCCGCCGCCTGCGCCAGCGCGGCACCGCGGCTCAGCCCGTCCTGTCCGGCCGCCGCCCGCAGCTGGTGCGGCTGGCGCGCGCGCTTCAGGGCGCGCCATCCGTATAGCGCCAGGAACGCGGCACCGGCCAGCGCCAGCGCGCGCGCCAGGCCGGGGCTTTCGCCCAGTGCTTGCGCCATGCCCATGACCCCTGCCGCAATCAGCAAGGCGTCCGCAACGGCGCAGAACAGCACCACGCTGCTGACATGCTCGCGGCGCAGGCCCTGGCGCAGCACGAACGCGTTCTGCGCGCCGATGGCGACGATCAGGCCCAGGCCCAGGGCCATGCCCTGGAGCGAGACCGACAACGGGAGAAGAGGGAAAGAAGAGGTGGCGAATGGCGTCATCATTGGCGCAGCTTGCCTGCCTGCGCCAATGAAGACAAACTATCTTTCCTTTATCTGGTTTAGGAAAACTTAAGGCAATGCTGGATTATTCCGCGCTCTCCGCACTGGCCGCCGTGGTGCGCGAAGGCAGCTTCGAGCGTGCCGCGCGCGCGCTTCATGTCACGCCATCGGCCATTTCCCAGCGCATCCGGCTGCTGGAAGAGCGGCTCGGCTGCGCGCTGGTGGTGCGCGACCAGCCTTGCCGCGCGACGGAGACGGGGCGCAGGCTGTGCCAGCACGTCGACCGGGTGCGGCTGCTCGAGCAGGATCTGCAGGGCGCGCTGCCGGCACTGGCACCCGAAGGAATCGCGCGCGTCGCGCTGCCGATCGCGGTGAATGCCGACAGCCTCGCGACCTGGGCCGCGCCGGCCATCGCGGCCTTCGCGGCGGCCAGCCCCGTGCTGATGGAAGTGGCCGTGGACGACCAGGACCACACCACCGAGTGGCTGCGCAGCGGCGCCGTGCTGGCAGCCGTGACCGCGACGGCACGCCCGGCGGCGGGCTGCAACAGCCAGCCGCTGGGGGCGATGCGCTACCTGGCGGCCGCCAGCCCGGCTTTCGTGCGCGAGCATTTTGCCGGCGGGGTGGGGGCCGGCACGCTGGCGAAGGCCCCCAGCCTGGTGTTCAACACCAAGGACGAACTGCAGGCGCGCTGGGCGCGGCGGCTGTGCCATCGGCACGTGGAGCTGCCCCGGCACACGCTGCCTTCGTCACAGGCCTTCGTGACCGCGGCGCTGGCCGGCATGGGCTGGGGCCTGCATCCGCAGTCGCTGGTCGCGCAGCATCTTGCCGATGGCTCGCTCGTCGAACTGGTGCCCGGCACACCGCTGGACGTGCCGCTGCACTGGCAATACGCGCGCGCCGCGTCCGGCCTGCTCGACGGCCTGAGCCGCGAGGTGCTGGCCGCCGGCCGCGCCGCGTTGCTGGCGCCCTGACTTGCCTGCGGCAATGCGCCGGCGTGCCGGTGTCAGTCGTGCAGGTGCTCGTCCACGAAACGCCGGAACAACGCCATGCTCGGCGCCTCGGTCCGGCCCGCCAGCGTGAAGAACGCGTAGCGGGGGCCGTCGTCGACCGCCGGCGTGGTCGCCAGCTCGCACAGCTTCCCCTCGGCGATTTCCGTCCGCACCGCCGCGACGATGCTGAACAGGATCACGTCCGAAACCAGCACGGCCTCCACCAGGCTGCGCACGTTCTCGCAGCGCAGGCTCAGGCAATGCTCGGGGTCGGCGCGCGGGCCGAAGCGCTTGACCAGCCCGCGCGCGACTTCCGGGCTCAGCGGTGCCGACGCCAGCGGATAGCGCATGACATCGTCGAAGGTCACGGCCTGGCCGGCAGCGGCCTGCAATAGCAGCGGATGGCCCGCGCGGCAGATGAAACGGCCCTGAAGCTGCGCCAGCAATTCGTGGCGCAGGTCGGTGGCCGGCGCCACGCTGGTGACCTCGACGATGACCGCATCCAGGGTGCGCTGGCGCAGCTGGATCAGCAGCGCGTCGGAAGTGCCGAGCGACACCGCCGCCTGGATGCCGGGGTGGTGCATGGCCATGTGGCGCAGAAATGGCGTCATCAGCACCGCGCCAGGGCCGGCGCCCAGTCCGACGCGGATGGCGCCAAGGTGATGGCGGTGAAACAGTTCGACGCTGCGATGCAGCTCGGCTTCCTCGAACAGCATGCGGCGGGCCCGCTCGGCGATCAGTTCGCCCAGCGGGGTCAGCACATTGCGCCGGCCATGGCGGTCGATGAGCTTGCCGCCGAGTTCGTCCTCCAGCGCCTGGATGCTGCGGCTCAGCGCCGACTGGGTCAGGTGCAGCCGTTGCGCCGCGCGGCTGAACGATTCCACGTCCGCGACCATGAGCAGGTGGCGCAGGTGTTTGAGGTGCATCGATGCCTTTTGAATGAGTTTTACGAATAAATTTTAGACGAGTAATGCATTGGACACATAGCAAGCTGCCCGATACGATCCGGTCGCACAACACACAAAGCGACGCAAGGCGCCGAGGAGACTGCCATGACCCGAATCCGATTCCAGAACATTGCCCGCCGGCTGCTGCGCGGGATGGTGACCAGCCTGCTGTGCGTAGGCCTGGCGCCGGCCCACGCCTATCCCGACCGGCCGGTCACGCTGCTGGTGCCGTTCCCGGCGGGCGGGCTGTCGGACGTGGTCGCCCGCAACCTCAATGCGCCAATGGGCCGGCAGTTCGGCCAGCCGGTCATCGTCGAAAACCTGGGCGGGGCCGGCGGTGCGATCGCCGCGCAGAAGGTCCTGCATGCACCGGCCGACGGGCACCTGCTGCTCCAGGCCGGTCCCGGCGAGCTGATCACGGCGCCGCTGGCGAACGCTGCGATCAAGTACAAGAGCGAGGACTTCCGGCTGGTCCACATGGTCGGCGCGGTCGACCTGGCCATCCTGGTGCGCAAGGACCTGCCGGTGAAGGATGTCGATGAACTCGCGGCCTATGCCGCGCAGGCGGCCCGGGCGGGCAAGCCGCTGACGTATGCCAGCGTCGGCGTCGGCTCGCTCTACCACCTGCTGGGGGCGCACCTGTCGCAGACCATCGGCGCGCCGATGACGCATGTGCCTTACAAGGGCGGCGCGCCCGTGATCCAGGACCTGGTGGGCGGCATCGTCGATATCTTTGTCTCGCCGTTCGGCAAGCCCGACATCGAGCGCATGCGCACCGGCCAGGTCAGGATGCTGGCGGTGCTGTCGCCGGCGCGGCTCGACGCGGTCAAGTCCGTGCCGAGCGTCAATGAAAGCAGGGCGCTGCGCGGCTTCAACTACTCGACCTGGGCCGGCGTTTTCGTGAAGAAGGACACCGCCGAGCCGGTCGTGCAGGCGCTGCACAAGGCGCTGGCGCAGACGCTGGCCGACCCGGCGGTGCGTGCCAGCCTGGATGCCGCGAACCTGCCCGCATCCCGTCCGGCATCGCTGGCGGAAAGCCAGAAGGCCTATCAGCAGAGTATCGACCAGTACCGCGGCATCGCGCGTGCCATCGGCCTGCAGCCGCAATGAAGGCCGCCATGCATCCCCTCCTGGCAACCATGCGGGACAGCGCAGAAGCGTTCGTTGCCATCCGCCGCGATATCCATCGCCATCCGGAACTTGGCTTCGAGGAACACCGCACCAGCGACATCGTGGCCAGCCTGCTCGCCGAATGGGGCTACGAGGTGGAGCGCGGGCTCGGCACCACCGGCGTCGTTGGCCGGTTGCGGCGGGGCAGCGGCGGCCGCCGCCTCGGCATCCGCGCCGACATGGACGCGCTGCCGATGGCCGAGGCCACCGGGCTGCCTTATGCCAGCTGCCATCCCGGCGTGATGCATGCCTGCGGGCACGACGGACATACCGCCATGCTGCTTTGCGCCGCCAGGCATCTCGTGCGGCAAGGCAATTTCAGCGGCACGCTGAACCTGATCTTCCAGCCGGCGGAGGAGGGCTTGGGCGGCGCCAGGCGGATGATGGAAGCGGGGCTGTTCGACAAGTACCCGTGCGATGCCGTGTTCGCCATGCACAACGTCCCCGGCACGGCGCCGGGCCGGTTGCTGCTGCGCCAGGGCGCGGCGCAGGCCTCGGCCGACAGCGTGACCATCACGCTGGCCGGCATCGGCGGCCATGCGGCGTTCCCGCACAACGCGGCCGACCCGGTCGTGGCCGGCGCTTCGATCGTGATGGCGTTGCAGACCATCGTGGCGCGCAACGTCGATCCGCTGCAGACAGCGGTGGTCACGGTGGGCGCGTTCCAGGCTGGCACCGTCTCCAACATCATTCCCGCACAGGCCGTGCTCAGCCTGAGCGTGCGCGCGCTGGACCGGCGTGTGCGCGACCAGCTCGAGCAGCGCATCCGCGAACTGGTTGCCGCGCAGGCGCAAAGCTATGGCGTGACGGCGCGGATCGACTACGAGCGCGGCTATCCGGTGCTGGTGAATACGCCGGCGGAAACGGCGTTTGCCGGCCAGGTCGCGCTGGAGCTGCTGGGCCCCGGCCACGTCGACTGCCAGGCGCCGCCGATCGCTGCAAGCGAGGACTTCGCCTTCATGCTGGACGCGGTGCCCGGCTGCTACCTGTGGATCGGCAATGGCGAGGGAGCTGAGGGCGGCTGCATGGTGCACAACCCCGGCTACGACTTCAACGACGGCAATATCCCGGTTGGCGCGGCGTACTGGGCGCTGCTATGCGAGCGCTTCCTGGTGGACCAGCCCTGGCCGGCGCACGCGGTGCACGCGGTGAACGCGGTGCACGCCTAGGCCGGCCTGCCGCTCTGCTGCACCAGCCATTGGCGGAAAGTGCGCGCGACCGACGTCTCGACCCGGTCGCGGTGCCACAGCGCGTAGTAGCCGCCGCCGAGCGTGGCGCTGGCCTCGCACGCGCGCACCAGCCGGCCGTCCTTCAGGCAGCCGTCGATCATGTGGCGCCAGCCCAGCACGATGCCGTGGCCTTCGATCGCCAGCTGCACCAGGATCGGGTAGGCGTTCGACACTACCGTGTTCTGCACGCGCGCCTTGCCCAGCCCGTTCTGCGCCAGCCACGCCGGCCACGACATCCACTGGCGCTGCGCGTCTTCCAGCACCAGCAGCGTCTCGCCCGGCAGGTCGGCCACCGCCAGCCGCCGGCCGCGCAGGTAGCCGGGCGCACAGACCGGCATCACTTCCTCGTCATAGAGCCGTTGCGCGGCGAGCCCCTGCGGCGGGCCTTCGCGCAGGTAGTACAGCGCGACATCGAAGCTGGTGTCGACCAGCGACGCGAGCCCATCGCTGACGAACAGCCGCACCTGCACGTCGGGATGCTCGGCGCGGAACTGCGCCAGCCGCGGCGCGATCCACAGCGTGGAAACGCCCGACGACGCCGCCACCGTCAGCTCGGTGCTGCCCTTGCGCCGCATCACGCTTTCGGTGGCTTCGGCGCAGTCGACCAGCAGGCGCTGGACCTGCTCGGCGTATTGCTGGCCGCTGACGGTCAGGCTCAGCGCGCGCGGCCCGCGCTCGAACAGTTTCTTGCCGAGGAAGCGTTCCAGTTGCGCCACCTGCCGGCTGATCGCGCTCTGGGTCAGATGCAGTTCCGCGGCCGCGCGGGTGAAGTTGCCGTGCCGCATGGCCGCCTCGAAGGCGACCAGGCAGGGAAGGGGAGGAAGCGGGGAGATGCGCATGGGGCGGCCGGACATCGGGGAACCAGCCGCCCATCTTAAGGGAAAGCCAGCAGAAGGCTCAGCCCTGGCGCGCGTGGATGCGGCCAGCCTGCATGACCAGCGAGATATGCTCGCCCTGGCCGCATAGCAGGCCGATGTCCTGCAGCGGGTCGCCGTCGACCACCAGCAGGTCGGCCAGCGCGCCGGCCCTGACCGTGCCCAGCTCGTCCTCGCGCTGCAGCACCGCGGCGGCAATCGAGGTGGCCGAGCGGATGGTCTCGAGCGCGCCAAGCAGCCCGGCGCGGATGCGGAACTCGTCGGACTGGTAGTGGTGCATCTCGCCCAGCAGGTCGGAGCCGAAGGCCATCGGCACGCCGGCCTCGGCGTAGATCGCCAGCGAGTTGCGGCCGGCCTCGCGCACGGTCTCGATCTTGGCGACCGACTCCGGCGGCAGGCCCAGGCGCGCGCCGTCGCGCGCCAGCGCATCGTAGGTGACCAGCGTCGGCACCACGAAGGCGCCGTGCTCGCGCATCACGCGCGCCGCCGCGGCATCGACCAGGTTGCCGTGCTCGATGGTGCGCACGCCGCAGCGGATGGCCCGGGTGATGGCGCGGCCGGTGTAGGCGTGCGCCATCACGTAGGTCTGCGCGGCCTCGGCCTCGGCCACGATCGCGCGGATCTCGTCCTCGCTGTACTGGGTGTTGCCGATCGGGTCGGTCGGCGAGGCCACGCCGCCCGACGCCATGATCTTGATCTGCGTGGCGCCCTTCTGGATCTCTTCGCGCACGGCCAGGCGCACCGCGTCGACGCCGTCGGCAACGCGCGCGATGGCGCCGGCACGGAAGGCGCACGAGCAGGGCTCCAGCACATCGGCGCGCGGGCGGAAGTCGCCATGCCCGCCGGTCTGCGACAGCGCCTTGCCGGACGGGAAGATACGCGGCCCGGGGATCAGCCCGGTGGCGACCGCCTGCGACAGGCCCCAGTCGGCGCCGCCGGCATCGCGCACGGTGGTGAAGCCGCGCCCCAGCATCGACTTCATGATCGGCATGGCGCGGAAGGCCACCAGCACGTTGGGCTGCACCGCGTTCAGGCCCAGGTTGGCCAGCGACGCCAGCACGTGCACGTGGCAGTCGATCAGGCCGGGCATCACGGTCTTGCCGGCGACATCGATCTGCCGCGCATGCGGCGCCACGATGCCTTGCGCGGAGACTTCGACGATGCGCTCGCCCTCGATCAGCACGTCGGCGCGCGGCAGCGCGGTGCCGCGGGCGGGGTCCAGGACGTTGCCGCCCTTCAACAGGATCTGGTTCATGGTCATTGCTTGCGGAGGTAGGCGGGTTCGCGCACCAGCAGCGTGCCGGCGAAGCTGATGGCGGCGGCGATCATCACGTAGAACGCGGGCGCCATGGTGCTGCCGGTGGTGGCGATCAGCCAGGTGATGATGAACGAGGCGAAACCGCCGAAGATGGTGACCGCCAGGTTGTAGGCGACCGACAGGCCGGTCGACAGCACCTTGGCCGGGAACAGTTCGGAGAAGGCCGCCAGGATCGGGCCGGTATAGCCGGCGATCAGCACGCCGAAGACCAGCTGGAACACCAGCAGCGAGAACAGGCCAGGGACCTGGTTGATATACACGTACATCGGCCAGGCCAGCACGAAGATCAGCGCCGCCGAGCCCGATAGCAGGATGCGGCGGCCGAAGCGGTCGGCCAGGCGGCCCACCAGCGGCGCGAACACCAGGATCGCCATGCCGCCGACCATGCCGGCCACGAAGCCCGACGACTGCGGCACCTTCAGCACCTTGACGGCATAGGTCGGCATGTAGAACAGCAGCACGTAGGTGCACACCGTCCACAGGATCACCATCGAGAAGCTGGCCGCGGTCTGGCGCGGGTAGTCGCGCAGCACTTCCTTCAGCGGCGAATCGGTCTTGTCCTTGGTCTGCTGGAACGTGGGCGTCTCATCGAGGTGATGGCGGATGTAATAGCCCACCGGGCCGATCAGCATGCCGATCAGGAAGGGCAGGCGCCAGCCCCAGCTGTTGAGCGCCTCGGGCGGCAGCGACGAGGTGACGAAGGTGCCGACCGCGGCGCCCAGCAACACGGCCACGCCGATGCTGGCCTGGATCCAGCTGGAGTAGTAGGCACGCTCGCGCTCGGGCGCGTATTCGGTCAGGAAGGCGGTGGCGCCGCCCATCTCGCCGCCGGCGGAGAAGCCCTGCAGCAGGCGCGCGAGCACGATCAGCATCGGCGCGAACGGGCCCACTTGCTCGTAGGTCGGCGCGATGCCGATCAGCGTGGTGCCCACCGCCATCAGCAGGATGGTCAGCGACAGCGCCGCCTTGCGGCCGACGCGGTCGGCATAGATGCCGATGATGATGCCGCCCACCGGCCGCATGAAGAAGCCGACGCCGAAGGTGGCGACGGCCAGCAGCAGCGACGACAGTTCGTCGCCGGTGGGGAAGAACAGCCGGGCGATGATGACCGCGAAAAAGCTGTAGACGGTGAAATCGAACCACTCGAGACCGTTGCCGATCACGGTGGCAACGATGGCGCGGCGCCGCTGGCTGGCGCCGATCGGCGCGCTCAGGCGGTCAAGGGTTGGGTTGGCTTGCATGTCACTCCACTCCAGGCGACAGATCAGGGGGCTACGGGAATGCCGGGCGCGCTTGCACCCGGGGCGAGGGCGGCAGGCATCGGTAGGCAAACCGATGATAGGTGTCGGCCCGATGATGAAAAAAACGATATCTGCGCATGGAGCCATGCGCGTAGCGCATGGCGGAGCGGCCGAGGCCTGCGGTGGACCACGGCCCGGCCGCGCTGGCGCAGGGCTGGCGGGGAGCAGGCCGGAAGCCTTGTGCCACGCCGCCGGCATGGACGAAACAGGGAATATCAGGGTTTGCCCTGATGCCGGCGCAGGGCATGCGCGCCGCGCATGCCTCGGCCCGGGACGCAGGCGGTCAGCCGGGCTCGCGCCGCAGTCCTCGCCGCAACGTCTCCACCAGCGCATTGCGTACCGCCCTGGCACTGGCATCGCTCATGCCGAACAGGTACTGCGCCGACACCCCGCGCATGGCGCCGATGATGGCCACCGATTCGGCCAGCGGGTCGACATCGGCGCGGATATTGCCCGCTTCGACGCCGCGCCGGATATGCCCTTCCAGGATCGAGACCGACTCGCGGTTGAGCCGGTCCAGCGCGTCCGCCACCGCCCCGCGGGTGACCACGCTTTCCGACAGCAGCACGTGCAGCGCGCGCAGCGCGGTGTCGAGCGACGGGTGGCGGCCGACGTAGAAGCCGACGATCCCCAGCACGCTTTCCAGCCCCGGGGCCCAGTTGGCCACCTGCTGGCGCACGTCTCGCACATCCTTGCCGATCTGCTCGACCAGCGCCACCAGCAGCCCTTCCTTGTGGCCGTAGTGGTGCGCGGCAAGGCCGCGGCTATAGCCGGCGCGTTCGCCCACCTCGCCCAGCGTCAGGCCGGCGATGCCTTTCTCGCACACCAGCGCCATGGCGCTGTCCATGATCCGGCGCGCGGCCTCGTCGCGCCGCTCCTTTTGCGTGCGGCGCCGGGCGGGGGCCGGCGCGGCCCCGACTTCGGTCGTCATCTGGGTTCTCCGTGGGAATCCGCCGTGGACACGCCGATGGTAACGCAGTGACGCGGGCATAACCCTGCCGCGACGCCTCGGGATTTCACTTACTTGCTTATCAACAAGCAAGTTATAAGCTTCTCCGGCGGGCATGCCCGACCCACGGACAGACCAGCCCGTCATGACAAGAACACCAGGAGACAGCCGTGACCGTTAGCGTTTCAAGCAGGAAAACCTGTGCCGTGGCGATGACGGCATGCGCGCTCGGATGGGGCACCAACCCGGCGCTGGCCACCTCGGCCGAGGCGGGCGACTACCCGAAGAAGCCGATCCACATGGTGGTGCCGTCGACCGCCGGAGCCGGCGCCGACATCCTCGCGCGGCTGGTCGCCGACAAGCTCGGCAAGACGCTGGGCCAGCCCGTGGTGGTGGAGAACAAGCCCGGCGCCAGCAGCGTGATCGGCACCACGGCGGTGGCGCGCGCCCAGCCGGACGGCTACACGATCCTGTTCACCTGGACCGCGCTGATCCAGTCGTCGGTGCAGAAGGCCAAACCGCCATACGACGTCTTTACCGACCTGGCGCCGGTCGCGGAAGTGGCCCGCTCCAGCTTCGTGCTGATCGGCGCCGCGTCGGCGCAGACCGGCAGCGTCAAGGATTTCATCGCGACGGCGAAGCAGCGCCCCGGCCAGTACAGCTATGGCTCGTACGGCAACGGCACCTCGTCGCATATCCTCGGCGAGCTGTTCAAGCAGAGCGCCGGCGTCAGCATGGTCCATGTGCCGTACCGCGGCGGCGCGCCGCTGCTGTCGGACCTGCAGGCGGGCCATATCCCGGTGGCATTCCTCGATTTCGCCAGCGCGCGCGCCAATGCCGGCAACGAGCGCATGAAGATGCTGGCGATCACCAGCAGCGAGCGCTCGCCGCACTTCAAGTCGACGCCGACCTTCGGCGAACTCGGCATCCGCGGGCTCGACCTCGAAGGCTGGTTCGGCATCCTGGCGCCGGGCAAGACCGATCCGGCCATCGTGCAGAAGCTGTCGGCGGCCGTGGGCAAGTCGTTGCGCGACCCCGATGTGTCCCGGCGCATGGAAGAGCTGGGCGTGACCGTGGTCGGCAACAGCCCCGACGAGTTCGCCGCCAAGCTGCGGCGCGACGAAGAGAAGTGGCGCACCGTCATTACCAATGCCGCCATCCGCGCCGACTGAGGCGCCGACTGCTT
The DNA here is from genome assembly GCF_000426345.1 of Cupriavidus phytohabitans. Classification (GTDB taxonomy): domain Bacteria; phylum Pseudomonadota; class Gammaproteobacteria; order Burkholderiales; family Burkholderiaceae; genus Cupriavidus. The sequence goes on along the minus strand of NZ_AUFE01000001.1, from coordinate 120,610 downwards.
CGGAACCATGACCATGATCCACGCTTCGCCTTCATTCTTCTCGCTGGCGCTGGCGGCACTGCGCCGCTATCCCGATCGCATCGCGTTCCAGTGGGCCGGCGGCCGGCTGACTTACCGGCAGGCCACCAGCCTGATCGGCCGCTACCAGTCCGTGCTGGCGCGGCATGGCATCGGCGCCGGCACGCGCGTGGCCCTGCTCAGCGCCAACCGCGCCGACAGCTGGTGCGCCGGCATCGCGGTGCAGGGCCTGGGCGCCGCCGCCAGCTGGCTGCATCCGATGGGCTCGCTCGACGCGCATTGCTTCCAGGTCGAGGATGCCGACGTCGCGGCGGTCATCGTCGACGCCGCCGGTTACGGCCACCGCGCCGGCGAGATTGCCGCGCGCCTGCCGGGCAGCCGCATCCTGACGCTGGGCGCCTGCGATACCGGCACCGACCTGGCGGCGCTGGCGGAGGCGATAGGCGATCCCGCCCCGGTCGACCAGTCGTCGGCCAGCGCCATGGCCACGCTCTCCTATACCGGCGGCACCACCGGCCGGCCCAAGGGTGTGATGAAGTCGGGTGGCGCCAACGGCCATGTCGCGCTGCAGATGCTGGCCCATTTCGACATGCCGCGGGCGCCGCGCTTCCTGGCGGTGGCGCCCATCACCCACGTCACCGGCACCAATGTCGTGCCGACGCTGCTGCGCGGCGGCACGGTCCATCTGATGGCGCGCTTCGACCCGGAGGAGATGGCCGCCACCATCGCGCGCGAGCGCATCAACGCGACCATGATGGTGCCGACCATGGTGTATGGCTTGCTCGACCATCCGCGCTTGGGTGCCTTCGACCTGTCTTCACTGGAAACGCTGCTGTACGCTGGCGCGCCCATCTCGCGCCAGCGCCTGATCGAGGGCATCGAGCGCATCGGGCCGGTGTTCTGCCAGCTTTATGGCCAGTCCGAATGCTCGCCCATGACCGCGCTGCGCAAGGAAGACCACGACCTGTCGCAACCGGCGCTGATGGATGCCTGCGGCTTTCCGCTGGCCGGCTGCGAAGTGCGCCTGCTCGACGACGACAACCGCGAGGTGGCGCCGGGCCAGCACGGCGAGATCTGCGTGCGCAGCCCCGCCGCGATGAGCGGCTACTGGCGCGACCCGGAACTGACGGAGCAGGCCTTTGCCGGCGGCTGGCTCCATACCGGCGACGTTGCCGTGGCCGATGAATGCGGAAGGCTTTACATCGTGGACCGCAAGAAGGACATGATCGTCAGCGGCGGCTTCAACGTGTATCCGCGCGAGGTGGAAGACGCGCTGGCCACCCACCCCGCGGTCAGCCTGGGCGCGGTGATCGGCGTGCCGGATGCCAAATGGGGCGAGGCCGTGACCGCCTACGTGGTGCTGCGCGCCGGCAAGTCGGCGACGGCGGACGAGCTGATTGGCCATGTCAAGGCGCTCAAGGGCAGCGTCAATACGCCCAAGCGCGTGGAGATCGTCGCGGCCCTGCCGCTGACGGCGCTGGGCAAGCTCGACAAGAAGGCGCTGCGCGCGCGCCACTGGAACGGCCAAGGCCGCAACGTTGCCTGACCCCGCAAACTCTTCTGCCTGCATCGATATGAACGCCATCCCTGTGAACGCCGCTGCTGCCGGCCGGCGCCTGCCGCAATCGATCACCCGCCGCCTGTCGCTGCCGCTGATTGCCGCGCCGATGTTCCGCGTCTCGGGACCGGAGCTCGTGCTGGCCGCGTGCCGTGCCGGCGTGATCGGATCGTTCCCCACTGCGAACTGCCGCTCGACCGAAGAACTCGACGCGTGGATGACGCGCTTCGGCGCTGAGCTGACCCGCGACGACGCGCCGGTCTGTCCCAACCTGATCATGCGCCGCGAGGCCTTGCAGCAGGAGCTGGACTGCCTGCTGCGGCACCGGGTCGAGATGGTCATCACCAGCGTGGGCGCGCCCGATGCCGTGGTCGGCCCGCTGCACGAGATCGGCTGCCTGGTGCTGGCCGACGTGGCATCGGTGCGGCATGCGCGCAAGGCGGTGGCGGCCGGCGCCGACGGCCTGATCCTGCTGACCGCCGGCGCGGGCGGACAGACCGGGTGGGCCAATGGCTTTGCCTTCGTGCGCGCGGTGCGGAGTTTCTTCGACGGGCCGGTGGTGCTGGCGGGCGGCATCTCCGACGGCGTGGGCCTGCTGTCGGCACAGGTGCTCGGCTGCGACCTTGCCTACATGGGAACGCGCTTCATCGCCACGCGTGAAAGCATGGCCGTCGACGGGTACAAGGACATGCTGGTCAGCAGCGAGCTGGACGACGTGATGCTGTCGCGCGCCTTCACCGGGCTCGAGACCAACACACTGCGCCCGTCGATCATCGCCAGCGGCCTCGACCCGGCCAACCTGCCCACCGACATGACGCAGGAGCGCGCCAATGCGCTCTACGGCAGCCAGGGCTCGGCCGGCATCAGACGCTGGCGCGATATCTGGAGCGCGGGGCACTCGGTGTCGGGTGTCGCGCAGGTGGAGCCGGTGGCGGAACTGGTCGCGCGCACGCGGCGCGAATTTGATGCGGCGCGCGCCGCGGCATGCCGGGCACTGGCACCGGAGGCTTGCGCCTGACCAGCTACGCCTGGCGCAAGCCGCCGCACTACATCACCCGGCCGAACCACCACAGCGACAGCAGCCCCGCCATCGCCGCCAGCAGCGCGCCCAGCGCGGCGAAGAACGCGGTGACCTCCACCTGGTCGCGCTTGTCGAGGGACAGCTTTGCGCTGAGCGCGCTGTACACCTTCTTCAGCTGGGCCGTATCTTCCAGCCGGAAATACTCGGCGCCGGTTGCGTCGGCCACCTGCTTCAGCACCTTCTCATCCAGCCGGACGCGGGAGGACATGCCGTCGACCGACAGCACCACGCCCTCAGGCGTGCCGACGCCCACGGTATAGATGCGCACGCCGTAGGTGGCGGCAAGCTGCGCGGCCTGCAGCGCGCCGGGGCCGGCGTTGCTCTCGCCGTCGGAGAACAAGACGATCGCGCCCGCGCCGTACGAGCCGGGCGTGACGGCATCCGTGTCGCTGTCGCCGGAGGACGAGGAGGCGCTGCCCGGCGGCTTCCTAGACTGCGGGATGTCGTCGTTCATCAGGCGCTCGGCTTCGTTGGTAGCCTCCGGCAGCAGCGCAGTCAGCGCGATCAGCACGCCATTGCCCAGCGCCGTGCCGCCTTGCGGCTTCAGGCGCTCGATGGCGGCAGCCACGTCGTCCTTGCTGCGGCTGGGAGCCTGCGCCACGGCCGCGGTGCCCGCCATCGCCACCACGCCGACGCTGACGCTGGCGGGCTGGTCTGCGAGCAAGACCCGGGCGGCCTGCTGCGCGGCGCGGATGCGGCTGGGCTTGATATCCTGCGCGCGCATGCTGCCGGACAGGTCGATGACCAGGATCACGGTCTTGATGCGCGAGGGCAGCGTCAGCAGGGCCTGGGGCCGGGCGATGGCGACGATCAGCGCCGTCAGCGCCAGCAGCGTCAGTGCCGGCGCCACGTGGCGGCGCCAGCCCGGACCGCCACGGACGGGCACGCCGACAGGCTTCAGCGCGGGGGTGTGCACGGTCGCGCGCCGGCGGCGCGCATCCAGCCACAGGTAACCCCCCGCCAGCACCAGCACGGTCGCGAGCCCCCACAGCATGCTCGGCCACAGGAAGCTGAAGACGGGCAAGCGGCTGATCGCATCGGTCATGCGGCCCCCCTGGCGGTTCCTTGCCGGTGGCGCCGCTGGCGCGTGAAATTCAGCAGCGCCAGGTCCAGCCGGGCGTAGGTCGACAGCGTCAGGCACTGCACCCCGGCACGCGCGAAGGCCTGGTGCAGCTCGGCCTCGCGCGCCTCGGCCGCGGCGGCGAAGCGCTTGCGGAAGGCCGGGTCATGCGTGTCGACAAAGATCTGCTCGGCGGTCTCGGCGTCCTGCAGCACGACCAGGCCCAGGTCGGGCAGGGCCAGTTCGAGTGGATCGACCAGCCGCACCGCGACCACTTCATGGCGCCGCGCCAGCATGCCGAGCGATGCCTGCCAGCCCGTTGCGCTGATGAAGTCGGACACGACGAACACCACCGAGCGCCGCCTGGCGACCAGGCGCGCCTGCTCCAGCAGGTCGCGCAGGCGGGTATCGCCCGGGCAGGCCGCCGGCGTGGCATGCATGCGGTCGAGCAAGTGCAGCAGCTGGCGCCGGCCCGAGCGCGCCGGGATCACGGTCGCCGCCTTGTCGGTGGCGCCGCCATAGAGCACCGCGCCGGCGCGGTTGCCGTAGCGCGTCAGCAGCAGCGCCATCACGGTGGTGAAGTCGGTGAGCAGGTCGCGCTTGCGCACGGTGCCCGAGCCGAACTCGACCGACCCGCTCAGGTCTAGCACGAACCACGCCGAGACGTCGCGGTCTTCCTGGAACTCGCGCACGTGCGGGGTCTGCAGCCGCGCGGTCACGTTCCAGTCGATATGGCGCACGTCGTCGCCGGGGCGGTATTCGCGCAGGTCGGCCAGGTCAAGCCCGAAGCCGCGGAACAGCGTGCGGTAATCGCCCTGCAGCAGCCCGTCGAGGCGGCGCACTACCGTCCATTCCAGCCGGCGCAGCAGCGCTTCGGTCTGCTTCGACCCGACCGCGGCCACTGCCGCGCTGGCGGCTGCGGGGGCAGGTGCCGCGGCCTCCGCCTGTCGGCGGCGCCTAGCGCTCAGCCGCCCGAACATGGGATTCCAGCGGCCGCTCGGGGACCGGCTGTGCCTGCAGGATGCGGCCGATCAGCTGGTCGGCGGTGACGCCGTCGGACATGGCCTCGTAGGACAGCGCCAGGCGGTGGCGCAAGACGTCAGGCACCAGGTCGGTCACGTCTTCCGGCAGCGCATAGTGCCGGCCGCGCAGGAAGGCCAGCGCGCGCGCGCCTTCGATCAGGCCGATGGTGGCGCGCGGGCTGGCCCCGAAGGCGATGTAGCGGTCCATGTCTTCAACGCCGTAGCTGCCGGGCTTGCGCGTGGCCGCGACCACGCGCACCGCGTACTGGATCAGCGCGGGATCGACATAGACCTTGCGGCACGCCTCCTGCAGCTCGGCCAGGTGCTCGGGCGTGGCCACCGCGCCCACGTTGATGCGCGGGCCGGTGACGCGGTTGACGATCACGACCTCTTCTTCCTCGCTCGGGTAGCCCACCAGCACCTTCATCATGAAACGGTCGACCTGCGCCTCGGGCAGCGGGTAGGTGCCTTCGGTCTCGATCGGGTTCTGCGTGGCCATGACCAGGAAGGGCGCGGGCACGCGGTGGGTCTCGCCGGCGATGGTGACCTGCTTCTCCTGCATGACTTCGAGCAGCGCACTCTGCACCTTGGCCGGCGCGCGGTTGATCTCGTCGGCCAGCAGCAGGTTGGCGAACACCGGGCCGCGCACGGTGGAGAACTCGCCGGTGCCCTGGTTATACATGCGCGTGCCGATCAGGTCGGCGGGCAGCAGGTCGGGCGTGAACTGGATGCGCTTGAACGTGCCGCTCATGGTCCGCGCCAGCGTGTTGACCGTGAGCGTCTTGGCCAGCCCCGGCACCCCTTCGACCAGCAGGTGCCCGCCGGCGAGCATCGCCACCAGCACACGTTCGAGAAAGTGGTCCTGGCCCACGACCACGCGCTTTACCTCGTACAGCAGGCGTTCCATCAAGTCTGCGCTGTCGGCAGCGCCCCTGGCTTGGTCGTTCATAGGCCCCCACGTTTCAGGAAGTTTCAGAAAGGAGAAGATCCGATGGCAACGCCGGCGCTCTCGATGGTGACGGCAAAGCCGATACCGAGGAAAGTGCCGCTCTGGTTAGGGTTGAGGATGGCGGTGACGATACCGACGACTTCGCCGTCCATGTTCACCAGCGGCCCGCCCGAATTGCCCGGGTTGGCGGCGGCGTCGAACTGGATAAGCTTGTCCAGGCTCTGCTTGCGGTCCGGCGAGACGAAATGGCGGTCGAGCCCGGAGACCACGCCGGCCGACACCGACGGGCCGATGCCGAAGGGGAAGCCGACCGCCACGACTTCGCTGCCGGGCGCCAGTTCACGGCTGGAGCCGAGTGTCGCCGCCGGCAGGTCGTCGGGAATCGATTTGGGCCGGAGCACGGCGAGGTCTTTTTCGGGGAAGGCCTGCACCACGGTGGCTTCGGCCATGTGACCGTCGTGGAACCTGACCTCCACCCGCTTGGCATCGGCGACGACGTGATAGCTGGTCAGCACCATGCCGCTTTCGGTCACGACCACGCCAGAGCCGACGTGGCGCGCTTCGCGCGTGCCGCCGGCCGGATCCTTGCCGTCGGCCGGGTCGCGCCTGGCGAGTTCGTCCTGTGGCGCGGGCTGGGCGGGCGGCGTAGATTTGCGCCGTGTGGCAGGGGGATCACGCTTGGCCTTCGGCGCCGAGGCGGCTTCCACGGGTTTCTCTTCCGGCGTATAGCTGCGGACCTCCACCACTGATTCGCGCACCGCCTCCGCAGCCCTGGCCGTGCGCGACGGCAGGCTCTTGGTCTGCAGCGTGTGCAGTACCGCGGCGTCGATGTCTGCCTGCTTGAGCACGCGGGGTGGCGGCTGCGACCACCAGGCGATGGCCGCGCCCGCTGCGATGACCACGACCACCGCCGCCGAGACCAGCCCGTAGATCGTCACCCGTTTCATCGCAGCCCCCCAGGTCCCGTCCCGCCTTAAAAAATACAGTACCATCCCCTTAACCACGCGCCAAGGAGCAGGGCATGCAGTTTCTCTGGCCGCAGATGCTCTGGTTGCTGCTGGCGCTTCCTGTGCTGGCAGCCGCCTACCTGTACCTGCTCGCGCGGCGCAAGAAATCCGCCCTGCTGTACGCCAGCCTTGCGCTGCCCCGCGCCGCGCTGGGCCGGCGCCAACGCCTGCGGCGCCACATCCCTCCATTGCTGTTCCTGGTCGCGCTGGGCGCGGCGCTGCTGGCGTGCGCGCGGCCCACCGCCACCGTCACCCTGCCGTCCGACACCGTCACGCTGGTGCTGGCCATGGACACCTCGCGCAGCATGGACGCCACCGACGTGCCGCCCACGCGGCTCGCCGCTGCCAAGCAGGCCGCACGTGACCTGATCGTGGGACTTCCGGCCAGCGTGCGGCTCGGCATCGTGACCTTCGCCGCCACCGCGACCGTGGTGCTGCCGCCGACCAGTAATCGCCAGGACATGCTCGACGCGCTGGATCGCATGCAGCTGCAGCGCGCGACCGCCACCGGCAGCGGGCTGATCCAGGCGCTGGCGGTGCTGTTCCCCGACGACGGCATCGACCTGGAGGCGATTCTCTTCGGCGACAGCGCGACGCTTTTCGGCGGGCGCGCGCCGTCGCTTGACGAGGCCGCCGCCGCCGAGGCCGCCCGCAAGCGCGAGCAGCAGCGCCAGCCGATGCAGCCGGGCGCATACCGGCATGGCGCGGTGATCCTGCTCAGCGACGGCCGCCGCACCACCGGTCCGGACCCGATCGACGCCGCGCGCATGGCGGCCGAGCGCGGCGTGCGCGTCTATACCGTGGGCTTCGGCTCGCCCCAGGGCGGGGGCGAGCCGGAGTCGAGCCTGGCGTACTTCATGCAGCTCGACGAACCAGTCCTGCGCGCGGTGGCGACGCTGACCGGCGGCGAGTACTTCCAGGCCGGATCGGCCGCCGACCTGACCAAGGTCTATCGCCAGCTCAGTGCCCGTTTCGCGCTGGAGCGCCGCGAGACCGAGGTGAGCGCGCTGTTGTCGGCGGCAGCGGCGGTGCTGCTGGTACTGGCATCCGGGTTGTCGATACTGTGGTTCCGGCGCTGACTGGCGCCGGCAAGCGCAGGCCGCGTCACGCCGTGGCGGCGTACCGGTCACTTCATGGCCTGTGGATCGGGCGCGTTGCTCCGCGCGAGCCGGCGCGGCGCGCAGGGACAGTACAATGCCGGACGCTCGATATACCGGATCTGCCTTTTTCGGCACCCGAACCGCCATCCGACTGCCACGCATCGCCCATGTCCAATCTCATCGTCCACGGTGGCACGCCCCTGCGCGGCCGCATCATCCCCTCGGCCAACAAGAATGCAGTGCTGCCGGTGCTTTGCGCCACGCTGCTGACCGACCAGCCGCTGCGCCTGCACGGCGTGCCGGACATCACCGATGTCCGCAAGATCCTCGATATTTTCCGCATGCTGGGCAGCGACGTCCGTCTCGATGAAGCGACCGGCACGCTCGACCTGCACCACCGCGACACCACCTTCGACGCGGCCACGCACCGGCTGCCCGAAGAAATGCGCTCGTCGATCATGCTGGTGCCGCCGCTGCTGGCCCGCTTCGGCGTGGCGCGGCTGGAAGACAACGTCAAGGGCTGCACGCTGGGCGTGCGCGAGATCGACCCGCACGTCGACATCTTCCGCTCGTTCGGCGGCGAGGTGGAGCGCGCCAGTGGCTCGCTGCTGGTGCGCAGCGGCGGCCCGCTGAAGCCCACGCACCACTGGCTCGACTATGCCTCGGTGACCACCACCGAGAACTTCGTGCTGTGCGCCGCCGCCGCCGAAGGCGAATCGACGCTGACCAATGCCGCGTCCGAGCCGCATGTGCAGGAGTTCTGCCGCTTCATGCAGAGGATCGGCGCCGACATCGACGGCATCGGCACCTCGCGGCTGACCGTGCGCGGCGGCGGCCGGCTGCGTGGGGGCGAGTTCACCTTCGAGGAAGATTTCCACGAGATCACCACTTTCCTCGCGCTGGGCGCGATCACCGGCGGCGACGTGGTGGTGCGCAACAGCACGCCGGGCAATTTCCCGTTGATCGACCGCACCTTTGCCAAGTTTGGCGTGCAGGTGGTGCATGAAGACGGTTGGTCGCGCGCGCTGCTGCAGGGGCCGCTGAAGGTGCAGACGCCTTTCACCAGCAATGTGCTGACCAAGGTGGAGGCCGCGCCGTGGCCGTACTTCCCGGTCGACCTGCTGCCGATCTTTATCGCGCTGGGCGTGCGTGCGCAGGGCAATGCGATGTTCTGGAACAAGATCTACGACGGCGCGCTCGGCTGGACCGGCGAGCTGTCGAAGTTCGGCGCGCATGTGTTCCAGTCGGACCCGCACCGGCTGATCACCTTCGGCGGCAATCCGCTGACGCCCGCGGTGGTGGAAAGCCCGTACATCATCCGCGTCGCGATCGCGCTGTTCATGGTCGCGGCCAGCATCGAAGGGCGCTCTGAAATCCGCAACGCCACGCCGATCCGGCGCGCGCATCCGCGCTTTGTCGAGAACCTGCGCAGCCTCGGCGTCCATGTGGAGTGGACCAGCGAGGAATGATCCTCCTGGGCGCGCCATTCCCGGCGACGAACTAAGGGATCGCCTGGCGGCGGCCCCGTCACGAGCGGTCGTCTTTCCGGCGGTTCCAGCCGGGCGGATAAAGCGGATGACGCAGCGCGGCATACACCAGGACCACGGTTGCCACGGCGGTGATCCAGTCGAGCAGGTCCATAACCCTCCTTGCGGCCCCCGGCAACTGGCATGCGCGGGGGAACGCTTCCACCATAGTCCAGCCATGGCGGCACAGGAACCAAGGTTTGCGCGGAACTATATGCCGGCTGTGATGGACTCGGGAACGGTGCAACGCAGCAGCGGGATCAGCGGCATCAGCGCTCCGGGGGCGGCACGGTGACGCCGCACGCTTGCGCCACGGCCAGCAGCTTGTCGAAATCCGGCGCGCCAGGCGGGATCTCCTCATCCAGTTGCGTGAACAGGCGCGACGCCTTGCCGTTGTGGCTGGTGACCGAAACCATTTCGCCGCCCCCGGCGCCGAAGCGGAAGTAATGTACCGTGCCCGCCGGCACGTGGACAAAGGTGCCGGCTGCCGCCTGGACCGCCTGCCCGCCGTAGCCGATCTCGAGCGTCCCGCGGGTCACGAAGAACGATTCGTCCCAGTCGTGGCAATGCGGCGGTGGGCCGGTGCCCTCGTCGCCCTGCTGCAGGAAGACTTCATAGCCCTGCGTGGCGGCGTTGGAGGCGAGTACGGTGATCTTCTCGCCGACCACATTGAGCGCGCGCGCATACTTGTCCGGCGTTACCACAAAGGGTTGTGGCTTCATCATGTGCGCCTCCGTTCTGTCGGGAACTCGATCCGGAATGGCACCGGCGCCCGTACCGGGCGTGTCAGGCCTATTCTAGGCGCGGGCGCCGGGCCGTTCTAGCCTGGAATCGCGCGACGCGCGCGTGATGCGGGGCGGCAGTCGGCGCATGGATGCCCCATCAGCTGCCGCACGCATGGATCAGGAATTCCCGTAGCGCATCGGCCGGCTTGTCCAGCTTGCGCCCCGGCTGCCACAGCATGCCCACCTCCATGTCCGGCACCGCGTTGGCAATCGGCCGGGCTTCGATCTGCTTGCCCTCCAGCGACCACGGGCGGTACACCATGTCGGAAAGCACGGTGACGCCGAAGCCGTGCGCGACCAGCCCGCGCAGGGCCTCCATCGACCCGGTGCGGAAGGCGATATTGGGCGAGAGCCTGAGGCTGCGCCAGTAGCGCATGGTCGATTCCTCGGCCTCGTCGACGGTGATCAGGATGTACGGGTAGGCCGCGATGTCGCGCAGCGACGGCCGCTCGACTTCCAGCAGCGGATGGCTGGCCGAGGTCCACAGCTGGCGGCGGGAGCGCATCAGCGTGTGGCGCTTGAAGCGCTGCGGCCGTTCCAGGTTGGACAGCAGCGCGATCCCCAGCTCGATCTCGCCCGCCAGCACGGCGCGCTCGATATCCGGCCGGTCCATGTCGAGCAGGTCCAGTTCGATATCCGGGTAGTTGGTGCGAAAGCGCGCCAGCAGGCCCGGCAGGAAGTAGCCGAGCACGGTATAGGAGGCGGCCAGCCGCACGCTGCCCTGCAGGCCGTGCACCTGGAAGCGCGGCTCGCGCAGCGCGTCCTCGACCGAATCCAGGATCTGGCGCGCATGCTGGTAGAACAGGTGGCCTTCCGCCGTCAGCGTCACGCCGTGCGGGCGCCGCTCGAACAGGCGCACCGCCAGCCGCTGCTCTAGCGCCAGCACGGCGTTGGTGACCGCCGACTGCGACACATGCTCGGCGGTTGCCGCCATCGAGAACTGTCCGGTTTCCGCGGCCGCGACGAAGTAGCGGAACTGCCGCAATGTGATTTCCTTGGCAAATCTCTCCGAGACCTCGCGCGCTTTCGCCATGATTGTCTTTTGGGTATCCGTTTTGCGGATATCAGGTGTAGGAATTCTTGATTTTACGATAGCCGCCGGGATTCCTACACTGCTCCGGACATCAGAACTTCAAGCACGGAGACATCGTGAACGCACCGCTACCCCACGCCCTGCTCGACACCCTGGCCAGCGCCAGCCTGGACGACAAGTACACCCTGGAAAAAGGCCGCGTCTACATGAGCGGCGTCCAGGCGCTGGTCCGGCTGCCGATGCTGCAGAAGGTGCGCGACCGCGCCGCCGGCCTGAACACGGCCGGCTTTATCTCCGGCTACCGCGGCTCGCCGCTGGGCGGCGTCGACCAGGCGCTGTGGAAGGCCAAGCAGCACCTCGCGGCCAGCGACGTGGTGTTCCAGCCCGGGGTCAACGAAGACCTGGCCGCCACCGCGGTGTGGGGTTCGCAGCAGGTCAACCTGTTTCCCAACGCCTCGCGCGACGGCGTGTTCTCGATGTGGTATGGCAAGGGCCCCGGCGTGGACCGGTCCATCGACGTGCTCAAGCATGCCAATTCCGCCGGCTCGTCGCGCCACGGCGGCGTGCTGCTGCTGGCCGGCGACGACCATGCCGCCAAGTCTTCCACCGTCGCGCACCAGTCCGAGCATGTGCTGCAGGCCGCCGGCATCCCGGTGCTGTATCCGGCCAACGTGCAGGAATACCTCGACTACGGCCTGCACGGCTGGGCCATGAGCCGCTATTCCGGCCTGTGGGTGTCGATGAAGTGCGTCACCGACGTGGTCGAGTCGACCGCCTCGGTCGAGATCGACCCCGACCGCGTGCAGGTAGTGCTGCCGCAAGACTTTGCCATGCCGGCCGGCGGCCTCAATATCCGCTGGCCCGATACCCCGCTGGAACAGGAAGCGCGGCTGCTCGACCACAAGTGGTATGCGGCGCTCGCCTATATCCGCGCCAACCGCCTGAACCGCGTGGTGCTCGATTCGCCCAACGCGCGCTTCGGCATCATGACGGCGGGCAAGGCGTACCTGGACGTGCGCCAGGCACTGGTGGACCTTGGCCTCGATGACGAGACCTGTGCCCGCATCGGCATCCGCGTCTACAAGGTGGGCTGCGTGTGGCCGCTGGAGGCCCACGGGGCGCGCGAATTCGCCACCGGCCTGGAAGAAATCCTGGTGGTGGAAGAGAAGCGCCAGATCCTGGAATACGCGCTCAAGGAAGAGCTGTACAACTGGCGCGAGGACGTGCGGCCCAAGGTGTTCGGCAAGTTCGACCAGCGCGGCAACGACGGCGGCGAATGGTCGGTGCCGCGCGGCAACTGGCTGCTGCCGGCGCACTACGAGCTGTCGCCGGCGCTGATCGCCAAGGCCATCGCCCGGCGGCTGGAGCGCCTCGACCTGCCGGAAGCCGTGCGTGCCCGCATTGCCGCGCGCGTCGCGGTGATCGAGGCCAAGGAGCGCGAGGCCATGCAGCCGCGCATCTCGGCCGAGCGCAAGCCCTGGTTCTGCTCGGGCTGCCCGCACAACACCTCCACGCGCGTGCCGGAAGGCTCGCGCGCGCTGGCCGGCATCGGCTGCCACTACATGACCTTGTGGATGGACCGCAATACCGACACCTTCAGCCAGATGGGCGGCGAAGGGGTGGCGTGGACTGGCCAGATGCATTTCACCAGCGACAAGCACGTGTTCGCCAACCTGGGCGACGGCACGTATTTCCACTCGGGCCTGCTGGCGATCCGCGCCTCGATCGCGGCCAAGGCCAACATCACCTACAAGATCCTGTTCAATGACGCGGTGGCGATGACCGGCGGCCAGCCCATCGACGGCGTGCTGACCGTGCCGCAGATCGCCCACCAGGTGCTGGCCGAGGGCGCGAAGAAGCTGGTCGTCGTTACCGACGAGCCGCAGAAGTATGGCGACGGCAGCATGCTGCCGTCCGGCGTGACCGTGTTCCATCGCGACCAGCTCGATGCCGTGCAGCTGGAGCTGCGCGACACCGAAGGCGTCACCATCCTGATCTACGACCAGACCTGCGCCACAGAAAAGCGCCGGCGCCGCAAGCGCGGCACGTATCCGGATCCGGCAAAGCGCGCCTTTATCAACGATGCGGTCTGCGAGGGCTGCGGCGACTGCTCGGCCAAGTCCAACTGCCTGTCGGTGGAGCCGCTGGAGACCGAACTGGGCACCAAGCGCCGGATCAACCAGTCGTCGTGCAACAAGGATTTCTCCTGCGTCAACGGCTTCTGCCCCAGCTTCGTCACCGCCGAGGGCGCCCAGGTGCGCAAGCCGGCGGCGGCGGGCGGCAAGGGCGCCGGCGCCGATTTCGAGGCGCTGCCGATGCCTTCGCTGCCCGCGCTGGAACGGCCGTATGGCGTACTGGTGACGGGTGTGGGGGGCACCGGCGTGGTGACCATCGGCGGCCTGCTGGGCATGGCCGCGCACCTGGAACGCAAGGGCGTCACCGTGCTCGACATGGCGGGCCTGGCGCAGAAGGGCGGGGCGGTGATCAGCCACGTGCAGATCGCACCGGCGCCGCACGACCTGCATGCCACGCGTATCGCCACCGGCGAAGCGCGGCTGGTGATCGGCGGCGACGCCATCGTCTCGGCCTCGGCCGAGGTGCTGTCCAAGACCCGGCACGGCGTGACCGCTGCGGTGGTCAACAGCGCCAACACCCCGACCGCCGAGTTCATCAAGAACCCGAAGTGGAAATTTCCCGGCGCCAGCGCCGAGCAGGACCTGCGCAACAGCGTGGGCGAGGCCAGCGCCTTTATCGACGCCAGCGCCTGGGCCGTCACGCTGCTGGCGGATGCCATCTACTCCAATCCGCTGCTGCTCGGTTTTGCCTGGCAGAAGGGATGGATCCCGCTGCAGCATGCCAGCCTGCTGCGCGCGATCGAACTCAATGGCGTGTCGATCGACAAGAACCGGCAGGCGTTCGAATGGGGCCGGTACCTGGCGCACCACGGCGAGGCCTCGGTCAAGGCGCTGCTGCCGAATGCGCCAAGTGCGCCGGCTGCCCAGGTGGTGGCGTTGCCGCAGACGCTCGACACGCTGATCCGCAAGCGCGAGGCAATGCTGACGGACTACCAGGACGCCGCGTACGCCCGGCGCTACCTGGACGCGGTCGAGCGCATCCGCGCCGCCGAGCAGGAGCTGGGCGCCGACCGCAAGCTGCCGCTGACCGAAGCGGTGGCGCGCAACCTGGCCAAGCTGATGGCGTACAAGGACGAGTACGAGGTGGCACGCCTGTATGCCGATCCGGCGTTCCTCGACAAGCTGCGCGCGCAGTTCGAAGGCGAGCCCGGCCGCGACTACCAGCTCAACTTCTGGCTGGCCCCGCCGACGCTGACGAATGCGGGCAAGACTGACAGCAAGGGCCATCCCGTGAAGCGCCGCTTCGGCCCGCGCACGCTGACAGCCTTCCGCCTGCTGGCCCGCCTGAAAGGCCTGCGCGGCACCGCCTTCGACCTGTTCGGCAAGACCGCCGAGCGTCGCGCCGAGCGCGCGCTGGTGGCCGACTACCTGGCGATGGTCGACGAGTTCGCAGCGTCGCTGAGCGCCGGCAAGCTCGACACCGCGCTGGCGCTGGCTGCGTTGCCCGACGACATCCGTGGCTACGGCCACGTCAAGGAAGCCAGCATGCAGGCAGCGGCCGCGCGCCGCGAAGCGCTGCTGGCGCAGTATCGCGGGGCGGCACGCCGGGCCGCGGCCTGAGCCTTGCCGGCGTGCAACCGGGGGAAAGCCCGGCTGGCCGGGCCTGGCATGGTCCGGCCACAATCGGCTATCCTCCCGGCTGCACCCGGAGACTCCCTTGACGCAAGACCCAGCCTTCCACCGCAAGACCGCCACCGACGATGACCTGACGCTGCACCGCGAGGCCATCCGCTGGATGGCCGAGTTGCCCGAAGCCGTCCGTCCGGTAGAACTCGGGCGGGCCTTCCCCCGGATCATCAATACCGTCGCCGCCAGGTGGTTCGATGCGGTCGGGTGCCGGGACTACCTGAACGGCCTGCAGTTCGACGACCGCGGCGGCCGCCAGGGCTTTTCGTTCGCGATCGTGCAGGAGATCGCCGCGCTGCGCGAGCATTTCGACGCGGTGTATCCGCCGGACCACGATGTCTGGCGGAAGGCCTTCGATGCGGGTCAGCGCTGAGCGGACCGGCACGGGGCGAAAGCCGGCGCGGCCGGTGCGCTGGGCGGCCTCGGCGGCATGAACGTCGGCGGCGTCCCGCTGGCCGGGCACCCGCACGGCTTCTGGGTGCTGGTGGCGCTGGTGGCCAGCTTCACCGTGCTGGCGGGGCGCTGGGCGTTTCGCCAGCAGGCAGGTTAGGGGCGGGCCGGCCTGGGTGGCATGCCGCCAGCGTCTGCCGGATGCCCTCGGCGTACGGCGTCTTGCGGATCGGTCCGATCAGCCGCTGCAGCGCGGCATCGTCCAGGATGAGCGGATCGGTCATCAGGTAGTGCATCTCGACCAGTTCGCGCATGAACGGGTTGAACAGCCCGAGCAGGCGCAGCATGCCCTTGCCGGCGATGCGCAGCTTGAGCTGGCGGCCGGTCTGCCTTTCCATTTCCGACACCAGTTCGCGCTGTGTCGTGACGCCGGCGCCGGCCAGATGCCAGATCCTGCCGAAGGCCGCGGGCGTATCGGCCAGCCGCGTCACCACCGGCCCGACGTCCGGCACATAGATGAACTCGTGCGGCGCATCGATCGGCCCGATCAGGTCCGCGGTGCCGCCACATGCGGCAGCCTGCGCCGCGCGGTGCAGCAGGCTGGCTTGCACGCCCGGGCCGTAGAAGTCGGGCAGCCGCAGCACCGTGGCGCGGATGCGGCCGGCGGCGTCGGCCTGCATCAGCAGGTCTTCCTGCGCCTTGCGCATGCGGCCCTTGAAGGTATGCGGCGCGCGCGGGTGGTTCTCGCTGACCGGATTGCCGCCCTGGACGCGCCCATATGGGTAGACGGTGCCGATCAGGATGAATTGCCTGACGCCCGCTGCGAGCGCGCCATCCAGTGTCTTGCGCAGCAGTTCCGGGTGCAGCTCGAAGCGCCAGTAGTCGACGCCGACCATGTAGACCAGTGTGTCGATGCCGTTCGCCGCGGCCTGGACGGAGGCCGGCGAGTCGGGATCCCACATGACGATCTCGGCGATCGGGTCGGCCCCGAAGGCCTGGCGCAGGCGCGTCGCATCGCGGCCGACCACGCGGTACGGCTCGCCCCCGCTTGCCAGCGCGGCGGCGATGCTGTGGCCGATGGCGCCGGCGGCGCCAAAGAGCGCGATCCTGGACATGGGATTCTCCTTTGCATGGGTACTGCCGTGGTCTGATGCAGGCCAGTTTGCGGTGATCTGAGCAAAAATAAAATTACCTATAATCGGCTGGTGGCTAAACAAAAATGCATAGCATGGCCGGCGAACCGAACTGGGAGTGGTACCGCACCTTCCTCCACGTGCTGGAAACCGGCTCGCTGTCGGCCGCCGGGCGCGCGATGGGGCTGACGCAGCCGACCGTCGGCCGTCATATCGACAGTCTTGAGGCCGCGCTGGGTCTCAAGCTCTTCACGCGCTCCTTCGACGGCTTCGCCCCCACCGACGCCGCGCACACACTGCGGCCCTATGCCGCCGGACTCGCCGCCACGGCCGCGGCCATGCGGCGCGCCGCCAGCGGGCATGGCGACGGCGTGCGCGGCACGGTGCGGCTGTCTGCGAGCGAAATCGTCGGCGTCGAAGTCCTGCCGCCGATCCTCGCGGCACTGCGCGAAGCCCACCCGGCGCTGGAGATCGAGCTGGTGCTGTCGAATCGCGTCGACGACCTGCTGCATCGTGAAGCCGATATCGCCGTGCGGATGTTCCGGCCGGAGCAGGACGCGCTGGTGGCCCAGCGTGTCGGCGGCATCGAACTGGGGCTGCATGCGCATGAGCGCTACCTGGCCGTGCACGGGGCGCCGCAGTCGCTGGAGGAACTGGCCGGGTTTGCCGTAATCGGCTTCGACCGGGAGACGCCGTTCATCCGCCGCTTGCTGGAGCGCTTTCCGGCTTTGTCGCGCCAGCGCCCGGCCTTTCGCGCCGACAGCGACCTGGCGCAACTGGGCGCGATCCGCGCCGGCTTCGGCATCGGCGTGTGCCAGACCGCGCTGGCGGCGCGCGACCCGCGGCTGGCCAGGGTGTTGCGCAGCGAGTTTTCCGTGGCGATGGATACCTGGGTGGCGATGCATGAGGACTTGCGCGGCAGTGCGCGCTGCGCGGTGACCTTTGCCGCGCTGGTGGCCGGGCTGCGAGGCTACGCGGAAGGGGCATAGCCGCGGCGTCGATCGGGGCCTTGCTGCGGCGGCACGCCGGTGGCCTTGCTGCCAGTCCGCCCCGGGCCGCTTGCTGCGCGGCCATGTGGTCGAACTGCCATGGCGCCCGTGAACGGTCGCCGGCCACGCTAGCCGGAGCGTGCCTGCTGGCGCAAGTTGCGAGTGCGGGCGGCGAGATAGGGCAGGTTTGCCGTGACGAAGAACGCCAGCAGCAGCGCGCCCGCGCTCCATGCGAGCGCCGGCACCCACGGCATCAGGCTGGCCAGCATCGCGCCCCTGGCGGCGCCGGACGCCACCATGGCGATGCGCAGGAAAGCGGCCATGGCAAGCACGGCAAACACCAGCCCGGCAAGCCTGCCTTCGCGGCCCACATGCCCGGCATCGAGCGCGGCATTGGCCGCCGCGCCGAACATGATGCCCCACATGCCGCCGGCCAGGCATTGCGCGGCCAGCACCGCCTGCAGCGAAGCGGCGCCAATGAAGCCGGACAAAGCCAGCGTGCCCAGCACCGATGCGGCGAGCAGCAGCACGCAGGCAGGAAAGCGCCGCAGCCATGGCGTCTCGGGCAGCAGCACGCACAGGGCGAAGCCGATCCAGAACGCCGGCATCACCCGCACCAGCTCGGCGCTGGCAACGAAGCGCAGGTAGGCCGGCCCCGAATTGATCGCGGTGTGGACCTGGAAGCCCAGCGCGAGCAGCCAGACCGCCGCGAACAGCAGCCACAGGCGCCGCGGGCCGGCGCTGGCAGTCGGCGCCGCGTCGGCACGCTGGCTTGCCGGCGGCAGTTCAACCCAGCGCAGGGCGGCCACGGCCAGCACCAGCGCCGCACTGGCCGCGGCGAAGGGGATCAGCGGCGAAGCCTCGCGCAGCCGCGCCGTCAGCACTGGTGCGACCGCGCCGGCCAGGCCGATGCCGAGCAGCGACGCTAACACGAGGAAGGACGAAGCCGATCCCTGCAGCCGCCGCGCGATGATGACCATGGGCGGCGCGCGCAAGGCCGAAGAGGTGGCGGCCCATAACGCGGTCAGGGCAAGCAGCAGCACAGGCGAGGAAGCCGAAGGCAGCAGCACGAACGCCAGCGCGGAAACCACCGACAGCGCCAGGATCCAGCCGCCGAGCCGGCGCATGCCGTTGGCGACACGGTCGGCGGCGATGCCCAGCGCCAGGTCCATGGCGACGAAGATCACCTGGTCCATCACCAGGATCCACGCCACGTGCGCGCGCGGGATGCCGGCCTGTGTGGCCAGCTGCGGCAGGAACGCGACGTAGAGGGTCCACGTGACCGCCAGCAGGAACTGCACGGAGCAGAAGATCAATGCGCGCATGCGGCCCACCTTGCCCGGTGTTTTCCTTGGAAGGATAGGGCAAGGACGGGGTAAAGCCGGGAGTAATGCCGGGCGTAATGCCGGGAGTAAAGCCGGGGGAGGGGCTCAGTCGTCGCTGAGCTTGTCGCCGTTGACCTCGACGAGCTGGTCAAGCCGCAGCGCCTCGCCCGAGCTGAGCGAGACAAACTCCGCCCGCTCGCGGCTGAAGATATCGGTGATCGTGGCCGTCACTTGTTGCGCAGCGCCATCATGGTCGCGATAACGGATCACGGCGGGCCGGCGCACGGTGGCCAGCGCTTCGAGCCGATCGTGGAATTCGCAGCTGATCGGGATGTACGGGGTGGATGCGTGGTTCATGTCAGTAGCTCGCAAAGCAGGGCGGTCGCCGGCGCATTTTCAGTCGCCGGACCTGACCGACCGGATCAGGTTGTTGCGCAGCGTCGCCACCGCCTTCTGCAGGCGTGCGAACTCGTCCGGCGCCAGGCCGGTGGCGCCCGCCAGGCTGCCTTCGAGGCGCTTTTCGCGCAGGCGCCGCCCGTTGCGGGTCAGGCTGACCCGCACCTGGCGCTCGTCCTCGGGATCGCGCTGCCGCTCGACGTAGCCCATGGCTTCCAGCTTCTTCAGGATCGGCGTCAGCGTGTTCGATTCCAGGAAGAGCTTTTCGCCCAGGCTGCCCACGGTCTGGTTGTCTTCCTCCCACAACGCCACGATGGTGATGTATTGCGTGTAGGTCAGGCCCAGCTGTTCGAGGACGGGCTTGTACGCCTTGCCGAACGCCAGGTTGGCGGAATAGACGGCGAAGCAGAGGAAATCGGACAGCTTGGGGTCCGCGGCAGCGGCCTTGTCGGTGGCTTTCATGGTCTGGCTCCCGTGTCTGGATGTGACGCTGCGGGAAATTATAGGTCGTATGCGATTGTATCGGGGATGCGATAACCGGCTCGGACCCATGGGCGCCTGCGTCAGCCGGTGATGACGTTGATCGCCACGTCGATGTTGCCGCGCGTGGCCTTGGAGTACGGGCAGATTTCATCGGCGGCATGGGCCACCGCCGTCGCCACGTCGTGCGGCACGCCAGGCATGCGCACGTTCAGGCGGGCCTGCAGCAGGTACTCGCGGCCGGTCTGGCCCAGGTCAACCTCGATCTCGACGGCAAGGTCCGAGGGCAGCGTCAGCTTGTGCGTCTTGGCCGCAAGTGCCACCGCGCTGATGTAGCACGCCGACCACGCACCGGCGAACAGCCGCTCGGCGGTGGGATGCGCGTCGCTGCCATCGAAGACATGGGTCGGGTTGGCCTCGGTGCCGGGCGACGACAGCCGCATGTCGACGGTGCCGTCATGTCCGCGGGGCGTGTTGCCGGCGGCGCTGAATGTGGTGTAGGTCTTGCCGCTGGCCAGGACTTTGGCGATCTTGCTCATGGTGGGGTTCCTCTCGGTGGGTTGGCCTTCATAATCGTATGCGATTGCATCGCATACGATATATATAGGCAAAAAACAATCAGCTTCCGCTGATCTGTCGCAAGCGTTTCAATCGCATGCGATGGAAAGCATGATGGGATATGGAACAGCTGAAGTCAAGGAGAATTTCCACGCTATCCTGCAGCTGTGCGGTGACCGCCTCAGTCTTCTTCGACAAAGAACTCGATCGCCTCCTGGTGGGCGTCCCCGGGCGGCGAGAACGTGATCCAGCCGTGGCCCCGCAGCGTGATCTCGTCACGGCGCAGCATCAGGCTGTCTTCGCCGTCGATGCGGACGTGGGTGCCGTTGGAGCTGCGGTCGATCAGCACGAAGCGGCCGCCGCGCGGCTCGACGGTGGCCTGGAAGCGCGACACCTGCCGGTCCAGGATGACGATGCTCATGGTGGAGTCGCGGCCGATGGTCAGCGGCGCCGAGGTGGCGTCCATCTCGAACAGGGTGTCGCGGTAGCGCAGCGACAGGAACAGCGAGCGGCGCACGGCGACGTCCATCGGGGCGACCAGGGTCAGCTCGGTGTTCTGCTGCCAGATCCCCTCGTACAGCTCCACCAGCTGGTGCTTGCCGCGCACCTGGATCGGATACAGCGCTCGCGTCATCTGCCGCAGCGGTGCCGACAGCTGCTCGACGGCATGCTTGCTGGTGATGATCTGCCCGCGCGAGGCCAGCTTGACCAGCCGCGCGGCCAGGTTGACCGTGTCGCCGAACACGTCGCCGCCTTCGTCCGACAGGATCGGGCCATGGTGGAAGCCGATATGGATTGACAGGGCAATGCCGGCGATCGGCGCCAGCCCGGCCACGCCTTCCTGCATGTCGAGTGCCGCCTGCATCGCCTGGTCGGCGGCGGGGAACAGCACCATGATCTCGTCGCCGATGGTCTTGACCACGCGCCCCTGCGCCAGCGCGGCGCGCGTCTTCATCAGCCCCAGGCAATGGCGGATCGCGGCGAGTGCCACCGCGTCGCCGGCCTTGTCATAGAGCCGCGTGCTGTCGCAGATGTCCGCGAACATCACGGCGCCGTCGCATTGGTCGGCTGGCGAACCTGGATCCTTTTGCATCACCGGCGATGTTGTCAGTTTTCCGGGGCGGGCCGCGCCCGGCTACCTCAGGCGCGCGCCACGTCTGCATGATAGGAATTCCAATGCCGGATTGCTGCCCCGCACGCGTTTGCCGCCAGGCGCGAACGCTCAGGTGTGGCGCGGCGCCGACTAGAATGAATCAGCCTGCTTTTGTCCCTGCAACCCGTGAGGAAGATGCCATGGCGGAAATCGAGAAAGACAAGGTCGTCGGGGTGCTGAACCAGATACTGGAAGCCGAACTCGCCGGGGTCGTGCGCTATACGCACTATTCTTTCCTGGTGTTCGGCTTCGGCCGCATCCCCGTGGTGTCCTGGCTGCGCGAACAGGCCAGCGAATCGTTGCTCCATGCGCAGCAGGCCGGGGAGTGGATCACCACCCTGGGCGCGTATCCCTCGCTCGGCATCGCCGCGCTGCTGGACAGCCACACCACCGACATCGGCACCATCCTGCGCGAATCGCTGGCGACCGAGCGGCAGGCGCTGGAGCTGTACCGCCAGCTGCTGGCCCTGGTCGAGGGCCGCTCGGTGGCGCTGGAAGAATATGCGCGCGAGTCGATCCAGCTGGAGGAACTGCACGCCGGCGAGGTCGAGAAGATGCTGCGCAAGCCCGGACAACCGTAAGCCCGTGCGTGCCCGGGCGGGCACGCCTGTGGTCCGGGTGACGAAAAGGTTGCCCGAGCCCCCTGGCTCGCCTAGACTGGATTGCGGCCGGCGCTGAGTACAAGGCTGGCGTACCGATGTGAACCTTTGCGGCTTGCACCCGGGGGAGTCGATCGATGTTGCCTACGCCCATATCCGAGAAGGCGCTGTCCCGCGGCTTGCTTGACGTCCTGATCCGCGCCGGGCTGATCGCCGTCCTGGCGGTTTTCTGCTTCCAGATCTTCCACCCGTTCGTCGACCTGCTGCTGTGGTCGGTGATCCTGGCGGTCACCATGTACCCGCTGCAGGTCAGGCTGCGCGCGCGGCTGGGCGGCCATGACGGGCGCGTCGCCACGCTGATCGTGGTGCTGGTCCTCGCCATCATCCTGGTGCCGACCTACCTGCTGGGCAACGCCCTGGTCGAGTCCGTGGAGAACGCCATCGCCATGGTCAGGGACGACCGCGTGCATATCCCGATGCCGGCGGAGTCGGTCGCCGCCTGGCCATTCGTCGGGGAGCGGCTATACGACTTCTGGCTGCAGGCCTCCACCGACATGGCCGCGGTGATGGAAAAGCTGATGCCCCAACTCAAGGGCTTCAGCCTGGCGCTGCTGGGCAAGCTCGCCGGCGTCGGCGTGGCCCTGCTGGTCCTGCTGTTCGCGCTGATCATCGCCGGCATCATCATGGCCTATGGCGAGGAAGGGACGCGCAGCGCCAGGCAGATCGCCTCGCGCGTGTTTGGCCAGGAGCGCGGCCCCCGGCTGGCCGACCTGTGCACCGCCACTATCCGCGCGGTGGCGCAGGGCGTCGTGGGCATCGCCTTCATCCAGATGCTGCTGATCGGCGTCGCCTTCGTGATCAAGGGCATTCCCGGCGCCGGCCTGCTGGCGCTGGCGGTGCTGCTGCTCGGTATCATGCAGCTGCCCGCGACGCTGATCACTATCCCGGTGATTATCCTTGTCTTTGCCGCCGAGGGTGCCACCGGGGCGACCGTGGTATTTGCCGTCTACACCTTTATCGCCGGACTGGCCGACAACGTGCTCAAGCCGCTGATGCTCGGCCGCGGCGTGGACGTGCCGATGCCGGTGGTGCTGATCGGCGCGCTGGGCGGGATGGTGACAGGCGGCGTCATCGGGCTGTTTATCGGCCCCGTGATGCTGGCCGTGGCCTACCGGCTGTTCTGGCAGTGGGTCGAAGACCAGCCGCCACCGCAGCCTGCCCAGCCGGTGCACGAATCGATCGAGCAGACCGCGGAATAGTGCAGGCGTTCGCCTCATGCCCGTCCGCAACCGGCCGAACGGAATGCTGCTGGCCGGCGTGCTGTGCCTGGGCGCATGCGCGCGGGTGGGGCCCGACTTCCAGCCGCAGCGCGAGGCGTGGACGCCCACATGGGACAGCCCTGCGCTGCAGGCCGCCACCGAGCAGCGCCCCGCCCCCGACCTGCGGCAATGGTGGCAGATATTCGGCGACCCGACGCTGGAGCGCCTGATCGCCGAGGCCGATGCCAACAACGCCGGACTGCGCATCGCCGGCCTGCGCGTGATGGAGGCGCGCGCGCAGCTCGGCATCGCCCAGAGCGGCCGCTACCCGCAGCTGCAGCAGGTGAGCACCGATGCGCTGTACACCTCCACCCGCCAGGCCGGCGGGCGCAATCCGCAGAACAGCCGCTTCTGGCAGTTCAGCGCGGGCTTCGACATCGGCTGGGAGCTGGACTTCTGGGGGCGCTTCAGCCGCGCCATCGTGTCGGCCGATGCCGCGTATTTTGCCGCCCGCGCCAACCACGAGGATGTGCTGGTCCTGCTGCGCGCCCAGATGGCCGAAACCTACTTCGCGCTGCGCACCGCCGAGGCGCGGCTGCGCATCGCCCGCGACAATGCCCGGCTGCAGCAGCGCAGCTATGAAATCACCGAACGCCTGTTCCGCAGCGGCGAGACCGACGAACTCGACCTGCAGCAAGCCAAGACGCAGTACCTGGGCACGCTCAGCAGCATTCCCGAGTTCGAGGGCCAGATCCTGCGCACGCGCAATGCGCTCGCGGTGCTGGCGGGCCACCCTCCCGGCGCGCTGCCGGAGCTGCCCGACCTCGCGGAGCGGGAAGGGGCGCTCCCGCTGATCGACCGCGCCGTGGTGCAGGACGTGCCGGCCAGCCTGCTGGTGCGCCGTCCGGATGTGCGCGCCGCCGAGCTGCAGATCGCGGCGCAGTCCGCGCTGATCGGCGTGGCCGAGGCCGATCTCTACCCGTCGCTGTCGCTGCTGGGCAGCATCGTCTGGTCCGCCGGCACGCTGGCCGGCACGCCCAACACGCTGGCGCTGGTCGGCGGGCCAAGCCTGCGCTGGAACGTATTCGACTATGGCCGCATCCGCAACAACGTGCGGGTGCAGGATGCGCGTTTGCAGCAGCTGATCGTGGCCTACCAGGACGCGGTGCGGCAGGCCGCGCGCGAAGCGGACGATGCCGCCAGCGGCCTGCTCAAGTCGCTGGAACGCGAACAGATCCTGCGCGAAGGCACCGTCGCCGCCAACCGCTCGCTGTCGCTGGCCAACTCGCTCTACCGCGAGGGCTATTCCGACTTCCAGCGCGTGCTGGACGCCCAGCGCGCACTGGCGGCCCAGCAGGACGCCTATGTGCTCAACCGCAGCAGCGCCGTGAGCAACCTGATCGCGCTGTACAAGGCGCTGGGCGGCGGCTGGCACAGCGAGTTGCCGCTGGTGGACCCGGCGACGCGCCAGCAGATGCAGCAGCGCACCAACTGGGGCGACCTGTTCGACGAAGCCGGGCGGCCGGCCGTGCCTGCCGGCGCCGGTGTTCCTGCGACACCACGGCAGGTATCCAATGTGGAGGCCCGATGAGCGACACGCCGCAGCCCGCAGCCGTTCCGCCCCCGCCAGCGCCGGCCGCCGATCCGGCAAAGAAAGGCATCCGCTGGGTGCTCGTGCTGATTGCCGTCAGCCTGGTGTGGTATCTGCTGGCCGACCGGCTCACGCCCTATACGCAGCAGGCGCGCGTGCAGGCCTTCGTGGTGCCGGTGGCATCCGAGGTGGCGGGGCGCGTGACCCGCGTGCACGTGCGCAACAACCAGGACGTGGCGGCCGGCACGGTGTTGTTCGAGGTCGATCCGCAGCACTACCGGATCGCCGCCGACCGCGCGCGCGCCGACCTGGAGTCGACGCGCCGGCAGATCGGCGCCAGCACCGCCGGCATCGAATCGGCGCAGGCGGCGCTGCGCGCGGCGCGCGCCAACGAGGTCAAGGCGCGCCAGGACAGCGAACGCCTGGAGCGCCTGTACCGCGAGGATCCGGGCACCATCTCGCTGCGCCGGCTCGAGATCGCGCGTGCCAGCCTGGAAGCGGCTACCGCGCAGGTGGCCGCGGCACGCGCCGAGGTCCAGCGCGCGCGCGAGCAGGAGGGCGGCAGCGCGGAAGACAACGCCAAGCTGCGCAGCGCCGCCGCCGCGCTGGAAAAGGCCGAGCTGGACCTGGCCAATACCAGCGTGCGCGCGCGCTCGGCCGGGCTGGTCACCGACCTGCGCACCGAGACCGGCCAGTTTGCCGCCGCGGGCAATCCGGTCATGACGCTGATCACCATCCACGACGTGTGGATCAACGCGGAGATGACCGAGAACAACCTTGGCCACGTGGTGCCCGGCACGCCGGTGGCGATCGTGCTGGATTCGCTGCCGGGCCGCATCTTCACCGGGCGCGTGCGCAGCGTCGGCTACGGCGTCAGTATCGGCGGGCCCCCCACGCAGCCCGGCAGCCTGCCGACAGTGCAGAACAGCCGCGACTGGCTGCGCCCGGCCCAGCGTTTCCCGGTGACGGTGGAGTTCGATCCGGGGCAGCTGTCGTCGCTGCGCGGCGTGCGCGTGGGCGGGCAGGCCGAAGTCATGGCGTTCCCGACGGAGGGCAACCCGCTCAACCCGCTCGGCCGCGCCTTCCTGTACCTGATGAGCTGGCTGTCGTATGTCTACTGACAGCCCCGCGCCGACACCGCGGCCGCCGCCTTCGCCACGCGCACGGCGCGCGCTGCGCCTGGCCAGCGGCACCGCGCTGTGCCTGGCGGCCAGCTTCGGGCTGGGCCTGCCGATCCCGATGCTCGCCCCCGTGCTGGCCATATTTCTGCTGGCAAGCATGAACCGTCCGCTGGCCTTCAAGGCGGGCGTGGGCCTGGCGCTGGTGACGATGCTGACCACCGGCAGCGGCCTGCTGCTGATTCCCTTGCTGCGCCACTACCCGGCGAGCGGCGTGCTGCTGACCGGCCTGTGCCTGTTCCTGGCATTCCGCTATGGGCTGCGCGGCGGCAACAACCTGGTGTCGACCTTCCTGGTGGTCGGCCTGACCATGATCTCGTCGGCAGGAACCTTCGACTTCGGCCTGGCCGTGACGGTCATTGCCGCGCTGGTCAAGGGATTGCTGCTCGCCGTGCTGGCGCTGGCGCTCGGGCACTGGCTCTTTCCCGAGCCAGCAGGCGTGCCGCCGGCGCCCCCGGCCAGCGCGCTGCCGGACGACCTGGCGGCGTGGGTGGCGCTGCGCGCGGCGCTGGTGGTGATGCCCGCCTTCCTGCTCACCATGACCGATCCCACCGCCTACATGCCGATCATCATGAAGGCGGTCAGCCTGGGCCGGCAGAGCTGCACCACCTCCGCGCGCAACGCGGGCCGCGAGCTGCTCGGCTCGACCCTGCTCGGCGGCCTGCTGGCGATCGCGTTCTGGGGCGCGCTCAGCCTGTTCGTGCACCTGTGGATGTATTTCCTGTGGATGCTGCTGTTCGCGCTGCTGGTGGCGCGCAAGCTCTACGGACTCAGCCCCACGCGCCTGGCGCCGGGCTTCTGGCTCAATACGCTGGTGACGCTGGTCATCCTGCTGGGGCAGTCGGTGCAGGACAGCGCGGCCGGCAAGGACGTCTATACCGCCTTCATCGTGCGCATGGGGCTGTTTATCGGCGTCACGCTGTACGCGTGGCTGATGATCGAACTGCTCGACCAGCCGCGCGCCGTGCGCAGCAACGCTATCTGATCCAGGCGCCGCGTTCTATCCCAGCGCCAGCCCGCCATGCGCGAGCAGCTGGCGGAACACTGCCAGCTGGCTTTCACCGGTCTCGGCCAGCCGGTGGCACACGTGGACGTGGGCATCCATGTCGCTGTGGCCGCGCAGCGCGTCCTTGCACTCGCGCTCGGAAATCTCCAGGTGGACCCCCGTCAGGATGGCGCGCCCGTAGCCGACGCGCGCCGCCACGATGGCGGGCGGGGTGCCGGCCATGCCCGTGTAGACCGCCAGGACCTGCGTATCGGGGCCGGGCTCGCCCCCGAAATCGAACAGGCAGCCGCCGTGGTAATGCGTGTAGAGCGACACCGGCGCTTGCGTCAGGTGGTTGGTGGTGCGGATCTCCACGGCGGCGGCGGTGCGCGGCGTGCCGTCGTACAGGCGTCCGCCGGTGAGGTCCGGCAACGAGCCGACCGCCACCGCGTCGACAAAGCGCAACTCGCGCTTGCCGCAGATCGCTCCTGAAGTGCCGGCGTGAAAGGCAAGTTCGCGGCAGGCGTAGTAGGCGCCGGCGCAGATGCCGAGGTAGACGCCGCCCCGTTCGACGAAGCTGCGGATGCGCGCGTTGGGTGCGCCATTGAGCGCCGCGCAGTAGGGCAGGTCGGCGCCGCCGGGCATCACGAACATCACCGCGTCGTCGAACAGCGTGGGGTCGTGGCGGATATCGTCGGCCATGACCGCGCGGATTTCGTAGGCGCCGGCCTGCAGCTGGTGGCCGATGGTGCGCATCAGGCAGGCGGTCCAGTCGGAGGCGCCGGCATCGACATACGTCAGGATCTGGGGCTTGGACATGCTGGTCGTGGCGTTTTGGTCGGGGGTCGCAGGCAATGCGCGCCCCTGGCTTGCTTTCTACCTTAGTTTTCGCGCTGGCGCAGTACCGGATTTCCTGGGGATCGCCCGCGCCGCCATGGTTTCACTGACGGCTTCACGTACGCATTCGGCCAGCAGCGCCGCCGCGCGCGTCTGGCCAATACCGGCCTGCGCGATCACCAGCGGCTGGCGCACCGTTTCCTCCAGGATCGGCTTTTCCACCACGCTGGCCGACTGGCCAGAGGCGGGCGCCTGCGTGATCAGCAGCGCGCATCCCAGTCCGTTCGCTACCATGCTGCGCGCCAGTTCCAGCGACGTGGCGCGGTAGCGTACCTCCGGCTGCAGGCCGAATTGCCAGAACGGCGCCATCAGGAATTCGCGGCTGTGAGGCAGGTCGATCAGGATCAGCGGCTCGCGCGCCAGCGCGTGCAGCGAGATTGCGGCCTTGCCGCGGGCAAGCTTCGATCCGGCCGGCACCAGCCCGTAGGGCCGCAGTTCGGCCAGCACTTCGCGGCCGATCTCGGCAGGCAGCCCCACGTCGTAGGTCAGGGCCAGTTCGATCTGGCCGCCGTGCAGCCAGTCTTCGAGTTGCGCCAGGTCGCCTTCGACAAAACGCACGGCCAGCCTGGGATAGCGCTCGCGCGCCACGCGCAGCACCGCCGGCAGGTAGGCCGGCGCCAGCGTGCGGAACACGCCGATGCGCACCTCGCCGGCGTCGCCGTCGCCGCGCTTGTCAATCTCGAATGCCGTTGCCGCGCCCAGGATCCGGCGCGCTTCCGCCAGCTTGCGTGCCCCGAAGCGGGTCAGGGCCAGCCTTGCGCCCGCATCGCGGGCGAACAGGGCTTCGTCGAACAGGGCTTCGAGCTCGCGGATGGCGACCGAGATGGAAGGCTGCGAGACGTTCAGCAGCCGTGCCGCGGCCGTGGTGCTGCCGGTTTCCGCTGTGGCGGCGAAGTAGCGCAACAGGCGCAGCGAGATGCGCGAGGAGCGCGGCGAAGACTGCTGCGATGTCATTAGGAAATCCTATAGGCGCTACTCGAAATCAATATTTTACTTGATAGCCTGCGCTGCGCAGAATCGGCCCACAAGCCCTGGAGGAGCAAGACCATGACGCAATCCAACCTGCCTGATTTGCCCGATCTCCCGCTAGCCGGCCTGCGCGTGATCGATTTCTCGCGCGTGCTCGCCGGCCCCTATTGCACCGCGCTGCTCGGCGACCTCGGCGCCGAGGTGATAAAGGTCGAGCCGCCCGGCGGCGACGACTATCGCGCGGTCGGCCCCTTCGCCGACGGCAAGAGCGGCCTGTTCTCCGCGATGAACCGCAACAAGCAGAGCATCGTGATCGACCTGAAGACGCAGGACGGCCTGGATGTCGCCCGCGCGCTGTGCCGCGGTGCCGACGTGGTGGTGGAAAATTTCCGCCCCGGCGTGGCCGACAAGCTCGGCATCGGCTACGCCGCGCTGCGCGAACTGAACCCGTCGCTGGTGTACGCCAGCGTGTCTGGCTTCGGCCAGACCGGCCCGGAATCGCACCGCCCGGCCTACGACATCATCCTGCAGGCGATGTGCGGGCTGATGGACGCCACCGGCGCGCCCGACGGCGCGCCGACCATGCTCGGCGAGGCCGTGTCCGACGCCGTCAGCGGCCTGTTCGCCTCGTGGGGCGTGCTGGCCGCGCTGCTGGCGCGCGAGAAGACGGGGCGCGGCACGCATGTCGATGTGTCGATGTTCGATGCCACGCTGAGCCTCAGCGCCACGCTGGTCGCGCGCTACGCGGCCACCGGGCTGGCGCCGCGGCGCGTCGGCAACCGCCATCCGTCGTCGGCGCCGTTTGGCGCGTATCGCGCCGCGGATGGCTTCTACGTGGTGGCGGTGCTGAACAACAAGCTGTTCCAGGCGCTCGCCGACGCCATCGGCCAGCCTGCGATGGCGCACGACCCGCGTTTTGCCGATGACGAGACGCGGTGCCGCTTCGAGTCGGACTTGCGCGCCATGCTGGAAAGCTGGTCGGCTGCGCGCACCGTCGCGGAGGTGAACGCAGTGCTCGGCGCCGCCGGCATCCCGGTCGCCCCGATCCGCAATGTCAAGGAAGCGCTGGAGAGCGAGCACGCGGCGCATCGCCGCCTGTTGACCGAGGTGCCCGACACGGGCGGCGGCACGGTGCGCCTGCCGTCGCAGCCGGTCAAGTTCTCTGCCTACGGCGCCAACCGCGTGACGCCCGCGCCGGCACTGGGCCAGCACACCAAGGCCATCCTGGCCGCGCACGATTTCGACAAGGAGAAGCAACATGCATAAGCGAATGGGCGTCGAAGCGGAAGACCTGGAGATCGCCGATGCGATCGGCCGCTTCGCGCAGAGCGAACTGGCCCCGAACGCCGCCGAAGTGGATCGCGACGAAACCTCCACCACGCGCTACGTGCCGCAGCTTGCCGAGCTCGGCCTGATGGGCATGAACCTGCCCGAACGCTGGGGCGGCACCGAAACCTCGCCGGTCGCGCTGATCCTGTCGCTGGCCGAAGTCGCGAAGGCCTGCGCTTCGACCTCGTCGATGATCGGCGCGCACTACCTGGCCACCGACTCCATCCTGATCGGCGGCGACGACAGCCTGCGTGAACGCTACCTGCCGGATGCCGCCGCCGGCCGCAAGCTGGGCGCGTTCGCGCTGACCGAGCCCCGCGCCGGTTCCAACCCCGCCGACATGGCCACGCGCGCCACGCCGGAAGGCGATGGCTACCGCCTGCGCGGCGTCAAGCATTTCATCTCCAACGCCGCCGCCGCCGACTTTATCGTCGTCTACGCCAAGACCGATCCCGCGGCCGGCACGCGCGGCATCAGCGCCTTCGTGGTGGATCGGCACAGCGCCGGCGTGGACGTCGCGCCCGCCGAGAAGCTGATGGGCATCCGCGGCGCACCGGCGCACGAGGTGGCGCTGGACTGCTTCGTCCCCGCCGCCAACCGGCTGGGACCGGAAGGCAGCGGCTTCCGCACCGCGATGAAGGTGCTCGACAACAGCCGCCTCGACGTGGCCGCCACCAGCCTCGGCATCAGCGAGGCGGCGCTCGCGTGCGCGGTCGACTGGGCCAGGCAGCGCCAGGTCGGCGGCGAGCCGCTGGCGCGCAAGCAGGGCCTGCAGTGGATGTTCGCGGACATGCGCACGCGGCTGGAAGCGGCATGGCTGCTGACGCTGCAGGCTGCGGTGCGGCGCCGCGACGGCGAGCCTTTCACCGAGCATGCATCGATGGCCAAGCTCTATGCTTCGGAGACAGTAGCCTTCGTTACCGATACCGCATTGCAGATCCACGGTGGCTACGGCTTCACACGCGAAATGCCGCTGGAGCGGCTGGTGCGGGATGCGCGCATCCTGCGCATCTATGAAGGCTCGTCGGAGATCCAGCGCACGGTGATTGCGCGCGCGGTGCTGGCATAGGGCGCGCGGCAAAGACGCCCCGACTGCATCCGGCGATCTCGCCCATTCAGGAAAACGACAAGGGCGCAGCCGCCCGCCGCTGGCTATAGTCTGCGGGGGGCCGGGGCTTGCCCAGCGCGCCGCTTGCGTAATCCACGCAACTTATGCGCGATCGGCATGCATGCATGCGCGCCCCGAATCAATCAGGAAGTCTGGAACGGCAGGGCGGTGGGCAGCCCTGCGGGGGGGAGGCATGGATGTCGAACTGCAGCGCGCCATATTGAACAACATTCCGGACCAGGCCTGGCTCAAGGACGCGAGCTCGCGCTACGTGCTGGTCAACGACGCCTTCATGGCCGCGTGCGGACGGACCGAGGCCGAGATCCTGGGCAGCACGCCCGACCAGGTCTGGTCCGCGGAATGGGGCCAGGTCTACCTCGATACCGACAGGGCGGTGGTCAACAGCGGCGTGCGCCGCCGCTACGAGGAAAGCCGGCATGGCACGGACGGCGGCGTGCGCTGGTTCGACACCATCAAGATGCCGATCCGCAACCCGCGCGGCGAGGTCGTCGGCACGGTAGGGATCTCGCGCGATATCACCGACCGCAAGCGCTCCGAAGAGGAGCTGCTGGCTTCGCGCGCGCAACTGCGCGAGCTGTCAGCGCACCTGCAATCCGTGCGCGAGGCCGAACGCACCCGTATCTCGCGCGAATTGCACGATGAGCTGGGGCAGTCGCTGACGGCGTTACGCCTGGGACTGAGCTTCATCGAGGCACAGCAGGGCCCGGCCGCCGACGATGCGTATCGCAAGCACGTGCAGATGCTCAAGGAGATCGCCGACTCGACGGTGGAAGCCGTGCAGCGCATTGCCGCGGACCTGCGCCCGCCCCTTCTGGACGAGCTGGGGCTGGCCTCGGCGATCGAGTGGCTGGTCGAGTCGATGTCGGAGCGCAGTGGCATTGCCTGCGAGAAGGCGCTCCAGCCTGTGGCAGGCCTCGGCGCCGAAGTCAGTACCGCGGTTTTCCGGATCGCCCAGGAGGCGCTGACCAATGCCTGCCGCCACGGCCAGGCCGACCGCGTGCGCGTCGAACTGGGCGAGACGGGCGGCATCGTGCGGCTGGTGGTCGCCGACAACGGCTGCGGCATCGATGCCTCCGTGACCGGCCGCCGCCGCAGCCTGGGTTTGCTCGGCATGCGCGAGCGCGCGCTGATGCTGGGCGGCAAGCTGGTGGTGACCAGCGGCAAGGGCCACGGAACGCGGATCGAGGCGCTGATCCCGCGCGATGCCGGCGTTGCCGAGGCGACGGGGGGAGATGCCAGATGATCCGCATCCTGCTGGCCGACGACCACACCATCATCCGCGACGGGTTGAAGAAGATCCTTTCCACCGTGCCGGACATGCAGGTGGTGGCTGAGGCCGCCGACGGCAATGAACTGCTCGCACTGCTGCGCGCCGGCCTGCCGGACGTGCTGCTGCTCGACATGTCGATGCCGGGCCGCAGCGGCATCGTGCTGATCCAGCAACTGCAGGCCAGCTATCCCGCGCTGCCCGTGCTGGTGCTGAGCATGTACCGCGAGTCGCAGTACGCGGTGCAGGCGATCCGCGCCGGCGCTGCCGGGTATCTCACCAAGAATGTCGAATCGGACCAGCTGATCGGCGCCATCCGGAAGGTGGCGCGCGGCGGCACCGCGGTGTCGGCCGCGATCGCCGACAAGCTGATCGGACAGGCGCGCCAGCCGCTGGCAGCCTTGCCGCATGCGCGGCTGACCGCGCGCGAACTGCAGGTGTTCCAGATGCTGGCCGAAGGGCAAGGCATCAATGAGATTGCGTCGACGCTGTCGCTCAGCGGCAAGACGGTCAGTACGCACAAGGCCAACATCATGGCCAAGCTGGAACTCTCTTCGACCGCGGGGCTGGTGCACTACGCCATCCGGCACGGGATGCTGGCGGAAGCGGGAGAAGCAGGTGAGGTGAGCGAGATCCCATAGGTTTGTGCAGCGCAGCTAGGCCGATCCTTAGGTCGAATTCAGCCGATCCTGATGCAGCCGGCGCACGCCGGCACCTACGCTTCAGGTCACGGAGCAGCGGCTCCGGCAGAACGACAAGACCTGAAGGAGACACGCCATGCAGCTGGACCTGCTGATCCGGGATGCGTGCGTCCGCGACGACGCGCCCCTGACCGATATCGCCATCCGCGACGGGCGCATTGCCGCCATCGAGCCGGGCATCGACGCGCCGGCGCACGAAGTGATCGAAGCCGGCGGCCGCGTCGCCATCCCGGGCCTGGTGGAACCGCACCTGCACCTGGACAAGGCGCTGCTGCATCGCCGGCTGCCCGCCCGGCTGGGCACGCTGGACGAGGCCATCCGCGTCA
Organism: Cupriavidus phytohabitans; assembly: GCF_000426345.1. GTDB lineage: Bacteria > Pseudomonadota > Gammaproteobacteria > Burkholderiales > Burkholderiaceae > Cupriavidus. Next base: position 87,056 of record NZ_AUFE01000001.1, on the reverse strand, counting down.
CCGGCATCCTGAAGAGCAAGCAGCAGCGGCACGATGTGCTGGACCGCTCGCGCCAGGTGCTGGACATGGCGGTCAGGCATGGCACCGTGGCGATCCGCGCCCATCCCGACGTCGACCTGATCCAGGGGCTGGTCGGGGTGGAGACGCTGCTGGAACTCAAGGCGGAGTACCAGGACCTGCTCGACCTGCAGATCGTGGCCTTCCCGCAGGAGGGCATCCTGAAGTCGCAGGGCACGCGCGAGCTGATGATCGAGGCCATGGACATGGGCGCGGACGTGGTCGGCGGCTGCCCGTACAACGAGCTGAGCTGGGCCGATACCGTGCGCCATATCGACATGGTGTTCGAGCTGGCGCAACGCTATGACGCGCCGGTCGACATGCATGCCGATTTTGCCGACGACACCGCCGACCAGCGCTTTGCCGCGGTGGACTACATCGCACAAAAGACCATTGAATGCGGCTACCAGGGCCGCGTCTCGCTCGGGCATGTGACCAGCCTGGGCGCGCTCGACACGGCGCAGCTGGAGCCGCTGGTGGCGCAATTGCGCGAGGCCGGCATCAGCATCGTGACCCTGCCGGCGACCGACCTGTACCTGGGCGGGCGCAAGGACCAGCAGAACCAGCGCCGCGGGCTGACGCCGGTGAAGGCGCTGCATCACGGCGGGGTCAACGTGGCGTATTCGTCCAACAACATCCGCAATGCCTTCACGCCGTTCGGCAAGGCCGACATGCTGCAGATCGGCAACATGCTTGCGCACGTGGCGCAGTTCGGCGTGCCGGAGCACCAGCTCGCGGTGCTCGGCATGGGCACGCACAACGCCGCGCGCGCGATCGGGCTGCACGACAGCTATGGCCTCGAAGTGGGCCGGCAGGCCGATATCGTGATCCTCGACACCTTCAAGGTAGCGGACGCGCTGATCGACATTCCGCCGCGCCTGTGGGTGGTCAAGCGCGGGCGGATCACGGTGGTGACGCAGCACCGCTGCGACATCCGCCGGCACCGCTGCTGCGCGCACTGAACCGCCCCAACCCACAAGGAGACGATCATGAAGAAGCTGCCTGCCGAAGTCGTGGCCTCGCTGCTGGCCATCACCACCGTTCCCATTGCCGCGCATGCCTCGCACCTGCCGCCGTGGGCCATCTTTATCAGCTGGGCCGCGACCTTTGCCATGGGCGGGCCCACGCCGGAGAACCTGAAGAAGATCTGGCCGACCTTGCCGGTGGGGTCGCTGTTCGCGTTCGTGATCGTGCTGTGCTTCAGGCAGGCGGCCGAGCAGTTCTCGGGGCCGGCGCTGATCGCGGCGGAGATGGTGATCCTGTTCATGCTCAACGCCAGCATGATGTTCCTGGCGCGCGTCTTTTACACGCTGCGCTTTATCCCCGGGATGTTCTTCGGCTTCGCCTCGTACTTCGCCACGCTGTTCGGCGGCTTCGGGCCCGCGCCGGGCGATCCGGTCGCCGCGCTCGGTGCCGTCGTCGCCATGAATGCAATGGGCCCCGCCTATGCCTGGATCAAGGCGCGCTACTCGGCGCCGGAAAGCCTGGTCGAGCGCCCATGGCAGGCGCGCAAGCGCGAGGCCTGAGCCGCCATCGCATCGTCATCATCATCGCGGCTGCCCGCGCGGCGACAGCACGGCGCAGCCGATTCGGGGGAGTGGACATGGAACATATGATTGAAGCCGATCCCTGCGGCGGCACCTCGCGCAGGGCTTTCCTGGCAAGTTCCGCAGCGCTGGCGGGCAGCACGATCCTCGCGCCGGCAAGCGCCGAGGCGGCGCAGGACGCCGCGCCCGCGGCGCGCAGCGGACTGGCGCATTCGGATGCGGGCATGGTCACCAGCCCGCATGGGCTCGCCAGCCAGGCCGGGCTGGAAGTGCTGAAGGCTGGCGGCAATGCGATCGAGGCCGCAATTGCGATCGGCGCGGTGCTGAGCGTGACCTATCCGCATTTCACCGGGCTGGGCGGCGATGCCTTCCTGGTGATCAGCGACCGCGACGGCAATGTGCGCTCGTTCTCGGGGATCGGGCAGGCCGCCGCCGAGACATCGGGCTACAGCGGCGCCATCCCGTTGCGCGGGCCGGGCGCCGCGCTGACCGCGGCCGCGACGGTCGCGATCTGGGACCGTGCCTTTGCCTTCAGCAAGAGCCAGTGGGGCGGTACCCAGTCATGGTCGAGCCTGCTGGGGCGCGCCAGCGAGTACGCCGCCAACGGGTTCCCGGTCACGCCGTCGCAATGCTTCTGGCAGGAGTTCCGCGCCGCGGACCTGCCGGCCTGGGGCGGTTTCGGCCGCGTGTTTGCCCCGGACGGACGCATGCCGAAGCCGGGCGCAATGTTCCGCCAGCCCGAACTGGCGCGCACGCTGGACCGGCTGGCAACGCAGGGCGGACGGGAGTTCTATGAGGGCGACATCGCCGGCAGGCTCGCGGCAGGGCTGGCGCAGGCCGGCTCGCCGTTGCGCGCCAGCGACCTGGCACGCTGCCAGGCGCGCGAGGAAGTGCCGCTGCGCGTTGCCTACCGTGGCGGCGAACTGCTGGGCCTGCGTCCGCCCACGCAGGGCGTGACGACGCTGGAGATCATGGGGATCCTCGACCGCTTCGACCTGTCGGCCGTGCCCGAAGGCAGTGCCGACTACTACCACCTGCTGGTCGAAGCCGTGAAGCTGGCGTTCCTCGATCGAAACCGCTACGTTGCCGACCCCGATTTTGTCGACGTGCCGGTGGACCGGCTGCTGTCGCGCCGGCACCTGGATGCGCAGGCGCAACGCATCCGCATGGCGCGCGCCATGCCGTGGCCGCATGTCTACCAACCCGGCGATACCGTGTATATCGGCGCGGCCGACCGCGAGGGCCGCTGCGTCAGCATGCTGCAGACGGTGTATTTCGACTGGGGCAGCGGCGTGGTGGTGGGCGACACGGGCGTGCTCTGGCACAACCGCGGCGCGTCGTTCAGCCTCGATCCCGCCAGCCCCAACGTGCTGCGGGGCGGCAAGCGGCCTTTTCACACGCTGAATCCGGGTATCTACCTGAAGAACGGCCGACCTCGGCTGCTGTACGGGACGCAGGGCGCCGACGGGCAGCCGCAGACGTTGGCGGCGGTGCTGACGCGGATGATCGACTACGGCATGGATCCGCTGACCGCGCTCGGCCGGCCGCGCTTCCTGCTGGGCAAGACCTTCTCCGACAGCCGCGACAGCCTCAAGCTGGAGCAGGACGCCGGCCGGCAGGTGTTCAGTGAACTGGCGGCGCGTGGCCACCAGCTGAGCCCGATCCCGGCGCAGAGCCAGCTGGCCGGGCATCCGGGCGCGATCCGGATCGGTTCGCAAGGGCAGCTTGCCGGCGCGCACGACCCGCGCAGCGACGGCCGCGCGCTGGGACTGTAGCCGGCGCGGTGCTAGCCGCGTCCGCGCAACGGCTTGAGCAGGTGCGACAGCCCGTTGTGGTCGAGCTCGTGCATCAGCGCCAGCAGCCCGCCAATCTCCCCTGGCGGGAAGCCTTCGCGGGCGAACCAGTTCAGGTAGTTGCCTGGCAGGTCGGCGATCACCGTGCCCTTGTACTTGCCGTAGGGCATGGTGACGATGACCAGCCGCTTCAGTGCGTCGGAATCGAACGGAGTCATGGTGGCGTCAAATCGGCAGGGCGCTACGCTACCACAGCTTGCGCCCGCCGTTGACGCGCGGGGGGCTGGCGTCAGGCGCCGTCGAGGAACGCGCTGCGCAGGCCCAGGCGGGTGCCGAGCGCATCGGGGGCCAGGCTCATGCTGGCGGGGTCGACGGCGCTGCCAGGCGCGCTTGCCTGCATCGGATCGACAGGGGCGGGTGCCATGCCCGGCTGAGCGGGCTGGCCTGCCGGTGCGTACGGGCTGGCTGCGCCCGGGGCCTGCGCGACCTGGGCAGACGGCGCAGCGCCCGGCATGGCTTGCATCGGCTGCGCGGACGGCGCCGGCTGAGTGGCTGGCATCGGTTGCGTGGCTTGCATCGGCTGGGCCGGTTGAAGGGGCTGGGCCTGCTGTGCGAACAGCGGGTAGGACGCGACCATCGCGCCAGCCATCAACAGGGATTTCGCCAGATGTTGCTTCATGCGTGTACCTCCAAAATAGCCTTCAGGCATGGGAAAGACCACTTTAGCGCCGAGGCACCTGACATTCTGTTTGTTTTTGCAACGGTGATTTACCAGTCTTGCCAAGCACGCGTGAGCGGGTTAATTACGCGCGCGATGGCTGTGCCACCGCTTCCACGCCGACCTCCACCTCCACCTTGAGCCCGAAGCGCGAGTGCTGGCCGACTGGAGTTGCGACAGCGCGTCGGTGGCCTTGCTGGTGCCCGTCCGGCGTGGGCGCACGGCGCGCGCGGGCAGTGCGCCGATGCAGTTCCTGGAGCAGCGCCGGGCAGCGGACGCAGAAAGGCCGACAGCAAGGGCAAGCACCAGCGCAGCAAAAGCGCCGGTGCGGTTACACGTTGCTACGTGCCTAACCTTCTGCGAACACCTGCCGCCGCGGGGCGCCGCTACATTGCCGGCCAGGAGGACATCACCATGCGAAGCATTCTGGCCGCCTGCGCTCTGGCAGGCATCGCAGTCATGGGCCCGGGCACCGCCCAGGCCCGCGTCAACGTCGATATCGGCATCGGCATTCCCGGCTATGCCGTGGCGCCGCCCCCGGTCTACTACGAGCCGGCGCCGGTCTACGTGGCCCCGCCACAGCCGGTGGTCGTGGCGCCGGGCTATTACGACGACTGGCGCGAACAGCGATGGCGGGAGCGCAAGTGGCGCGAGCGCGAATGGCGCGAACAGAAGCGGCGCGAGCGTGAATGGCGCCACTGGCACGAAGACCACGACGATTGAGTGATGCTGGCGGCGAATGGCGCCTGTCGTCCGTTTCTTGTCGCATTTCTTGTCCCTTTTCGTGCCGGCCGGATGAAGCGCGGGCTCCGGCCGCCTTGACGCGGGTCAAGGCCCAATCGGTCTTGCGGCCTAGACTGGATGCAACCTGCAACCAAGACCGAAGCGAGGGCATCATGGCCTACGACAGCATCCTGGTCCACCTGGACGGCAATCCTCAGTCCTCCCGCCGTCTGCACCTTGCCGGCCGCCTCGCCAGCGCTGCCTGCTGCCCCTTGATCGGCCTGCTGGCCGGGCGCGTGCCCGACCCCGCCTGGTCCTACCGCATGGACAATGCCCAGCGCTGCCTGGCCGAAGACCAGGAGCGCCGCCGGCTGCAGCGCGAAAACATGCATTGCGCCTTCGAGGCCGCCACCCGCGAACTGGGGGTCGTGGCCGAATGGCGTGCGGTCGATCGCGACCCCGTCACGCTGGCACTGCGCGAAGCGCGCGAGGCCGGGCTGATCGTGTCCGGCCAGTACGATGGCGACAACGTCGAAGGCCCGGTTGCCAGACAGTTGCTGGAAGCGCTGCTGCTGGAATCTGGCCGGCCCTTGCTGGTGGTCCCGTGCGCCGGCGAGTTCAGCATCATCGGCACACGCGTGCTGCTGGCCTGGAACGGCAGTCGAGAGGCCGCGCGCGCGCTGCACGACGCGCTGCCTCTGCTGGCTGGCGCGCAAGTCCGCATACTCGGCGCCCATACCGCCGCCAGGGAGTTGCGCGCCGATGCCACGCCGCTCGGACACGCGGTGCGGGTGCTTGAGAGGCAGGGTGCCTCGGTCGAGATCGAGCATGGCCCTGGGGGCGCCGACATGACCATCGGCGAACTGATCCTGTCGCGCGCCGCGGACTTTGGCGCCGACCTGATCGTGATGGGCGCCTACGGCCATGGCCGGCTGCGCGAACTGGTCCTTGGCGGCGTGACCCGCGTGCTGCTGCAGTCGATGACCGTGCCGGTGCTGTTCTCGCACTGAACACCACGCGCCGGGGCGCAATGGCGTGTGTTATTTCAGCTGCGAGGCGAATTCCTCCAGCTGCGTGATGCAGATATTCCAGCCCTCGTGGAAGCCCAGTTCTTCGTGCCGCTTGCGCGTGGCTTCGTCCGGATGCATCACGCGCGCGGTGTAGCGCGTGCCGTCGCCTTCGTCTTCCATGGTGATGACCGCGGTCATCGACAGCCAGGGCGTGGCCGGCCGATAGCCCGCCACCAGCGCCGAGGTGGAGACGATGCGCTCCATCGGCACCACCTCCAGGAAGCAGCCGGGATTGTCGCTGGTGCCGCCGTCGGGGCCCTGCATGACGGTATGGAAGGCGCCGCCCGGGCGCATGTCGAAGGCGCGCACCTCGGTGGTCCAGGGCTTGGGGCACCACCATTGCTTGAGCAGCTCCGGATCGCTCCACGCGCGCCAGACCTTGGCGCGCGGGGCCTTGAGCAGGCGCGAGATGACCAGGTCCTGGGTGGCTTCAGGGCTTGCGTTGTTTCCGTTCGGCATCGGACAGTTCCTCCTGGTGAAGCGCTTCGACGAAGGTGGCGAGTCGGTCGGTGCGGGCCTCCCAAAGCGCGTGTTGATCGGCCAGCCATTGCCGCGCTTCGCTCAGCGGCTGCGGCACCAGCTCGCAGGTGCGCACGCGCCCCATCTTGCGCGAGCGGATCAGGCCGCTGCGCTCCAGCACCTGGAGGTGCTTCAGGAACGAGGGCAGCGCCATCGCGAACGGCGCCGCCAGTGCCGAGACCGTTTCCGGACCGCGCCCGAGCATGGTGACGACGGCGCGGCGGGTGGGATCGGCCAGCGCGTAGAAGACGTCGGACAGCTCGGGAACCGCAGGAAGCGCGGCATGATGGTTAGCCATGTGGCTAAGTATAGGGGGCACGTCGCGCGTGGCAAGGAGAAATGCAAACGCCCCGGCGAAGAGCCGGGGCGCTGGTTGCCGTGGAAAATTATTGCTGGCGCACGTATGTCGCCAACGCGCGCACTTCTTCCGGCTTCAGGCTGGCAAATGGCGGCATTGGCGCCGCGCCCCACTTGCCGTTGCTGCCGCCGCGGATACTGGCTTCGAGCTTTGCCTGGGCCTGCGCGTCGTTCTTGTAGCGCACGGCGACCTCATGGTAGGCCGGCCCGACGACCTTCTGCGTCACGCCGTGGCAGCTCAGGCAGGCATTCTTCGCCAGCAGTCCCTGCACGTCGACGCCGGGAGCGGCGGAGGCAGGCACCGCCGGTTTGCCCGCCTTCTGCGCGATCGCGACGATCTCGGGGTCCTTCGCCTTGGCCGAGCCATAGGCCACGGCCAGGTAGGCACCGAGCTGCTCGACCTCGGCGTCGTCGATCGGCGCGCCATAGGCCTGCTGCATCTTCTTCATCTCGGCAGTCCACTGCGCCAGGCTCAGCCCGGGCGGCTGGTAGGAGACGTAGTCGGCCGAATGGCAGATCGCGCATTTCTGCATGGCGATGCCATAGCCCGGCAGCTTGGCGGGTTTGAGCTTGACGTTTTCCGCGGGCAGCTTGATGTCCTGCGGTGCGGCGCTGGCGTTGCCGGCACCGAGCAAGGCGAGCGCCAGCAGCGCGGGGGCGATGGTTGCTTTCATGGCGCGTTCCTCAGGCGATGGTGACCGGCGTGGCTTCGATGACATTGCGGCGGTAGCCGGCGGGGTTCCAGCTGGCCTTGGCTGGCTGGGTCTCGCCCTTGTTGCTGGTCGCGCGCACCATCAGTACGGCGGGACCCTTGCGGTCGAACTTCACCGGCAAGTGCCACGCGCGGAATGAAAAGCGGCCCAGGTCCTCGCCGAGCGTTGCGGCCTGCCAGTTCTGCCCGCCATCGACGGAAACCTCGACCGTGCGGATGCCGGAGCCGCCATCGAAGGCGATGCCCTTCAGCGCCACCGTGCGGCCGGCCGGCAGCCTGCCGCCGCTCTCCACGCTTGTGATAAAGCTGCGCACGGCCAGCGTCGAGATCGGCCGCGTCCTGGCGGCCGGCGTGCCGGGGGCCACGCACTGGCAATCGTTGTCCGGCACGCGGTAGCCCTTGGTCATGAAGAACGCGTCATGACCCTCGAACGGGTGGTCGAGCACTTCAATCTCGGACAGGTGCTTGATCCAGTAGGTGCCGAAATACCCGGGCACCACCAGCTTGAGCGGGTAGCCGTTGAGCAGCGGCAGGTCTTCGCCGTTCATGCCCCAGGCCAGCAGCGGCTCGCCGTTCATGGCGTGCGCGATATCGAGCGACTTGCGGAAATCCGGCGTGCTCGGCAGCACCGGCGTATCCATGCCGTTGAAGGTCACCACCTTGGCGCTGGCCTTGATGTCCGCATGCTCCAGCACCTTGCGCAGTGGCACGCCGGTCCAGCGCGCATTGCCCATCGCGCCATTGGCCAGCTGCGCGCCGAACACGCGCGGTTCGGAAAAGCCGCGGCTGTTGCCCGAGCACTGGTTCACCGCGACCACCTCGACCGGGTCGGCCAGCTTCTTGAGTTCGTCCAGCGACAGGCGCAGCGGCTTGCCGACATGGCCGCCCACACTCAGCCGGTACGTGTTCAGGTCCACCGACAGTGGAATATTGGCCAGGTGGTAGCGCACGAAGAAGGCGTCGTTGGCCGTGATCGGCCCTTCATTGAAGGTGGAGAAGGGCGTTTCCAGGTGCGGCGGGCGGGTGCTGACGCGCACCAGCGGGCGCTTGCCCGGATAGCGCACCAGCGGACGCGGGCCGTCGGCGAGCGTGACGCCGTCGGTTGCCTTTGCCGCGAGGGCGCCGAGCGGTGAGGCGGCCAGCGCCAGCCCGCCAACATGCCGGACAAAGCGGCGGCGGGCGGGGGCAGGCTGGGGGCTGCCGGCAAGGTCGGCGGGTGTGTTCTTGTCTCGCATGGGGCGTCTCCTTGGCGCTCGCGGGGCGTGCGCGATGCGGTGTGGCGCTCACTTTGCACCCACGGCGTTAGCTTGTGAAACGGGTTTTCCTGCTAGCAGTTATCGATTTGATCGATATAGGGGAAACTCCGCTGTTGGCGCCGGTAGAAACCGCTTGCGCCAAAGATTCGCTTTCCCTAGACTTACCAAAACGTTTTTGTTAGCGGAATTTCATCACATCTGAGGCGAACTGCGCACAGACGCAGCGGCTGGTCTTCGGCCACCGCACAACGCCCGGCACACCAAACGAGGAGCCTATTTATGTCCCACGCCGCCCCCGCGCCGGTGGACGAACTGCTGCCATGGCGGCGCCTGTTCGTTTTCGGCCTCCAGCATGTCCTTGTCATGGCCGCGTCGCCGATCGCGTCCGTGTTCCTGATGAGCAAGGCGCTCGACTTCCCGCCGGCGCTGGCGGTGCAGCTGCTCAGCGCCACCTTCGTGATCTGCGGGCTGGGCACGCTGCTGCAGTCGCTGGGCAAGCGAGGCATCGGCGCCAGGCTGCCGTTCGTGATGCTGCCCGGCGGCGCGCCGATCGTGCTGTTCATCCTGATCGCGCAGCAGACCGACGTGCAGACCGCCGCCGGCGCCGTGATCCTGACCGGCGTCTTCTACTTCTGTGTGCTGCCCGTGTTCCGGCGCTGCCTGCGCTATTTCCCGCCGGTGGTGGTGGGGACGATGCTGCTGCTGGTGGCGATCAACCTGGCGCAGGTGTCGGGACGGCTGGTCGCCGGCCATCCTGCCGCGGGCGCCACGGTCGATCCGCTCAACCTGCTGCTGGCGTTTGCCACCATCGCCTGCACGGTGGCTGCCTCGCGCTTGCTGACGGGGATGCTGGCGCAGCTGGCGATCCTGCTGGGATTGCTGGGCGGCGCGCTGGTGGCGGTGCTGACCGGTGCCTTCCATGTCGGCCATGTGTCGATGACGCCGGTGATCGCGCTGCCCACGCCGTTCCCATTTGGCATGCCGACCTTCGACGTGGTGGCCGCGATCCCGCTGATGGTGTTTGCAGTGATCTCGATGGTGGAGGCCACCGGCCAGACGCTGGCGATCAGCGATGCGGTTGGCAAGCCGGTGGACCAGCAGCGCGACGTGCCGCGCACCATCCGCGCGGATGCGCTCACCTCGCTGGTGGGCGGGATGTTCGGCACCTCGCTGGTCATCACCAGCGGCGAAAACATCGGGATTGTCCGTGCGACCGGCGTGCGCTCGCGCTTCGTCACCGCGGTGTCGGGCGCGATCCTGGTGGTGTTCGGGCTGCTGGTGCCGGTGTCGTCGCTGATCAGCGCGATCCCCGAGGCGGTGGTCGGTGGCACCGGCCTGGTGGTGTTCTGCATCGTCGGCACCATGGGCATCGACATGCTGCGCAAGGTCGACCTGCGCCATCACGCCAACATGTATGTCGTGGCGGTGGCGCTGGCCGTGGGCCTGCTGCCGATCCTGGTGCCCGGCATCTACGGCGGCCTGCCGGCCAACCTGCGCATCCTGGTCGGCAACGGCGTGGCCATGGGCGCCATCACCGCCGCGCTGCTCAACTTCCTGTTTTTCCACACGGGCCTGCGTGCCGCGGCACCGGCCCCGGCGGTCGGCGACGATGCCGCCGCCACGCACTGATCCCGTTTCCTGAATCGCAATGACTCGACACGATGCAATCCTGCCGGCCTGGCCCGGCGAAAATACTCCGGCACTGCAACCGGAGCTGTTCAGGCAACCCCGCATCCTGCTGCCGGAATGGACGCTGCTGCGCCAGGGCGCGGTGCGCGGGCATGCCGTGGTCGTGGAGGATGGCCGTTTCACCGCCGTGGGCAGCGCCGATGAGGTGAGGGGGCGTTTCCCGGGGCTTGAAACCCTGCCGCTGCCGCGCATGCTGCTGATGCCGGGCATGATCGACACGCACCACCACCTGACCCAGTCGTTCGGCAAGTCGCTGGTGTTCGGCGAGCCGTCGGAGATCTTCCGCCGCGTCTGGGTGCTGCTGGAGGGCAGCCTGACGGCGGAGCACCTGTACCTGTCGTCCAGGCTGGCGGCGCTGGAAGCGCTGCGCGGCGGCTTCACCACCGTGGTCGACGCCGGCACGCGCAGCGACGCCGGGCTGGATGCGATCGCGCGCGCGGTCACCGATGCCGGCGTGCGCTGCGTGCTGGGGCTGATCTGCAATGACAAGCCGGGCGCCGAAACGCTCGACGCCGCGCCGATCCTGCGCCGCGCCGCCGCGCACCTCGACAAGTACGCCGGCGACCCGCTGGTGGCGCCGTCGCTGGCGATCTCGATCCCCGAGGTCGCCTCCGACGCGATGCTGCACCACGTCTACCAGCTCTGCGCAGAATCCGGCCGCATCTTCCAGACCCACGCCAACGAGCACCTGGTGGCGGTGGAGCGCTCGCTCAACGCCTGCGGCCGCCGTCCCATCGAACACCTGGCGGCGGTCGGCGCGCTGGGCCCGGCGGCGCTGCTGGCGCATGCCACGCTGGTGACGCCGCACGAGATCCGCCTGCTGGCCGATACCGGCGCGGCCGTGGCCTACAACCCCGTGGCCAGTGCCTGGAAGGGCAACGCCGTGGCGCCCGCCGAAACCATGGCGACCTTCGGCGTGCGCCTTGGCCTGGGTACCGACGGCACCCGCAGCGACGCTTTCCGCCTGCTCGACTACGCCGAGTCGGCGCAACGCTTTGCCTTCGGCATCGGCGTGGGCGATTCGTCGTGCGGCGCCGGCTGGCGCTGGGTCGACATGGCCACGCACGATGCCGCCGACGTCGCGGGACTGGGCGCCTTGACCGGCGAGATCGCCGCGGGCAAGCGCGCCGACTTCCTGCTGGTCGACCTTGACGTGCCCGAGCTGGCGCCGTCATGGGACCTGACCTGGGAGCTGGTGCGGCTGGCCAACCGCGACCAGATCCGCGCGGTCTTTGTCGACGGCAGCCTGCGGCTGTGGCAAGGCTGGCCCACCGACTGGGATGCCCGCGCGCTGATGCAGGCCATCCACGCGATGGCCGCCGACACCGTCGCCAATGCCCCGATCCGCAAGCTGCACGAAGCGGCCGACGTGCACCGTGCGCGCCACGCCGGTGCCACCACCGCAACCGGCGAGGCAGCGTGACGATGGACATGACGTGGTTCAGTGTCGGCGTGGCGGTCTTCACCGGCGCGCTGGTGCAGGGCGCGACAGGCATGGGCTTCGCGCTGATCGTGGTGCCGGTGCTGGCGCTGGCCGCGCCGGCGATGCTGCCGGGCGCATTGCTGCTGGCGATGCTGCCGCTCAATGCCTACGTGGCCTGGCGCGAGCGCCATGCCATCGACCTGCGCGGCGCGGGCTGGATCAGCGCCGGGCGGCTGGCGGGCACCTTCGGCGGGCTGTGGGTGCTGGTGGCGATGCCGATGGCGTGGCTCAACGCGCTGGTCGGGGGCAGCACCATCGCCGCCGCGCTGGCGTTGCTGCTGGCGCCGGCCTTTACGCCGGGGCGGCTGACCTTTGCCTCGACCGGGCTCATCACCGGCGTCACCGAGACCGCCACCGGCGTGGGCGGGCCGCCGCTGGCGCTGGCCTACCAGCACGCACCGGTGGCGACGCTGCGCGCGACCGTGGCGCTGTGCTTCCTGGTCGGCGAAGTGATCTCGCTGGTGGTGCTGGCGCTGAGCGGCAAGCTCGGCCTGGAGCAGGTGTTCTACGCCGCCGGCCTGCTGCCGGTGCTGGGCGCCGGCATGGTCGCCAGCCACCTGGTGCACCGGCGCATCAACCAGCGCATGCTGCGCATCGGCGTGCTGGTGTTCGCGCTGGTGTCGGGCGCGGTGGTGCTGCTGCGCGGCTAGGAAGTCAGGCAGTTGGCGTAGACGAGGCCCGCACCACCAGTTCAGGGGCGGGCCCGGCTATCACCGTGCGGCTGCGGTCGCCGGACAGATGGGCAAACAGCAGCTCCACAGCCAGCGACGCCACCCGTTCCAGGTGCAGGTTGACCGCGGTGATCGGCGGCTGCGCGCCGCGGGCGCGGATGCCGTCGTAGCGCGTGACCACCAGCACGTCGTCGGGCACGCGCTTGCCCAGGCTTTGCAGGTGAGCCATCGCGCCCACCGCGAACGCATCCACCGGCGCGCACAGCGCATCGAGCTGCGGCATCTGCGCCAGCAGCTGCGCGCAGGCATCGGCACCGCCGGCTTCGCCGCGCTCCTCGGGCGCCTTGACGATATGGCAGGGCAGGCCGGCCGCCTGCGTGAACTCGCGATAGGCGCGCTCGGTTTCCACGTACGACTGGCGCGCGGCGGCGCCGATCATCAGGCCGATATGCCGGCGGCCATGGCCGTGCAGGTGTTCCAGCAGCAGTCGCGCTGTTTCGGCCGATTGCAGGTCGACGCAAGGCACCGGCGTTTCGGTCAGCGGTTCGCGTCCGATCGAGACGATGCTGACGCCGCGCTCGCGCAGCCGTGCGATATGCGGGTCACCGGCAATCGGCTCGATCACGATGGCGCCGTCGATATCGAGCGTATCGAGCAATCCGCCCGCGCCTTCCAGCGGCGGCACCAGCACCACGCCGAGTCCGCGGCCCATCGCCGCTTCCGCCGCGATCGCGGCCACTTCCATCATGAAACCCAGCCGCGAGGTGCCGCCCGCCACCGCGAACGGCATCGACGACAGCAGCGCGATGCAGTTGGCGCGCCCCGACTGCAGCCGCTGCGCGCGCACGCTGGGCCGGTAGCCCAGTTCCGCCGCGATGCGCTTGACCCGTGCGCGCGTGGCCGGGTCCAGCACGCCGCGGTCGTTCAGCGCGTGCGAGACCGTGGTCAGCGATACGCCGGCGGCGCGGGCGACGTCGTGGATGGTGAGGCGGCGGGGGCGGTCTGGCGTGGAATCGGTCATGCCGGGTTTGAGCTGGGGATCAGCCGGAGCATACATCAAGGCCAAGCGAAGGTCGGTCAGGTCAGCGGCGCGCGCCTTGCCTGGCTGGCGCCGACGACAACTCCTTCCAATGCTCGCGCGTAAATGCGTAGAGCGCCTCCAGCGCCGGCGACAGCGAGCGTGCGGCCATGCGCGCGATGCCGTAGCGGCCGCAGCGGCGCGGGTCGGGCGGCATCGGCACTTCCGCCATCAGCCCCGCGGCGCGCTCCTGCCGCGTGATCGACAGCACGCCGAACAGCAGCGTGTCGGTGGCAAGCGTCACGCTGCGCAACATGTCAAGGTTGTCGCAGTGCAGGGTAAAAAGCTTGTCGGGGGCGGCCTCGGGGCCCCATAGCTCGGCCAGCTGGCGGCTGACGATGGTGCTCAGCGTGGTGGTCGCCACCGGATAGGCGCGGATCGTCTCGATATCGATGCGGCGCTTGCGCAGGATCGGATGGCCGGCGCGGCACACCAGCCCGGCGGGCAGCTCACCCAGCGGCTCCAGTTCGATGTCGTCGGCGGCGCGCAGTACGTAGGCGTCGCCGACGATGGCGTCGATGGTCTCGCGCCGCAGCGCGTCGAGCAGCGCGCTGGTGGCGCCGGTTTCGGTGCGGACCTTGATGCGCGGGTGCGCCTGCGCCATGTGGATCAGGAACGGCGTCAGCAGCAGCGCGGCGGGCGCGGGCGCCACGCCGATCGTCAGCGAGCCTTCCTCGCCGCCGCGCAGCAGTTCCAGGTCGCGGCGCAACTGGCGTTCTTCCAGCCGCATGCGGCGCGCCCGGTCGGCCACCAGCTCGCCGAACACGGTCAGGCGCGCGCGCCGCGCGCCGCGGTCGAACAGCGGCGCTTTCAGTTCGTGCTCCAGCGCGCGGATGCTGCGGCTCAGCGCGGGCTGGGTCAGGTGCACGGCGCGTGCGGCCTCGGAGAAGGTGCCGTGCTCGACGATGGCGAGCAGGTGCAGAAGTTTCTGGGTGTCCATGCGGAATCCATGCGGATTGGTTATGGAAGCGGTTAGATATTTGCATTTGAATCATACATCGGTGCTCCCTATGATGACCGGAAACCAGCGCGGGCCCCATGCGGCAGGCACCGCGCACCGTTTATCGGAAAACATCGGAGACAACACATGCTCAAGCTGTTCATCGGCCTCGGCATCCCGTATATCGGGGTGATCGGGCTCTTGCCCTGGGTGGCTTCGGTCGAGCGTTTCGTGCTCGGCGTGCCCTTTATCTATGCCTGGATCTTTGCCTGGTTCGTGCTGACCTCGGGCTGCATGCTGGCCTGCTGGCTGCTGTTCGACCGCCATGCCGCCGAAGCCGCGCATGAAGCGTGAGGGAGACCAGCCATGACCACAGCGGTATTCCTCGGCTTTATCGTCTTCTCGCTCTATCTCGCCATTCGCTCCAGGAAGGGGCACGGCGCGCAGAGCGTCCATGACTTCTTTGTCGCGTCGCGGCAGTTCGGCGCCTACCTGGTGTTCTTCCTGGCGGCC
Organism: Cupriavidus phytohabitans; assembly: GCF_000426345.1. Taxonomy (GTDB): domain Bacteria; phylum Pseudomonadota; class Gammaproteobacteria; order Burkholderiales; family Burkholderiaceae; genus Cupriavidus. Next base: position 71,930 of record NZ_AUFE01000001.1, on the reverse strand, counting down.
GGCGAGATCTACAGCATCGGCACCATGGTGGGCTTTCCCGGCGGCATCTATGCCAAGGGGCCGACCTATGGCGTCTGGTTCCTCGGCTACATCCTGCTGGCTTACCCGCTTGGCTATTTCCTTGGGCCAAAGATCTGGCAGGCGGGCGCGCGCTACAACGCGATCACGCTGCCCGACCTGTTCAAGGGCCATTACGGCAGCCGTGCGCTGGAACTGATCGTCGCCGGTTCTTCCATCCTGTTCCTGCTGCCGTGGGGCCAGTTGCAGTTCACCGGGCTGGTGGCCGCGCTCAAGGGGCTGGGCTGGGAGTTCGATCCCGTGTACCTGGTGCTGATCTCGGCGGCGCTGGCCTTTACCTATATCGCCATCTCCGGCGTGCGCGCGTCGGCCTACATCGCCATCCTGAAGGACATCCTGATGGTGGTGGCGATCGTCGCCACCGGCGTCGCGGTTGGCTGGAAGGCCGGCGTGGGCGATGTCTTCCATGCCGCCAGCCTGCAGGTCAGCAACCAGATGAACGACACGCAGCTGCGCTTCTCGATGAGCACCATGCTGTTCCAGGCGCTGGGCTTCTACGTGATGCCGTTCGCGGTGCAGAACTTCTTTACCGCCAGGAGCGCCAACACCATCCGCCGCACGCAGGTGGCAATGCCGCTGTACATGCTGATGTACCCGTTCCTGGTGCTGGCGTCGTACTACGCGATCAGCCAGAACCTGCAGCTGGCCTCGCCCAACGAAGCGTTTTTCGCGGCGGCGGTGCGGCTGCTGCCTGACTGGCTGCTAGGGCTGGTGACCGCCGGCGCGGCGCTGTCGGGGCTGCTGGTGCTGGCCGGCATCTGCCTGGCGATCGGCCCGATCGTCACGCGCAACCTGCTGCCGGGCATGCCCGAGCAGCGCCAGAAGCAGGGGGCCAAGGTGGTGATCGTGGTGTACCTGGTGCTGTCGATCGCGATGACGCTGGCCACGCCCAACCTGATGCTGACGCTGATCAACACCACTTACTACGGCGTGACGCAGTTCTTCCCCGGCGTCATCGTGATCCTGTTCTCGCTGAAGGTGCGGCCGATGGCGATTGCGCTCGGCATCCTGAGCGGGCAGGGGCTGGCGATTGCCCTGTACGCACAGCAGGCCGACTTCGGCGGCATCAACCTCGGCCTGGTCAGCCTTGCGGTCAACCTGCTGGTGACCGTGGTGGCGAACTACGCGCCGCGCCTGGCGCGCGTGCAGCCGGCCTGATCCTTACGACTCATGCAACCAGCGATGACCCAGAACGACACAGCGCGCACGCAGGTATTCGTCGCGCGCAAGATTCTCACGATGGAAGCGGCGCAGCCGGAAGCGACCCATGTCGCGGTACGCGACGGCCAGGTCCTTGCGGTCGGCGGCGCGGCGGAAATGGCGCCATGGCCCGACGCGGTGGTGGTCGACACCTTCCGCGACAAGGTATTGATGCCCGGCATGGTCGAAGGCCATTGCCATTTGATGGAAGGCGCGATGTGGGACGCGGTCTACGTCGGCTACTTCGACCGCCGCGATCCCGATGGCAGGCTCTGGCGCGGGCTGCGCACGATGGACGAAGTCATCGAGCGCCTTGCCGATGCCGCCGGCAAGCTGCAAGACTCCTGCACGCCGCTGCTGGCGTGGGGTTTCGATCCCATCTATTTCGGCAGCGCGCGGCTGTCGGTGCGCGAGCTGGATCGCGTATCGGCGACGCGGCCGGTCGTGGTGATGCATGCCAGCGTGCATCTGATGAACGTCAATTCGGCGATGCTGGCGCTGGCCGGCATCGATGAAGACACCGACATCGACGGCGTGCACAAGGACGCGGATGGCAAGCCCACCGGCGAGCTGCAGGAGTTTGCGGCGATGTTCCCGGTGCAGCGCGTGATCGGCCGCGGCCTGTCGCTGGCTGCGGCGGAGGACGCTGAGGCGGTGCGTCGCTTCGGGCGCGTGGCGCAACTGGCGGGCGTGACCACGGCGACCGACCTGGTCAACGACCTGTCGGCCAGGGGGCTGGAAACGCTGCACGCCGTGACGTCGGACGACAGCTTCCCGCTGCGCATCGTGCCCGCGTTCGCGCCGCAGCGTGACGCGCAGGGCGGGCCGGAGCGCGTGCGGCAGGCTGCAGCGGCCGGCTCCGGCAAGCTCCACTTCGGCCCGGTCAAGTTCATCGTCGACGGCTCGATCCAGGGGTTTACCGCGCGGCTGCGCGCGCCCGGCTACGCCGGCGGCCAGCCCAACGGCCTGTGGCTGATCCCGCCCGAGCAGTTGCTGGATGCGTTCACGCCGTTCCACCTCGCCGGCCTGCCGCTGCATATCCACACCAACGGCGACGAAGCCACCGAGGTGGTGCTCGACACGCTGGAAGCGCTGCTGTCGCGCCATCCGCGCGCCGATCATCGCCATACGCTGCAGCACTGCCAGCTCGCCGATGCGGCGCAGCTGGCGCGGGCGAAGCGCCTCGGGCTGTGCATCAACTTCTTCGCCAACCATCTTTACTATTGGGGCGATGCCCATGCCACGCAGACCGTGGGCCCGGCGCGTGCCGCGCGCATGAACCCGGCGGGCACCGCGCGGCGCCTCGGCATTCCGTTCGCGATCCATTCCGATGCGCCGATCACGCCGCTGAACCCGCTCTTCACCGCCTGGTGCGCGGTACAGCGCCAGAGCGCCTCGGGCCGTGACATGGGCGAGGCCGAACGGCTGACGGTGGCCGACGCGCTTTATGCGGTCACGATGGGCGCGGCTTACACGCTCGGACTCGACCATCGCATCGGCAGCATCGCGCCCGGCAAGCTGGCCGACTTCGCGGTGCTGGAAGGCGATCCCGCCACCGTGGATCCGGCGCAGCTCAAGGACGTACGCGTGTGGGGCACGGTGCTGGGCGGCCGCGTGTTCGAGGCGCCTTCCCGATGAACGCCCGGCCTCCGATCCCGCTGGTCGTCGTCGGCGGCTACCTCGGCGCAGGCAAGACCACGCTGCTGAACCGGCTGCTGGCCAATGCGCAGGGGCTGCGCATTGCCGTGCTGGTGAACGACTTCGGCGAGATCAATATCGACGCCGCGCTGATTCGGGCCCGCAGCGACGATGTGATCCAGCTCGAGAACGGTTGCGTGTGCTGTTCCATCGGCGGCCGGCTGGCAGAGGCCCTGGTGGCGATCGCCGACCGCGACGCGCGGCCCGACCTGCTGGTGATCGAGGCCAGCGGCGTGTCGGATCCGCAGCGCATCGCGCAGATCGGATTGCTGGACCCGGCGTTCCGGCTCAACGCGGTGCTGGTGGCGGTGGATGCCGCTGCCGTGCACGACAGCCTGCGCGACCCGCTGGTAGGCGAGATGGTGCGGCAGCAGATCGCCGGGGCTTCGGTGGTGGCGGTGACCAAGACTGATCTCTGCGATGCCGGCGGCGCAGCCGCAGTAGCCGAGGCTGTCGGTACGATTGCGCCGCGCGCCACGGTGCTGGCAGCGCGCGATGGCCACATGCCGCTGTCAGTCTTTATCGACGCAGCCATGCCGGCGCCGACAGGCACCGGCCTGCTGCAATCGCATTCAGGCTGGCATCGTTCCACGCCGCACACCGGCATCCGCAGCATCGCCTACCAGACCGGCCGCGGCTTCGACAAGGCGCGGCTGCGGCATGCACTGTCGACGCTGCCCGTGCGCCTGCTGCGCGCCAAGGGACTGGTCCGGCTGGCGGCCGATCCGCGGCTGCACGAGGTACACGTGGTCGGGGGCAGGATGCGAATGCGGCCCCTGGCGCACGGCGGGGCCGGCGAATCGGCGCTGGTCTTCATCGGCGCCTTTGATGCCGCCGGGGCCGATTCCATCCGCGCCTGCATGGCGTCCGCACTGGCCTGAAGCGGCAAGCGTCAGGTATGGAACTCGCCGGCGGGGCCGTCCGAAGCAGGTGGCTGCTCCCAGCCGCTGCGCTCGAATTCCGCGATCACCTGCGCGCCGAGCAACAAGAGCGTTGCCGCGATCTCCAGGCTCAGCAGCACCACGATCGCGGTGGTCAGCGAGCCATAGACGCGCCCCACCTGCGACAGCGTGGTGAAGTACCACACCAGCGCGTGGCGCGAGATTTCCCACAGCACCGCGGCAAGCACCGCGCCGCACAGCGCATGCCGCAAAGACAACCGGCCGACTGGCATCACCATGTAGATCGACGTCAGCAGCAGGATCTCGCCCAGGAAGCCGAGCAGGTAAAGGAGCGTGGTGGAAAGCCGGTCGAGCGACCAGTCATGGCCCAGCACTTCCACGTGCCGCTCGCCAATGGCAATCAGCCCGCCCGAGACCACTGTCACCAGCAGCAGCCCCACGCTCAGCACCGCGATATAGCAGTAAGGCAGCACCGCCGAGATCAGGAAATGGCGGCGCCGGATTGCTACGCGATGGACGAAGATCACTGACATGGCGTTTTCCAGCACGGTGAACGCCAGCGAACTGAAAAACAACATCGTGCCCAGCAGCACCCAGCCGACCGTGGCGCGGCTGCGCAGGAACGACGCCAGCTCGGGCACCAGCGCCCTGGACTGTCCCGGCACGACCCACTCCAGGTAGCGCGCCAGCGTCGACAGCAACAGCCGCGGGTCGATCACGTGCGACAGCCCGATGACCATCAGGATCAGCAACGGCACGATCGACAGCAGCGCGTAATACGCGACCGCGCCGGCCAGCAGCAGGCCCTGGTTGGCACGAAACTGGACCAGCGTGCGCCACAGGAAGCGCCCCGGATGACGGAGCAGGTCGCGGACGCGGGCGTCGAGAAGCTGCATGGCGGACACCGGAGAAGGCAGGTGCTGACATTATGCGTCGGCGGGGGCCCATGTGTCCGCCGTGGCGGCGCGGGCGCTGCCGTCACGGCAGGCCTTGCGCCGCGCGAGATCAGACCTTTATGTCGATGGTCTGGCCCAGGTGCAGCGGGTTGCTGGCCGCAACCGGCTGGGGCATGGCCTGCAGCAGTGCAGCCACGCCTTGTGCCTGCATGTCCAGCGACTTGCGCAGCATCAGCAGGCTCACCGGATCGGCGCCCGGATCGCCCGCCAGGCGGGGGGTGACGTTGGAAATTTCCATGAAGCGTTTCCTTGATGAAGGTTGGGGGAGACGGCAGGACGGAACTGCCGCCAACACCCAATGACGGTCCTGGCCGGCCAACCTTGAGCGCCTTGAGCACCTTGGGCGCCGGCGACATTCCAATGGGTTATGGCGCTATGCCGGATACGTCATTGTGGCCATGACTTGCCGCGCGCAATATGGCGCCCGCGGATTGCCTCACGCGGGTCCGTATCGACGCAAACAGCGGCGCCGGACCGTGCGTGCGGACGCCCCAACAAGACAGGAGACAGCATGCGAGCGCAATCGGCATGGCGCAAGACGGGATTCGGGCTGGGTCGGGCATGGGTGGCGGCGATGGCGCTGGCGCTGCCTTCGGGCGGGTTGCTGGCGCAGCATGCCGCGGCCGGGGACGGCATCATGCAAGGCTTCCCGCCGCCGCCCGACAAGCAGGTCAGCCGCGGCAACGGCCTGCGTCCGCCGTTCATGCGCTGGGCTCTGAGCCACGCGCGCGAGATGTCGCCGACGGCCGGCATCCGGCATGCCACGCACCCCATGGCGCTGGCCGGGGCGGCGGGCGACGGCCTGGATGGCGCCACGTTCCGCGTGGCGGGCAATACCGTGCGGCTGGCCGACTACCTGCGCGATACCCACACCGATGGCTTTATCGTGCTGCATCAGGGCCGCATCGTGTACGAGCGCTACTTCGGCGGCTTCGGGCCGTACCAGCCGCATATCTGGGCGTCGATGACCAAGTCGGTGACAGGCCTGCTGGCGGCGATGCTGGTGGAGGAGGGTAAGCTCGATCCGCAGACCCGACTGGCGCAGTATGTGCCCGAACTGGCGGGCAACCCGTTCGGCGAGGCCACGGTGCAGCAGAACCTGGACATGGAGGTGCAGGTCGGCTACGCGGAGTCGCTGCCCCCTGACCTCGGCTTGTTTGGCGCGGTGGGCGTGGTGCCGCGCAAGGCGGACGCGCCGGACAACATCTATGACTTCCTGAAGACGGTCCATGCGACCCGCGACGGGGGCGAGGGCGGCACCTGGTATTACCAGAACGGATCGCCGGAAGCCGTCGCCTGGGCCATTCGGCGCATCACCGGCAAGAGCTGGTCGCAGCTCGTCACCGAACGGCTCTGGTCCCGCTTTGCCGAGGACGATGCGTACACCCATATCGACCGGCAAGGCACCGAGATGGCCAGCGGCGGACTGAATTCAACGCTGCGCGACGCGGCGCGCTTTGCGGAGGCGGTGCGCCGGGCCGCGGCAGGGGATGCGTCGGCCGGGATCTCGCCCGGCGCCGCGCGCATTGCACTGCAGCCCGCCAGCAACCAGGCGCGCTTTGCCCGAGGCAACCTCGCGGCGGGCCGCGCGGGCTACAGCTACCGCAACTACTGGTTCCATCGCAATGACGGCGATGGCGGCATCGAGGCCAGTGGGCGCTTCGGGCAGAAAATCTATATCAATCCGCGCATCGGCCTGACTGTGGTGAAGCTGTCAGCCAGCCCGGACAACGCCGCGCGCCCGACCAGTGCCGCCGGCGTGCGCCAGCGCGACGAATCCGCTCGCGCGCTGGAGTCGTCCGAAGCCCTGGTGGCCGCCGCGCTGGCGGTCCATCGCGCCTCGGGCCGCTGACCGGCCGTCGTCAGGCCTGGAACCACAAGCCTCCAATGACCGCTTGTTTGCTCCCCTCTCCCGCTTGCGGGAGAGGGGCCGGGGGGAGAGGGCAAGCGCGCGCAAAAGCTGTGACAGCCCGCTATGCCGATGCCCATAAAACGCGACCGGCGCGTTCAAGCCTCGCCTGATGCTGCGGGCGCCTGCCCTGTCCCCCGCCCCTCTCCCAGAGGGAGAGGGGAGCACTTCCCCCCGCCGCTAAGGCAGCGGCGCCTCCGCCGGCACGTGCTGCGCTCCGGCCGCCCGCCGCAGGCAATCCAGCATCGCCGCCACCGCCGCGCGCGACTCGCCATCCGCGCGCCAGTACATCGACACCGAGCCGAACCCCGCCAGCCGCAGCGGCACGATGCGCAGCGCGCCCAGCTCTTCGAGCCGCCGCGCGGTGCGGTGCGAGGCCAGCCCCACCATGTCGCTGTTATTGAACAGGGTCAGGTTGAGCACGGTCGAGTTGCTTTCTACGCAGTCCGCCGGCAACGCCCGCCCGGCGCTGGCCAGTGCCCCTTCCAGCGCATTGCGGATCGGCGTGCCGCGCGGCCAGACCACCCAGCGGTGGCGGTACAGGTCGTCCCAGGCCACCTTGCCGCCCTGCAGCAGCGGGTGCCGCGGCCGGGCGACGAAGTGGATCGGCTCCATGTAGAGCGATTCGGTCCGCATTTGCGCATCCTGCAGTTCCGGCGCCGACCGGCCCACCACGATATCCAGCTCGCTGCGCGCGAGCTGCCCCATCAGCCGGTCCATGGTGGTTTCCAGCAGCCGCACGCTGGCGCGCGGCATCTGCTGCAGCAATTGCAGCGCGGCCAGCGGTACCGTGTCCGCCGCCGAGGCGCCGGAGGTGCCTACCACCACCAGCCCGCTGCCGCCGTCGCGCATGGCCTGCAGGTCGTCGCGGGCGGTATCGAGCTGGGCCTCGATCCGCCGTGCGTGCTCGATCAGCGACTCGCCATAGGGCGTGGGGCGCAGGCCACGTGCCTGGCGCTCGAACAACGGCAGGCCGATATCGTCCTCAAGGTCTTTCAGCCACTTGGAGAGGCCGGGCTGGGTGGTGTTCAGCATGGCGGCGGACTGGCTCATGTTGCCGGTCTCGGCCAGGCTCAGGAGCATCTGCAGGTTGCGCAGGCGCAGTCTCTGGGTCCAATCCATTGGGTGACCTATACGGTAAATCGTATCGATAAGATGAAATGTTCATTTCAAATCTTATAGGGCGCCGCGTATAACGACAACACAGACGGTGCGCAGTGATCCAGGCACCCACCCAAAGCGCTCTCGAAAGCCCTGTACGAAGTTACGGAGACAGCATGTCCGAGCACACCCCAGACCCGGCCCGCGTGGCCTACTACGAAGAAATCGGCCGCAGCCACATGACCCCGCTGTGGGAGTCGCTGCACGCCCTGGTCCCGTCGCAGCCGCGGCCGCAGATCGTTCCCGCCATCTGGAAGTACGCGCAGATCCGCCCGCTGGTGATGCAGGCTGGCGGTGTCATCAGCGCCGAGGAAGCGGTGCGCCGCGTGCTGGTGCTGGAGAACCCGGGCATCCCCGGCAAGTCCAGCATCACTTCGACGCTGTACGCCGGCCTGCAGCTGATCCTGCCGGGCGAGATCGCCCCCAGCCACCGCCATACGCAGTCGGCACTGCGCTTCATCGTCGAAGGCAAGGGCGCCTGGACCGCCGTCAACGGCGAACGCACCACCATGCATCCCGGCGATTTCATCATCACGCCGTCGTGGACCTGGCATGACCATGGCAATCCGAGCGCAGAGGACGGCGGCGAGCCGGTGGTATGGCTCGACGGCCTGGATATCCCGCTGGTGCAGCAGTTCGACGCCGGCTTTGCCGAGAACTACCCCGAGTCGCAGCAGCCCGTGACCCGCGCCGAAGGCGACAGCTTTGCCCGCTTCGGGCACAACATGGTGCCGGTGCGGCACCGCGTGACCGATCCCACCTCGCCGATCTTCAGCTACCCGTACGCCCGGTCGCGCGAGGCGCTGGACCAGCTTTACCGCAACGGCGAACTCGATCCCTGGGACGGCGTCAAGCTGCGCTATGTCAACCCTGCCACCGGCGGCTGGCCGATGCCGACCATCGCTACCTTCATGCAGTACCTGCCGGCGGGCTTCCAGGGCAAGACCTACCGCAGCACCGATGCCACCGTGTACAGCGTGGTGGAAGGGCGCGGCACCGTGCGCATCGGCGATGCGCAGTTCCAGTTCGAGCCGCGCGACGTGTTCGTGGCGCCGTCGTGGGCGCCGGTGCAGCTCGGCGCGCTGGAAGACGCCGTGCTGTTCAGCTATTCCGACCGGCCGGTGCTGTCCGCGCTGAACCTGCTGCGCGAGTCTCGCACCTGAGTCGCGCACCTGAGTCGCGCACCTGAGCCCGCCAACCCCTGACAACAGCCGCCGCGCGCGGTGCCAGCCGGCACCGCCGGGCCGCCGCTCACCTGACAAATCCCTGGAAGCCTTGACCATGTCCTACGTCTTCACGCCCCCCGCCACCGTTGCCATCCCCGTTGCCGGCAGCGATGACCAGTTCGCCGTGCGCCGCGTCTACTGCGTCGGCCGCAACTACGCCGCCCACGCCCGCGAAATGGGCTTCGATCCCGACCGCGAGCCGCCGTTCTTCTTCTGCAAGCCGGCCGACGCCATCGTCCCGGTGCAGGCCGGCACCACGCTCGACCTGCCGTATCCGGCGCAGACGCAGAACTACCACTACGAGGCAGAGCTGGTGGCCGTGATCGGCAAGGGCGGCTCGGATATCCCCGTCGAGCAGGCGCTCGAGCACGTGTGGGGCTACGCTGTCGGCCTCGACATGACCCGCCGCGACCTGCAGATGAAGATGCGCGAGATGGGCCGCCCCTGGGAAATCGGCAAGGCCTTCGATGCGTCGGCGCCGGTCGGCCCGATCCACCGCGCCAGCGACATCGGTCATCCGCAGCAGGCCGGGCTCTGGCTGACCGTCAACGGCGAGACCAGGCAGCGCAGTACCGTGGCGCACCTGATCTGGTCGGTCGCCGAGACCGTGGCCTACCTGTCGCAGTTCTTCCGCCTGGAGCCGGGCGACGTCATCTTCACCGGCACCCCTGAAGGCGTGGGCGCGGTCAAAGCCGGCGACACCATGGTCACCGGCGTCGACGGCCTGGGCGAACTGACCGTGCGCGTGGTCTGATCCCGCGCCACGCACAGCACACAGGCACTCCGAACCATGCAGCTCTACAGTTTCTTCAACAGCTCGACTTCCTACCGGGTGCGCATCGCGCTGGCCCTCAAGGGCCTGCCGTACGACTACCTCGGCGTCAATATCCGCACCGGCCAGCACCGCGAGGCGGAGTATGTCGATGGCATCAACCCGTCCGCTTCCGTGCCCGCGCTGGTCGACGGCGACTTCACGCTGGGCCAGTCGTTCGCGATCATCGACTACCTGGACGCGCGCCATCCCGAGCCGCGCCTGCTGCCTCAGGATCCTGTGCAGCGCGCACGCGTGCTGGAGCTGTCAATGCTGGTCGGATGCGATATCCACCCGGTCAACAACCTGCGCGTGCTGCGCTACCTGCAGGACACGCTGAAGGCCACGCCAGAGCAGAAGGACGCCTGGTACCGCCACTGGATCGACGAAGGCATGGCCGGCGTGGAACGGCTGCTGGCACGTCACGGCCACGGCAACTGGTGCTTCGGCAATGCGCCCACGCTGGCCGATGTCGCGCTGGTGCCGCAGGTGGCCAATGCCCTGCGCATGGGCTGCGACCTGGGCCGCTACGAGCGCGCGCTGGCGGTCTACGCCCACGCCAGCACCCATCCCGCCTTCGCCCAGGCCGCGCCCGCGCGCCAGCCAGACTACACCGCCTGACGCCAGCGGCGCAGGCCAGGAGACAGACATGAGCAGCACCAACAACGCGACCAACAACGCGACCAACAACGCGACCAACAACGCGACCGGCAAGGTCCTCATCATCGGCGGCGGCATCGGCGGCCTGGCCGCGGCGCTGGCGCTGGCACGCCAGGGCATCCGCATCGAACTGCTGGAGCAGGCCGAGCAGATCGGCGAGATCGGCGCCGGCATCCAGCTGGCCGCCAACGCCTTCGCCGCGCTCGATGCGCTGGGAGTGGGCGAGGCCGCGCGCGGCCGCGCGGTCTTTACCGACTACCTCAGCCTGCGCGACGCCATCGACACCAGCGTCATCGCGCAAGTGGATGTCGGGCAGCCGTACCGCGAGCGCTTCGGCAACCCGTATGCGGTGATCCACCGCGCCGACATCCACCTGTCGATTCTGGAAGCCGTGCAGGACCATCCGCTGATCACCTTCCGCACCAGCACGCGCGTGGAGCAACTGCTGCAGGACGACAACGGCGTGACCGTGATCGACCAGCATGGCGAGCACCACCGCGGCGATGCGGTGATCGGCTGCGACGGCGTCAAGTCCGCGATCCGCCAGGCGCTGATCGGCGATGAAGTGCGCGTGACCGGGCACGTGGTCTACCGCGCGGTGGTCGACGTGGCCAACATGCCGCAGGACCTGCAGGTCAACGCCCCGGTGGTGTGGGCCGGCCCGAACTGCCACCTGGTGCATTACCCGCTGCGTGGCGGCCAGCAGTACAACCTGGTGGTGACCTTCCACAGCCGCGAACAGGAGACTTGGGGCGTGCGCGACGGCAGCAAGGAAGAAGTGCTGTCGTATTTCCAGGGCATTCACCCGCTGCCGCACCAGATGCTGGACCGGCCGACCTCATGGAAGCGCTGGGCCACCGCCGACCGCGACCCGGTCGAGCGCTGGAGCTTCGGCCGCGCCACCATCCTCGGCGATGCCGCGCACCCGATGACCCAGTACGTGGCACAAGGTGCCTGCCAGGCGCTGGAAGATGCGGTGACGCTGGGCGCGGCGGTGAAAGCCGCGGATGGCGACTACGCCGCCGCCTTCAAGCTGTACGAGCAGGCCCGCATCCCGCGCACCGCGCGCGTGCTCTACGCCGCGCGCGACATGGGCCGCGTCTACCACGCCAGGGGCGTCGACCGGCTGGTGCGCAACAGCCTGTGGACCGGCCGCAGCCAGTCCCAGTTCTACGACGCGCTGCAGTGGCTGCACGGCTGGCGCGCGCAGAACTGCCTGAGTCCCACGCCGTGGCTGTAAGCCGCTGAGCGCGGCGTTCTCTCCGCGCTGAAAACCCTGATAGCGAGCTGGCGGCCGACGAAGCCGCCGGCCCTCTCTCGCCCCTGATCCTGGCAACAAGGAGGAGACACCATGCCTGCCAGCCAACCGCTCAACGTCACCGCGTTCATCGACCGCCAGCCGCTGTCGGCGTTCCAGGTGACCATCGTCGTACTGTGCTTCCTGATCGTCGCGGTCGACGGCTTCGATACCGCCGCGATCGGCTTTATCGCGCCCGCCATCCGCGCGGAATGGCAGCTGACGCCGGCACAGCTCGCGCCGCTGTTCGGCGCCGGGCTGGGCGGCCTGATGGCCGGCGCCTTCCTGTTCGGCCCGCTCGCCGACCGCTTCGGCCGCAAGGGCGTGCTGGTGCTGTCGGTGCTGTTCTTCGGCGCGGCCAGCCTGGCTTCGGCGTGGTCGCAAGATCTGTGGACGCTGGTGCTGCTGCGCTTCCTGACCGGCCTGGGCCTGGGCGGCGCCATGCCCAACGCGATCACGCTGACCTCCGAATTCTGCCCCGACAAGCGGCGCTCCTTCCTCGTCACCACCATGTTCTGCGGCTTCACGCTGGGCTCCGCCTTCGGCGGCCTGGCCTCGGCCGGTCTGATCGATGCCTTCGGCTGGCGCTCGGTGCTGGTGGCGGGCGGCGTGCTGCCGCTGCTGCTGGCGGTGGCATTGGTCTGGATGCTGCCGGAATCGGTGCGCTACCTGGTGATGACTGGCAAGTCGCGCGAGCGCATTGTCGCCACGCTGCAGAAGATCGCCCCGCATGAAGACCTGAGCAGCGCCACCTTCGCCGTAAGCGAGCAGCGCGCCACCACCTCGCCCGTGCGGCACCTGTTCCGCCCCGAGCTGCTGCGCGGCACGCTGCTGTTCTGGCTGACGTTCTTCATGAGCCTGCTGGTGATCTACCTGCTGTCGAGCTGGCTGCCGACGCTGCTGCGCGGCACCGGGCATTCGCTGCGCACGGCAGCACTGGTGACCACCATGTTCCAGGTCGGCGGCACCGTGGGCGCCATCGCGCTGGGCTGGCTGATGGACCGGATCAATCCGCACTACGTGCTGGCTTCCAGCTATTCGCTGGCAGCGGTGTGCATCGCGGCGGTGGGCAGTTTTGCGTCCGAGCCGGTTGCCGCGGGGCTTGCGGTGTTCCTCGCGGGGTTCTGCATCTCCGGGTCGCAGGTGGGGGCCAATGCGTTGTCGGCCAGCTTCTATCCGACTGATTGCCGTGCCACTGGCGTGAGCTGGGCAAACGGGGTGGGGCGCATCGGCTCGGTGCTGGGCTCTGTGGGCGGCGCCACCATGCTGTCGATGGGGCTGGGGATGCCGGCGCTGTTCGTGCTGGTCGGCGTCCCGGCGCTGATCGCGGGGGTGTCGATGTTCTCGCTGGGGGTGGTCAGGCGGGAGCGGGTGGCGGGGCGGCTGGCGGTTTGACTACGCCAATCCGCTTGGTTTTCTCCCTCTCCCGCAAGCGGGAGAGGGAGCACCCAAACGGGAAATTTTAGGGCTTGAGGCGTGACATGAAGCTTGTCACTCCACATCAATCACCCGCCCCGGACAAAGAATCCCGTTCGGGTCCAGCGACCGCTTGAGCAGCCGCATCAGCCCCAGCGCCTCCGGCGTGCGCGAATGCCCGAGGAAGGGCTTCTTGTGCGTGCCGATGCCATGCTCGGCGGAAATGCTGCCGTCGAACTCGCGCACCTTGGGGTAGAGCACCTCGCTGATCTCATGCTCGGGAAAGTCCTCGGCCGTCGCGCCGGGGAGATAGACACTGACATGCAGGTTGCTGTCGCCCACATGCCCGAAGTTGACCAGCTCGGCGTGCGGCCAGCGCGCCAGCACCGCCGCGCGCAGGCTCTCGGCGAAGCGGCCGATCTGGCCGATCGGCAGGCTCACGTCGTAGGCGGCATTGGGCGCCCACATCACCGGGAACTCCGCGACCGCATCGCGCAGCTTCCAGAAGCTTTCCGCTTCCTTCTCGCTGGATGCCACCGCGGCGTCGGTGATCAGGCCGGCTTCCATGGCCGTTTCCAGCATGGCCTCGAAGGCCGCGCCGTCCTGTTCGGCGTCGTTGCCCTGCAGGTCGACCAGCACGTAGAACGGCGAGCCGGCCGGCAGCGGGGCACGCACGCCGGGCACGCGCGTCGTGACCAGTTCATAGAAATCGGCCCACATCGCCTCGAACGCCGAGACCCGGCCGGACAGCCGGCGCTGCGCATGGCGCAGCAGCGCCACCACGTCTTCGTAGCTGCGCAGCGCGCACAGCGCGGTTTGCGTGCAGCTCGGCAGCGGCGCCAGGCGCAGCACCGCGCGCGTAATCACGCCGAGCGTGCCTTCGCTGCCGATGAAGAGCTGGCGCAGATCGTAGCCAGCGTTGTTCTTCTGCATCTTGTTGAGCGAGCTGACCACGGTGCCGTCGGCCAGCACCGCCTCCAGACCAAGCACCTGCTCGCGCATCATGCCGTAGCGGATCACACGGTTGCCGCCCGCGTTGGTGGCGATATTGCCGCCGATCTGGCAGCTGCCGCGCGCGCCCAGGTCCACCGGAAAGAGCCAGTCCGCCGCGCGCGCGGCGTCCTGCGCGGCCTGCAGCGTGGTGCCGGCCAGCACGGTCATGGTGCCGGCCTGCGCGTCGATCTCTTCCACGCCGCGCATGCGCTCGAGCGACAGCACCAGTTCACCGCCGCCGGGCGTGGCGGCGCCCGCCAGGCCGGTCAGCCCACCCTGCGGTACCACCGGCTGCCGGTGGCGATTGCAGATGGCCAGCACCGCAGACACCTCGGCCGTGCTGCGCGGCCGTGCCACCGCAACTGGCGGCTGCGGATCCAGCGGTGCATACCAGTCCTTGCGGAAGCGGGTTTCGATGGCATCGCCAGCCTGCAGGCCGGCGGGATCGAGGACGCCGGCCAGTTCGGCCAGCAGGGCTGAGGGGTCTTGCACGGGTGCCATCGGGGTCTTTCCGGTTAAGGGAGTCGGTGGAGCGAAAGAGAGCGGGCAGCGCGCTTATGCGCAGCCACGAATGCTAGGGCAAGGCCGCGCACGATGATAAGAGCCAATCGGCGCCGGCGCGGTGGCACCACGCCGCGCGCCATCCTGCCTCGTCACGCACCGCTCCATGCTTCGTGGTTGATGCGCGCGCTGAATTCGCGTGGCGGCTGGCGCGTGCGGGCCAGGTGCTCCATGGCCGGCTCGATGACTTCGGCCAGCTTGTTGAAGGCGGGGCCGATGTCGTCCTCCGGCACGCAGGCGTAGCCCAGCAGCAGCCCCTGCCGCGCCCGCTGCTCGTTGCTGTAGTAACGCGACAGCGGACGTGCCGACAGGCCCTGCGTTCGCGCCGCCATGCTGATGCCGAGATCGTCGGCGCCCGGCGGCAGATGCATCACCAG
This sequence comes from Cupriavidus phytohabitans, assembly GCF_000426345.1. Lineage (GTDB taxonomy): Bacteria > Pseudomonadota > Gammaproteobacteria > Burkholderiales > Burkholderiaceae > Cupriavidus. The sequence continues at coordinate 56,685 of NZ_AUFE01000001.1, read as the reverse complement.
GTGCAGCCCGGCCTCATGCGTGGAGGTGGGCCAGTCCTGGCCGAAGCGCTTGGCGATGGCCTCGCGCAGCAGGCCCTGGCGCTGCGCATAGCGCTGGCGCATGCGGCGCAGGTGCGTGGCGTAGTGGCCTTCCTCGATAAAGTCCGCCAGCACCGCCTGCTGCATCAGCTGTCCCTCGCGGAACAGTTCCGACAGGCCGGTGGCGAAATGCGGAGCCAGCGGCTTGGGCAGCACCATGAAGCCCATGCGCAGCCCGGGAAAGAGCGTCTTGGAGAAGGTGCCCATGTAGATCACCCGGTCGTGCTCATCCAGGCCCTGCAGCGATGCCAGCGGCCGCCCCTCGAAGCGGAACTCGCTGTCGTAGTCGTCCTCGACGATCCACGCGCCGCGCTGCCGCGCGTATTCCAGCAGCATGCGCCGGCGCGTCAGGCTCATCACGGTGCCAAGCGGGTACTGATGCGAGGGCGTCGCAAAGATAAAGCGGGGCGGATCCTGCAGCGTGGCGGCGTCGGGCGCGATGCCTTCGTCATCCACCGGCACGGGAATCACATCGACGCCCGCATTGGTCAGCAGGCTGCGCGTGCCCCAGTAGCCGGGATCTTCCATCCAGGCCTTGTCGCCCGGATCGGCCAGCAGGCGCGCGATCAGGTCGATGGCCTGGTGGATGCCGGTGGTCAGGATGATCTGCTCGGGCTCGCAGCGTACCGCGCGCGCCAGCCGCAGGTGCTCGGCCAGCACGCGCCGCAGCGGCATATAGCCGCCGTGGTGGGCGTAGGTCAGCAACTCCGGGCGCGGATTGCGCCAGTGCTTGTTCAGCAGCCGCGCCCAGGTCGCGTGCGGGAACAGCGAGACATCGGGCACGCCCGCCATGAAGGCGCCCCATTGCCGGTCCGATGCACCGGCATTGGACACGAGATGCATCCCGCGTCGCGACAGATCGAAACGGTTGGAGTTTTGCTGCACTGCGGGCACAGGCGTGGTGCCAATCCGGGCACCGGGCTTGTGCAATGCACTATGGTCGGGAAAAGTCTGCGAGACAAAGGTGCCACGTCCGGTCGATGCCGTGACATAGCCTTCCGCCAGCAACTGCTCATACGCGTACAAAACGGTATTGCGGGAAACCGCTATCTCCGTCGCCAGCAGCCGCGATGCGGGCAGCTTGCTGCCCGCGGAGATAGAGCCAGCAAGGATTTCCTGCCGAATCAGCTCATACAGCTGGCGGTTCATATGCGTCCCGTTGCGCTCCGCCTGCGTCCCCGCCGGACGCTCCAGCCGCTGCAGCAACAACTCGGACAGAATCGTTTCCTTCAAAGTGGCTCCAGCAAATATCGTGAATATGGACCTACCTATGGTACCAACGATCGTTTAGTTTTCCATCCGTGGTCGGCGTCATCGCGAAGTTTTTGTCAGTGGCGCCCGCTGCGTTGGCATTGCGCCCCCTTCATGCGTCCCCTTCATGCGCCCACGTTTGCCAGGAGCTTTCATGTCAGGTCCCGATTCCCTCACGGCCAGCCCGTCCTCCGACCCGGTGGCGGTACCCACCACCGCCGAGCTCTCGCAAGCCGTGCGCGAACTCCTGCCCTATATGGTCGAGACGCTGTCCGGCTTCGTGGCGGCCAAGAGCCCGTCGGGCGAAGAGCAGCCCGCGGCGGACTTCATCGAAGGCGCGCTGGCCGGGCTGGGCCTGCCCTCCGAGCGCATCGCGCTGCGCACCGAGGACATCCGCCACCTGCCGATGTATTCGCCGGCGTGCTGCCCGGATGGCGGCCGCTACAACCTGCTGGCGACGCACCGGCCCGGCCGCAAGGGCGGCCGCTCGGTGCTGTTCAACGGCCATCTCGACGTGGTGCCGACCGGTCCGGAATCGATGTGGAGCCAGTCGCCGTTCGCGCCGGTGGTGAAGGACGGCTGGCTCTACGGCCGCGGCGCGGGCGATATGAAGGGTGGCATCGTGTGCGCGCTGGCCGCGTTCAAGGCGCTTGCCAGCCTGGGCCTGCAGCCGGCCGGGGCGGTCGGCTTCAATGCCGTGCTGGAGGAAGAGAACACCGGCAACGGCGCGCTGGCCACCGTGGCCGCGCTGCGCAGCGCGGTCGGTGCCGGCAAGCTGGCGTCCTTCGACACCGTGATCATTCCCGAGCCGCTGGGCGAGAGCCTGATGAGCGCGCAGGTCGGCGTGTTCTGGATGTTCATCGACCTGACCGGCAAGCCGGCGCACGCGGCCTACATGACCAGCGGCGTCAATCCGGTCGAGGCCGGCATCGCGGTGATGGAAGACCTGCGCCAGCTCGAAGCCGAATGGAACCGCCCGGAACACCGGCCGGCGGCGTACCGGGACCACGCCCACCCGATCAACTTCAATCTCGGCCAGATCCAGGGCGGCGAGTGGAACTCGTCGGTGCCGTGCACCTGCACGCTGGGCGTGCGCATCGGCTTCTTCCCCAACTTGGATATCGACGAGGCCAAAGCCACGGTCGAAGCGCGCATCCGCGCGACCGTCGAGCGCCTGGCCAGCAATCTTGAACTGCGCATCCGCTATGAAGGCTTCCACGCCCCCGGCTGCGAATTCGACCTCGACGTGCCCAGCATGCAGGCGCTGGGCGAAGCGCACCGCAAGGTCAATGGCACGCCGATCCGCCGCGAGGCGACCACGGCAACCACCGATGCCAGGCATTTCCGCATCGGACTGGAAACGCCGGTGACCTGCTACGGGCCCGAGGCCCGCAATATCCACGGCATCGACGAGTCGGTGTCGCTGGAAAGCATGGTGCGAGTGACCACGACGCTGGCCCAGTTCCTGGTGGACTGGTGCGGCGTGGAACCGGCCGGCGACGCGGCCTGAAGAAGCCGCGCGCAAGCACAACCGGCGCTGCCATCCCGAAGCCATCAACAAAACGAGCCAAACTGAGGAACTGCCCGATGAACCGATTCACGATGCGACTGACCAAGCGTGTGCTGTCGATGGCGCTCGCCGCCACCGGCCTCTCGCTGCTGCCGCTGGCATTGCCGGCAGGCAATGCCATGGCCCAGACCAAGGGCGGCACGCTGTCCGGTATCGTCCAGCCCGAGCCGCCGATCCTGGTGAGCGCGATGAACTCGCAGGCGCCGACCCAGTACGTCGCCGGCAAGATCTACCAGGGCCTGCTGACCTACAGCCCCGACCTGAAGCCGCAGCCGGAACTGGCCAAGTCGTGGACCATTTCGCCGGATGGCCTGACCTATACCTTCGAGCTGCAGAAGGGCGTGAAATGGCACGACGGCAAGCCCTTCACCTCGGCCGACGTGGTGTTCTCGATCGACAAGATGCTGCGCGACGTGCACGTGCGCACGCGCGCGGTCATCAACAAGTACATGGCGTCGATCCGCGCGGTCAACGACAGCACCGTCGAGATCAAGCTCAAGGAACCGTTCCCGCCGTTCATCTCGATGTTCGAGACCGGCACCATGCCGATGATGCCCAAGCACATCTACGACGGCACCGACTACCGCAACAACCCGGCCAACCAGAAGCCGGTCGGCACCGGCCCCTTCATGTTCAAGGAGTGGAAGAAGGGCGCCTATATCAAGCTGGCGAAGAATCCCAACTACTGGAAAGCGGGCAAGCCTTACCTGGATGAGCTGGTGTTCTACGTGATCCCGGATTCCGCCTCGCGTGCGGTCGCCTTCGAGAGGGGCGATGTGCAGGTGCTGCGCGGCGGCGATGTCGACAACGTCGACGTCAAGCGCCTGCGCGCGCTGCCCAACGTGGAATACACCACCAAGGGCTGGGAAATGTTCTCGCCGATGGCCAGCATGCTGCTCAATGAGCGCAAGCCGCCGTTCGACAACGTCAAGGTGCGCCAGGCGGTGATGCACGTGCTCAACCGCAAGATGATCGTCAACAACATCTTCTTCGGCATGGGCAAGCCGGCGGTCAGCCCGTTCTCGTCGACCACGCTGTTCTTCGACAAGAACATGCCCGAGTACGACTTCAACCTGAAGAAGGCGCGCGAGCTGGTCAAGGCGTCGGGCGTCGACGTGGGCAAGTACCCGGTCAAGATCCTGTCGACCTCGTACGGCGCCAACTGGGACCGCCTGGACGAATACGTCAAGCAGATGCTCGAGCAGCTCGGCTTCAAGGTCAGCATCGAGTCGGCCGATGCCGGCACCTGGTCGGCGCGCGTCAGCAACTGGGAATTCGACCTGACCACCACTTACACGTACCAGTACGGCGATCCCGCGCTGGGCGTCGAGCGGCTCTACGTGACGCGCAATATCGTCAAGGGCACGCCGTTCGCCAACGTGCAGGGCTACAGCAACCCGAAGGCCGACGAGCTGTGGGCCAAGGCCGGATCGACCATGGATACCGCGGAGCGCCAGAAGCTGTACAGCGAGCTGCAGAAGATCCTGGTGACCGACGTGGCCAACGCCAACCTGTTCGAGGTGGAGTTCCCCACGCTGTACCGCAAGCATGTCAAGAACCTCGTGACTACCGCCATCGGCCTGAACGAGTCCTTCGACAACGTCTCGATCGAGAAGAACTGAGCGAGACCGGAGCCACTGTCCGCGCCTGAGCCGGCGCGGGCAGGTAATCCCGAAGCCTGAAATCCGCTGCCATCGCCGCGCCCCGCATGGGGAATGGCGAGGGCCAGCTGCATCCCAGTGCCGTGGTGGCCAGACCCGGCCGCCAGCGTGGAGCAAGCCGTGAACTTTCTATCCTTTCTTGGCGCGCGTCTCGGGAAGGCCGTCGTGGTCGTCCTTGGCGTGGTCGTCATCAACTTCTTCCTGATCCGGATGGCGCCGGGCGACCCGGCCACCGTGATGGCGGGCGAAGCCGGTGCCGGCGATGCCGCCTTTGTCAGCCAGCTGCGCGAGCAGTTCGGGCTCGACAAGCCCGTGATGACCCAGCTCGGCATCTATCTCAAGGGCGTGGCGCAGCTTGACCTGGGCTACTCCTATCGCAACCACCTGCCGGTGCTGGACCTGATCCTCGACCGGCTGCCCGCGACCTTCCTGCTGATGAGCGGGGCCTTCCTCTTTTCCATCGTGCTGGGCGTGCTGCTAGGCGTGATCGCGGCCCGCACCCGCTACGAAAACCGTCGCCGCTGGATCGACAGCGCGGTGATGTCGGGCGCGCTGCTGCTGTATGCGACGCCGCTGTTCTGGCTGTCGCTGATGGCCATCATCCTGTTCTCGGTGGTGCTCGGCTGGCTGCCTGCCTTCGGCATGGAGACCATCGGCGCCGGCTACACCGGCCTGGCCCGCGTCAAGGACGTGGCGCTGCACATGATCCTGCCGACGGTATCGCTGGGTTGCTTCTTCATGGCCGTGTACGTGCGCCTGACGCGCGCTTCCATGCTGGAGGTGATGGGCATGGACTATGTCAAGACCGCGCGCGCCAAGGGCGTTCCCGCCGGCCGTGTGATCCGCGTGCATGTGCTGCGCAACGCGCTGCTGCCGGTGATTACCTTCGCCGGCATCCAGCTGGGCCAGATGGCCGGCGGCGCGGTGCTGACCGAGACCGTGTTCTCGTGGCCGGGTATCGGCCGGCTGATGTTTGATGCACTGCTGCAACGCGACTACCAGCTGCTGCTCGGCATCTTCTTCGTGACCTCGGCGCTGGTGGTGTTCTTCAACCTGGTGACCGATGTGATCTATCGCTTTATCGACCCGCGCATCGCCGCGGGCGGCAAGGGAGCCAACGCATGAAAGCCTTCCTGCAACGTTACTGCCGCAACTATGGCGCGGTGATCGGCCTGCTGGTGCTGTTGGGAGTGCTGGCACTTGCCGTGCTTGCGCCGATCTTCTACGAAGAGTCGCCCTGGCTGATGGTGGCCGAGCCGCTGGTGCAGCCGTTCACCGACCCGGCGCTTCCCTTCGGCACCGACATGCTTGGCCGCGACATCACCGCCGGCATGCTGTATGGCGCGCGGGTCTCGCTGCTGGTGGGCGTGATCTCCACCGCGGTGGCGCTTGCCGTCGGCATCGCCGTGGGCGCGGTGGCCGGCTATTGCGGCGGCCGCGTCGACGATGCGTTGATGCGTATCACCGAGTTCTTCCAGACCATTCCGCAACTGGCGATGGCCGTGGTGATCGTGGCGATCTTCAATCCCTCGATCTATTCCATCGTCGCCGCCATCTCGGTGGTGTCCTGGCCGCCTGTGGCGCGCCTGGTGCGCGGCGAATTCCTGTCGCTCAAGCAGCGCGAGTTCGTGCAGGCCGCGGTGGTAATCGGGCAGAAGCCGGTGCGCATCATCGCCACGCAGATCCTGCCCAATGCCATGTCGCCGATCATCGTGTCCGCGTCGTTCATGGTTGCCACCGCGATCCTGACCGAATCGGCGCTGGCCTTCCTGGGCCTGGGCGACCGCAACATGATGAGCTGGGGCTTCATGATCGGCGCGGCGCGCACCATGATCCGCGAAGCGTGGTGGATGAGCGTGTGGCCCGGCGTGGCGATCCTGCTGACGGTGCTGTCGATCAACCTGATCGGCGAGGGCCTGAACGACGCCATGAACCCGCAACTGCGCCGCCGCGGCGAGTGAGCGCCCGTCTGGAAATGCAAAGGACAAAGTGATGAAGACCAGCGACCAAGCGCCCCTGCTGTCGATCCGCGATCTTTCGATCGCGCTGCCCGCGGGCGGCGACCGGCCCTATGCGGTGCGCGATATCTCCTATGACCTGCATGCCGGCGAGATCCTCTGCATCGTCGGCGAATCGGGCTCCGGCAAGTCGATGAGCGCCAACGCCATCATGGGCCTGCTGCCGGCCTACCTGAAGCCGGAGGAGGGCCAGATCCTGTTCAAGGGTCGCGACCTGCTGGCGCAGGACGAAGCCACGCTGCTCGGCATGCGCGGCAAGGACATGGCCATGGTGTTCCAGGAGCCGCTGTCCGCGCTGAATCCGGTGATGACCGTGGGCGACCAGATCGCCGAGGTCATGCGCGTGCACAACGCCTATCCGGGCGAGGCGCGCGCGCGCCGCGTGCTGGAACTGCTGGAGTTCGTCGGACTGCCCGATCCGGCCACGCTGATGCATGCCTTTCCGTTCCGCCTGTCGGGCGGCCAGCGCCAGCGCGTGGTGATCGCCATGGCGCTGGCCCTCGAGCCGGCACTGCTGATCGCCGATGAGCCGACCACCGCGCTCGATGTCACCACGCAGGCGCAGATCCTCGACCTGATCCGCCGTATCCAGGCGGAGAAGGGCATGGGCGTGATGTTCGTCACCCATGACTTCGGCGTGGTCGCCGAGATCGCGGATCGCGTGGCGGTGATGGAGAAGGGCGTGCTGGTCGAGATGGGCAGTGCCGACCAGGTGCTCAACCGTCCGCAGCATCCCTACACCAGGCGCCTGATCGGCGCGGTGCCGCATGGCCGTGCCGGCGAGCGCGGGCGCAGCGGGAGCGAGACCGTGCTGGAAGTGCGCGACCTGCGCAAGACCTATGTCACCGGCGGCGGCCTCTTCACCAGGAAGCGCGTGGTGCATGCGGTGGATGGCGTCAGCTTCACGGTGCGCCGGGGCGAAACGCTGGGCATCGTCGGCGAATCCGGCTCGGGCAAGTCGACCATCGGCAAATGCCTGCTGCGCCTGACGGATATCGACGGCGGCGCGCTGATGTTCGATGGCCAGGACATCGCGCGGCTGTCCGAGCGCCAGTTCCGCCCGCTGCGCCGCGACGTGCAGATGATCTTCCAGGACCCGTTTGCATCGCTCAATCCGCGCCATACCGTCGGACGCATCATCACCGATGGCCCGGTCGCCAACGGCGTGCCGCTGGCGGCCGCGCAGGCGCGCGCGCGTGAGCTGCTGCAACTGGTGGGGCTGGAGGCGTCCGCGTTCGACCGCTATCCCAACCAGTTCTCCGGCGGCCAGCGCCAGCGCATCGGCATCGCGCGGGCACTGGCGCTCGAACCGAAGCTGCTGGTGGCCGACGAGTCGGTCTCGGCGCTCGACGTCTCGGTGCAGGCGCAGGTGCTGGAACTGCTGGCCGACCTGCAGAAGCGCCTGAACATCGGCCTGATCTTCATTACCCATGACCTGCGCGTCGCCGCGCAGATCTGCCACCACGTGATCGTGATGCACAAGGGCCGCGTGGTCGAGTCCGGCCCGCCGGGGCAGATCTTCGACACGCCGCAGCATGCCTATACCCAGCGCCTGATCGGCGCGATCCCCGGCAAGGAGTGGGATCCCACACTGATCCGCGCCGCCGCCTGAGCGGCGCGGGCACCAACCACGTCGCAACCGCAAAGACAACTGGAGAGAAGTGATGAAGAACGCCGAACTGGTTCGCCGCAAGGACGCCGCCACCCCGCGCGGCGTGGGCGTGATGTGCAATTTCTACGCCGAGCGCGCGCTGAATTCGGAGATCTGGGATGTCGAGGGCAAGCGCTATATCGACTTCGCCGCGGGCATCGCCGTGCTTAATACGGGCCACCGCCATCCGCGCCTGGTCGAGGCCGTCGAGAAGCAGCTGGGGCGCTTCACCCATACCGCCTACCAGATCGTGCCCTACGCCAGCTATATCGAGCTGGCGGAGAAGATCAACCGTCGTGCGCCGGGCCGCTGCGCCAAGAAGACCGCATTCTTCACCACCGGCGCCGAGGCGGTGGAAAACGCCATCAAGATCGCCCGCGCCGCCACTGGCCGGCCCGGCGTGATCGCCTTCTCCGGTGGCTTCCACGGCCGCACCATGATGGGCATGGCGCTGACCGGCAAGGTCGCGCCGTACAAGATCGGCTTCGGGCCGTTCCCGGGCGAGGTCTACCACGCGCCGTATCCGTGCGCGCTGCACGGCGTCAGCACAGAAGACTCGCTCAAGGCGCTGCAGCACCTGTTCAAGGCGGACATCGATCCCAAGCGCGTGGCTGCCATCATCTTCGAGCCCGTGCAGGGCGAGGGCGGCTTCAACGTGGCGCCGGCAGAGTTCGTGCGCGCGCTGCGCGCCGCCTGCGACGAGCACGGCATCCTGCTGATCGCCGATGAAGTGCAGACCGGCTTCGGCCGCACCGGCAAGCTGTTTGCGATGGAGCACTACGACGTGGCGCCTGACCTGACCACCATGGCCAAGAGCCTGGCCGGCGGCATGCCGCTGTCGGCAGTGTGCGGCCGCGCCGAAGTGATGGACGCGCCCGCGCCCGGCGGACTGGGCGGCACATATGCCGGCAATCCGCTGGCGGTGGCGTCGGCGCTGGCAGTGCTGGACGTGCTCGAAAGCGAAAAGCTGATCGAACGCGGCGCCGAGTTGGGCCAGCGCCTGATGACGCGCCTGGAAAGCCTGCGCCCGCGTGTGCCGCAGATCGCCGAAGTGCGCGGCGTCGGCGCGATGGTGGCGGTGGAATTCCGCCAGGCCGACGGCAGCCCCGATCCCGACTTTACGCGCACGGTGCAGAACCGCGCGCTGGAAAAGGGCCTGCTGCTGCTGTCGTGCGGCGTGTACGGCAACGTCATCCGCTTCCTGTTCCCGCTGACGATCCAGGACGCGGTGATGAACGAAGGCCTGGACATCCTGGCCGAGGCACTGACGCGCTGACCTGTCCATTTCCACCAATACCAACGAGACTACCCATGCAACTCAAGGACACCGGCCTGCTGCGCGCGCAGGCCTATATCGCCGGCAGCTGGCAAGATGCGGACAGCGGCGCCACCTTCGCTGTTACCGACCCCGCCAGCGGCGCCCTGATCTGCACCGTGCCCAGCATGGGCGCGGCCGAAGCTCGCCGCGCTATCAACGCCGCGCAGGCAGCACAGGCTGGCTGGCGCCGCAAGACCGCGCGCGAGCGCGCCACGGTGCTGCGCGCCTGGTACGAGCTGATGCTGGCGCATGCCGACGACCTCGCGCTGCTGATGACCACCGAGCAAGGCAAGCCGCTGGCGGAGGCGAAGGGCGAAGTCGTCTATGCCGCCTCCTTCCTCGAATGGTTCGCCGAGGAAGCCAAGCGCGTCAGCGGCGACGTGCTGGCCACGCCCGCCAACGACAAGCGCCTGTTGGTGGTCAAGGAGCCGGTGGGCGTGTGCGCGGCGATCACGCCGTGGAACTTCCCGCTCGCCATGATTACCCGCAAGGCGGGCCCGGCGCTGGCCGCGGGCTGCGCCATGGTGCTCAAGCCGGCCGAGGACACGCCGCTGTCGGCGCTGGCGCTGGCCGTGCTGGCCGAGCGTGCAGGGCTGCCGGCGGGCCTGTTCAGCGTAATCACCGGCGACGCCATTGCCATCGGTGGCGAGCTTACCGCCAACCCGGTGGTACGCAAGCTGAGCTTTACCGGCTCGACCGAGGTGGGCCGCATCCTGATGCGGCAATCCGCCGACACCATCAAGAAGCTGTCGCTGGAACTCGGCGGCAACGCGCCCTTTATCGTCTTCGACGACGCCGATCTCGATGCGGCGGTGGAGGGCGCCATCGCCTCCAAGTACCGCAATGCAGGGCAAACCTGCGTTTGCGCCAACCGGCTCTATGTCCACGACAAGGTCTACGACGCGTTCGCCGAAAAGCTGGTCGCGGCAGTGGCGAAGCTGAAGGTCGGCCATGGCGTCGAGCCGGGCGTGTTGCAGGGCCCGCTCATCAACGAGGACGCAGTGGCCAAGGTGGAATCGCATATCGCCGACGCGCTCGGCAAGGGCGCGCGCCTGCTCACCGGCGGCAAGCGCCATGCGCTGGGCGGCACCTTCTTCGAGCCGACCGTGCTGGCTGACGTGACGCCCGCGATGCGCGTGGCCAGGGAGGAAACCTTCGGCCCGCTGGCGCCGCTGTTCCGCTTCTCCACCGACGAGGAAGCGATCGAGATGGCCAACGATACCGAATTCGGACTGGCCTCCTACTTCTTCAGCCGCGATATCGGCCGGGTCTGGCGCGTGGCCGAGGCGCTGGAATACGGCATGGTCGGCATCAACACCGGCCTGATCTCCAACGAGGTGGCGCCGTTCGGTGGCGTCAAGCAGTCGGGCCTGGGGCGCGAGGGCTCGAAGTACGGCCTCGACGAATACCTGGAGATCAAATACCTGTGCATGGGCGGGTTGGACCGCGGGGTGGGCCGATGAGCGCGCCGCAAGACCGGCCCAGGGCCGTCGGCACCGTGCAGGTCGACAACGAGCGCGTGGTCGTGACCGAGTGGCGCTTCGCGCCCGGCGCCGAGACCGGCCAGCATCGCCATGGCTACGACTACGTGGTGGTGCCGATGACCACCGGCGCGCTGCGCCTGCAGACGCCAGCCGGCGAGGTCACCAGCCAGCTGGTCGCCGGCCAGGCCTATTACCGCCCGGCCGGCGTGGAGCACAACGTCATCAATGCCCACGAAGGCGAATGCGTGTTCGTGGAGATCGAGATCAAGCCGGCGGCCGGCGCCGCGGGCGGAGGAAGTTGCCAATGAGCCAAGCCCATCACAACCTGCACGAGCGCAATGGCGGGCAGATCCTTGTCGAGCAGCTGCGCATCCAGGGCGTGCGGCGCGTGTTCCTGGTGCCGGGCGAAAGCTACCTGCCCTGCATCGATGCGCTGTACGACCACCAGGACGCGATCACGCCGATCGTCTGCCGTCAGGAAAGCGGCGCCGGCTACATGGCCGAAGCCCACGGCAAGCTGACCGGCGAGCCCGGCGTTTGCTTCGTCACGCGCGGCCCCGGCGCCACCAATGCCAGCATCGCCGTACATACCGCGTTCCAGGACTCCACGCCGATGATCCTGTTCGTGGGGCAGGTCGGCAACGACTTCTACGAGCGCGAAGCCTTCCAGGAAATCGACTATCGCCGCATGTTCGGCCAGATGGCCAAGTGGGTCGCGCAGATCGACCGCACCGATCGTATCCCCGAGTTCATCGCGCGCGCCTTCGCGGTGGCCACCAGCGGCCGGCCCGGTCCGGTGGTGCTGGCGTTGCCCGAGGACACGCTGTGGGGCAAGGCCACCGTGGCCGACATGCCGCGTTACGTGCGCAGCCACGCCGCCCCGGCGCCGCACGCGCTGGCGTCGCTGGCCGCGATGCTGGAGCAGGCCGAGCGCCCGTTCCTGATGATCGGCGGCTCCGGCTGGACCCCGGAGGCGATGCGGCAGATGGAGGGCTTCGCCGAACGCTTCGGCCTGCCGGTGGGGCTGGCGTGGCGCCGGCTGGAGTGCTTCGACAACCACCACCCGAACTACGCCGGCCATGTCGGCTGGGGCATGGGCGAGGCATTGCGCGCGCGCATCCGTGAGTCGGACCTGCTGATCGCCGTCGGCACCCGCATGGGTGAAGCCACCACCGAGGGCTATACCGTGGTGGAAAGTCCGCTGCCACGCCAGCGGCTGGTGCATGTGTATCCCGATCCGGAGGAGCTGGGCCGCGTGTTCCGCGCGGAGGTGCCTGTCGTTGCTGACGTCGTCTCGTTCGCGGCCGCGGTGGACGGCCTGCGCCCGGCGCGCGAACACAACCGCGCGGCCCTGGTCGAGCGCGCGCGGCACGATTACCTCGACAGCCAGAAGGCGCTGCCTGCTCCGGGTCCGCTGAACCTGAACCAGGCCGCCTGCCTCGTGCGCGAACGCTTGCCGGAGGATGCGTGCATCACTGTCGGCGCCGGCAATTACGCGGTCTTCCCGCATACCTATTACCGCTACAAGGGCGTCGGCACCAGCCTGGCGCCCACCGTGGGCTCGATGGGCTACGGCCTGCCGGCGGCGATCTCGGCCAAGCTGGAGCACCCGGACCGCACCGTGGTCTGCTATGCCGGCGACGGCTGCTTCCAGATGAACCTGCAGGAGCTGGGCGTGGCCATGCAGTACCGCCTCGGCATCGTGGTGCTGGTGTTCAACAACGGCATCTGGGGCACGATCCGCGCCCACCAGGAACGCGAGTTTCCCGGGCGAACCATTGCGCTGGGCTTCGAGAATCCGGAATTCGCCGAGCTGGCGCGCGCCTACCGTGGCTACGGCGAAGTGGTGGCCAGCGACGCCGAATTCGGCCCCGCACTGGACCGCGCGCTCGACTTTGCCGGCACGCACAGTATGCCCGCGCTGCTGGAGCTGCGCTACGACCCCGACGGCATCGCGCCCGGCATGACCCTGTCCGGCATCCGCGCGGCGGCGCTGGCGCGCCAGGCGGCAGGCTGAGCCGGCGCTTCCTATCACAACCCATCTACACCATGCGTGCCTTCTTCTCGGATGATCAGTTGCTGCACGAGCCCCGCCAGTTCATGCGCGCGGGCCGGTTGTGCAAGCCGACCGACGTGCCGGCCCGCGCAGCGGCACTGCAGCGCGCGCTGGCCGCGCGCGGCATCGAACTGGCGGCGCCGCCCGATTGCGGGCGCGCGCCGCTGGAGGCGGTGCACAGTCCGGACTATCTCGACTTCCTCGCCAGCGCCTACGCGCGCTGGCAGGAACTGGCGCGCCCCGGCTTCGAGCCCGGCATCGAGGTCCTGCCCAATCTCTCGCCGTATCACAACGGCAAGGTCGGCGAGCCGCGCCGTCCGGTGTGTCCCACCGATTCGGTGATCGCCCAGGCCGGCTACTACCTGGGCGACCTCAGCTGCCCGCTCGGGCCGGACAGCTGGCGCGCGATCCTGCGCGGCGCGCACAGCGCAGTCGCGGCGGCACGCCATGTCTGCGAGCGGCAGGACGGCGCCGGCATGGCGTACGCACTGTGCCGTCCCTCCGGCCACCACGCCCACAGCGACCGCGCGGCCGGCTTCTGCTACGTCAACAACTCCGCCATCGCCGCGCAGGCGCTGCTGGCGCGCTTCGGCAAGGTGGCGGTGCTTGACGTCGACGCGCACCACGGCGACGGCACGCAGCAGATCTTCTATCACCGCTCCGATGTGATGACGATTTCGCTGCATGCCGATCCGGCCGACTACTACCCGTTTTACACCGGCTATGCGAACGAGCGCGGCTATGGCGCGGGCTACGGCTACAACCTCAACTTCCCGCTGCCGCACGGCAGTGGCGACGCACAGTTCCTGTCGGCGCTGGACGGCGCGCTGGACGCGCTGCGCGACTATCGGCCGCAAGCGGTGGTGCTGGCGCTGGGCTTCGATACCTACGAGAACGATCCCATCAGCGTCCTGAAGGTCAGCATGGATGGCTACCGCGGCATCGGCGAGCGCATCCATGCGCTGGGCCTGCCGACGGTGGTGGTGCAGGAGGGCGGCTATGAGGTCGAGGCCATCGGTCGCGGGCTGGATGCATTTCTGGCGGGTTTCGCGCCTGCGACCGCATCAGCATGAATGGCGCAATCACCAATACTGGGAGAACTGCAATGACTAGCAAGATCGCCATCAACCGCCAGCGCCTGTGGCAAGCGCTGATGGACCTGGCGCAAATCGGCGCCACGCCCAAGGGCGGCAATGCACGGCTGGCGCTGACCGCGCTCGACGGGCAGGGCCGCGACCTGGTCTGCGGCTGGATGCGCGACGCCGGTCTGACCGTGACGGTGGACCGCGTCGGCAATATCTTCGGACGCCGCGCGGGGCGCGACGACGCACTGCCGCCGGTGATGACCGGCAGCCATATCGATACGCAGCCGACCGGGGGCAAGTTCGACGGCTGCTTCGGCGTGCTGGCGGGGCTGGAAGTCATGCGCACGCTCAATGACCATGGCGTGACCACCGAAGCGCCGCTCGAACTGGCCATCTGGACCAACGAGGAAGGCACGCGCTTCGTGCCGGTGATGATGGGCTCGGGCGTGTTCGCCGGCATCTTCCCGCTGCAGACCGCGCTGGACGCCACCGATACCGACGGCAAGCGCGTGGCGGATGAGTTGCAGGCCATCGGCTATGCCGGCACCGGCGAAGTAGGGGGGCGGCCGGTGGGCGCATATTTCGAGGCCCATATCGAGCAGGGCCCGGTGCTGGAAGCGGCGGACAACGTGATCGGCGTGGTCACCGGCTCGCTGGGCCTGCGCTGGTACGACGTGACCGTGACCGGCATGGAGGCCCACGCCGGCCCCACGCCGATGCCGCTGCGCCGCGATGCGCTCTATGGCGCGACCCACGTGATGCAGGAAGTGGTGCGCATCGCCCATGACTTCGCGCCGCACGGCCGCGGCACCGTCGGCGTGGTCAATCTCCACCCCGGGTCGCGCAACGTGATTCCCGGCGCGGTGAAATTCACGGTCGACCTGCGCCACGAAGATGCCGGCAAGCTGGCCGAGATGGATGCCCGCTTCCGCGCCGCGTGCGAGGCGCTGGCGCAGGGCAGTACCACAGGCGCAACGTTCGACGTGAAGATCGACGACGTGCAGTACTTCCCGCCGACCCCGTTCGCGCCGGAACTGGTCGACCACGTGCGCCGCGAGGCCGTGGCGCGCGGGTACAGCCAGCAGAGCATCGTCACCGGCGCCGGACACGATGCCGTCTACATGGCCAGCGTGACGCCGACCGCAATGATCTTCGTGCCCTGCAAGGACGGCATCAGCCACAACGAAGTGGAAGATGCCCGGCCCGAGCACCTCGAAGCCGGCGCCAACGTGCTGCTCGGTGCGATGGTCGCGCAGGCGGGCGCATGACCGCCGCGGCGCGGGGTATGCCCGACTGGTGGCGTGGCGGGCTGCTGTTCCTGTGCGTGGTGACGCTGTTCGCTACCGTGGACGCCACCGCCAAGCACCTTGTCGGCCGCTATCCCGCGCCGTTTCTCAACGCGGTGCGCTACGGCGCCACGCTGGCGGTAGCCGTGGCTATGCTCGCCGGATCCGGCCAACTGCACTTCTGGCGCACGCCGCACCGCGGCCTGCTGGTGCTGCGCGGCCTGATGCTGGCGGTGGTCGGCACCTGCTTCATGACCGCGCTGCTGTGGATGCCGCTGGCCGAAGCCACCGCCATCTATTTCATGGCGCCGCTGATGGTGGTGGGCCTGTCTCCGTGGATGCTCGGCGAGAAGGTCGGCCTGCGCCAATGGCTGGCGGTAGGCGCGGGCTTCTGCGGCATGCTGCTGATCGTACGCCCCGGCGGCGCCGTGTCGTGGCTTGGCACGGTGCTGATGCTGGCCGCCACGCTGGCCTATGCCATGCTGCAGCTGCTGACGCGGCGCATGGCGGGGCAGGTCGATGCGCGCGTGCAGTACGGCTTTGCCGCGCTGATCTGCATGGTCGCCACCGGCGTGCCGGCGCCGTTCTTCCCGCCGCCGGTGTGGCCGGATCTGGCCGACTGGCTGGCGATCCTTTCCATGGGCCTGATGAGCGCGGCGGCGCAAGTCCTGCTGATCCTGGCCCTTCAGCGCGCCCCGGCATCGCGCCTGGCCCCGCTGAACTATTTCCACTTGTTGCTGGCGCTGGTCTACAGCGCGCTGTGGTTCGGCCGCTGGCCCGACGCGCTGGCGCTGGCCGGCATCGCCCTGATCGTGCTGGCCGGGCTGACGCAGACGCTGCCGTCGCCCGCGGCCCTGTCAACCAATCGAGGAACCCCATGAGCGAAACACGCGATCTGCCTTACTGGCAGGCCCGGGCGGCCGCACTGCACCCGCAAAGCCGCGCCTACATCGGCGGCGAATGGACCGATGCCGCCGACGGCGCCACCTTCGACACCATCAACCCCGCCACCGGCACCGTACTGGCCAAAGTAGCGGCATGCGGCGCGGCGGACGTCGACCGTGCCGTCGCAGCGGCGCGCCAGGCTTTCGAGCAAGGCATCTGGTGCGGACTGGCGCCGCGCGAGCGCAAGGCCGTGCTGCTGCGCCTCGCCGCGCTCATCGAATCCCACCGCGAAGAACTGGCCCTGCTGGAAACGATGGACATGGGCAAGGCCATCGGCGACACGCTGGCCTACGATATTCCGGAAGCGGCGCGCACCTTCGCGTGGTACGCCGAGGCCATCGACAAGCGCTACGACGAAATCGCGCCCACCGGCGGCAACGTGCTCGCCACCATCACGCGCGAGCCGCTCGGCGTGGTAGCGGCCGTGGTGCCGTGGAACTATCCGCTGCTGATGGGCAGCTGGAAGGTGGCGCCGGCGCTGGCCGCGGGCAACAGCGTCATCCTCAAGCCGGCCGAGCAGTCGCCGCTGACCGCGCTGCGGCTCGCCGAGTTGGCCGCTGAAGCCGGCATTCCGCCCGGGGTCTTCAACGTGGTGCCGGGACTGGGCGCGCAGGCCGGACAGGCGCTCGGCCTGCATCCGGATGTGGATTGCATCGCCTTCACCGGCTCCACGGCCACCGGCAAGCGCTTTATGGAATATTCCGGCCAGTCCAACCTGAAGCGTGTCTGGCTCGAATGCGGTGGCAAGTCGCCGCACATTGTGTTCGACGACTGCCCCGACCTCGACCGCGCCGCGCAAGCGGCCGCCATCGGCATCTTCAACAACCAGGGCGAGATCTGCATCGCCGGCTCGCGCCTCTATGTCCAGCGCAACATCTATGACGCCTTCATGGAGAAGCTGGAGGCCCATGCCCGATCGATGCAGCCCGGCGATCCGCTCGACCCCGCCTCCGCCATGGGCGCCATCGTCGACGCGCGCCAGCTCGATCGCGTGATGTCTTACGTGGAAGGCGGGCAGCGCGAAGGCGCGCGGCTGCGCCTGGGCGGCGAGCGCGTCCGTACCGATACCGGCGGTTACTTCCTGCAGCCCACCATCTTTGAATGTCCGACCCAGTCGCTCAGCATCGTGCGCGAGGAAATCTTCGGCCCGGTGCTGGCTGTGACCGTGTTCGACACCGAGGACGAAGTCGTGCGCATGGCCAACGATTCGCCGTATGGGCTGGGCTCAGGGTTGTGGACCGCCAACCTGTCGCGCGCGCACCGGGTTTCGCGGCGGCTGCGGGCGGGGCTGGTGTGGGTCAACTGCTATATGGATGGCGATATCACGGTGCCATTCGGCGGGGTCAAGCAGTCGGGATCGGGACGGGACAAGTCGCTGCATGCGTTGGACAAGTACACCGATTTGAAGACTACGTGGATAAGCCTGGGGTAACCATGGACGGAGGGGCCCCATGGTCAGGAGAGTGCCGTGCGCTCATGGAACTGGCTGCCGATCTGACGGTCAAGCTGGCGCACGCTCCAGCCACAGCGCAATGCCTCGGCTTCGTAGAAGTCCCGCGCGTAAGAGTTCTTGACTGAGATCAGGCGCACATAGGCGGACCACGGCAGGCGAAAAGCTTGCGCAAGGATGGAAAGGTCGAGTGACTCGTTTGGCACACATTTGCCAGGCAGTGTCTGGCAAATCTTCTCTGCTGGCCAATGTTGGTACAACGCGTGGGTCATGTTGTTGTCTACAAGCTCGAGGTTGCGCATTGGCGGATGCCGAAGCGCCGCCAACGCATGCGCTGCTACGCTGAAAGCGGACCCGCGTCCATCAATACGGCCAGCTTCGCCTGCACCATGCCCAGCAGGCACAGCGCACTGAAGCATTCTTCGGAACGTACGCTCAGCTGCTTCAATAGCGCGAGCACCCTTCGATACCGGCGCGGATTTGATGCAGGCAGACATTGGTTTGGATAGGTTCGATCGACATGAATCACTCCTCACTAAGTGAATGCTCGCCACTCATCCGCAAGGTGAGGGCGGCGGGTCAGACAGCGAGGTTGGAAACGCCGGTCAGAGGTTTGGCGCGGCAAGCGTGCAGGAATCACGCAGGCCAGCGCCTCAGAGATTCCCCAAGGAAGGACTTAGCCGCTCAGCTGAGCGCCAGCGTTACCGCCGCCTGCGCATGCAGCGCCGTGGTATCGAACACCGGCAGCGCCACGTCACCCTGCCCGAGCAGCAGCGTGATTTCCGTGCAGCCGAGGATCACGCCTTCGGCGCCACCCGCCGCGAGCGCGGCGACGATGCGCTGGTATTCGGCCCTTGCCTCATCGCGCACGATGCCGTGGCATAACTCTTCGTAAATGACATCGTGCACTCGGTCGCGGTCCGCCTGCTCGGGCACCACCACGTCGATGCCATGCAGTTCGCGCATCCGCCCGCGGTAGAAATGCTGTTCCATCGTGAAGCGCGTGCCGAGCAAGCCGACGCGCCTGATGCCGGCCTGCCGCAACGCTTGCGCCGTCGGGTCGACGATATGGATGAAAGGCACGTTGAGCACAGATTCGATCGCCGGCGCCACGCGATGCATGGTGTTGGTACAGAGCAGCACGAAATCCGCACCACCAGCCTCGACCTGCCGTGCGGCCTGCTGCATGAGCTGGCCAAGTTGATCCCATTGCTCGGCGTGCTGCAGTGCCTTGATCTCTTCGAAGCAGACGGTGGCCATAAGGCTGCGGGCGTTGTTATGCCCGCCCAGCCGGGCTTTCATTTCCTGGTTGATCAACCGGTAGTACTCGGCGGAGGACTCCCAGCTCATGCCGCCGATCAGGCCGATGGTCTTCATGCTCTCATTCCCCTTGCGCAGCTGGCCGCTTTGACGTCGAGAAAATTAGCAAGGAAAGGGCGGTAGCGGACAGGGACAGTTCTGCTGATTTCCACCCGGCCAGTGCCGGCACGAAATGCGATGAAGGCGAGATGTGAAAGGCGGCGGCGGCCTTGCCGCCCGCTACAACTTGCCTTCAAGCGACTTGCGCTCCAGCCAGATCTCCTGCACGAACGGGTCCGTCACGCCATACACTCCATGCCCTTTGCGCATGATCAGATTGGTCGCCATCATCTCATTGACCACAGGCTGCGCTTCCTCGATACGGACTTCACGTCCCAGAGCAGCCGAGTAGGCAGCGGCGGACTCGCCTGAAAACAGGCCGCGGGCGTCGCCTTCAGCGCATGCAATGCGATCGAAAATTGCGGTAGCCAGTCCGCCCAGCTGTTCAAGCTTCATCAGTTCAAGATCGGCGGCAGTCGAGCGGAGCGTGTTGGCGATGACCGGCAAGTGCTCGTCCGGATTGCTTCCGGAAGGCAAATGGAAATGCAGTTGCCGCAAGGCTTTGATCATCTCTTCCGGCCGGTTGCCCAGTGCCCGGAACGCCTGCACGGCAACGTCCAGCGATGGGCGGGCGCTGAACTCTTCTGCCGACAAGCGTTCCAGCAGATGAGCGACGTAGTCTTCCCCGAGCACGGGGTAAGAGACCGAGGTAGCGCCTGCGAAGGCCTGGTTGCGGCGCGCAGTCAAGTCGGCAACCAGCGCACGGTGCGAGCCGGTGCCAACAAAAATGAAGTAGCCAGGCGTATTGGGGCGCGGATTGACGGCATCGCGGGCGGCCTTGAGGGCCAGGAGCATGCGATTGCCCTCCTCGGAGGTAATGGCATGCTGGACCTCGTCCACGATCAGGACCACGTTGGTGCTGGCTTTGTCGATGACTTCGGCAAGGGCCTGGGCCAGCGTAGCGCCGCCGGGCTCGCCAACGCTCTCCAGCTTGAACCCGAACTTGAGGCCAAAGGCGCCAAAGTCGGCACCCGACACCCGCTTGAGCTGCCTGAGGGCCGCTGAGCCCGGCTGCTCCAGCTCGGCAAGCGTCTTCTTTACCGCGGCAAGGATGAGGGACGCTGGACTGCGTTGCGTGTCGCTCCAGAGATCGACGTAGATGACGATCGCACCCTCGGCCTCCAGAGCAGGGACGAGGTCGTTGATAAGAAACGTCGTTTTCCCCGTGCGCCGTAAACCGGACAGGAACAAGCCCGACCGTAGCCCTTCGTCCAGTACGCTGGGGTGGAGCAACTGCTGCGCCATCTGGCCTGCAAGGGCCGGGCGACGATAGATGTGTGTCATGGCGCACTTATTGGAAATTATGAAATCCCAATAATTATAGCCAGAAAATAATTCTTGCTAATTGATGGGGTTGACCGGCCCTGTGCGGGGATAGAAGTGATGAAAAAGATGCTTTTTGCCGGCCTCGAGAACTCCTTAGCCCGCAGCCCCCTTTCCAACAGCGGCCACAAAGTCCTCCCCCGCTGGCAATCCTAAAGAGAACCTGACCGGGAAGTTCACCGCAATCCCATCTTCTCCTGCCGGGCGCCGCACCACCCCGCGCGCCTGCACGTGCGCATCCTCAAACAATTCCCCTGCCGCAAGCACAGGCGAAAACGGTATATCCAGCGGTCCGAAGAATGCCTCCCACTCTGCCAGATCACGGGTAAGAAAGACCGCCGCAAGCAGGTCATTGACCGCCAGCTTATGCCCATAGCGCCCGGCCCGCGTGGCATATCGCGGATCGCGCAGCGCGGGAAATTCCTCCCCCAGCGCCTCGCCCAGATTGACCCAGAACTTGTTCTCCAGAATCCCCATCGCCAGATGCCGCCCGTCGCGCGTCTCGAACAGGTCGTTTTCCGGCATCACCGTCGGCGATTCCTGCGGCGCGGCCTCGTGTCCGCGCGCGGCCCAGGCGCCGTGGGCGGTCAACGACAGGATGGCGTCGTGGATCGATACGTCCAGATGCTGCCCGCGACCGTGCTGCCGCGCGCTCATGATGGCTACGGCCAGCGACAGCGCGGCATAGCCAGAGGCCGCGTAGTCAGACACCCGCACGCGCGGGCGCGAGACCTTGTCGTGCACCTGCACCGGTGTTGCCCAGTAGCCGGCCAGTGCAAGGTAGTTGAGGTCATGTCCCGCATGGCCGGCATAAGGTCCGGTCTGGCCAAAGCCCGAGACCGAGCACAGCACGATCGCCGGATTGACGGCGGCCAATGCCGCATAGTCGAGTCCCAGCCGTTTCATGACCCCCGGGCGGAAGCCTTCCACCACGGCGTCGGCATTCCGGGCCAGTTCAAGGAAGGCTTCGCGGCCAGCCTCGCTCTTGAGATCGAGCGCTACGGAGCGTTTGCCGCGGTTGAACTGCGCATAGGCCGCCGGACCGAGCTGGCGGATGGAGTCCCCGCTGCCGGGCTGCTCCACCTTGATCACATCGGCCCCCAACTGGCGCAGCAGGCTGCAGGCATGCGGGCCGGGCAGCAGCTGGCTGGCGTCGATGATGGTGACGTCCTTCAGGCAGGACCATTCTGGCTTCATGTGTCATCCCGGTTCAAAAGCAGTGCGCTCAGCCCAAATCGCCGACCATGCCAATCGACTTCATCAACTCGCCGTAGCGGGAGTTGTCCGCGGCCACGACGGTGCCAAACTGGGCCGGGGTGGCGCTGCGGCGCAGTTCGCCCGCGCTGGCCTTGAGCTGAGCGTCGAAAACGCCTGCATTCTGCAGCGCGGCGACCGCGGCATGCAGCTTCTGCGCCAGTTCGGCCGGGAAATTGGCCGGCGCAAACAGCCCGCTCCAGTTGTCGATGACAAAGCCGGGCGGCAGTGCTTCGGCCATTGTTGGCACGTCCGGGAAGAACGGCGAGCGCGCCGCGGCGGTGACGGCCAGCACGCGCACCTGCTGGTTGCGCACGTACTGGGTGGCCGTGCCAAGCACCGGCATGCCGAACTGGGTTTGCCCCGTCAGCATGGCGGTAATGATTTCCGGCGCACCCTTGTAAGGGATATGGACCGCGTCGCAGCCGGTCTGGTGCAGCATGGCTTCCACCGCCAGATGCGCGATGCTGCCCTTGCCGCCGGAGCCATAGTTGAACTTGCCCGGCGCCTTCTTCATCGCGGCGACCAGCTCGGCCGCGGTCTTGTACGGCGACGATGCGGGCACGACCAGCGCGGTCGGACCGCCGGACAGCGCCGTGATCGGCGTGAAATCGCGCGCCGGGTCGTACGGCATCTTGCGGTACATGTGCACGTTGATCACATGCGTATTGGCGAGGATGCCCAGCGTGTAGCCGTCGGGCGCCGCACGCCGCAGCGCGGTGGCGCCGATGATGCCCCCGGCGCCAGGCATGTTCTCGACCACCAGCGGCTGGCCGAGCTTCTGGCCCAGCTCCGCAGACAGCGTGCGGGCGGTACTGTCCGGCGTGCTGCCGGCGATGAACGGGACGATCAGCCGGATCGGACGGCTGGGGTAATTGGCGGGCGCGGCGGCGCGGGCGGGCAGCAGGGCGCTTCCCAGCGCGGCGGCGCCAGCGGTGGCGAGCCATTCTCGGCGGTTCATGCTAGGTCTCCGTGGTCTTGTTGTATTGTCCTGATGCCGGCGGCGACCGTGCCGCCGGCACGGTCAAGCCTGTTGCTGCTTCGGCGGCTGCGCTTGCTGCTGCAGCGGCTCCAGTATCGCGCGCGCGATGGTGTTGCGCTGGATCTCGCTGGTGCCGGTGAAGATGCGGAACATGCGCAACTTGCGGAAGGTCTGCTCGACCGGATGCCCGCGCGTGACGCCCACGTTGCCGTGGATCTGTACCGCCTTGTCGGCCACTTCGAAGCAGCGTTCCGAGACAAAGAGCTTGCATGCCGCGGCTTTCATGCGCAGGTCCGCGCCGGCATCGGCCAGCGCCGCGGTGTGCGCGATCATGCTTTCGCAGGCCCACAGCGCCGCGGCCATGTCGGCGAGCATGTGCTGGATCGCCTGGAAGCGCGCGATCGGGCCGCCGAACTGGCGGCGCTTGCCGGCGTATTCCACCGACGACTCGTAGGCGCGCATGGCCAGCCCCAGCATCGACGGGCAGTGCAGCAAGCGGTTCACGTTGATGCGCGACATGCCCAGCCTGAAGCCGTTGCCCTCGCCGCCGAAGATGTTGGCGCGCGGCACGCGCACGTTGTCGAAGCGGATATCGCCGTCGATATGCTGTCCCGACATCGGCACGTATTCATTGGTCACGGTCACGCCCGGCAGGTTCAGGTCGACCAGCACCGCGCTGATCGCCGGCGGCGTAGTGGTGGCATCCGTCACGCACATGACGATGGCGAAGTCCGCGAACGGCGCGCCGCTGATGTAGTGCTTGCCGCCGTTGATCACCAGCTCGTCGCCGTCGGCGATTGCGGTGGTCCTGATGCTCTGCGCGTCCGAGCCGGAATGCGTTTCGGTCAGCGCGAAGCAGGTCGACTTCTCGCCGCGGATGACGGGCTCGAAGTACTGCTTCAGTTGCGCCGGCGTGGCGTACTTGAGCATGTTGCCCACGCGCGGCGGGCCGCCCAGGTCGCCCAGCACGTGCGCGGCCAGCGTCGAGCCGCTGGCGGCCAGGTCGGCCTTGAGCGCGCATTGCTCCTGGATGTTCAGCCCCTTGCCGCCGAGCGATTCCGGCAGGCAGGCGGCATAGAACCCCAGTTCGTAAGAGCGGCGCCAGACCTTGCGCAGCACCTCGCGCGGCCACGGGTCTTCGGAACCGAGGCCCAGTTCCTGCTCCAGCGGGCGCAGTTCTTCGTCGATAAAGCGGCGGATGCCGGCGCGGGTTTCCACCAGCACGGGGTTGGTCAGGTGATCGAACATGGCGGGATCCTCGGCTAGTCAGTTGACGCGGCGCGCCACGCCTTGCCAGTAGCGTTCGCGCACGATCTTGCGGGCCAGCTTGCCGCTGGCGTTCTTGGGCAGCTCGGCGACAAAGTCGACCGAACGCGGCGACTTGTAGTCGGCGATGCGCTCGCGGCAGTGCGCGATCAGCTGCTGCGCGCTGGCTTCGCGGCCCGGGCGCAGCGTGACCACGGCCTTGACGCTCTCGCCCCAGGTGTCGTCGGGCACGCTGATGACGCAGGCTTCGAGCACGTCGGGGTGCTGGTACAGCGTGGCTTCGACCTCGGTCGGGTACACGTTGAAGCCGCCGGAGATGATCATGTCCTTCTTGCGGTCGACCAGGTACAGGTAGCCGGCGTCGTCCACGCGTGCCATGTCGCCCGTATGCAGCCAGCCGTCGACGATGGTCTCGGCGGTGAGCGCGGGCTCGCCCCAGTAGCCCTGGAACACGTCTTCGCCGCGGATCACCAGTTCGCCGATCTCGCCCACTGCCACCTCGCGGCCTTGCTCGTCGACCACGCGCACTTCGGTCTCGCCCAGCGCGCGGCCGCATGAGGCCAGGCGCTCGGGATGATTGGCGATCGCGTCGGCGTGGTCAGCGGTCGACAGGCGCGTGACGCCTGAGGTGGATTCGCTGGCGCCATAGCCCTGCGACAGGATCGGGCCAATGCGCTCCCAGGCTTCGCGGATGCGCGCCGGCGCCATCGGTGCGGCGCCGTAGGCCAGCGTCTTCAGGCTGGACAGGTCGGCCTGCGCCAGCGAGGGCTCCGCCATCAGCATGTTGATCATCGCCGGCACCATGAACACGTGCGTGATGCGCAGCCGCGCCACCTCGGCGAGGAAGTGCGCGGGCTCGAACTTGTCGAACAGCACCAGCGTCGCGCCCAGGTACAGGTAGGGCTGCATCAGCATGCCGGAGGCGTGCGTGACCGGGCCGATCAGCGCCAGCCGGTCGCCGGGGCGAGCCGGGCGGTCCATGCCGGCCACCATCTTGCGCAGCGCCGCCATGCGGTTGCCGTAGGTCTGCATGGCCGCCTTGATCTTGCCGGTGGAGCCGGACGAGAAGTGCAGCACGGCCAGGTCGCTGGCGGCGGGGACGATATCGGGCGCGGCGGTGCCGGCGTTGGCCAGCAGCGATTCGTAGCCGACATAGCCGGCGGGCGCCTCGCCAATGGCGATAAACGTCTCGACGCTGCCGAAGCCCGGCGTGGAGCGTGAGTAGCCGGTGTAGCCGGGGCCGGCGATCAGCACGCGCGGCGTGCAGTTCTCGACCACGTCGCTGGCTTCCGCCGCGGTGAAGCGCGGATTCAGTGCTGCCTTGACCAGGCCTGCCTTGTACAGCGCGCATTCCAGTTCGACCAGTTCGGGCCGGTTGCGCGCCTGCACCGCCACGCGGTCGCCGCGCTGCAGCCCCAGCGCCAGCAGCGCATTGGCCAGGCGGGTGGAGCGCTCGTCCAGCTGGCGGTAGGTCACCACCTGGTCCTGGTAGAGGATGGCGGGCTGGTCGCCCCAGTAGCGCGCGGCGCGGCGCAGGAAATACGCGAAACTCATGCTGTCTCCGTGATGCGAATGATGTTGTGCTATGGCTCTGCGCCTAAGTCTGTAAGATGGCGTCCATCACCACAATGCGGCAATGGCTATAAAGCCATAACTATCAGGAATGTGAGGCAATGGAGACGCGGGACCTGGAATACATCCTCGCCGTGGCGGCGCACGGCGGTATCGGCAGGGCGGCGGAGGCCCTGGGGATCAGCCAGCCGGCCCTGACCAAGGCGGTGCAGCGGGTGGAGGCGCAGGCCGGGCTGCCGCTGTTCGAACGTACTGCCAACGGCATGACCGCCACTTACGCCGGCGCGCGCTTCCTGGAGCGGGCGCGGCGTATCCGGCTGGAATACGAGGACGGCATCAAGGAAATGCTCGGCATCCGCACCGGCGAGCAGGGCGTGCTGCGCGTGGGCTATTCGCCGTCGATTCCGGGAGGCGTGATCCTGGGAGCGTGCCAGCAGCTGATGCGCGAGCGCCCGGTGGCGCGGCTGCGCTTGCGGCGCCGGCTGGCGCGTGACCTGCTGGACCTGCTCGCCGCGGGCGAACTCGATCTCGCGGTGGCCCCGGTGCAGGCTTCGACGGATTTTGCGGTGGAGCCGCTGTTTGACGACCGGCTGGTGGTGGTCGCCGACGAGGGCCATGCGCTATTGCGCCGGCGCAGGCTGCGCCTTGCGGACCTCGCCGACCAGGAATGGCTGCTGCCGGAAGCGCACATCACGCTGCGGCAGCAGGTCGATGCCGCCTTCCGCCAGCGCGGCCTGCCGGCGCCGCAGCCGCGCGTCGAGATCGATTTCGGCAGCACCTCGCTGTTCGCGCTGATGCAGGGCACGCAGATGCTGAGCATCGCCAATGCCGGCGGCGACGCCATGCAGCGCGGCCTGCGCGCGTTGCCGCTGGAAGTGGAAGAGCTGGACCTGCGCCGGCGGATCGGCGTGCTGAGCCGCGCCGGCGCATATCTGTCGCCGCTGGCGCAGCGCCTGACGGCGCTGCTGCGGGAGCACAGCCGCTGAGCGGGCTTCGGCGGATTACTGCAGCGGGATCTTGGCTACCGCCGCCAGCCGCTTCCAGCGCACGATCTCGTCTTTCTGGTACTGCAGCATTTCCGCCGGCGAAGACAGGATCAGCTTGGTCGACTGGCGCGTGTAGTAGTCGCGCACGTCGGGCGCGTTGCCGGCCTGCGTGAACAGGTCCTGCAGGCGCTTCACAACCGCCGGCGGCGTCCTGGCGGAAATCGCCGCGGCCACCCAGTTGTAGGCCAGGAAGTCGGGCAGGCCCGCCTCGACGATCGACGGCACGTCAGGCAACAGCGGCGAGCGCTGCGGCGCGGTATAGGCCAGCGCGCGGATCCTGCCGCCGCGCACCAGTTCGATCGCGCCGGTGGCATCGACCACGGCAAAGTCCACGTTGGCCGCCATCACGCCGTTGATGGCATCGCCCGCGCCCTTGTACGGCACCGGCGTGGTCTTGATCTTCGCCAGCTCGTTGAGCCATTCGCTGTACAGCGTGTACGAGATCGAACCCGTGCCGTAGTTGAGCGCGCCGGGCCGCTTGCGGGCGTCGTCCAGCAATTCCGCCAGCGTCCGGTAGGGCGAGCCGGCCGGCACGATGACCACGCACGGCCCGCGCGACAGCAGCGTGATCGGCGCGAAATCCGTCAGCGGGTCATACGGCAGCTTGCGGAAGGTGGCGGCGTTGGTCGACAGCGTGGAGTTGCTGCCGATGAACACCGTGTAGCCGTCCGCCGGCGCGTTCAGCGCGGTCTGCACGCCGATAAAGCCGTTGCCGCCGGGCTTGTTCTCGACCACCACGCCCTGGCCGGTCAGCTCGCCGATCTTCTTGGCGAACATGCGCGCGGTGGTGTCGGTGCCGCTGCCGGCCGGGAACGGCACGATGAAGCGCATGGGGCGCGA
Organism: Cupriavidus phytohabitans; assembly: GCF_000426345.1. Lineage (GTDB taxonomy): Bacteria > Pseudomonadota > Gammaproteobacteria > Burkholderiales > Burkholderiaceae > Cupriavidus. The sequence goes on along the minus strand of NZ_AUFE01000001.1, from coordinate 29,130 downwards.
GGGGAAGGCGTCCTCGGCGGCAAGCGCCGGCAGCGGTGCGATGCCGGCTGCCAGTGCCGCGGCGGCGAGCCCGAGGAAGCGGCGGCGCGAACTGTAAGGCTGTTGCATGGTGTCTCCTTTCGGTCGGAAAAGCCCGGCGTGTTCTCCGCCGGTGCAAGAGGTCGGTCAGACTCAGCGGCGCAGGCCGAGCAGGTCGCGCGCGATCACCCAGCGGTGCACTTCGCTGGGCCCTTCGTAGATGCGCATCAGCCGGGTCTCGTTGGCCATCTGCTGCAGCGGCAGTTCCTTGGTCATGCCCATCGCGCCAAAGGTCTGCATCGCCTGGTCAATCACTTCCCACGCCATTTCGGTGGCGAAGACCTTGATCATCGAGACCTGTGTGCGCGCCTCCTCGCCGGCATCGATGCGGCTGGCGGCTTCGTACGTCATCAGGCGGCAGGCGTGGATGCGGGTGGCGGCGTCCGCCACCCACCACTGGATCGCCTGGCGCTGTGCCAGCGGGGCGCCGAAGGTCTGCCGTTGCGGCGCGTATTCGCAGATCATGTCGAGCGCGCGCTGCGCCCGGCCGATGCACCACGCGGCCATCTGCACGCGGCGCGTGGACAGGCGCGCCTGCATCGGCGCGAAGCCCTGGCCTTCGGTGCCAAGCAACTGCGTGGCGGGAACGCGGCAGTCTTCCAGCACGACTTCATAGGTGGAATGGCCGCCGATCATCGGGATGCGGCGCTCAACGCGCAGGCCGGGCGTGCCGCGCTCGACGATAAAGGCCGAGATGCCGCCGCGCGCCCCCTTCGCCTTGTCGGACACTGCCATCACGATGGTCCAGTCGGCGCGCGCCGCGCGGCTGATCCAGATCTTGCGGCCATTGAGCACCCAGTGGTCGCCGTCGCGTTCGGCGCGCGTGGTCATCATGGCGGGGTCGCCGCCGGCGCCGGGCTCGGAAATGGCGATGGCCGATACCGTTTCGCCGCGCGCATACGGATCCAGGTAGCGCTCGCGCTGGGCGTCGTTCGCGGTCAGCATCAGCATGCGCAGGTTGGGCGAATCCGGCGGCAGGTCGTAGGGTGTGATGGTCTTGCCGAGTTCCTCGTTGACGCCGACCATCGCCACCACGGGCAGGTCGGCGCCGCCCATTTCGGTGGGCGCGTCCAGTCCCCACAGGCCAAGCTCGCGCGACAGGCCATCGAGTCGCGCGTGTTCTTCAGGCAGCAGCATGTGCTGCCCGCCCCCGGCCTCGCGGGCCAGCACCGCCGGCTCCAGCGGGATCAGCTGCTCGCGCACGAAGCGCGCGACCAGGTCCTTGAGCATGCGGTGTTCTTCATCGAGCTGGAAATTCATGCGTGTCTCCTTGTTAGTCCTGGGCGCCGGCGGGTGTGCCAGCATGCACGGCGGGCAGGGTGATGCCGGCTTCCTGCAAGACTTCGGCGGTGTGTTCGCCCAGTGCTGGCGCATGGCGGCGCAACGACAGCGGCGTGGCCGAGAAGCGCGCGGCGGGGCGTACTTCGCGCAACGGGCCCTCGGTGGGGTGCTGCGTGGCCTGGAACAGGCCCACGGCTTGCAGGTGTGGGTGATCGACCAGCGCATCGAGCCCGTAGATCGGCGTGGCGGGGATGTCGAGCGATTCGAACAGCGCCATCCATTCTTCGGTGTTGCGCTCCGGGGTCAGCTCGGCAAGATGGCCGTACAGCGCGCGGATATTGGCATTGCGCTGCGCGCGGTCGCTGACTTCGTAGCGGTCGGCAAGGTCGTCGCGGCCGACCGCGCGGAAGAAGGCATGCCAGTGGCGCTCGGTATAGGGCAGCGCGCAGATCCAGCCGTCGCGCGTCGGCGCGGGGCGGCGGCCGCCCTGCAGCAGCCGCGCATAGCCCGCGCCGGCGGGAGCGGGTTCGAAGGTCAGGCCGCCCAGGTGCTCGGTCATCACGAAGGCGGCCATGGTCTCCAGCATCGGCACTTCGACCGACTGGCCCACGCCATGTCGTTCGCGATGCAGCAGCGCGGCGAGCACTGCGTTGGCCAGCGCCAGCCCGGTGGTCTTGTCGGCGATCAGGCTGGGCACGTATTCCGGCCGCTCGCCGTTGCCGGCACCCAGTGCCACCAGTCCGCAGCCGGCCTGGATGATGTCGTCGAAGGCGGGCTTGTCGCGGTGCGGGCCGTCCTGGCCGAAGCCGGTGGCGACGCAGTAGACGATGCGCGGATTGATGCGGGCGACCGCCTCGTAGCCAAAGCCCAGCCGCTCGATCGCCGCCACGCGCATGTTGTGCACCAGCACGTCGGCGCCGGCGATCAGCGCGCGCAGCGCTTCGGCGCCCTCGGGAGTCTTCAGGTCGAGCACGACCGAGCGCTTGTTGCGGTTCAGCGCCAGGTAGATCGAGCTCATGCCGGCATGCTGCGAGACGCCATTGGCGCGCATCAGATCGCCTTCCGGGCCTTCGATCTTGATCACGTCGGCGCCAAAGTCGGCCAGCACCTGCGTGGCCAGCGGGCCGAGCACGACCGCGGTGAGGTCCAGCACGCGGATGCCGTCGAGCGGGCCTGCGGGCGTGGCACGGGTGTGTTGTCCAGGCACGGGTTGCTCCTTAGCGGCGGTGGAACACCGGAGTGCGGCGCTCGGCCATCGCGGCCACGCCTTCGCGGAAGTCTTCGCTGCGGAACTGCCCGCGCTGGATGGCCAGCTCGCGCTGGTTAACCTCGGCGATCCGGTCCGCCAGTCCTTCGCGCAGCGTGGCGCGCGTGGTCTCCACCGCCAGCGGCGCGGAGCTGGCGATCTCCTGCGCCAGCGCCATGGCGCGGCCGTTGACTTCAGCCTTGGCCACCAGTTCATCGGCCAGGCCGATGGCGACGGCGTCGGTGCCGGAAATGCGGCGGCCGGTGTAGAAGAGCAGCGCGGCCTGCTGTTCGCCGACCAGCCGCGGCAGCGTCACGCTGAGGCCGAAGCCGGGGTGGAAGCCGAGCCGGTTGAAGTTGGCGCTGAAGCGCGCCTCGGCGCAGGTCACGCGGAAGTCCGCCACCAATGCCAGGCCGAGTCCCGCGCCGACGGCGGCGCCTTCCACCGCGGCGACGATGGGCTTGCGGTTGCGGTATAGCTTCATTGCATGCACATAGAAGCTGGCCGGGTCGTTGGCGACCTCGCCCTGGCCGGCGCCGCTGAAGTCGGCGCCCGCGCAGAAGGCGTTGACTCCGGAGGCCAGCACGACGGCGCGGCAGCCCGGGTCGTCATCCAGCGCCAGCAGGGTGTCCGCGAGCCGGCGCATCACGTCGGCATCGACAAAGTTGTGCGGCGGACGGGACAGCACGATGCGGGCGACGTGGCCGTCGCGGCTGAGCTGGATATCGGCGTCGGATGACATGCGGGGCGCTCCTCTGTGGTGTGGGCCGGGGCAAAGGCCGGCAGAGACCACAGTATTCGCCCTGCCGGGCCTCGCCGCTATACTCGGATTTCACTTACTGAAATTATGCGGAGATGGCCGAAACAGCACCCGAAGCACCCGAAGCACCCATAGCGGTGTCGACGCGCCGCGCGACCCACCAGACCGGCCGCTTTACCCGCGACACCGCCGGCAGCCAGTCGCTGGAACGGGGGCTGGTGCTGCTGCGCGCTTTCCGCGTGGGCACCACCAGCCTGACCAATGCCGAACTGGCCGCGCGCACCGGCCTGCCACGGCCGACCGTCAGCCGGCTGACGCGCTCGCTGGTGGACGCCAGCTTCCTGCGCTACGACGTCAACGAACGCGCTTACCGGCTTGCACCGGTGGTGCTGAGCCTGGCCGATGCCTTCCGCCACGCCAACCGCGCCGCGGATATTGCGCTGCCGCTGATGCGCAGGGTGGCCGAGGCCGGCAAGGTCAACGTGGGATTGGCGGTGGGCGACAAGCTCGACATGGTGTACCTGGCCTCGATCCGGCACAGCCGCGACAGCGTTTCGCGCACGCGGCGCGTGGTGCCGGGCACGCGCGTGCCGATGGAACTGACATCGATCGGGCTGGCATGGCTGGGAGCACAGCCGGACGGCGTGCGGGAGGACCTGCTGGAAGGCATTGCGGCGCGGCAGGCAGAGGCCTGGCCGGAGATGCGCGCACGCGTGCTGCGGGCGATCGAGCAGTCGCAACAGCGCGGCTTCTGCACCGCCGCTTATCAGCTCGGGCATTTGCTGGCGGTGGGCGCGGCATTCCGTGGCCCCGACCAGCAGCTCTATGGCCTGAACATCAGCTTTCCGTATTCAGCCTGCGAGCGAAGGCGCGACAACGCCCGCTATGCAGCGAAGCTGGTGCGGCTGATGGACGATATCCAGTCGGCGTGGCAGCGCGCCGGGGGCGGCTAGCGCCCGTTCAGTACACCGGTGCCATGCCGGCGGGGCGGTTCTTGAAGCGGCGGTGGACCCAGTAATACTGCTCCGGCATGGTCGCGATCTGCGTTTCCAGGAAGGCATTCATGCGGCGCGAATCCTCCTCCACGGAGCCGGACGGAAAGCCTTCCAGCGGGTCGAAAATACGCAGGCGATAGCCCCGGTAGTCGGGCAGCACTTCGGTGGTGAACGGCACCACGCGCGCGCCCGTCATGCTGGCCAGCCGCGAGGCCGACGTCAGCGTGCACGCCGGCACGCCGAAGAACGGCACGAACACCGAATCGGGCAGGCCGAAGTCCATGTCCGTCGCCAGCATGACCGGGCAGCCGGCACGCAGCGTGCGCACCACCTGCTTGCCGCTGCCGCTGCGCGGAATCATCTCGGCGCCAAAGCGTCCGCGCTGCGTCCGCGCGATCTCTTCCAGCAGCGGGCTCGACATCTTGGTGTACAGCGATGCGACCGGGTGGCGGATCGAATAGAACATGCACCCGGCTTCAATTCCGACGAAGTGAAAACCCAGGAAGATGGTGGGCTGCTCGGCGCAGGTGGACAGGTCGATGCGGCTGTCCAGCTCGATCAGTTGGTCCAGCCGCCCGGCATCGCCGAACCATTGCACGCCGCGCTCGAGGTAGCTGCGCAAGACGTGGCCGAAATGCCGCCGTGCCAGCTGCTGGCGGCTGGCTTCATCCATGTCGGGGAAGCACAGCGCCAGGTTGGTCAGCACAATGCGGCGCCGGCGGCTGGGGATCTGGTACAGCAGCTTGCCGATCGCCTCTCCCAGGCGCGCCGTCACGCCATAAGGCAGTGCGGCAAACAGCTTGAAGACAGCGACGGTGAGCGCGGCCCGGAGCCGATGGGTCATGTGGATCCTGTGGGGGCGATGGCGGCAGCGCGGCGTCCAGGCGCGCGGCTGCACAGCGATGATTCGGCGCCACGGCAGGTGGCGGGCGAGGGCGGGCGGGGCGCGCGCGGTCGGCAAGAACGATGGCCGGCGGCCCCGGCACGTCAATGGGCGCCGCCTGGTGCGCACTGTGTGCGCGTCGGAAATGGCAAGAAAGATGCCGGAAAGCGGACCATGGCGCGCATTTGCGCTGCCCTGATGCTAAACGCGCACTGTAGCACGTTGCGGCAGGGTGGCTTGTAGCGAGGTGTTACAACGACGACAAGTGCCCGTCACGCACCGCGCGAACGGGCGGGGCACAGGCGCACACGCACAGGCTTACGGCTGCGCTGGCGCCCCGCGGAAGCGCTTCGCCCTCAGTGTTTCAGTTCGCCGAGGTAGTAGTTGATTTCCGCCAGCAGCGTGTCGTGGAATTCCGCCGGCAGGCCCCGGTCGTCGGTCAGCGTCAGCAACTGGTCGACGCGCACGCGGAAGCGCCGCTCCACCCCGGCCTGGGCCGCCGGCGGCAGCCCGGCGGCCAGGGCGCCGAGCAGTTCCCGTATCACCAGCAGGCGCGCGCCGTACTGGACCATGGCATCACCCTGGGTCTTCAGGTTGGTGGCCAGCGGGTCCGGGCTGGCTGGCGCCGCGGGCGCAGTGGGCACGGCGTGCGCGGGCGCCAGGTTGCCTGCATCGTTGGCGGCCTGGGGTGGCGCCGCGGCGCCGAGTATGCGGGACAGCAGGTTGATCCTGAACATCGGCAGGCTCCCCGAGGACAATCGTGAAGACCGCGTGCATGCGCGCGGCTGGCCGGTCTGGCTGACTTGCCTATCTTGGAAGGCCGAGGCGGCGCTGACAGTGCGGCAGGAAACAATGCCCGCCACGGCGCGCTCAGGCCACCGTCCTGCGCGCGGCCGCCTTGCGGCCCTTGCCGGCACGCGCGGGCGGCATGCACAGGCCGCAAACATAGTGCCGGCGCGGGCCATGGGCGTGGACCACGTAGTCGCCTGCGCAGCGCCGGCAGCGCTCCAGCTGCAGCATGCCGTTCTCGTGGAAGCGCACCAGCGTCCAGGCGCGCGTGAAGCTGAGTTCCGCGGTTTCCCCGGTTACGGACAGCTGCTCCCGGTAGACGCGGTAGCCCGACAGCACCGCGCGGATACCCGCCAGCCCGCCGGCGTCGCGCATGAAGCGATAGGCATTGAGCAGCATCGACGCATGCGCATTGGGCCGCCAAGTCACGAACCAGTCGGTCGAAAAGGGCAGCATGCCCCTTGGCGGCGATGCCCCGCGCAATTCCTTGTACAGCCGGACCAGCCGCACGCGCGGCAACGACAGCGCCGATTCCAGCACCTGCAGGCGTGCACCCACCCCGATCAGTTCGATCGCCAGCTGGGTCTGCTCGACGTCATGCAGCACGCTCTTGCCGGGGGACAGTGGGGTCGGGTTTGGCGGGGCCGTGGCGGTGCGCAGATCCATCGTTTCAGGTTGTTTTCGCTAAATTGCGATGGATTTTATGAATCGGGGTGTTGTTATAACTCTGATATGCATCAAACGTCGCTTTTCGGCCGGATGTGTAGGAGAAGTGCCCACACGGTTTAGGACGGACGCCGATTTTTCCCTGGCACCCATGCGCTACGCTTCAGGAACACGTAAACGACTCGGGAGCTACCCATGGCTGCGAACTTCCTCATCAGGCAGACGCCCCAGGGCTGGGAACTGACGGTCGAAAGTGCACGCAAGGGCCTGGTTCATTGCGAGGACCGGGACGTCGCCGTCAATATCGGCAAAGCCGCGGCAAAGCGGCGTGGCGTCGAGCTGCTCATGCAGGAAGACCAGGACGGCAGCGAATCCGCGCTGGGCTTTGCGGAGTCACTGGCAGCCTGAGGCGATGCATCATCGGGGATCCACGCCAGGATCCTCTTGACGAACATCCGGGGTCTCCCAGGCATCGCAAGGATGCCTTACAACGGCGGGCGCTTTTTACAGGGCGCCCGCCGTTGCGTTGGCGTGCGTTGGCTTGCGTTGCATCACAGCAAGCGGCGCCGGGATGTCTGCCTCAGTGGTACGGAACTTGCGCCCTCTGGCAACCGGTGCGGCGCGGCTGCATGCCGGCGCCGCAGTTCCCATCCCGCAGTTCCGATCGGCAGGAGACCAACCATGCATCCATTCCGCAATCAAGGCAGCAGCAGCTCGTGGTGGCGCGACGAAGAGGCGCCGCGCCGCGACCGCGCGGACGACCCGCGCGGCTATGGCGAAGGACGCTACGGGCAGTCGGGCGGGCCGGCCCGCGACTATGGCGAAGGGCGATACGAAGGCCGCCAGCGCCACGGCGGCGATATCCAGGGGCAAGGCTATTACGGCAGCCGTCAGGGCGGCGGCGAAGACTGGCAGAGGTCCGGCCAGCGGGCACCGTGGGACGACGAGGAAGCGTGGCGCGGCAGCGGCTCGGACCAGGGCGGCAACGTGCGCGACGAGTGGGGGGAAAGCCGTCACGGCGGCCAGGCTATGACCGGCCGCCAGGGCGGCACGGGCTCGCGCCGAAGCGAGCATGGCCAGGGTTACGGCATTTCCGATTACGCTTCGCCCGGGCGCAGCGCCGCCGATTTCGGCAGGCAGGGTCCGGGCGAAGGGAGGATTGGCCAGCAGTTGCGCGGGCGCGATCGCGTCGGCCCGAGGGGCTACCAGCGCAGCGACGAGCGTATCCGTGAAGAAATCTGCGAGCGCCTGGCCCATGCGCCCCATGTCGATGTGCAGGACGTCGAGGTCGACGTGGAGGGCGGGGTGGTGCGGCTGAGCGGCAACGTGTGTGATCGCCGCCAGAAGTACTGCATCGAAGACATCGCCGACGACGTGTTCGGCGTGCGCGAGGTCCATAACGGGATCCGGCTCGGCGCTGCGGGACCGTTTGGCGTCTCGGGAATTTCCGAGGGTGCCGGGGATACACGCCGCACCGGTTCCGCCGGGGGCGGGCAAGGCCATGTCAGCGGCGTCAGCAGTGCCGGCAGCGCGACCGGGTCGACCGCCAGCAGCTATGGTGGCGGCATGGAAGCGGGCAGCGGCGGCCCGGGTGCCGGCCGGGACAGCACCGGGGGCACCACGCGCATCTGATTCCCGCGCTTCTGCGCTTCCCGCGCGATGGCACAGGGCTGCGCCGCTGGCGCGGCCCGCTCGCCGTTGCGTTCAAGCGTCGCGGCGCGGCTGGCCAGGTGATGGGGTGTCAGGCGGTTCCTCCGGCGGCAGCCGGTCGTCGGCCTCGCTGCGCGGCTGCGCCATGCGCCGATGCTGCTCGGCCAGCACGTCGGCTGGCGTGACCATGGCAATCGCCGCGCGCAGCTTGTTCTGCCACCCGGTGATGACTTCGCCTTCGCCGCGCATCATCGTATCGAAGCCCATCCGCACGACCTCGCTGGGGTCGGCCTTCTTCTGCTGGCCGATCCTGGTGTCAAGCAGGTCGGCCCGCTCGAAGAACTCCGTCTCGGTTGCGCCGGGCATCAGGCAGGTCACGGTGACGCCGCTGCCCAGCAATTCGTGCCGCAGCGCGTATGAAAACGAATCCAGGAACGCCTTGGTGGCGTTGTAAACCGCCTGGTAGGTGCCGGGCATGAAGCCGGCGATCGAACCCGTGATCAGGATGCGTCCGCTGCGCTGCTCGCGCATGCGCTGGCCCACCCGGTGCAACAGGTGGACGGTGCCCGTCACGTTGGTCTCCAGCACCCGCTGGATGTCGGCAAAGTCCTGGTCAAGGAACGCGTGGCCGAGGCCGCGGCCGGCATTGGCGCAGAGCACGTCGACGCGGCGGTTGTCGAAGGCCGCGCACAACTGCTCCACGCCGGCCGGCGTGGAGAGGTCCGCCACCAGCGCCTCCACCTGGGCACCCTCGTCGCGCAGTTGCACGGCGGCAATTTCGATCTGCGGCTCATCGGCGGCAATGACGAGGTCATAGCCGCGCTGCACGCAGCAGCGCGCCAATTCATAGCCGATGCCTGACGAGGCACCGGTGACTACGGCAAGCAGGCCGGTGCGGACCGGGGAAGGAGAAGGAGACGAAATATCAGCCACGATGGCCTCCGGGACGGGCAGCGGAGGGCATTCTTACCGCCGCGTTGTAAGGTTTAGCGACACATGCCGCCAGCCGGGACTGCCTCAGCCCACTCGCCGCCAGGCATGTATGCCGAACCAGACGCCCAGCAGTGCCACGATCGTCGCCAGCAGGGCCAGCGCCGCGCATGCCGCGGGCGCGAGCGAGCCGAACCACGCAAAGGCGTCGGTGCGCCGCCACAGTACCCAGGCGAGCGTGGCCGCCATCAGTACCAGCGCGGTCTGCGTGAGCGCCTCGACCACGCGCATGGAGCCGCGGGCGGTGCTGTCCAGCGGATCGCGGCGGGCTTCCGCGGCAGTGACTTCGGGATCTTCCATGGCGCTGCGCTCAAGGGGCGGATGCTATTGCCGTGCAAGTCCCGTTCCCGGGCGGAATCACGCAGGCATGGGCCTCAGGCCGCTCAGAAGACTCCCAGCGCCAGGCCCGCCGCCAGGCCTTCGCCCAGCGCCGCGCAACGTGCCAGGTCGTCCGCTTCGACCTGCTTGGGGGCGAGGATGCGCTCCGGCGTCTGCGCGTGCGTGCAGACAATCAGCCCGGGCGCAACGGGGTTGAGGCGCCAGCCCGTGGCGATGCGCTCGACCTGGCGCAGTGCGTTCTGGCCATCACTGCCGGCGCAGATCATGGTGGCGTAGGGGCGGCCGTTGATCCGGTCCAGCGCGGGGTAATAACAGCGGTCGAAGAAGTCCTTCATCATCCCCGCGATGGCGGCGAGGTTTTCCGGCGTGGCGAACAGGTAACCGTCGGCAGCCAGCACATCGTCCGGGCCGGCCTCGGCCGCACGCTTGAGCACGACGACCACGCCTTCCTGTGTGCGCGCCGCCGCCGCGGCGGCCTCGGCCATCTGGCGGGTGCCGCCGGTCATGGTGTGGTAGACGATCAACAGCGTTTTCATGGTGCGAATGGGATGCGCCGGGTCACTGTAGCACGCCGGGAGCCAGTGGCGACCTGGGAACTTTTACAACGCGCCGGCGGACTGACCGGCATGGGCGCCGGCGTTAGAATGTGGCGCCTGTGCAAGTTTACGCCCCCGCTCCCAGGAGTTTCCAAGATGCTTTCGCCGTGCCCGCCGCTGTCTCCGCGTTCCCTGTCCGCCACGCTGGTGCTGGCGTTGTCGCTTGGCTGCGCAGCGGCTGTGCAGGCTGCGGAAGACGCGCCAAAGCCGCGCGGGCGCGACGAGGCACCCGAAGCCCCGATCGCGTGCATGAAGGCGGTCAAGGCCGCGCTGCCCAACCCCGGCAGCTTCAAGTGGGTCAGTGGCAAGACCCGCAAGGTCGCGGAAGACGCCTACAGCGTGGTGGGCGATGTCGAGTACCTCGCGCAGGACGGCGCGGTGCGCAAGGCCAAGGTCCAGTGCGACGTCATGCGTGCGCCCGGCAACCAGTTCGTGGTGCCCAAGGTGCGTCTGCCGCAGTAAATCCAGCCGGACAGTCAGGCAGTGCGCTCCCTGCGCAGCATACGCGGCATCTGGCAAAGAAATGTGGATGCTGTCCATTTCGTTTGCTAGTCTATGTGTACGGCATCCACAAACGCCCGTGCCGGGCGCAGTGGCCGCAAACGCGAGGAGACCCTGCATGAAGACCGAAGCACAGAAGGAACACCGCTGGCTGCAACGGCTGGTAGGCGAATGGATGGCCGAAGGCGAGGCCGTGATGGGACCGGACCTGCCTGCGCAGAAGTGGCACATCCCCGAGCGCGTGACCGCTATTGGCGAGCTCTGGGTACAGGGCACGGCGCAGGGCGACATGCCGGGGTGCGGCCCCGCCACCACTTTGATGACGCTGGGCTACGACCCGGCCCGCAAGCATTTCGTCGGTACCTTCATCGGCTCGATGATGACCTACCTGTGGGTCTACGAGGGTGACCTCGATGCCGGCGGCCAGCAGCTGACGCTGCGCGCCGAGGGACCGGACTGTTCGGGCAATGGCCGCACGGTCCAGTACCGCGATGTGATCGCCTTCAAGGATGACAACGAACGGACGCTGACGTCGTTCATGCAAGGCGAGAACGGCGAGTGGACCGAGATCATGAAGGCCACCTACCGCCGCAAGCGCTAGCGCGGCGACCGTTCCTGAGGCTCAGGTTCAGGTGCGCTCGCCCGCGGCATGGGCGACGCGCGCCATCCGGCGCCCGGGACCGCCTGGCCCGTGATGCTGGTCGTCCTGCTGGTTGTCCGGCGGGCTATCGGGCTGGCCATCCTGTCGATTCACTGGCCGGCGCCGTTCCGCCTTGCGGCGTTCGGCATTGCGCCGCCGCCGGCGCCGCAGCAACAGCAGCAGCGATGCGGGCAGCAACAGCACCAGCGCCAGCAGGGCAAAAGTCGCCAGCCCCGGGTCGCGCGCCGCGGCGGCAACGCGGTCGACCAGGAAGGCCGAGATCGCGATGCCCGGCAGCATCCCCAGCGCCGTGCCTGCCAGGCAGTCGCGCAGGCTGATGCGAGAGGCGCCGACCACCAGGTTGACCAGCGAGAACGGTGCGATCGGCACCAGCCGCAACACCACCATCGCCAGCACGCCATGCCTGCTCAGCTGGTGGCTGACCCGGTTCAGCCGGCGGCCGCCGAAGCGCCGCACGGTATTGCGGCCGAGCAGGCGGCCCGCCAGGTAGCCCGCGCCGGTGCTCAGCATGGTGCCGCCCAGCGCCAGCGCGGCGCCGTAGAGCGGCCCGAACACCACGACGGTCACGAGGATCAGCAGCGTCACCGGCAGCATGGTCACGGCTCCGGCCAGGTACATGCCCATCATCGCCAGCGGCGCCATGGGCATGTCGTCCAGGCGCTCGACGACGGCCAGCAGCGCGCGGAAATCCGCCCATTCACGCAGCGGCGTGTAGCGCCAGGCGAAAGCCAGCCCCGCCAGCCCCAGCGCCAGCGCCACCATCACGCCGACACGGCCCATCACGCGCGGGCGCGCTTCGTGGCTGACGAACTCGGCCAGCACCTGGTCGGTATCGATGGGCTCGATGGGGTCCAGCAGGTGGTCGGCCGGCGAGGCGGCATCAAGGTCGTCCGGGAGCGGCGGCGCGTAGTCTTGCAGCGTGCGGCCATCGGTTCGCTGCAGTGCGCGGATGGCCGCCAGCAGGCTGCGCGTTTCGGCCACCTTGGCCTGGAATGCCTCGGGCGCGACGTCCAGGTGCTCGCCCAGCAGCCGGGCCCGCATCGCCGCGATGGCTTCACGCACGCGCGGGTCGCCGCCCGAGGTCACGACCACGTTGCATTCGGTATCCAGGCCCAACGAACGGTTGCTGAGGTTGGATGAGCCGATGGTCAGGATATCGTCGTCGATCACCGTGACCTTGCTGTGGATGTTGACGCATTCCGGCAGCAGGCCAGGGATCTCGGGGCAGTACAGGTGGAAACGGTCGCCGCTGTCCGCCGCGCGCAGGCGCCGGTACAGGCGCGCGCGCAGCACCCCCATGCTGTGCGCCTCCAGCCAGCCGCTTTCGTTGCGCCGCGACACCAGCACGATGTCCGGCCCGTCTTCTCGCCCCAGCCGCGCGGCCAGCGCCTTGGCGATCTCGCCCGAGCTGAAGTACTGGTTTTCCATGTAGATGCTGTGCCGGGCTGACGCAATGGCGTCGCGCATCAGCCTGCGGATCTCGCTCACGCCTGGCTCGTCCTCGCACACCGGCATGGTGCGGGCAATGCCGACGCGCACGTCGGTCAGTTCCGGCGCCAGGCTGGGCGGCCAGGGATCCGAGGATGTTGCCGCTGGCGGACGCGGCTTGCGCCCGGTCGCGCGCAGCCAGCGCGCCGCGCACAGGATGGCGAGCGCGGTGGCGGCCTCGCCATCGAGGGCGCACTGGACGTCATGGAAAGGCGGATAGGACTTGCCTTCGGCAACGCGCAGCGGCGCGCATGGCGCGTGGCTGTTGTCGTCCCAGCGGCGCAGCGTCAGGTCCAGCCCGCCCACGAAAGCGACCTTGCTGTCGATCACCACCACCTTCTGGTGGTGCGAGGCGCCTGGGGGATGGTTGCCGTCCAGGCGGAACGACAGGTGCCGGTGCGCCTGCCAGTGCGCGCTGGCCGAAGGCAGCCATTCGCGCTCCATCGCCATCACCATGGCGTAGTCCCAGCTCAGGATGTAGATGCGCAAATTGGGACGGCGGTCGGCCAGTGCGCAGAGGAAGTCGCGCAGCCCGTCGGGCAGGCCGTCCTGCGCGCCTTCAGGCACCAGTTCCATGCGGCTGTCGATGTCCCAGCCGAGGATAAAGATGGTGTGCTCGGCGCGCGGCAATGCTTCGCGCAGCGCGCGGAAATAGGCGTCGCCGTCGACGAGCATGGCAAAGCGGCGGCAAGGTTCGACACGCCAGCAGTTGCGCCCCGGTTCCAGCGTAAAGGGAGGCGGTTCATGCAATGGATGCGGAGTGTCCGGCGTTGGCTGCGCCGGGGTGCCGGGCGGATTCGTTGGCCTCATGTCGCGCGCTCACGGGGATAAGCCTTAAGCGTCACGCAAATTCCATACCGGAGGGGCGTGCCGGGAGGCCGGCGAGCGTTGGCGCAATGGAAGCGGCGCACGCCGCTACGGGATTGACGGTGCGGTGGGGCGCTGGATGTGCGGCGCGTGTGCGTCGCTTGTTTTGTTCGCCGTAGCCGCCTTTGTAAGAACCGCACTGCCGGCGAAGCGGCGCCGGCAGTTCTTACGATGCCGGGCGGCGCGCCGGGCGTGCGATGCCCCAGGCGTCTAGCAACGGCTGGAAGTGCGGCGTGTTCTCGCGTACGGCCGGAGTGACCTTGCGCGGCGGCGGCAGCGGCCTGCCGGTCAGTACCAGCAAGGTATCGGCCTGCGCGGCCACATCTGGTTCGCCGGCATAGGCGACCACGCCCATCTGGCGGGCCGATTTCAGGGCGCGGGTCAGTTCCGCGGCACTCAGGCGGCTGGCGGCGGCAAGCCGGTGCCGGGGCATGGGCCCCTTGGCACGCAGGCAGTTCATCAGAGCCAGCACGCATTCCCGGGTGGTTCGATCCATGTCGCTGCGTCAGAGGATTGGTGCATCCGCCTGACCCTTTTCGGGCCATGCCGGATGCGGGAATCCATTCTTTCGCAGGGGTCATATCTTTGCCAACCGGATATGACACTTGTTCACATTTGCGGCGCGTCGTCGGGAACGCCTTCAGTGCCGGGTTTGCGGATCGCCACACGGAAACCGGTGGTCCGGGCCGCCGGCCGACCCGGCGGCGTCGTTCTGGCGGCGCCATCGGCGGACCTGCCTGTCGTGCACGTCGGTGGCCATTTCGCGCAGTTCGGCGATCCTGGCCTCAAGCGGGTCGGGATAGATGTCGAGCGGACGGAACCTGAGGATGCGGGACATGACGGGATCTCTGTAAGTGCCTGTTCTTAGTATTGGCACTGAACCCGTCGATTGCATCCAGCAATTTCCACGCCGTTGATCGATCTGGCTTAATCTTGACTGCGCAATGAACCAGTGAACGATTGCCGGCTACAGCCAGACGGGTGCGAATGCCGGGTGCGGGCCGCCGTTTCCAGTCCGCTGGACCGTATTCAATGCCTGAGGCCGGACATCGTGCTGGCGTCGCGGCAATAGATCTTGCGCTCGCGCACGAGGCCATCGCGCCCATGGATGCACAGTGGCACGCCATCCTGGCGCGCCCGCACCCAGCCCGCGGCGATGGCGGCTTCCTGGGTGGGAAAGTGCAGCGCCGTGGCTTCCTCGCCAGCGCCCATGCCGTCCATGCCTTCGATGGTCAGGGCCCATTCGCCGTCGCGGGCGGCATTGTCGTTGTCGTTCTCGGTGGCGGCAGGAAGCACGTGGATACTGCGTGACGTCATGGTGGTCTCCCAGGGAAGTGGACAAGTGTGGCCCTACATTTCTAAGCGAAGCCGCGCCGCGCGGGTATCGGTCGCTGTCCTACACCGCGCGGACAGGTCGCGCCGTCGGCTGACATCGGGGTAGGACGAAAGCCGACTTTTCGCGCGGTTGCCGGTTGCTACGATCCAATTGCCGGTTGGGCATGAAGCTGCCCGGTCAAGCCATCCCGAGCTATTCCATCCTGCGGCGCATGCCGCTTCCACAAGAAGCAAGGAGATCGTCATGAGAAAGCTATTTGCTCTGTTTGCCCTCGCTGGCGTGATGCTGGTCACGGGTTGCAACACCATGGCCGGTGCAGGCAAGGATATCGAACGCGGCGGCGAGAAAGTGCAAGGCGCGGCGGAAAACACCAAGCAGAAAATGTAATCGCCTGCGGATCGCAGGCGACACGGAGGCCAACGGCCCGTGCCCCAGGCACGGGCCGTTTTCGTTCGCAGGGAATCTCTGAGAGCGGGTCTAATGCGCGGCCGTCACGGCCACGCGCTCTTCGTCGGTGCGGCTGCGGCGCCAGCTCGCCGGCGGCAGGCCGAACTCGCGCTTGAAAGCGCGGCTGAACGCCGCCTCTGAGTCATACCCGACCGCCCCGGCGATTTCGCCGATCGAGCGGTTGCCGCTGCGCAGTTCCGCCGCCGCGGTGCGCAGGCGCCAGTGCGCGAGGTACTGCATTGGCGGCTGGCCGAGCAGGTCGGTAAAGCGCTGCGCCAGCGCCGAGCGCGAGAGCCCGACGTTGCCGGCCAGCTCGTCCACCGTCCACGGGTAGGCCGGGCGCGCGTGCATGCGCGACAGCGCACGCCCCACGTAGCGATCGCGCAGCGCGGCGAGCCAGCCGATTTCGTTTTCCGGCAGCGTGTCGATGCAGCGCCGCACCGCCTGCACGAAGAGCAGTTCCGACAGCTTGGCCAGCACCGTGGCGGTGCCCGCCCGCGGCTCGGCGGCTTCCGATGTGGCGAAGGCCAGCGCGGTGGCAAGCCACGCCGACTCGATGCCGTTGTCGAGTCCCACCTTGAACAGGCGCGGCAGCGAGGTCAGCAGCGGGTTGCCCATGGTGTCGTCGAACCCGAGAAAGCCGCACACCATGCGCGTGGTCTCGCCGCCGCCGCCGTATGACACGCGCATGACTTCGCCCGGGCTGTTGCGCAGCATGTCGGCGACCAGCGGTGCGGACTGCACCGGCTGCAGGTGCAGGTCGCTGCCCAGCACGTGCGGCTCGCCCTGCGGCACCACCAGCAGCTCGCCGCTCTCGACGCGCACGCCCGGCCCCGTGCTTCCGAGAAGACGGGCCCAGCAAACGCCTTCGGTGATCAGGTGGTAGGAGACGACGCGATCGGTGCCGGGCAGGAAGGCGGCGCGCAATTCAGCATCCGCTTCAGACACCAGGCACCACGGCGACTTGAATTCGCCGTTGAGGAAGACGGCGCCGCTCAGTTGCACGGCGCGCAGCAGGTCGGACAAGGCATCCATGGTCACTTTCCTCCAGATCCGGTGTTTCGCGCAAGAAAGCCGGACGCCCGATCATACGGGCAAGGGGACCGGGCTCCGATACTAGCACCGTGCCACGGTGCCGGACAACGACAGCGGGGCACGGTTCAGACAAGCCGGAGACAACACCATGGAAACAGTTACCGCCCCCGATGCCAGCGCAGGTGCGCAGGCCGACTGGCTCGCACTTGCCGCGGCGCTGGGCCGCACCTTCGACACCCGCGCCCCCGAGATCGACGCGAGCGAGCAGTTCGTCAGCGCGAACTACGACGACCTGCGTGCGCACCGATTCTTTGCCGCCGCCGTGCCGCAGGAGCTGGGCGGTGCCGGCCTGTCGCACCAGGAGCTGGGCGCCGTGCTGCGCGAGCTGGGCAAGTACTGCGGATCGACCGCCCTGGCCTTTGCCATGCACACGCACCCGGTGGCCACCGCGGCATGGCGCTGGCGCAACCAGAAGGCGCCGGTGGAAGGGCTGCTCAAGCGCGTGGCGGGCGAGCAGATGGTGCTGCTGGGCAGCGGTGGTTCGGACTGGCTGCAGGGCAGCGGCAAGGCCACGCGTGTCGATGGCGGCTTCCGCGTGGACGGGCGCAAGATCTTCGCCAGCGGCGCGCCGGCGGCGGACCTGTTCATGACCTGCGCGGTGTACGACGATCCCGACGCGGGGCCCACGGTGCTGCATTTCGCGCTGCCGATGAAGAGCCCCGGTGTAAGCGTGATGTCGAACTGGCACACGCTGGGCATGCGCGGCACGGGCTCGCATGATGTGCTGCTCGAAGGCGTGCTGGTGCCCGACACCGCCGTCGCCGCGCGCCGCCCGCAGGGCGTCTGGCATCCGATGATGCATACCGTCTCGATGATTGCGTTGCCGCTGATCTATGCGGTCTACGTCGGCATTGCCGAAGCGGCGCGCGACATCGCGCTGCGGCTGGCGCGGCAGCGCCGCCTCAACGCGCATGCGGTGGAGGCGGCCGGCCGCCTTTGCAACGAAGCGGAAGCCTCGCGCATCGCGCTCGATACGATGTTCGACGCAGCGGCGGGGCAAGCGCCGGGTGCGGTGACCACCAACCGCATCATGTGCGCACGCACGCTGGCGGCGCGCGCGGTGCTGGCGACAGTGGAAGTGGCCATGGACCTGGCCGGCGGCGCGGGCTTCTATCGCGACGCCGGGCTGGAGCGGCGCTTCCGCGATGCGCAGGGCGCGCGCTTCCATCCGTTGCAGGCCGGTGCGCAGCAGGAGTACGCCGGGCGCATGGCGCTGGGCCTGGATATCGATGCGCCTTCCGGCGAGGTGCGGCAGGCCGCGCAATGATGCCCGCACTTGCCCCGCTGCCGTATGCCACCGAGGCCTGCAACGACAGCGGCGGCGATGACCTGGGCGGGGCCTCCGGCGGCATGGGCCACGACGCCGGGGCACGGCGCGCGTTGCGCGACGCGCTCGGGCAGTTCGCCACCGGCGTGACGGTGGTGACCGCGGCCGATGCGGAAGGCAGGCCGGTCGGCGTGACGATCAACGCCTTCACTTCCGTATCGCTGGCGCCACCGCTGCTGCTCTGGTGCCTGGCGTGCGAATCCGGCAGCCTGCCGGCGCTGCGCGCCGCGCCCTGCCATGCCATCAACGTGCTGGGCAGCGGACAACTGGCCTTGTGCCGGCGTTTTGCCGGGCGTGATATCGACCGCTTTGCCGGCGTTGATTGCCGCCCCGGGCCGTGCGGAACAGTGCTGCTGGCCGGCGCGCTGGCGACGTTTATCTGCCGGCACCGCGCGTTGCGCAGGTTCGGCGATCACGTGGTGTTTGTGGTCGAGGTGGTGGCCTACGGCGCGTCGCCCGGTGCGCCGCTGGTGTTCCATGGCGGCGGGTTTGGCGAAGGGATGGCGAGCATCGACGCCGGCGCGGCGTAGTGTCCTGTCCCGCAAATAGCTCACCCTGAAATCGCCCAGTTGTCCGCCATGCGTCGTTGCTCGTCGTTGCCATAGCTACGGCTATGGCGCCTCCTCGCGCCTAGCCTGACGGCCAACTGGACGATTTCAGTTTGGCAAGCTATTTCCGGGACAGGACACTAGCGCAGCACCCTTGCTCCGCGGGACTTGCCGGCAATCACCAGCGCAATGCCGCCGAGCACTGCCACGGCGCTGACGGCGAGCCGTAGCGTCAGCGCTTCATCCAGCAGGACGATGCCGCCCACCGCGGCGATGATCGGCACGCTCAGCTGCACCGTTGCGGCGGTGGCCGCGCGCAGGCGCGGCACCACCGCATACCAGACCACGTAGCCAAGCCCGGACGTCACCGCGCCGGACAGCAGCGCGTACACCAGGCCAGCCTGGTCCAGCGAACGCTGCGCCTGCATCACCGCGGCCAGCGCCAGCGCCAACGGCACCGCGCGCAGGAAATTGCCAGCCGTGGTCGTTACCGGATCGGCATTGCGCCGGCCGTGCAGCGAATAGATGCCCCAGGCGACGCCAGCCAGGATCATCAGCAGCGACGACAACAGCGGCGGCGTGGCCAGTCCCGGCAGCAACAGCCACACCAGCCCGGCAAGCGCGAGCGCCAGGCCGATCCATTGCTGCATGCGCAGCGACTCGCCGGCCGCCAGTCCGTAGCCCGTCATGGTGGCCTGCACGGCAGCGAACAGCAGCAGCGCGCCTGTGCCGGCGCCCAGGCGCAGGTAGGCGAACGAAAACGCCGCGGCATAACAGAACAGCGCCAGCGCGGAGACCCAGTTGCCGGCCAGGGGCGGGAACCGCGCCATGGTGTCAGAGCGCAGCAGACGGTGCTGCACCACCACGATGATCCACAGCACCGCGGCCGCCGCGGTGACGCGCGCCAGCGTAAAGCTGGCCGCGTCGATGGTGGTGCCTTCCAGAGCCAGCCGGCATAGCAGGGAATTGCCGGCGAAGGCCAGCATGGCCAGCGTGGTCTGCAGGACGGTGTTCGCACTCGGCATGCGGGCCAGGGGTCTATGCAGGCCAGACAAAGCGGCGGCCGGGCTCAGGCTGCCGGCGGCGTGTCGCCGATGGCGAACGACGACAGGTGCTCGATTGCCCGCACCAGCGCGGAATGGTCCCAGCCGCTGCCGCCCAGGCCGTCGCACACATTGAACAGCTGCTGGCACGACGCCGTATTGGGCAAGCCCACGCCCAGCTGGCGCGCGGTGGATAGCGCCAGTTCCAGGTCCTTCTGGTGCAAAGCGATGCGGAAGCCCGGATCGAAGGTCCGCTTGATCATGCGTTCGCCATGGACCTCAAGGATGCGCGAGCTGGCAAAGCCGCCCATCAGCGCCTCGCGCACGCGCGCGGGATCGGCGCCGGCGCGCGCGGCCAGCACCAGTGCCTCGGCGACGGCCTCGATGGTCAGCGCCACGATCACCTGGTTGGCCACCTTGGCCACCTGGCCCGCGCCAACTTCGCCCACGCGTACAATGTTCTTGCCCATCAGCTGCAGCAGCGGCAGCACGCGGTCGAACACTTCCTGCTTGCCGCCAGCCATGATAGACAGCGTGCCGGCCTTGGCGCCAACCTCGCCGCCGGACACCGGCGCATCGACATAGTCCACGCCCAGCGCCTCGATGCAGCGCGCGAACTCGCGCGTGGCAATCGGCGAGATCGAGCTCATGTCGATCACCGTGACGCCGCCCGCCGTCTCGGCAAGGCCGTCGGCGACACCTTCCTTGCCAAACAGGACCTGCTCCACGTCGGGCGTGTCAGGCAGCATCAGGATGATGGTTTCCGACTGCCGCGCCAATTCCTCGGCGCTGCTGCATGCCTGCACGCCCGCGTCCAGCAGGGCCTGCGGCACGCCGCTGCGGGTATGGGCGAACACGGTATGCCCGCCGTCGACGATGTGCTGCGCCATGGGCTTGCCCATCACGCCAAGCCCGATAAATCCGATCTTGCTCATGACAGTGTCCGGTGGTTGCGTAGGAGCGCCGCGCATGGGCGGGCGCATAACTCTGATCATAGTCAGTCGCGCGCCGACGAGGCTGCGGATAGGTGCGCCGGCCGGACCAAAGAAAAAGCCCCGAGCCAATGCTGGCAGCGGGGCTTATCGCACGTTGGTGCGCCGCGCTGGCGGGTTCAGCGGCATGCGGCATCCTTGGCCGGATCGCCCGGACGCTGGCCCAGGATCTCGCGGATGCGGGCCAGGTACTGGTCGCCCACGGTCCGGTGCATGCGCGCTGCCTCTGCGGCGAACTGGCGCCGGCCAGGCGGGCGGATGCCGAGGCTGCGGCAGATCGTCGACAGGTAAGGCTTGCGCTCGCGGCCCAGGCGCAGGGCCACGGTCTGCAGCGCGGCATCGCCGATGCGCCCGCGCAGCCAGCCCAGCACCTGGCGGTCGTAGTCGTTTTGCACGCGGATCAGGTGTTCCATGGCCAGACTCCTACTGTTCATCCATACAGGTACTGTAAATATATACAGTATTCTGGTGGATGCAAGAAAAGTCTGTGGCGTTCTGGCTACGAGCTCATATCGGGGCAGGCTTGCTGCTCGGGATGTCGGGCGGGCTGGCTTCCGGCGGGTTGAAGCCGTTGCTGGTGATCTCCTGGCAGCCAGGACACGCCATGGAGTGATCGCGGCGGCGATAGCGAGAGCGCCCGGTGGCGAGGGAAGCCGGTGTAGTACTTTCCCGGCTGTCCCGAATTGCAAAGATTTTGTCTCGGGAAATCAAACGCATGGGCCAGGATTTCCGAAACTGGTGGAAGCCGTCGCTCTCCTTCCACCGTTCCGGCGACGCCCCTCGGATCCCATTCGTGCTTGAGTCATGTTCGCTATCGCTTGCTGGTTGATCTTCTCCATTTCAGTCGGGTTCGTTGCCAATGCGCTGGGCCGCTCCGGTGTCGCCTGGACGGCATTCTCGATGCTGTTCAGCCCGTCCCTTGGCCTGATACTGGTGGCCATCTTTGACAAGAAACGAACCCGCTCCGACGTTTCGCCGCATGTAGCCTGACACTAAAGTTGCTGCCGCAGGCAACATCGGATGCGGCAGGCAAAGCGCGTTAGCGATGCCAAGGCCGTACCTACTTGCTACTGTCGCGCGCGTCGCCTCCGATCGCGTCGACAATGATCATGGTCCGGTCGAGCACGCCGCGTTCATCAAAGTAGGCGCTGAAATGCGCCGGCATGTAAGCACCCGCATAGAGCCGGTAGGACCAGGCTTCGCGCTTCATCAGCGGGTAATACTCGATGGGCTCGCGCGGATGGCCAAAGCGCTCGGCAATATCCTGCTTGGTCCACACCCCGGGGCGCGCCTCGTAAATCTCTTTCTCGGTCAGCATCTGCCGAAATCTTGTCAGCTTGCCGTTTGCGTCGAAGTCTGCCGCGTAGACTTCAAAGCCGAGCGGCTGCTTCGAATAGATCCACCGGGTAGTGCCGTCAGCGAGCTGGAAGGTTTCCGTGGGAGCCCCGAACGTATCTCGCACGGCACTCTGCGGGCCGCCGAGCATCCCCTGTGCCGTTTCAAGGGGCCGAAGGCTAGCGCAGGCGCCCAGCACAAGGGTCGCCAAGATAGCGGTCAAGCAGGCGAACAGGCGATAACGCATGATCATTCTCCAGTCGATTGGTGACTCCGCGCCAGTTCAGCTTAGAGCAGGCAGAGTCCAATCGGATGCTCACTCATTCATTGGGCCTCCCGAGACGGAAACTTTTCTTATCTCATCGTCCGAAAAGATTCAGTACGGCTGCCATCGCGGCTGACGCTAGAGTTTGGAGCTGACACCCTGGACACGCCGCGCGGGCGCATCCCCGACATGTTCCGGAAAAGCCACAAGATCACCGCCCTCGTGCCGAGAGAGCGCTTCACCTGAAGCGAGGGGCGGCAATCCCGGATGAGCGTAGTGCAAACCTGATCAGAGGAAATCAGCATGAAACGGACAACCCTATTGGCTGCGGCGGTGATGGTGGCGGCGGCCGCTTCTGCGTGGGCGCAGCCCGAAACCCGCGTGGGTGTCACGCAGTCACCCGGACAGGCGACAGCGACCGGCACGGCGAAGCTCACCGCCAGGATCGTCAAGATCGATGCGCCGACGCGAACGGTCTCGCTTAAATCCGCCGATGGCAAGACCACGGATCTTGTCGTGGGACCGGAGGCGAGGAACTTCGAGCAACTCAAGGTCGGCGATACCGTCACGATCGAGTACAAGGAAGCGCTGACCATGAGCCTCAAGAAGGGGAAGGGCCCGCTTGCAATGACTGAGCGCGAGATCTCGGACCGTGCCGCGTCGGGAGCCAAGCCAGGCGGCACGGTCGGGCGGGAAGTTACCGTCACAGCGGACGTTGTCGCGGTCAACACCAGCGCCAGGACCGTAACCCTGAAAGGTCCGAAAGGACGCACCGTGGACCTTATGGTGGAGGATCCGGAACGTCTCAAGGAAATCAAGAAGGGCGACCGGGTCGAAGCGGTCTATACCGAGGCCGTTGCTGTGTCCGTCCAGCCGGCCGCAGGCAAGTAGCAGCGCAGGATTATCCCAGGCCAGGCGCGCCAACCATGTGGCCCCCTGGCCCCCTTCTGGTGGCCGCGGTCGGGGCGCGGAATCGTGTCGAACCGGGGCCGCCCCGCTTCCTTGGCTCCCCTGTCACAGAATTGTCTAGCGGAGAACGGCATGGACGCAGCAAAGCAACTGGTTCACGCGCGTGAAGTTGGTCTCAAGACCGGCATGGTGCTGCAAAAGCGGCTGAAGCATGCGCAGGAGGCCTATGGTGGCCGCATGCAGCAAGCCGTTGGAGATCCGGGCACCGGTCCGTCCAGGGCGATGGCCGGCATGGACCCGATGAGCGGCTATGCCTATGCCATCGACAGCATGCAGCGGGCCATCCTGTTCTGGGACACGCTCAGGCAACGGGGCAACAACTTTGTCGAAAACACCATGCAGGGCCTCAAGCCGGTCCTGCATTTCGGCTACGAGACGGTTCTGGATGGGCGCCAGTTCGAACGGCCCGTCAACTATGCGCTTCTGAAGATCACGCCGCCCGATGGCGTGAAGATCGATGACAGCCGCCGCCCCTACGTCATCATCGATCCGCGCGCGGGCCATGGCCCAGGCATCGGCGGTTTCAAGGACGACTCGCAGGTGGGCGTGGCAATGCGTGCGGGTCATCCGGTGTACTTCGTCATCTTCTTTCGCGATCCCGAGCCGGGACAGACCCTGCTGGACGTATGCGAGGCCGAGCAACAGTTCATCAAGAAGGTGCGTTCGCTGCATCCGCACAGCGCCAAGCCGGCCATCATCGGCAATTGCCAGGGCGGCTGGGCTGCGATGATGCTCGGCGCCTCGGACCCGGATGACACCGGGCCGATCGTGATCAACGGCGCGCCGATGTCGTACTGGAGCGGTGCCTGGAGCGAGGGCGAGGGCGACAACCCGATGCGCTATTCCGGCGGGCTCCTGGGTGGAACATGGCTCGCTTCGTACACGGCGGACCTCGGCAACGGCAAGTTCGACGGCGCCTGGCTGGTCCAGAATTTCGAGAACCTGAATCCGGCCAACAGTCTCTGGGACAAGTACTACAACCTGTACAAAAAGGCCGATACCGAGCCGCCGCGCTTTCTGGAGTTCGAACGCTGGTGGGGCGGCTACTACCTGATGAACCGCGAGGAGATCGAATGGATCACGCGCAATCTGTTCGTCGGCAACAGGCTTTGGAGCGGAGACGTCAAGGCGGCCAGCGGCAAGGCGTTCGATCTGCGCGAGATCCGCGCGCCTATCGTCCTGTTTGCCTCGATGGGCGACAACATCACCCCGCCACAGCAGGCCTTCAACTGGGTTGTTGACATCTACGGCAGTACCGAGGAGATCAAGGCTCGCGGCCAGGTGATTGTCGGCATGATGCACCGGAGTGTCGGCCATCTCGGCATCTTTGTCTCCGGCAAGGTCGCGCAGAAGGAGCATGCGCAGATCGTCTCGGTGCTCAAGAGCATCGAACTGCTGCCGCCGGGGCTCTACGGCATGGTTATCCACGAGCGCAAGGGCAGCGAGGGCGTGGAGTATGAGGTTGAACTCGAGGAGCACTCGCTCGAGGAGATTGCCAGCAGGCTCAACCGCTTCGAGCGCGTCGACGAGAAGCCGTTCGAGACGGTCGCCAACCTGTCGGACTTCACGCAGCGCGCCTACGAGCTGTTCGCGCAGCCTTACGTCCAGGCGCTTTCCAATGACATGACAGCGCGCGTGCTGCGCGAATTCCATCCGTTGCGCGTGCAGAACTGGCTGTTCTCGGACCTGAATCCGTGGATGGCGTGGCTTAAGCCAGCCGCCGACATGGTACGCGCCAACCGGCAAGCGCTGGAACCGGAGCATCCGCTGCGGCAGCAGGAGCAGGCAGGCGCGGAAATGCTCAGCGCCGGACTGGACGCATACCGTGCCGTGCGCGATGCGATGACCGAATACACCTTCTTCAATGTGTACGCCAACCTGTTCCCGTTCAAGCCCAGGAGCGAGACTCTCGCCCGCACGGGTGCGCCAGCGGCCACCGCGCCGCAGGACCTGCCGGAAGTCCAGGCGGCGCTGGCCGCCGTGGGAGAGGGCGGATACGCCGAGGCCACGGCCCGGCTGGCATGCCTGCTGAGCCGCAAGGGTGAGCCCCTGCCGCTGTCCCGGCTCGAGTTGCGCAAGGAACTGGTCACGGACTATGCGGATCTGCTGCCGGAACTGGAGCCGCACGCCTGGCGCAAGATCCGCGGCCAGCAGGAACTGATCACGCGGTACGCGCCCGAGCAGGCGCTCGCGGCGCTGCCGGCCTTGCTCAGGCATCAGGCCGACCGCCAGCGGCTGCAGGCGCTGGCGGAGAAGCTGCATGCCGATGAGCGCCTGCTTGGCGCGACGCCCACTGCCGAGCAGGCGGCAATGCTGGAGCGGATCCGCACGGTGCTGGGCGCCAGGCCGGAGCGCGCGCGCGGTGCGGCCGTGCCGCTCAGCCGCGCCTCCTAGCGAGCGGGCAGCGGGCACATGCCGCGCAGCCTACCGAAACCCACGATCCTGGCGCAGGAGTAACCCATGAATGCCAAGCATGAGAAGTACCAGCGTCTGATTGATTACTGCAAGACCATGCCGCCTACGCCAACCGCGGTGGCGCACCCGTGCGACCAGGCTTCGCTGGAAGGGGCGGTAGAGGCCGCCCGGCTGGGCCTGATCGCACCGATCCTGGTGGGGCCACGTTCGCGCATCGAGGACGCCGCGCGGGCCGCCGGCATCGACATCCGCGAGTATCCGATCGTCGACGCCGAGCATAGCCATGCGGCGGCGACTGCCGCCGTGCAACTGGTGCGCGAAAGCAAGGCTGAGGCGCTGATGAAAGGCAGCCTGCACACCGACGAGCTCATGGGAGCCGTGGTCAGGGGCGACAGCGGCTTGCGCACCGCCCGGCGCATCAGCCACTGCTTCGTGATGGATGTGCCCGGGCACGAGGACGCGTTGATCGTCACAGACGCCGCCGTCAATATAGCCCCGACGCTGGCCGAAAAGGCCGACATCCTGCAGAACGCGATTGACCTGGCCCATGCCTTGCGGGTCAAGGAGGTGCGCGTGGCGATTCTTTCGGCGATGGAGACGGTCAACCCCAAGGTGCCATCCACGCTCGATGCCGCCGCGTTGTGCAAGATGGTCGATCGCCACCAGATTACCGGTGCCGTCGTCGACGGGCCGCTTGCCCTGGACAACGCCATCAACCTGGATGCGGCACGGATCAAGAAGATCGATTCGCCGGTGGCCGGGCGCGCCAATGTCTTGCTGGTGCCGGATCTGGACGCCGGCAACATGCTGGCCAAGAGCCTGACCTTCCTGGCCGGCGCCGATGCCGCCGGCATCGTGCTCGGTGCGCGGGTCCCGATCATCCTGACCAGTCGCGCCGACTCCGTCACGACCCGGCTGGCTTCGTGCGCGGTGGCCGCATTGGTGGCCAAGGCACGCCGGGATTCCGGCCAGGTTTCGGGGTGATGCCATGGCCGAACTGATCCTGGTCCTGAATGCGGGTTCGTCGAGCATCAAGTATTGCGCCTATGACACCCATGAGGACGCACTGAGGCTCGTCCTGCGCGGCAGCCTCGAAGGTCTCTATACGGCGCCGGCCTTTCGCGCGACCGACGCGGCGGGCGCCGAGATCGAATCCAGGCGGTGGGACGCCGGCACCGAGCTCGGACACGAAGGGGCCATCGCCTTCCTGGCGGACTTCCTGCGTGGCCACGGGGAAGGGCATACGCTGAGCGCGGTGGGGCACCGGGTGGTGCATGGCGGGGTACGCTTCACCCAGCCGGCAAGGGTGACCGATGCGCTGCTGGCCGAGCTGGACACGCTTTGCCCGCTCGCTCCCTTGCACCAGCCCCACAACCTGAAGCCGATCCGCATCCTCGCCGAGCGGCGTCCGGAGCTTCCGCAGGTCGCCTGTTTCGATACCGCCTTCCACCGGGCGCAGCCGGAAGTGGCACAGGCATTCGCCTTGCCGGCGGAGATCACCGCGCGCGGCGTCAGGCGCTATGGCTTCCACGGACTGTCCTACGAGTACATCGCCAGCGTCCTCCCAAGTGTCGATGCGGGCGCTGCCGCGGGCCGCACGGTGGTGGCGCACCTCGGCAACGGCAGCAGCATGTGCGCGCTGGTGGCAGGGCGCAGCGTCGCCAGCACCATGGGCTTTACCGCGGTGGACGGCCTGCCGATGGGGACCCGATGCGGCAGCCTCGATCCGGGCGTGATCCTGTACCTGATCAGCGAGCTGGGCATGGATGCCCACGCCATCGAGGACATGATTTACCGAAAATCCGGGCTGCTTGGCGTCTCCGGCTTGTCGAGCGACATGCGCGCGCTGCTCGCCAGCGACGATGCGCAGGCCCGCTTTGCGGTGGAGTTGTACACGTACCGCATCGCCCGTGAGCTTGGCTCGCTGGCCGCCGCCGCGCAGGGGCTGGACGCGCTGGTCTTTACCGCAGGCATTGGCGAGCATGCCGCGCCGATCCGCGAGCGCGTATGCCAGCTGGCGGCATGGCTGGGGGTGAGCGTCGATTCTGCGGCAAACGCCAGCGACGGGCCGCGCATCAGCCCGGCTTCGGGCAAGGTCCCGGTCTGGGTCATCCCGACCAACGAGGAGCTGATGATTGCCCGGCATACCAGGGAGGTCCTCGCAGCGCCCGCACAATGATCGCCGCCGTTGCCGATCAGGGACCGGCATGGTCCGACGGCTCACTGGCAATGATGAATCCGGAGAGTGACATGACTGCAGTGCAGCAACATCCGATCCTCGCCAACGCCCGCGCACTGGTCTGCGGGATTGCGAACGAACATTCCATTGCCTATGGGTGCGCCAAGGCCTTCCGCGAGCTGGGCGCGGAGATCGCGATGACTTATGCCGGCGAAAAGGCGCGCCAGTATGTCGAGCCGCTCGCGCAGCAGCTTGACGCTTCCATCTTTCTCCCGCTGGATGTCACGAGCCAGGCGGAAATGGACGCGTTGTTCGCGCGAATTGCAGAGCAATGGGGAAAGCTCGACATCCTGGTGCATTCGGTCGCCTGGGCGCCGAAGGAAGATCTGCAAGGCGGCCTGCTCGATTGCTCCGCCGAAGGCTTTGCCAGGGCCATGGATGTGTCCTGCCACTCCTTCGTGCGCATGGCCCGGCTGGCAGCGCCGCTGATGGCCGATGGCGGCACCATGCTTACCATGAGCTACCACGGCGCCAACAAGGTTGTGCCGAACTACAACGTCATGGGTCCGGTGAAGGCGGCGCTGGAAGCGGTGTCACGCTACCTCGCGTACGAGCTGGGCCCACGCGGCATCCGCGTGCATGCGATCTCGCCCGGGCCGCTGCAGACCCGCGCAGCGTCAGGGCTGAAGGGATTCGACCTGATGCTTGCCGACGCCGTGGAGCGCGCTCCGCTAGGCGAGCTGGTCGACATCATGGATGTCGGGTACACCTGCGCCTTCCTGGCTACGCCGTACGCCCGGCGGCTGTCGGGCGAAACGCTGTATGTGGATGGCGGCGTCAATATCATGGCGTGAAACGGGGGCTATGCGCGACCGTACCAGCTAGCCAGGCTTCCATGCGGAAACTAAAGTAGTTTGACGGAAGAAGGGTGATCCATCGGGGAGGTGATATGCGCCATTACTATTCTGTGCGGCTGATTTCTCTGGTGGCAGCTTCGGTGCTTGCCAATGCCACATTTATCAGCGTGTCATGGGCGACGGAGCAGGCGCAACAGCGCCGTGCCGGCCGTGACGTTCGCCAAGAAACACGCCAGGACTCCAGGCAGACAAAGCAGGACTGCCGTGCCGCCAACCAGCAAAGCAATGCCAATTGCCGGCAAGACAAGCGTCAAACCAAGCAACAGGGCCGCGAGACCGCTCGGGACATTAAATATTAGAAGCCGGGCGGCGCTCGCGCTCGCATCCCTGGGCTATGCAAGCCCCGGCCGACAGGCAATCCACCCAAGTTACTGTAAGCATCAACAAGCCTTATAAGCGGCATGTCGATGAGGCTTTGGGCGAGGCGGACGAGGTTTGTTGCGATCCGGTCGCACGCGATGGGCACGTGTTG